>JBAULP010000094.1:0-33673 GCA_049578265.1 Acidobacteriaceae bacterium
GGGGGAGGGCAATGCATTTGCTATCAGCTACTTGGCGGCATAGCTCGCCGGTGATGTGGCCGGTGAGGGGGAGCTTGTCGGTAGACTCGTCAGGGGGGGTGAAGGTGAGTTCTACGGTGTTGGCGACGCGTTGGGCGGTGAGGTTTTCGACTGGTTTGGGGAGATGGAGGGAGGGGGGCTTGGGGGGGCCGGGGCTGGCGCAGCCGGCGGCGATAAAGGCTGTGCAGAGAAGCAGATAGCGCAATCTTGCGGGGGTGGGGCGGCCGCCGGGGTGGAACGGGTGCATGGGATGAGCCTACCATTTTGGTGCTGATCTCAACTGGGTTTTGTGTTGCGCGCGAGGGGTTTGAGCCCGGTTCTCGGCGCACGGTTTCAGGTGGATAGGACAAAAGTGTAAAGGTAGCTTGACATCGGGGATTTCTTGCGTCGGGTGGGGAGTGATGGGTTTGGGAGGGGCGGATTTTCTTGTGGCGTTCACGGAGTTTTAGGATGATGGCAAGGCAGGTCGAATGGGGAGGGAAGATGAAGATCGGGATCCTGGGTTCAGGGGTTGTTGCACAGACGTTGGCGGAGGGTTTGGCGCGGCATGGCTACGAGGTGATGGTTGGGACGCGGGAGCCGGAGAAGCTGAAGGAGTGGGGTGAGGGGAAGGCTGGGGTCTCGTTGGGGAGCGGGAGTGAGGCGGCGGGGTTTGGGGAGGTGGTGGTGCTGGCGGTGAAGGGGTCGGCTGCGGCGGCGGCGCTGAGGCTGGCGACGGCGGGGGTGTTGCGGGGCAAGGTGGTGATCGATGCGACGAACCCGATTGCGGATGAGCCGCCGGAGCAGGGGGTGCTGAAGTTTTTCACGACGTATGACTCGTCGCTGATGGAGAAGCTGCAGGGGGAGTTTCCGGAGGTGCGGTTTGTGAAGGCGTTCAACTCGGTTGGGGCACACAACTTCATTGATCCGAAGTTTGGGGGGACCAGGCCGACGATGTTTATTTGCGGCGAGGATGAGGCTGCGAAGAAGACGGTTGAGAGGCTGATGGATGAGGTGGGGTGGGAGTCGGCGGATATGGGTGGAGCGATTGCGGCGCGGGCGATTGAGCCGCTGTGCATGCTGTGGTGCATTCCAGGGTTTCTGAAGAATGAGTGGACGCACGCGTTCAAGCTGCTCAGGCAGTAGGTCCTGCGGGGACGGCGGGTTCGCCCGGTTTCGGTTATTGCTGTGGTGGGAAGCGACGGCGGGCGGGTCTGGCGGTGGGGAAGAGCGTGGTGAGGCGTTCGTAGAGGGCGAAGAGATATTCGACGCGGGCTTGGTCGTTGGAAAAACGGTCGGGGCGGTAGAGGCGGTCGACGGCGCGGTCGAGGGTCTGGTGGGCCTTGAGGAGGTCCGGCGGCATGAGGAGCGGGTCGTAGAGTTCGGCCAGGGTGGAGTCTGGGTAGCGGGCGCGGGCGTCGAGGATGGCCTGGGCGAGTTCTTCGATGCGGGTGCGTTGGGCGGGGGTAGTGTCCTCCGGCCAAGGGTAGTTGTTGTAGACAGAAGGAGCGTAGCTCAGACGAGACTCGAGTCGTCCGCATACTGCTTTTACCCACGCCATGTGGATTACCGAGGTTAGGATGCCGAACTGATAGAGGGTGCCACCAGCGATTATTTGGAGTTTGTTGCTCGCGATTGTATTAGCGCTAAGGAAGGCAATCGGTATGTAGATGCGAGTTTCCGACGATACTTCTGGAATGGCAAGATATCTCGTCGAAGGTTGCCGGTCCTGCGTGAAGAGGCTTGGCTTTGCGGCAAACTCACGTACGCTCTTCGTGGGGCTCTTGAGCCTGGACTCCCGAACTAACTGAACGCGTGCTCTAACCATTGGAAGCTTTTGAAGGGTTGCTGGTGTGATGTTCTTGAGCCACAGGCACCACCTGCCTTTCCCTGTGATCAACTCTTCGCCTCCGATGAAGGGTCGTGTGAACGGCCTTGCCCCGGGCTCCTGTTCGATAAGGTTTTTGTGCTCTTTTTCGGTGAGGATTAGGTGGCCGCCGTCTGTGGGTTGGCTCCCCTTGAAGATGGGAGGGACGTGCGTGGGTGGGTCTGTTCGCGACGGGAGAATAACATTTGGCGCGTCGACAAGATATGGATTTATGTTTTTCGCACTTGTTGAGACAGGAGGCGCGTCTAGATTGCTGTAACTGAACAACCTTTTTTCGGATTCCGCTTCAAGGGCGAAGCCGATGATCACGCAGTGCACGGCAGCTTTGCCTCGCGCTTCGGAAGTCCAAGAGAAGGTGCGGTGGGCGAAGTTGATTTGCACGCTGTCCCCAAAGAGGCTCGCCCAAAGAATTCCAACCTGTTCGCCTTGTGTGATGGAGTTGGTCGAAACGAAGGCCGCCCGAATATGGTGGTTTGTTTTCATGTACTGCGCGGCCAATTTGTACCAGCACGTTACATAGTCCAATCGACCAAAGCGGCCACCCTCTCCCCAAATGTGATTCATATCGATCACTTGTTCGCGATCGCGCCACTGATGACCCACGAACGGTGGATTGCCAAGAATATAGGAACAGTCATGAGGCGAAATCACGTCGCTCCATTCGATGCGCAGCGCGTTTTCGTGGCGAATGTGCGGCGTGTTGCGGAGGGGCAGGCGGAGGTAGTGCTGGCCGAAGGTCTCATGGATGCGCATGTTCATCTGGTGATCCATGAGCCAGAGCGCTACTTCGGCGATGCGGGCGGGCCACTCTTCGATCTCGATGCCATAGAACTGATCGACGGTGGTGCGAGAGAGCTTGTTGACCTCGTCAAGGGTCATATTCTGCTGGCCCTGATTGATCTCTTTGAGGAGGTCGAGTTCCAGTAAGCGCAATTCGCGGTAGGCGATGACGAGGAAGTTTCCGCAGCCGCATGCCGGATCAAAAAATTTGAGTGTCGTGAGTTTTTCGCGAAGCGCGTCGAGGCGTGCGCGGCGACGATTGGAGCGGTCGGCTTTGGCGGCCTCGAGTTCGGCGTGGAGACCGTCCATGAAGAGAGGTTGAATGAGTTTGAGGATGTCGCGCTCGGAGGTGTAGTGGGCGCCGATCTTGCGGCGCTCTTTGTCCGTCATGACCTCTTGAAAGAGAGCGCCAAAGATGGCTGGCGAGATGCGCGACCAGTCAAAACGCGTGCAGGCGAGGAGCGCGATACGCATGTCGGTGTTGAAGGCCGCGAAGTTGAGACGCTCAGAGAAGAGTTGACCGTTGACGTAGGGAAAGGCGGCAAGGGTCTCATCGAGATTCTGCTGGCGGTCGGGGGTGTCTGTATCGAGCACCTCAAACAGAAGTCCGAGGCGGATGCCAAGGTCGGAACCGTCGGCGGCGGTCCGATCTTCAATGTAAAGCTGGAAGGCGCTGGGTTCGAAGATGCCGGTATCTTCTGCAAAGAGACAGAAGAGGATGCGGACGAGGAAGCGCTCGAGTTGATGGCCTTTATAGCCGCCGGCCTTGAGGGTATCGTGAAGGCGCGTCATGATGGTGACGGCCTTCAGGTTGATGGGGTCCTGCTCGATGGGGCGACGGGTGGAGTAGCCGGGGATGAAGGCGAATGCGGCTATGTTGCGGCGTAGTTCGGAAAGCGGGAATTCTATGCGGTCGTAACGGAGGCCGTGAAAGAGGGGAAGGTTCTCGTGGCGATCAGGTTCAAGGTCATAGAGGGCAAAGTGCCGGAAGTCCGAAAGCAGAACGTAGCGGGGCGCTTCCTCCTGGCGACCGGAGCTGATTAGGTCGTGGATGTAATCGAAGGCTTGAGACTCCGCTGTGTCTAGGGAGTGGCCCGCGGACTTGTGCTCGACGAGCAGCTTGCCCGGCCAGAAAAGGTCGATGAAGCCCGTGGTACCGGAGATGCGCTTTACGGGCTCCTCAAAGGAGGAAACCACGCGGCGGGAGATTCCGAAGATGTTGAAGAAGTCGTTCCAGAAGGTCTGCTTGTCGGCCTGCTCGCTGGTGGCGTGTTGCCATTCGCGCGAGAAGAGGAGAGCGCGGTGGCCGATTTCGTTCCATGAGATGTTTGGCATCGATGCCTATGTTACGACGGGGTTTGCCGCTGGGCTTAAGCGGGAAGTTGCTTGTGGACGCTCTTGTGACTTTACTGCACGTGGGTAGTTGGCGCTGGGGTGGGGATCACGGGGGGCACGAGCGAAAGCAATTCAGTCGTTGCGCCTTCGGCTTCACTCCGGCCTTCGGCAGAGCGGAAGATGCTTCGCACGCGGTATGCGGGGGGTTGGGAATTGGGCGATCCCACCCATGCGCCAAGTGCTTGCGCATGAATGGGGCACCCATTATGGTGGCTGGGTTGGCTTCTTAAAGCATGTTTGGACGGCGGCCTGCAGTGGCGGTGGGCCGGGGCTAAAGCCCTTCTTGCTGTTGCGGCTTGTTCAGGGGGCTGAAGCCCCCTGCTACTCCGGTAGGGCTAGGACGAAGGCGCGGTGGGTTCAGGAGCGGCGAAGCTGTCTGCCTCGTCGAGAACGATCGCTATCCCACCCATGCGCCAAGTGCTTGCGCATGAGTGGGGCACCCGTTATGGTGGCTGGAGACACGTCCAAGATTCAGGGCCGTGTGGCCAACGACACTAGATAGGTGATGGTGGTTCTGGGGAGTGGGAGGCTTCGGCATGTCGGCGGTTCCAAGTCCATTCGGATTCGATCTCGACGCGGCCAGGTTCTCCGGTGGGGTAATGATGGTAACTGCTCCATGGCCAGTGCTCGGGCTTGTTGACGAGGCCGCGCTCCACTGGGTTGCGGTGAAGGTAGCGCAGCTTTTCTATGTGCTTCTTGTCGGTGAGGACGTTGAAGTCGTAGTAACGGATTTGCCAGAACTGCTTGAGGTCTCCCTTTAGCTTCTTTGCGGTTGTGGCTTTGAGGACGCTGAGCGTGGTGGAGAGGGATTCCATTTTGGGCTCGCTGAGCAGAAGGTGGACGTGCTCGGGCATGAGGACGTAGCCAAAAAGATAGAACTGGTGTCGCTTGCGAAGTTGTTCGAGGGTCTTCTCAAAGGTGATGCGAGCGAAGTCGTTGTCCAGGTATGGCCGCCGACGATAACAACTGAAGTTGATGAAGTGCTCGTGGCCTTCGGTGTGGTATCGCTTCAGGTGGCTAGGCATATGGCCAATGGTAACGCTGGGCACCTTCTACCCCATTCATGCGCCAAGTGCGAGCGCATGAATGGGGCACCCATGATGGTGGTTGGGCTTGGGGTCGCCGGGACGGCGGCGGGTTGCGGCTCGACAACGTGGTGCGATGGTGGATTAGGTGGTGGGGGTGGCTTGGTGGTGTTGGAGGAGTTCGGTGGGGGTGTTGGTTAGGAAGAGGTCTTCTATGGCTTGCCAGTTGTCTACGCGGCGGTAGCCGGTGATGTGGACGTTGGCGGGGCTGGTGTAGAGGATGCCTTCGCGGAAGGTGTTGTCGGTGGGGGTGGTGCGGAAGGTGGCGGGTGGGGTGGTTTGGAAGGAGCGGAGCTGGCGGGGGTTGTCGTCGATGAGGAAGTCGGCGCGGAGGATGGACTTGTCGCCGCAGAAGACGATGTGGGAGGTGGGGATGAAGGGGAAGTGTTCGGCGAGCCACTCGTACTTGGCGACGAAGGAGGTGGGGACTTCCATGGCGGCGGAGGCGATGAAGATGTCGTAGCGGGACTGGAGGCGCTGGAGGACGCGCTGGGCGTCGGGCATGACGCGGAGGACGCGGAAGAAGTCGTGGTCGCGGAGGTAGTTGTCGATGAGGGGATGGTGCTCGGGGGGAGCGACCTGCCAGAGGCGGCGGCCGCGGAGGTCGTCGAGCGTGATGGCGGGGCGAGCGGCGGAGGCGTGGTCGCGGTTGTAGCGGCGGAGGTGTTCTCCGAGAGCGTCGGCGATGACTTCGTCCATGTCTACGGCGATGGTTTGGCGGGGGGAGTGCGAGGACGGCATGTTGCTGAAGAGCTCCTATGGCGGACCCGCCTTAGCGACGATAAGGCCGTCGCGAAGACGGGGCACCCGATTTCGTGCGGGTTAGTTGGTGGTGGCGGCGGTTAGTTTTTCGCCGGGGGACCAGCGGACGGGGGCGTCGCGGCGGGGGTCGTAGAAGAGCATGCGGCCACAGGTTTCGCAGGTGAAGATTTCGTTGTCGTGATCGCGGCCAGTGAGGTCGTTCCAGCGCTGGGGGCGGACCATCATCTGGCAGGCGGCGCACTTGTGGTCGGTGGCTTCGGAGAGGCCGGTGCCCTTGGATTTGGCGATGCGGTCGTAGCTGGAGAGGCGGGACTCGCCGTCGGGAGAGCTTTCGATGAGGGTGCGGGTGGCGGCGCGCTCGGCTTCGATGGAGGCGATGGAGGCGGTGTTGCGGGCGGTGACGCCGGCGGCGTGGACGCGGGTGACGGCGAGGGTGGCGGTGGTGACTTCGAGGGTGAGAGTGGCTTCGCCGCGGGTGAGCTCGAACTTGTCGGTGCGCTCGAGGGAGGCTAGCTCTTCGTCTTCGAGCTTGGCGATGGCTTGCTCGGAGAAGGAGATTTCGTGCTCGAGGGCGGTGATTTGCGCGGCGGAAGAGGCGGTCTCCATCTGCTTGCGGAGGCGGGCGATCTTGCCTTGGCGGTCTTTGACTTCGAGCTCCTGGGAGCGGCGGAGGGTTTCTTCCCTGGCGAGGGCCTTGGTGGCGTCGGCGAGGACGAGCTCGGCGTGGTTGCGGGCGGTTTGGGCGGCGGCGACTTGCTTGGGGGCGTCGGCTAACTGCTGGCGGAGGCGGCGGAGTTCGAGGTCCTGGGCCTGAAGGACGATGAGGTGTTCGAGGTCGGCGTTCATTCGATGGGCCTCCTTTCGCGTGAACGGCTGATGAAAAGGCTAGCACGTAGAGAGGTTGGGGTCTGCGGTGCGGGGCCTATGGGTCCGGTGGGACGGACGCTGTAGATGGGATGGGGATGGTTCGAACTGGGTTGGCGGAGGGGGAGATGGGTAATTTTGTGAGGGTTCTTGCGGGGAGGGCGGGGAGAGGTGGTAAATATTTTCCACTTTGAGGGGAGGGTCGGGATTTGATGGAAAAGGAAGGTGTTCTGAGGATTGGGGTTAGGGTTTGGTTAACATGCGGGGTACGGGGAGGGGGTTTGGAGGGTGGGTTGCAGCGGAGAGGGCCGAGCTGCACATGCTTCTATTCGAATATTCTCCAAATGGTTTCGCGAGGGTGGAACCGGAAAGGCTTTATGCGCATTGGACATTTATTGATTGCAGGCGCGCTGCTATCGGGCAGCCTGATTGCCCGGGCGGACACGTACAGCACGTACAACCTGACCTCTTCGTACAACTATGGAGGGACGATCGACGGAACGCTCACGCTGGATACGACGACGAACCTGTTCTCGGCGGCGGACCTGACGGTTGCCGGGTTTGTTCCGACGTTCAACGACGGGACGCTATCGAACGTTGGGCTGCAGGGGGAGATCGCCGGGGTTTATGGCGTGAATGTTTTCTCGCTCTTTAATCCCAGCGCGAGCCTGAACTTGTTTCTTCCGGTGTCGTCGCTGGCGGGACTCAGCGGATCGCCGATTCTTGGTTTGAGTGATGTGACGTTTGACTTCGGATTTGGGGGCATCTATTTTGCCGGAACGGGCAGCCTGGAGCCGGCGGCCAGCGTTACGCCGGAGCCGACGAGCCTGCTGTTGCTGGCTACGGGGCTGCTGGGGCTCGCTGCGTTTTGGCGGCGGCGGTTCGCCCTGTGATCCTTGTGGGGCGATTTTCAATCTGGGATTGAATTAGCCTGGGCGGTTCTCGCTCCCTTCATCTTGCGGAGCGAGAATTGCCCTAACAATTGCTTCGCGGATTCTCAGGGTCAAAGGAGCTGTATGCGTATAGCGTTCGTTGTTGCGGCCGCGGTGGTGATGGTTGGCCTGAGCATACCGTGCAGGGCTCAGGGGGGGTGCGCTGATTGCGGCGGCACGCTCACTCTCACCTCGTCGTTCACGGACGGCGGGACGATTGATGGGACGCTCACGTTGGATACGGTGACCGATATGTTCACGGCCGCGGACCTTACTGTCTCCGGGTTTCCGAGTTTTCAGGCTGGGACCCTGACCGAGGTTGGTGAGCAAGGGGAGGTTGGCGGTGTATATGACGTGAATATCTCCTCTACCGGGTCGCCGGCTGGAGATCTGTTTCTGGTGCTTCCGACGTCTTCACTGGCTGGATATGACGGTTCGGCGATCGACTTCAGCGATGTGTCGTTTGCGACGAATCCGGTGGATTATGGGGCCGAGTCGGGAACGCTCGAGGCAGCGACGTCGGTGACGCCGGAGCCGGATAGTTTGCTGTTGTTGGGTACGGGGTTATTGGGCTTGGTTGGATTTGGTTGGCGGCGACTCTCTGCGTGAGGCGGAGTTGTTGCATTCTTGAGAGCCCGACTTTGTCGGGCTCTTTCATTTGAAGAAGACGATTCATTTAATTGTCGATTCGCCTTATTGATCGATGAAGTTCCTTGTCGTGGGGCGAGTGTGTTGCTTGGATTTTTTGATGGGAATTCGTGAATCCCTTGCGTGGTGGGGGGAATCTTAAACCAACCCAATGGCAGCAGCAGCAACAATGGAGTTGGCGCCAGAGCATGTAGAGGCGCCGTGGCGGCCCAGTATCAACCCGTGGATTGTCGCGATGACGGTAACGTTAGCGACGTTTATGGAGGTGCTCGACAGTTCCATTGCGAATGTGGCGCTGCCGCATATTGCGGGCGGGCTGGGAGCGACGCAGGAAGAGGCTACGTGGGTGCTGACCGCGTACCTGGTGGCGAACGCGATTGTGCTGCCGGCGGGCGCGTACATGACGACGTTCATTGGGCGCAAGCGGTTCTACATGATCTGCGTGGGGCTGTTTGGGATTTCGTCTGCGCTGTGCGGGCTGGCTCCTACACTGCCGCTGCTGGTGTTGTGCCGCGTGCTGCAGGGAATTGGCGGCGGTGGATTGGCGCCGAGCGAGCAGGCAATTCTTGCGGACACGTTTCCTCCCGAGAAGCGCGGGCAGGCGTTTGCGATGTATGGACTGGCAGTGGTGGTGGCTCCGGCGATTGGGCCTACGCTGGGCGGATACATTACGGACAACTTTGACTGGCGATGGATCTTCTTTTTAAATGTGCCGATCTGTTTGCTGAGCTTGTATCTGACGTCGCGGATTGTGGAAGACCCGCCGTATGTGAAGGAGCAGGTGAAGCAGACGCAGAAGGGCGGGATGAAGCTGGACTTTCTGGGCTTCGGTCTGCTGGCGGTAACGTTTGGGTCGCTGGAGTTTGTGTTGGACAAGGGCCAGGAGGATGACTGGCTGGGGTCGCACCTGATTTTGTTTTTCATTGTGGCGACGGTACTGGCGTTTGCGCTGATGATCTGGTGGGAGCTGAAGCAGTTGGATGAAGGGCATCGTCCAATTTTGAATCTGACGCTCTTCAAGCGGCGGCAGTTTGCGATCAGTTTTGTGCTGATGTTTGTGCTGGGATTTTCGCTGTACGGAACGACGATTCTGATTCCGCAGTTTGTGCAGACGCTGCTGGGCTATACGGCGGAGCTAGCGGGACTGGTGTTGAGCCCTGCGGGATTCATCATGATGTTGATGATGCCGGTGGTGGGATTTTTGTCGGGCAAGGTGGACCCGCGGAAGCTGATTGGGTATGGGTTCCTGATGCTGACGCTGAGTTTGTTGTGGATGGCGAATCTTGATCTGCAGCTGAGTTATGGGCAGTTGGTGTTCATGCGGATCTTCCAGGCGTCGGGGCTGGCGTTCCTGTTTATTCCGATTAATACGATTGCGTATGTTGGGGTGAAGCAGACGGAGAACAACGATGTGTCGGGGCTGACGAACCTGGCGAGAAATATTGGCGGGTCGTGCGGCACGGCGTTTATGGCGACGATGCTGGTGCGACGGACGAACGCGCATGAAAGCTCGATGGTGCGAGATATGACGCCGCGCAACCCGGGATATCGAGGCTGGCTGAAGGCGATGGAGGGTGCGTTCAAGAGCGGCAATGGAGTGGCGCCGACGGGAAGGGGAGCTTCGCTGGGGGCGACGCATCAGGCGCAGGCTTATATGTACAACATGCTGCATCGGCAGTCGGCTACGCTGGCGTACGTGGATATTATTCGGTACCTGACGATCTTCTGCGCTTGCATGATTCCGCTGCTGTTCTTTATTCCGCGGCCGCCGCGGGGAGCGCAGGGAGGACATTAGGGGCAGGGGATAGGGGATAGAGTGTAGGGGATAGAGAAGGCGGGTGGGTGCGAGGACAGGCGTTAGGGGGTGAGTTGGTGGGTTAGGTGGAGGGCGTTGGTGGTGGCGTGGTTTTGGGCTGTGTTGTCGAAGATGACCCAGACGGTGGTAGTGGGTGGGGTGGACTTAAGGGTTTGGGCTAATTGGGTGAGAGTGGGTTCGTCGTAGTTGGAGTAGTAGGTGCGGGGGGAGCCGTGGAGACGATAGTAGTGGAGGTTGCGGTCGCCGGCGGGGCGCGCGGCGGAGGGTGAGCCTTTGGGCGGGTCGGCGGCTATGCGGGCGATGGCAAAGTCGCGGAGCAGGCGGTCGGCGATGGGGGTGAACCAGGTGGCGTGGCGGGGCTCGAGGGCGATGGGGTTGGTGTGGGGGTCGGTGTTGAGATGGAGCTCGCGGAGGGTGGTGAGGAAGTCGTGGGCGATGGCTTCGTCGAAGGCTAAGGAGGGTGGGAGTTGGACGAGGAGTGGGCCCAACTTTTCGCCGAGGCCTTGGATTTGAGCGATGAAGGTTTGCAGGAGGGCTCCGGTGTTGATGAGCTTTGCGGTGTGGGTGATGGTCTTGGGGAGCTTGACGGAGAAGCGAAAGTTTACAGGCGTGGAGGTTGCCCAGCGCTGCCAGGTTTTGAGCATGTGCGGGCGGTGAAAGCTGGAGTTGATTTCAACGCAGTTGAAGATGGAGGCGTGGCGTTCGAGGTGCGAGCCTTGGGCGGGGAAGAGGTGCGCGTGTTGCCTGGGGATCGTCCAACCGGCGGTGCCGATGTGGAGGTTGTTGATGGGGCGCGAGTTGGGAAGGGGCGATTTCATCGAGGTGGCGCGGTGTGTGTGCAGGCGTCCGTCTGTAGGGTAAGACGCATCTTACTTGGTGCTGCAACTGGCAGTGTTGAGCCTTGAAAACGGGCCGAGAGGGAGATTGGATGAACAAGCAACTTGAGGGCAAGAAGATTGCGATGCTGGCGACGGATGGATTTGAGCAGAGCGAGCTGATGGATCCGAAGAAGGGTTTGGAAGAGGCGGGGGCGAAGGTGACGGTGCTGTCGTTGCAAGAGGGTGAGATTAAGGGATGGGATAAAAAAGATTGGGGCAAGAGCGTGAAGGTGGATGGGTTGGTGAAGGAGGCGAAGCCTGCGGAGTTTGACGCGCTGGTGTTGCCGGGTGGAGTGATGAATCCGGACAAGCTGCGGATGGATAGTAGCGCGGTGACGTTTGTGCGGACGTTTGCGGAGACGGGAAAGCCGGTGGCGGCGATCTGCCATGGGCCGTGGATGTTGATTGAGGCGGAGTTGGTGAGGGGGAAGACGATTACGTCGTGGCCGTCGCTGCACACGGATTTGAAGAATGCGGGAGCGCACTTTGTTGATGATGAAGTGGCGATCGACGGCAATTTGATCACGAGCCGCAAGCCGGAGGATATTCCTGGATTTACGCGGGCGATCATTGAGGCTGTGAGCGGACACACGGCTGGGACTAAGGGTAAGGCTGCGTAGCGTCGCAGTTTAGGGCGAGAGGGGTGGGGCTTCGGCTCCGCCCTTTCTTTTGTGCGTGATGGGTTGGGGGCGGGTGTGGGATTGTCTTGACATTGGGGATGGGTGGGCGGAGAATCTGTGGCGACTTCCAAGGCCCTCAAGATACGTCTTATCTTTATTGCTCCCAGGCCCCCTGAACAGATTTGATGATGCCCCTGACCTGCGCTGATGCGATGTGCGCGCGGTTGGGATCTCCCGTGGTGGCTGCCGCGTGGCGGCCGTCTCTTGCGTTGCGAACGTTGTACTAGCCCAAGGAGGCTGTGCGATATGAAGCTATGGACGATGTCACGAAGCGTTTTTCTTCCGGTGATTTTGTGTGCTGCGAGTGTGGCTCCGATGGTGATGATGGCGCAGGGAGATGGGACGGATGGGCCGCCAAATGTGTTGGTGATTCAGCGCGAATTTGTGAAGCCCGGTAAGGGCGGCATGATGCACCAGAAGACGGAAGGAGCGTTTGTCCAGGCGCTGAAGGCGAACCATCTCGATATTCACTATTTGGCGATGACATCGCTCACGGGGCAGGATCGAGCGGTGTTCATGAACGGGTACGCGACGTACGCGGACTGGGAGGCGGAGACCAAGAGCACGATGAAGAATGCCGCGACGGAGGCTGCGCTGGAACATGCGAATGTGGCCGATGGGGATTTGCTGTCGGAGACGGACACGAGCGTGTGGGAGCGGCGCGACAATCTGAGCTTGAATAACCACGGACTCACGGGGGACCGGTATATGGAGCTGATCGTGTACTCGATAAAGCCGGGGCATGATGCGGAGTGGGATGCGGAGGTGAAGATGGTGAAGGCGGGTTACGAGAAAGGTGTGCCGGACGCCAGTTGGACGATGTTCGAGAGCCGGTTTGGGGTGAACGGACATGAATACCTGATCGTGATCCCGATGAAGTCGCTGGGCATGATTGACGTGATGATGAGCAGCGACAAGGCGTTTGAGGACGCGATGGGCATGGACGGGCTGAAGAAGCTGTCGGAGTTGAACGCCGCGTGCGTGGAGACGAGCAAGGAGAATCTGTTCGCGTTCAGCCCGAGGATGAGCAATCCTCCGGAGGCGTGGGTGAAGGCGGAGCCTGATTTCTGGGCGCCGAAAAAGATGACTCCGATGAAGAAGGAAGAGAAGAAGGAGACCATGAAGCCGATGTAAACGGCTGAATGAGAACGGGCGACGCTGATGGCGTCGCCCATTTTTTGTTTGTGGAGGCGGATTGTGCGGCGGTGGATGATGTTAGGGATGGTTGGGTAGTCGGGCTGTGAGGCGGTCGGGTGGTTTGCCCTGGCGAATGCGGGTGGCCTGGCGATGGAGGTGGGAGGTTGGGTCTTTGTCGTCGCCCGAGTCGTCCTCGTCGGCGTGGTCGTCGAGTTTTTCTTCGAGCACCTCTGCGATTTGTGGTTGCATGAGGATCTGCATGGTTTGCAAGGCGTTGCCCAGAGACGCTGCGTTGGGGTAGAAACCGAAGCGGTGTTTGGACTTGCGATTCCTGCGGCGCAGACGCCAACGTTGAACGAAATAAGCAGTGCCAAAGAGGATTACGACGAGCCAAAATAGTTTTGCGAGTGTTGGGTCGAGCGGCATGGCGTCTCCATCGCCCGTGGGTGGGCGCATTGCTGAAGCGCAAGAGAGCGCGCCCGGAGACGGGGCTCGCGGGCGATTCGGGTGATGCGTGTGCTATGCGATGGAGAGGGGTGGGGGACGTTGAAAGCGCGACAGCGGCGCGCGGGAGGTGCGGTCGCGAGCGTCGATGACGGAGCCGGCGACTGCAAGTGCGCGGCGAAAGTTGATCGCAATGAAGAAGAGAGTGGGGAGAAAGAAGACCGCCCAGAACGACAGGCCGACGGAGGAAGCGGAGAATGGCGCGACGACTAGAAGAAGAATGATCGCTGCGAGGAGCAGCAAAATCAGTGAGCGCGTTCTGGAGGTGGTGCGCATCTTCGAAAGTATAGCGGGAGAGCGGCTGTCGAGGTTGATGTGCAACGGGTGACGCTGGTGGCGTCGCCCGTTTTTTTGTTTGTTTGCGGAGGCGGTTAAAGAAGTCTTTCTGAGACTGCAGGCGCTGCGTGCAGAGCTGCGGGTCTCTCCGCTACGCATCGCATGAAGGCGCGATGCTTCGGTCGAGCTGACAACTCTTTTCCGGGATCCTACAGCCTGGCTTCCGGGATACAACAGCGTGGCTTCTGGGATGCGACAGCCTGAACGGAAGGTTGATCTAGCTGCCGTGGGATTGGGGGACGGGGAAGGGGTTGCGCTCTTCGAATTGGACCTGGTGCCAGTTGGGGTAGGCCAGGGGGACGTTGCTTGCGGCGTCTAGCTTGGCTACTTGCTCGGGGGTTAGGTTCCAGCCGGTGGCGGCGAGGTTGGCGCGGAGTTGCTCTTCGTTGCGTGCGCCGATGACTAGCGTGCTTACGGTGGGGCGCTGGAGAAGCCAGTTGAGGGCTAGCTGGGGGATTGTCTTGTTGGTTTCCTTAGCGAGGCCGTCGAGAGCGTCGACTACTTTGTAGACGAGTTCCCAGTCGGGGAGCGGGCCGGCATCGGTGACGGTTTTGTTTTGCAGGCGGGAGACTTCGGGGAGGGGTTGGCCGCGGCGGATTTTGCCGGTGAGGCGGCCCCAGCCTAGTGGGCTCCAGACGAGAGCGCCTACGCCTTGATCGAGGGCGAGGGGCATGAGCTCCCACTCGTAGTCGCGGCCGATGAGGGAGTAGTAGACCTGGTGGCCGATGTATTTTGCCCAACCGTAGCGTTCGGAGGTGGAGAGGGACTTCATGAGGTGCCAGCCGGAGAAGTTGGAGCAGGCGATGTAGCGGATCTTGCCGGCGCGGATGAAGTTGTCGAGGGTGCTGAGGGTCTCGTCGACGGGGGTGGTCGCGTCGAAGGCGTGCATGTGGTAGACGTCGATGTAGTCGGTGTTGAGGCGCTTGAGAGAGCCGTGGAGCTGGTCGATGAGGTGGTAGCGCGAGGAGCCGACGTTGTTGGCGCCGGGGCCGAAGCGGAAGGTGGCCTTGGTGGAGAGAAGGACGTCCTGGCGCTTGAGGTGGGAGATGGCTTTGCCGAGGACCTCTTCGCTCTTGCCGTCGGAGTAGCCGTCGGCGGTGTCGAAGAAGTTGCAACCGGCTTCCATGCAGATGTCGATGAGGTGGGCGGCTTCTTTGTCCTGAGTGGAGCCCCAGGATTTGAAGAAGTCGTTGGCGCCGCCGAAGGTGCCGGTGCCGAAGCAGAGTTCGGGGACTTTGAGGCCGGAGCGGCCTAGTGAGCGGTAGTTCATGGGGGCTCCTTGGGGGTTGGAGGTTGTCGGTTCTCGGTTCTCGGTTCTCGGTTCTCAGTTCTCAGTTCTCAGTTCTCGGTTCTCAGTTCTCAGTTGTTAGTTGTTAGGTGGCGGGTGATGTGAAGGCTTTGCAATTGAGGAACTGAGAACCGACAACTGAGAACGTTTTACCGGTTGGATGCGGTGGAGGCGGGTTGGATGCGGGTCAGGCCGGCGGCCTGGGCGGCGGCGTTCAGGGCGGCCTGGGTTTGGGGGAAGAAGTTGTGGGGGTTGGAGTGGGGGTAGAAGTGGATTTGGATTTCGGGGTGGGTTACTGCGTCGTCGATGCCGTTGGTGAAGGGGTAGCCGAGGGATTGGAGGAGGTGGAGAGAGCCTTCGTTGCCGGAGGGGTTGCCGTCGTCGCCGACGATGGCGAAGACGGTGCGGTGGGTGCGGAGGCTGGTGACGGTGACGAAGTCGCCGAGGCGGGCGCCACGTTTGCGGGCGCGCTTGCCGAGGACGACGTAGTTGATGCGCGTCGCGTCGACGTAGCGGCGAGGGTTGGCGGGGTTGGTGATGGCGGGGTCGGTGAAGGCGGTTTGGGAGATGTAGTCGCCGGGGTAGGGGTCGTGCGGGCCCTGGAGGATGGGGATGTTGGGATGGTCGTCGTCGGTGAGGTAGCCGACGATTTCACCGAAGGGGCGGCCGCGATAACGGGCGTTGCGGAGCTTGTCGAGGGTGTGGGAGCCGGGAGGGCCGTAGGCGTTGGGCGCGCCGTCGACGTCGACATCCATGCGGTGGGTGAGGATGGTGAAGTCGTGCGCGGAGTCCTGCGCGGACGGCGAGGGTTTGATGGGCTTTGGTCGCTGTGCGTGCGAGATTGTGGTGGGGAGAATGGCCACGAGGGCGGCGAGCGCGAGAGTGCGAAAAGGATGCGGCAAGCGGTAGAGGCTCCTTTGCCAGATTAGACGCTCTTGCAGCGCTTGAGGACGGAGAGCGCTGGGTGGACGTTGAGCTCTGCGTGTGGATTGCGGTACAAGTGAGGGAGGGGTTTGGTGGTTGGAGTGAGCTGTTGAAGGAGGGAAGGGGAGAGTATGAGTGAGAGCGGTGCGGTTTCGTTGAGCTGGGGCGGAGGGTTTCTGCGTGCTGCGGATGCGCAGGGGCCGCTGACGCAGGATAACCAGGACTGGCGCAAGGCGGTGCTGAGCAAGGTGCCTGACGTTGCGTTTGGTTTCTGGATTATTAAAATTTCGGCAACGACGCTGGGCGAGACGGGCGGGGACGCGCTATCGATGTCGCTGCATCTGGGCTACCTGGTAAGCACGGCGATCTTCTTTGGGTTGCTTCTGGTGCTGCTGGTGGCGCAGATGAAGGTGAAGCGGTTTCACGCGTTTCTGTACTGGGGCGTGATTGTGGGGACGACACTGGCGGGAACGACGATGGCGGATTTTGCAGACCGGTCGCTGGGGTTGGGGTATCCGGGTGGATCGGCGATCTTGTTTGGGTTGGTGATTCTGTCGCTGGTGGTGTGGAAGCTTGCGGTGGGCAAGATTTCGTTTGACCACATTGTGGATCCGAAGGCAGAGATTTTTTATTGGATGACGATTCTGTGCTCGAACACGCTGGGAACGGCGCTGGGAGATTGGACGAGCGAGGGTACAGGATTTAGCGGCGGCGTGTTTCTGTTTCTGGGGCTGATCGCGGTGGTGGGATTGCTGTACTACTTTACGAAGATCAACCGGACGTTTTTGTTCTGGACGGCGTTTGTGTTGACGCGGCCGTTCGGCGCGTCGATGGGCGACCTGCTGACGAAGCCGCATGCGGATGGTGGGTTTGGGTTGAGCCGGTTTGTTTCGTCGGGCGCGATTGCGCTGTTTATGGTGGTGTGTATTTTGATTATTCCGCAACGGACGGGGGAGCATCCGGGGCAAAGGGCGAGGGGATAGAGCGTAGGGGATAGAGTGTAGAGAAAACTACGCTCTCTACTCCCCAGGCACTATTCCCTATCCTCTGTTTTCTGTGCAGGCGGCCCGTAAGCCGAATTCTGTTTTAGATGATCATTCCTCTAGGCGTGGCCTTGCGGCCATGCTCAAGCAACCTACCCGCAGGTTTCGGCTCTTGCTTGCGCAAGTCTCTTCGCCTGGGCGTGACGGGCCGTCGCGCGCTTGCCGTCTGAAGAGGGACGGCGAGACTCCCTGCCTATTTGGTCTTGCTCCGTGTGGGGTTTACCATGCCGCGACTGTTACCAGCCGCGCGGTGGGCTCTTACCCCGCCGTTTCACCCTTACCGCAGATGGCTTGCATGGGCTTGCATCTCGCGAACGAGAACCCATCCTTCTGAGGCGGTTTGTTTTCTGTTGCACTGGCCGTCCAGCGAGCTTGCGCACGCCGTCCCGGACGTTATCCGGCACACTGCCCTGCGGAGTTCGGACTTTCCTCCCCCTCCGGACTGCTGACGCAGCCGGAGGCAGCGATCATCCGGCCGCCTGCACGAGGTTAAGTGTAGCTCAGGAACAGGGTGTAGGAGGCAGGGGATGGAAGAGCAGGGGATAGGGGATAGAGTGTAGAGCGTAGGGAGAACGGGGAGGAGGCATGTGATGGGGATGACGCGTCGGGAGTTTGTGGGGGTTGGAGTGGCGGCGGGTGTGGGGCTTGGGGTGCATGGGGTTGGTTGGGCCCAGGGGACGGTGGATTCCATTCGAGCGGCTGGAGCGGGGCGAGGGATTCTGGCGGGGTGTGCGGTGAATGTGGCGGCGCTGCGGAGTGATCCGGCGTATCGCGCGCTGTTGAAGGCGCAGGTGGGGATTGTGGTGGCGGAGAGTTCGTTTAAGTTTGGGCCGCTGCGGCCTACGCCGACTACGTTCTTTTTCGATAACGCGGACTATCTGGCGGCGTTTGCTGAAGAGAATGGGATGAAGTTGCGGGGACATAATTTTGTTTGGCATCGGCAGATTCCGAAGTGGTTTGAGAGTTACGTCACGCCGGGGAATGCGAAGCAGGTGCTGGTGGAACATATTGAGCGCGTGGGCGGACGCTATGCGGGGAGGATTCATAGCTGGGATGTGGTGAATGAGGCGATTCAGGTGAGCGATGGGCTGCCGGGTGGTTTTCGGAGTTCGCCCTGGGAGAAGGTGTTGGGAGGGAGTGGGACGTTGCCGGAGTATATCGAGGTGGCGTATCGGACGGCGCGGCGGGTGGATCCGAAGGCGCTGCTGGTCTACAACGACTATGGGATTGAGGGCGAGGATGCGGGGTCAGAGCAGAAGCGCGCGGCGGTGATGGCGATGCTGAAGGAGATGCAGCGGCGGGATGTGCCTGTGGATGCGTTGGGGGTGCAGTCGCATCTTACGGCGGCAAACAAGGATGGGAGCGTGCCGGTGTATGGAAGCGGGCTGCGGAAGATGATTGCCGAGGCGCGCGGGATGGGGCTGAAGGTGCTGGTGACGGAGATGGATGTGAATGATCGCTATGTGGCTCCTGCGATTGGGCCGCGCGATGCGGCGGTGGCGCGGATGTATGCGAGCTATCTGAAAACAGTGCTGGCGGATGAGGCGGTGATTGCGGTGCTGACGTGGGGGATTACGGACAAGTACACGTGGCTGGACCGGGAGGATGCGCGGGTGGATGGGCTGCCGGAGCGGCCGCTGCCGTTTGATACGGAGATGAAGCCGGTGGCGGCGTTTGCGGCTGAGGTGAAGGCGCTTCAGGGGGCTCCGCAGAGGGCTTAGGCGTGTCTCGGGAACTGGAGCCGGGTTCAATGCGTACAGGGTTTGAGAGGCCAAGGCAGAGGTGTGCCCGCGATACCGATGCGGGAGTGGTTCGCGCGCGAGGTTTGGCGAGGAGAAGAGTCAGATGAGGAAGGCTTGCTGGGTTTGTGTGGCGCTGGTGTTGAATGTTGCGCCGGGAGTTGGGGTCTCGTTTGCGCAGAGTGCGGGGAGTTCGGGGGCCGGGGATAAGGCTGAGGCCAAGTCGCCTATGATGTCGCGGAAAGAGGTCACGGACATCATTGCGGATTCGCGAAAGATTGTTACGCCGAATGGGGTGGATGCGCTGTTGACGATACCGGTGAATGGGGAGCAGCAATGGTTGTCGATACGGGGGAAGGACCGGCGCAATCCGATTCTGCTGGTGTTGCATGGAGGGCCGGGGTCGCCGACGATGCCCACGGACTACACGTTCCAAACGCCGTGGGAGGACTACTTTACGGTGGTGGAGTGGGACCAGCGCGGAGCGGGGAAGACGTATGCGTCGAATGATACGAAGGGGCTGGGGGCGGCGCTGACGGTGGAGCAGATGACGAGCGACGCAGAAGTGGTGGTGCGGTATCTGATGAAGACGTATGGCAAGCAGAAGATCTTTTTGCTGGGGCACTCGTGGGGCAGCGTGTTGGGCGTGGAGCTGGCGCAGCGGCATCCGGAGTGGTTTTATGCGTACCTGGGTGTGGGGCAGATGGTGAATATGGAGAAGAGCGAGAGGATTGGCTATGAGTTCGCGCTGCAGCAAGCCAGGGAGCACAACAATAGCGAGGCGGTGAAGGAGTTGATTGGGATCGCGCCGTATCCCGGAACTGCGGGGCACTTGAGCTTTGCAAAGATTGGCGTGCAGCGAAAGTGGCTGATGTACTATGGCGGGCTGGCGTATGGCCGGAAGGATTACGCATACGACGGGAACGCGCGAGAGCTTTCGCCGGACTATACGGACAGGGATTTGGATAAGACGGATGATGGCAGTGAAGTGTCGGTGACGCACCTGCTGGGGCCGTTAATGGCGATGAATTTTGATTCGGTGACGACGTTCAAGTGCCCGGTGTTTTTGTTTGACGGGCGGCATGACTATGCGACGTCGCATGAGCTGGCGGTGGATTGGTTCAAGAAGATCAAGGCTCCGGAGAAGGAGTTTGTATGGTTCGATGACTCGTCGCATATGGTGATGCAGGAGGAGCCGGGCAGGTTCTTGTACTACATGGTCAGGGATCTTCGCCCGCTTGCGGTGGCGGCTGGCGATGCGACGCCGGATAATGAAGTTTTGCGGTGAGGCGCGGTTTGAGATGGCGCTGATCTTACAGATGGGCTGCGCAGGGTAGACTTGAGGCTGGTTGCGCGGCGGGATAAGGGATGGAGAAGAAAGAGGCATTCCGGATAGCGTTGCAGTCGCTGTGGGCGAACAAGCTGCGCAGCGTGCTGACGCTGCTGGGCGTGGTGATCGCCGTGGCGAGTGTGATCGCGGTGGTGACGCTGATCAACGGCGCGAATGTGTATGTGGCGACGAAGATCAACAACCAGGGCGCGGATGTGTTTACGATCTCGCAGCAACCGGCGTTTACGACCAGCTATGCGGACTACATCAAGTATCAGAAGCGCAAGGTGATCTCGATGGAGGACTACCACGCGGTGCAGAAACAGTGCACGGCTTGCGCGGAGGTGGGGGCGTTCCAGAGTACGACGGGCGGGGTTGTTTATGGGGCGCAATCGAGCACGGACACGCAGATACGCGGGTATTCGGCGCTGATGCCGGACATGCAGAACCTGAACATTGTGGAAGGGCGCGGATTTACGCAAGCGGACGAGGATCATGCGGCGCAGGTGGCGCTGATCGGCGCGGACATTGAGGACAACCTGATGAAAGGCGCCGACCCGATTGGAAAAGAGATACGGGTGGACGGCGTGATGTACACGATTGTGGGGCTGGGCGAGAAGCAAGGCAAGACGCTGGGGCAGAGCCAGGACAACTGGGTGGGCGTTCCGCTGACGGCTTACCAGAAGACGTACGGGACGATGAGCTCGTTGACGATTTATGCGAAGGCGCCGAGCGGCGCGGAGGGGATGGAGGCGGCGAGCAACCAGGCGCGGGTGATTATGCGCGACCTGCGGCACGACCGGCCGGGCGAGGCTGACGATTTTACGCTGGAGACGAGCAACTCGCTGGTGGGGCTGCTGTCGCAGATCATCAACAGCATTGGCGGGGTGGCGATTGCGATTGCGGCGATCTCGCTGGTAGTGGGCGGAGTGGTGATCATGAACATTATGCTGGTGAGCGTGACGGAGCGGACGCGCGAGATTGGCGTGCGAAAGGCTCTGGGAGCGAAGCGTGGGGATTT
The DNA here is from genome assembly GCA_049578265.1 of Acidobacteriaceae bacterium. Classification (GTDB taxonomy): domain Bacteria; phylum Acidobacteriota; class Terriglobia; order Terriglobales; family Acidobacteriaceae; genus Granulicella. The sequence continues at coordinate 21,069 of JBAULP010000094.1, forward strand.
GTTGATTCAGTTTCTGATGGAGTCGGGAACGCTATCGCTGATAGGCGGTGCCATTGGAGTGGTGGGGGGAGTGGTGGTTGCGAAGGGGGTGGCGTACTTTGCTCATTTTCCGGCGACGATTGCGATGTGGAGCGTTGCGGCAGGGTTACTTGTGGCGTTGTCGGTGGGAATCTTTTTTGGGGTGTATCCGGCGCGGAAGGCTGCGGATCTGGATCCGATTGTCGCGTTGCGGAGTGAATTTTAAATGCGAGCTTCTGATCAACGCGAGACGGTGAAGATAGCGCTGGATACACTGCGCGCGAATAAGATGCGGTCGGGGTTGACGATCCTGGGCATCGTGATTGGCGTGATGACGGTGATTACGATCTCGTCGGTGATCAATGGATTGAATACATCGGTGGGCGACTTTGTTGCGCAATTTGGGACGAATGTATTGTGGGCGTTCCGGTTTTCGTTTATCACGCAGCCGACGGCGGCGATGCTGGCGCGCAAGCAACTGACGTACGACGAGATGACGGCGATCTCGAAGCTGCCGCATGTGGTGGCGGCTTCAGCTTCGCTGCAGTATACGAACTACCAGTTCAACGCTGGGTCGGTGATTGCGAAGTTTGGAAAGCGGAAGGTGGACAATGTGTCGCTGGAGGGGGACACTCCGTCGGAGTTGACGGTGTATGACAAGACCCTTTCGGAAGGGCGATTTTTTACGCAGATGGACCAGCAGCGCGCGGCGGATGTGACGGTGCTGGGTCACGATGTGGCGCTGGAACTATTTGGCGCCATCGATCCGATTGGAAAAGAGGTGGAGATCGCGGGACGCGAGTTCACGGTGATTGGGGTATTCGACAAGCAGAAGACGGCGTTCGGCGGAGGAAGAAATCCGCAGGACAGTTTTGCGTATTTTCCTATCTCGACGTTCCACAAGCTGCATCCGGAGATTCTGGATTACTGGCTAAGCGCGAAGTTTGATGATCAGAAGAACAAGGAGTTGGTGACCGATGAGATTCGCGAGGTGTTGCGGCGCATGCGGAAGGTTCGCAATGAGCAGCCCGACGATTTTGCGATCTTCAGCTCGGATTCGATCACGAGGGTTTGGAACCAGGTTACGGGCAGTCTATTCCTGCTGATGTTTGGACTGAGCTCGGTTGGGTTGATGGTGGGCGGCGTGGGCGTGATGAATATCATGCTGGTGAGTGTGACGGAGAGAACGCGGGAGATCGGTGTGCGCAAGGCGATTGGAGCGTCGCGGCAGACGATTTTGCTGCAGTTCACGTTGGAGGCGATTGTGCTGTGCGCGGTGGGAGGGGTGATTGGGATTCTGGCGGGGGCCGGGATTGCGATGCTGTTGAGGTTCTGGATTCCGAGCCAGGTGAGTGTGCTTTGGGTGCTCGCGGCGTTTGTTTGCTCGTGCGGGATTGGGTTGGTATTTGGGATTTATCCGGCGTGGAAGGCGGCGAATTTGAATCCGATTGACGCGTTGAGATACGAGTGAAAAAGGGATAGAGGATAGAGGATAGAGGAGCAAGACGATGGCGACGCAGAGTGGTTCCTCGCATCGGAATTCGATTGCCTGGCAGAAGGGAATGGATCTGGCGAAGGTTGTTTATAAAGCCACGCAAACATTTCCTTCTGATGAGAGATTCGGACTTACGAACCAGTTGCGGCGGGCGGCTGTCTCTATTCCGAGCAACATTGCAGAGGGAAACGGCAGGCTTTCGACGGGAGAGCTCATGCAGTTTCTGGGGATCGCTCGAGGCTCGGCTCTTGAGGTACAGACGCAACTGGAGCTCGCCGCCATGCTTGGCTTTGGGGATACAGCGGAGATGGCTATGGCGCACGCGCTCGTGGACGAGGAGATAAGAATTCTTAACGCAGCGTTGGCGACATTGCGCGCACGGGTTGCGAAGAAGCAGCAACGTTAAGAGGCGATTCGATTTTCTACTCCTGCTCCTTACTCACTACTCCTCGCTCTTCACTACACTGGATGGATGGATTGGGTTGCGATTGGGGTGCAGGGCTTCGTTGCGCTGCTTACGCTTTGTGGGGTGGCGTATGGGCTGATTGCGCTGTGGAGTGCTCGGGACTTTGAGCGTGCAGCGGTGGTGCGCGAAGAGGTTGGTGGGGCGGGTGAGTTTGCGCCGGGGGTTACGATCCTGAAGCCGGTGAAGGGCGTGGACCCGCGGATGTATGCAGGGCTGGTGAGCCATTGCATGCAGGAGTATGTAGGGGAGTTTGAGTTGCTGTTCGGCGTGAGCTCGCTGGAGGATGAGGCCGTGCGCGAGATTGCGCGGCTAAGGGTGGAGTGGCCGGGGGTGAGCATTCGGCTGGTGGAGTGTACGGAGCGGCTGGGGACCAATGGGAAGATGTCGAACCTGGTGCAGATGCTGCCTCAGGCGAGGTTTGAGCATGTGATTGTGAATGACAGCGATATACGCGTGTCGCCGCGATATCTGCAGCGGGTGATGGCGGGGTTTGCGGGGGCGGATGGGCGTGCGGATGAGGGTGTAGGGCTGGTGACGGTGCCCTACTTCGGGAGTGCGCAGGGTGGGCTTTGGTCCGGAGCACTTTGGTCCAGGCTGGAGGCGCTGGGGATTGCCACGGACTTTGTGCCGGGGGTGCTGGTGGCGAGGAAGCTGGAGGGTGGGATTCGGTTTGGGTTGGGGTCGACCTTGGCTACTACGAAGACGGCGCTGGCGACGATGGGCGGGTTTGAGGGGCTTGTGGATCAGCTTGCGGACGACTATGAGTTGGGCGCGCGGTTGAGTGCGGCGGGGTACACGGTGAAGCTGGTGCGCGAGGTGGTGGAGACGACGGTGCCGGCGTATACGTTGCGTGGGTTCTGCGAGCACCAGCTACGGTGGGCGCGGAGTACGCGGGATTCTCGGCGGTGGGGGTATGTAGGGTTGGGGATAACGTATGTGCTGCCGTGGTCGTTGATGGCGATGGTGGCGAGTGGGTTTGCGCTGTGGTCGTTCTCGCTGTTCAGCATGGCGCTGCTGGTGCGCGTGAGCGTGGCGTTGATGGTGGGGGTGGGGATTTTGCGCGATGGGCAGGTGTTGCGGGATATTGTGTGGCTGCCGCTGCGGGATTGCTTTGGGTTGTTCTTCTGGGCGTGGAGTTATGCGGGGGATGAGATTGTTTGGCGGGGGGAGAGGTTTCGGTTGCGGCGGGGGAGGCTGCAGGGGATAGAGGATAGAGGATAGGGGATAGAGGATAGAGTGTAGAGCGTAGAGAGTGCGGCGGGTGCGGTGGAATCTTCCGATTGTGCCGGGGAGGTTGCCGCTGGAGGGCCCGGATATGGCGCTGGTGGGGGCTTTATGGGCCGCCCACGCATGCCGCTGAGTGCTGGGTACGGATGAGGCACCTGGCCAGTGCAAGAACTAGAGTAATGGCAAGTGCAAGTGCAAGTGCAAGTGCAAGTGCAAGTGCAAAGGCAAGTGCAAAGGCAAGTGCAAGTGCAAAGGCAAAAGCAACTGCAAAGGCAAAAGCAACTGCAAAGGCAAAAGCAACTGCAGATCCCTGCGGGATGACAAACAAAACGGCAACGGCAACGGCAACGGCAACGGCAACGGCAACAGCAACGGCAACAGCAACAGCAACAGCAACAGCAACGTTTAGCGCCAGGGCAGGGACTTGTGGCGTTAGGGGGTGCGTTATTTGGTGGGTGGGGTGGGGGGTGGATCGGGGAGGGCTACGTGGTCGTGGACGTCGCCTACCAAGTCGGTTAGGTAGTGGAGTTTGCGGCTTAGGGCTTGGATTTCGGCTTCGGCGCGGCGGTTTACTTCGAAGTCGAGTTCGCTGCGGAGGCGGTCTTTGTGGTCCTGGCGGTTCTGGCTCATCATGATGACCGGGGCTTGGATGGCCGCTAGCATCGAGAGGAAGAGGTTGAGCAGGATGTAGGGGTAGGGGTCCCAGCTTTTGTTGCCGCGCAGGTTGCTGAGGATGGTGTAACTGGTGAGGGCGATGGCGAAGAGGATGATGAAGGTCCAGGAGCCGCCGAAGCTGGCTACCATGTCGGCGATGCGTTCGCCGAAGGTCTCCTGCTCGTCGATGAGGTCGTTGGGGTTGCGGTAGGCGCGGCCGGAGATGACCTTCTGGGCGTTGTGAATCTCGCCGGAGATGACGGTGAGCATGTCGAGGCCGGCCTGTGGTTTGGCGGCGAGCAGGACGCTGATGTCGTGGCGGTCGACCTCGATGCAGGAGGTGGGTTCGACGGCGACGGCGGTGGTGAGGTGAGGGACGCCCTGGAGCATGGAGGCAAAGCCGAAGATGTCGCCGTGCTTGGGCTCGGAGAAGATGACCTCCTGACCATCCTCGTCGATGAGGGTGACGGAGACTTCGCCGTCGAGCATGACGTAGGCGGGGCCGTGGGGGTCTCCGGCTTTGTAGATGCGCTGCTTGGCGGCGAAGGAGCGGTGCTCGACTTGCTGGGCGAGGACGGCTAGCTCGTCGGTATCGAGGAGAGAGAAGAGCGGGATTTGAGAGAGTTCGCTTGGGTCGCAGGGCATAAGGACAGGGGATAGAGGATAGAGTGTAGAGCGTAGAGAGAACGGTGAGATTGGTAGGCGGGGTGAGAATTGTACGGGGGTGATGTGGTGCTGCCACCGCATCGTTTCTGCCTTCTCTACGCTCTACACTCTACACTCTATCCCCTGCTTTTACGGGTTGGGTTGGTTGCTTACGATCTCTTTGCCACCGGATTTTACGAGAATGTAAACAAGGCCGGGAAGCGGGGGGAGTTGGTTGGGCGGATCGGTTAAGGATTGCCAGAGGAAGATGCGTTGGGGGCCGGGCCATTTGGCGGCGATGGAGGTAGGGGTTTCGAAGATGGGTGGGGCGTCGGGGAAGAAGCTGCCGTACCAGAGGTTGGAGCTGCGGCCCTGGAGGATGTGAATGAAGTTGGTGGCGGGGGCGACGGGGTGCGCGAGCGTGGAGGCTGGTGCGATGTAGGTGCTGGGGCGTTGGAGGTAGAAGGCTAGCGTGCTGCCGGCTTCGTACTCGCCGTGGATGACGATGAGGTCTTGGGGTTTGACTTGTGGGGCGATGGCTTCGGCTAGCTGGGCGCTGGAGAGGACGGGGGCGAAGGTCTGGAGGCCGAGGTCGGCGGCCAGGAGGAAGCCGAAGGCTCCGGCGGCGAGGGCTAGCGTGGCGGCGTGGGGTCGGGATTTTCTGCGGAGGATGAGGGAGATGAGTGGGCCGAGGAAGAGGCTTAGGGCGGCCAGGGTTAGAGGGAGGCGGAAGAGGCCTAGGGCGCGGGTGTCGAGGTCCAGGAAGTGGCCCATGCTTAGGGCGTAGTCGGAGGGGTGCTCGGTGAGGAGGGTGGCGAGGTCGGTGTGGGGTGGTGGGGTGTGGGCGTGGAGGAGGATGTAGAGGGCGAAGGCGGCGAAGAGGGAGCCGAGGGCTAATAGGACGGCGGTGCAGCGTTGGGCGGCGCGGCGGTGCGAGGGGCTAAAGCCCCGATCCTTCTCAGGGATATGAGACCCGAGGCTGAAGCCTCGGAGTACCTGGGAGTGGCCAGTATGGTGTGCGATGGCGGGGACGCTGGGGGTCGCTGGCGAAGAGGATGAATAGAGGGATCTCTCCACTGCGGCGGCCAAATGCGCCGCCTCCGGTCGAGAGGATGAACTTGTGGAGGGGCCAGGTTGGGACGATGGGTGTGTGGAGTTCGGTTGAGCTGATGAGCGTTGGGTGGCATGGGAGTCTTGTGCGAGCCAGCCAGCGATGAGGATGGCTGCGGCGGGGAGGGCGGGAAGGACGTAGTACTCCTGGCGGGTGGAGAGGGCGAAGAAGAGGAGGACGAAGGCGGCCCAGATGAGGAGCAGAACGGCGCCGCGACGTTTGAGGGGGAGAGTGTGGTTGCGGAGACGGGTGCGGAAGGTTTGGGCGTCGGGTGAGTGACGGTTGCGGAGGGCGAAGATGGGTGCGGCCCATGTGGTGGCCTTGAAGGCGAAGGCGGACCAGGGCATGAGCCAGATGAGGCAGAGGCCCCAGAAGAGCCAGAGGGGGCTGGTGTCGTAGTCGTGGGGGACGCGGAGGTTGAGGTAGCGGAGGACGTGCTCGTTCATGAAGTAGAACCAGTACCAGCCGCGTACGTTGCCGTCGGTGGGTAGAGGGACGAGCCAGTGGCCGTGCATGAAGCGGAAGGGCGTGGGATGACCTTGGGTGGGGTTGGCGAGGCCGGCGAGGATGTGCCAGGGGGCGGCGATGAGGAGGAAGGCTTCGAGGGTGGACCAGGGATGGAGTTCGCGGAGGCGGTGGAGCGTGGGGCGGAGGCCGCGGGTTAGGAGTAGATAGAGGACGACAATGGCTGCGGGGAAGACTACGCCGATGAGGCCCTTGGTGAGGACGTTGAGGGCGCAGGCTACGGCGAAACCGCCGGCGTAGAGGCGGAGGCGATCGTGCGGATGCCAGAGGCTTGGGGGCTGAAGGCCGCTCTTCTTTTCGGGGCTATGAGACCCGAGGCTGAAGCCTCGGGGTACCGGATCTGCGGGATGGGAGATTGTGGTGCTGGCGAGGGCCGCTAGCTCTTCGGTGCGCCAGAAGAAGTAGATGGCTACGGTGGTGAAGAGGCAGACGCCGGCGTCTGGGATGTTGATGCGGGTGAAGATGAAGAGGCCGAAGCCGGAGAGAAGGATGAGTGCGGCGTAGAGGCCGGCGCGCGGTCCGGATTGCGGTCGCTCAGGGCTGTGGAAGAGACGGCGGGCGAAGGCTTCGGCGAGGAGGACTAAGGCTAGGACGCTGAGGGACAGGGGAATGCGCGCGGCTACGGTTAGGGCTTGTGGAGAGTTGAGGCCGAGGAACTGGGAGGCGCGCATGGAGGCGGCCATAGACCAGTAGAGGAGTGGGGCTTTCTCGAGGTAGCGGATGCCGTTGGCGTAGAGGGTTACGTAGTCGTGGCGGAGGAGCATCTCGCGGGCTACTTCGGCGTGGACGCTGTCGGCGTCGTCGAGGAGCTGGGGGGTGAAGAGGGTGAAGCTGGCGTAGAAGGCAATCCAGAGAAGGAGGATGGTAAGGAGTGTCGAGCGCGGGCGCGTTGGTGGTGCGGCAGGCATTGGGATAAGTGTATGCGTGCGGTGTTGTGGCTGGATGAGAGAGCGCTCACGCAAAGGTCGCGAAGGGAAGAGCGAAGTTTCGCGACGGGGTCTTCGGGTAGACTGGCGACGATGGCTAAGATGAAGCCCATGACGGCGGCGGTTGAGCAGGGCTTGCGGGACGGGCAGGCGCGGGAGTTGGTGCAGTTGGCTGGGAGTGGGCCGCCGGCGGAGATGGTGTTTGGGGATTGGTATCCGGCGCTGCGTGCTGAGGGGTTGAAGCGCGGTGATACGGCGCTGGCAATGCTGTTGGGGATTCCGATGCTGGTGGGGCGGAAGAGCGATGGTGCTTTATTCGCGATGAGGGATTTGTGTCCGCATCGGGGGATTCCGCTTTCGGCGGGTTGGTTTGATGGAGAGACCGTGCAGTGCAAGTATCACGGTTGGAGGTTTGAGCCTTGCAGTGGGAGATGCGAGGAGATTCCTTCGCTGACTACGTTTGATTCGTTGGTGCCGACGAAGATTTTTGCGAACTCGTTTCCGGTGGTGGAGAGGGATGGGTATGCGTGGGTGTATGTTCCGGCGGCGGGGGCTGGGCGGGCTGGATTGGATGTGGGGGATTTGAGTGCGCTGCCGGCGGTGCCGGAGCTGCCGAAGTTTGGGGCGCGGTTTCGGAGTGCGCACTTGCAGGCGGATTTGCCTTGCAATGTGGACCACGGGATTATTGGGCTGATGGATCCGGCGCATGGGCCGTTTGTGCATCGGGCGTGGTGGTGGCGGAGCGCGGCGAGTATCCATGAGAAGACGAAGAAGTTTGAGCCGCTGGAAGATGCGGAGCATGGTGGACGGAATGCGGGGTTTCGGATGTCGGCGCATGCGCCTTCGTCGAACAGCGCGCCGTATAAATTGCTGGGTAAGCCGGTGACTACGATTGATTTCGTGCTGCCGAATCGGAGGTTTGAGACGATTCGCGCGGTGAATGACAAGGGGCGCGAGCGATGGTTTGCGTCGATGACTACGGTTACGCCGGTGACGGCAACGTCGTGCCGGATCGATGTGATTGCTGCGTGGGATATTGCGTATCGGGTACCGTTTGTGTTGCCAATTGCGCGGTACTTTGGGGCGAAGTTCGTGGCGCAGGATCAGCAGACGATGGTGGAGCAGGCGCGCGGGTTGCGGTCGAATCCTGGGTTGATGTTGATTGATGACGCGGACATGCCGGCGAAGTGGTACTTCGCGCTGAAGCAGAGAAGGTTGACGGGTGAGGGTGAGCATCCGCTGAAGGGGCCTGTGGAGCTGCATTGGCGGAGCTAGTCCTGCGCGGACGGCGAGAGCGCTTCGCGTGGTGACTGCGGGCGGGGTGCCTCCTCCCCCGCTTTCGTGATTTGGCTTGTAAGTGGCTCAACCCGAGAGGGTTAAGGGTGAAATTGCCATTTTCACACCTCTTCCGTGAGCGTTTTCTTTCAGTAGGTTGCGGACTACAACACTTTGTAACTGTGGCAAATACGACCGGTTACGAGTATATTACCTGCAGTTATTGGGGTCAAGGATGGGTGGCCACGCGTTATGCAGAGGCTGGGTTCGCCCTGGTTTTGAATGGTTTGTCCCTGCTTGCATTGTAGTGAGTTGGGTGGGGCCAAAAAACGCTACGTTTTGGAAAGATTTATCGCCAGTGTCATGCGGGTTTGTGGTTTTTGGTGGTGTGGCGGGGGTTGACAAGATCGGGGTGGGCTGCGGAGATCATTAGGCTGGGCGTGTCTTGATGGTCTCGAAGCGCTGTTTGAACTGAAGGATGGGACGCTCGAAGAAGTGGTAGGAAAATGCGGCGGTGGCAATGGTGAGACCGAGGGCCAGTGGGACACTAACGAGCTTATGGCGGGGAAAGTAGGTCATGCATGGCCAGCGGTCTGAAGTTTCGAAGAGGCCCCACAGGAAGAAGCCGTGAAAGAGATAGAGTCCGTAGGAGATCTTTCCCAGATAAATGAATGGCTGCGGAATCCGGAGATTCATGTTGATGACGGAAAGGAAGATCATCGAAGTGCCAATGAGAACGGCGAAAAAGCCAGCGAGGAGCGGTGCCGGTGCAAGCGGCAAAAACTCCTTAACATGGAACAAACTACCGCCAACAAACCAGAGGATGATGCCGGCAGCGGCCATAGCCATTCTGACTTGTAGTGAGAGTACGACGGCGCGATGGTAGAGCCAGAGGGCTAGAAGTCCGCCGGCTGCGAAGAATTGGAATTGAACGAAACTGTTCGCCCAGACTAAGCGGCTGACGGCATGATGGAGTCCGAGATGCAACAGGACCAAGTAGCTGATTGTGATGGCTGCAACGCCAATGACTATAACTCCGCGTCGCCCCCCCATGCGCACGATCGCTGGCACCGCAATATAGAACTGTTCTTCAACGGAAAGACTCCACAGCGCGTTAATGGGACCCAGCCAGTTGTAGAACAGGACGTAAACGTTGCCAAGGAGGAACGAAAAGGCAAGCAGAGCGTGTTTGCTGACAGTTGCACTTCCCCGATAGTGCAAACCAAAGAAGTAGCCAGCGAACAGAACAAGAAAATATAGGGGCCATATGCGAAGCGCACGGCGCGCGAAGAAGGCGCCGAGGTCTACGGTTCCGATGGTCTCCTTTTCGCGCAGAAGGATGGTGATGATGAGGTATGCGCTGAGCAAGAAGAACATACACATGCCGAACGCCCCGGCGTCCTGGATCGGTTGGTACCAGTGCGAGTCGATAGGAACGTGATCACAAAAAACAGAGGCGAATGCGAAGAAGCGAAGTGCGTCCAATTCTGGCCGATAGTAGCGACTCGCCATAGGTGGGGCTAGTTTACTCTGTCGAGACTGTGGGGAATCAGGCGACGTGCTTCTACAGGGGTGCGCAGACTACACTTAAGGTATGAGCGAGGCGGGTAGGTCGAAGGGGCGGATGCAGGCGATTCTTAAGGGGTCGCTGGTGCTTACGGCGCTTTATATTGCGGCTACGTTTTTCTTTGGGCTGCGGGCGCACTCGCTGGCGCTGATCTCTGAGGCTGGTCATAATGTGTCGGATTTTCTGGCACTGGCGCTTAGCTTTGTGGCGGTGTGGTTGCAAACGCGTCCGGCCACCGATGAGCGGACGTTTGGCTATCAGCGGGCGGGGGTGCTGGCGGGGTTTGTGAATGCGCTTAGCTTGATGGTGCTCGCCGGGTGGATTGCTGTGGCGGCGGTGGGGAGGTTCTTTCATCCGGTGACGGTGCAGGCGCACCTGATGATGTACGTGGCCGCGGCCGGCGTGGTGATGAATGGGTTGATTGCCGGGCTGCTTTGGAAGTTTTCAGGGGACGTGAATATTCGCAGCGTGTTTCTGCATATGTTGGGCGATACGATCTCTACGGCCGCGGTGATTGTGGGTGGGTTTGCGATTTCGGTGACGGGGCTGCAGTGGATTGATCCGCTGTTGAGCTTGATTATTGCGGCGATGATTCTTTGGAGCAGCCTGAGCATTGTGCGGGAGACGCTGCATATTCTGCTGGAGGGGACGCCGCGAAGCGTGGACCTGCGGGAGATCCGGTCGGCGGTGCAGCAGATTGAGGGCGTGGTGAACGTGCATGACCTGCATGTGTGGAGTTTGACTTCGCAGAGCCATGCGATGGCGTGCCATGTGCAGGTGGTGGAGATGCAGTTGGCGGAGTGCGAGGATGTGCTGGCGCGGATCAACCACCAGGTGAAGGAGCACTTCGGGATTGCGCATGCGACGATCCAACTGGAGGTGACGGACTGCCCGACGGTGGATGGTTGCTGCTCGCCGCCGGAGGTTGCGGAGGTGGATGGGCACTCGCATCATCATCATGGGCCGGGTGGGCATGATCATGCGCATGCGTAGAGGCAGACAGTAGTGAGTAGACAGTAGACCAGTAGTGAGAAGCGAAAGCCCGCCTGGTGGCGGGCTTTGGTGTGTTTGGGGTTAGGGATGGTGGGGTGCTGGTTAGGGGGTCCAGGGTTTGGTGGGGTGGAAGTGGTAGACGACGCTGATGGTGGGTTCGCTGGTGAGGGTAAGTTGCTTGGATAGGGTGTCGCCGGTTTGGAAGTCGGGATTTTTGTAGACGAGGCCGCGGTATTCGGCGCGGAGATCGAAGTGGCGGGTGAGGTGGAGGTCGATGCCTGAGCCGAAGACGCCGGCGGGGCGGACTTGCACGGAGAGGCCACGTGAGCCGACTGGGTTGCTGAAGGGGTCTTGAGCGCCGGGGACGGGAAGGAAGGTGAGAAGGCCAGGGCCGAGGTCGGCGAAGAGGGAGATGCGCTTGTTGACGCTGGTGTGTGCGACGTAGGTGAGCGAAGACTCGTACATGTTGGAGTTGATATTGAAGTTGCTGGGGCCGCTGTAGTTGGGTTGGTTTCGATATTGCTCGGAGACGCGGGCGTAGCCGAGGTTGACGGAGTAGCCGAGCCAGGAGTTGAAGGTCTGGCGGAAGGTGCCGAGGGTGCCGGTGGAGGGTGCGGTGCCTTGCTCGGAGAAGCCGGTGAGTTCGGCTGTGCGGTCGATGGTGAGTTGCGGGAAGATGCCGAGGGAGATGGAGGTGTCGGTGTGGTGTTTTACGGGGCAAGGGAGAAGCGGAGGATGGGTCGGCGGCGGGGTTTCGGTGAGGGGGTTGGGAGGCGGCGTGCAGATGGCGGCTCTTGCTTTGTGTGCCGTTTGAGCGAAGGCGCACGTCGCTGAGAGCGCGATAGTGGTGAAGAGGATGAAGGTTGTGCGGCGTCGGGATTGGGATGGGTGGAGATTCAAGTGGGTTTCCTCAGCTTGTGGTTGGAGTGAAGACGAGGCGGCTGGATCACGTTGGTGATGGGGTCTTTGGGAGGGTGTCAGTCGGCTCCGCTTGCGCCGAAGCGGTAGGTGATGCCGAGGATGGGATTGCTGCTAAATGTGACGGGGCCGGCGGGAACTAACCCGGAGCCAGCGGAGGAATCAAAGGATGGTGGCTTGTAGATTAGGGCGCGGTACTCGGCGCGTATGCCCCAGTGCCTGGTGAGGGCTAGCTCTGCGCCGACACCGACGACAGCGGTGGGGCGGAAGGAATGAATGGTGGTGGTGGGGGAATCGGTTGTGTCGACGGACTGGATGGAGAGCAGGCCTGCACCTGCTTCGGCGGAGGTGGTGAGGCGGCCGCGGTGTGGCCCCTGCGCGACGTAGGTTCCGGAGAACTCATTGATGGTGCGAGTTAGCTGCAACTCGCCGTAGGTACCTATGGCGTTAGTGGAGTTGGTTGGTTCGTAGGTGTCGATGAAGGTGGGGCGAGTGTAGGTGACGGTGAGGCGGTAGCCGAGCCAGGGGCTGAACTGCTGGCGGATGGAGGCGAGTGCGCCGACTGCCGGTGTTGGTGCTTGTTGGAGCGACTCGGGTACTGCGGAGGTTCCGGAGCCGGTGGTGTAGGTGGAGGTGCGGGATGGTGTGATGTCTCCGAAGATGGCCAGGGTGAGTTCGGTGGTGGGGGAGTTATGGAATGGGGATTTCCATCTAGGCTTGCCTAAATGGATGGGGGATTGGGTTGATGCTTGCGCCGGTGGTTGGGTTGGCGATTGCGTCTGGGG
>JBAULP010000095.1:0-1560 GCA_049578265.1 Acidobacteriaceae bacterium
GCGCTGGGGCCGGTGAGCTATGCGGCGGAGGGGGGGGTGCTGCCGGCGGGGGCTCTGGACTGGAAGATGGAGCCGGAGGCGGTGACGGCGCAGTATGACGACGCGCGCGGGAAGGAGACGCTGACGCTGCTGATGTATCCAACGCCAACGATTGCGCAGAATGAGGCGAAGGTGATTCGGGGAGAGGTGCCGGAGCTGAAGGGAAACGCCAGGCTGAAGCAGAATGGGGAGATTGTGGCGCTGGCCACGGGGAGTTTCGCGGGGGATGCGGCGGCGCAGATGGTCGGGGGGGTGCATCTGTCGCAGATGACGTTCAACCAGGACGTTCATCCCGCGTTCAAGGTAGTGGCGGCGCAGACGTTTACGCTGCTGGAGAATATTGCGATCCTATCCGGGGTACTGTGTACCGCGGCGGTACTGCTGGGATTGTTTCTGGGATTGGGACGGGCATGGTACCGGGTGCTGCGGGGGAAGCCGGCGGCGGTGGAGGCGGAGTTTTTGAGCCTCCACCTATCGCCACAGAATAAGCCGGCGGTGTTCCGGGGACCGGACTCACAGGAGAGGGTTTAGGGGGCGTTGGGCGGTTGTTGAGGGGATGGAAGAAGCGGTTTCCGAGGGGTTTGGGCGACGGTGGACGGGGGGTGGAAGAAACCCGGAGAAAACCGGTGGGAGCGGCAAGAAAACCGGCTAAGTTATTGATTTTTCGAGAGATGATAAAAGCTGGAAAACTTTCTTGACAGCACTGTAGGTCGAACATAGTCTTGCACCAGAGAGTTCCGATGGCTTTGCCTCCGTTGGAGCTGCCTCCCATAGAAAAAGGGTCGCCCTGTTGCCGGGCGGCCCTTTTGCGTTGTATCTCGACGGATAAAACGAACGCGTGTTGGGGTGACATCGGCATTGTGGATAACATGGCAGAAACTTTGGTACCACATGTGTGGGTGAGGTCGTGAGAGCGAGATGGGATGAGGAATGGATGAGAGTGAAGCGCAAGATTTTGCGGATGAAGTGATTGCCGATAGAATGACGAAGGAGTTCGCCGACGTAGCTCAGTTGGTAGAGCAGCTGATTCGTAATCAGCAGGTCAACGGTTCAAGTCCGTTCGTCGGCTCCATTCTTCCCCTCGTTCCAATCTCCCTTCTTCGTTCCAATCTCTCGTCTGAATTAACAATCTCTCCTCTTAATTAAATAGTGTGCTGTTCTGCGCAGAGGCTGCACTGGATCCGACGGGGTGGGTGGGTGCGTGTGATTCCGGTTTGGGGTTACTCACAGCCTCGTTCGATAACCAACACCTCTCCCTTAAGCCGCAGCGTTTTTCGTCGATGAAGAGACCATCACATCTCTTCGATCCACGAGGCTTCCATCGATGGCAGGAGTTCGGAAGGTATCCAACGCGTGCGGGCTTGCGCTTGCACTATGCGTCGCAGTGTTGAGTTCGACGGCTCTGGGATGGTCGCAAGAGGTTGGGTTGAAGGCGCGCATTCGCGGGCAGGTGGATACCTCGCAGCGGGTGCCGCTGGCGGGGGCGCAGCGGCGCAGGCCGGCGGACGCGAGGGATGTGGG
>JBAULP010000096.1:0-5029 GCA_049578265.1 Acidobacteriaceae bacterium
GGGTGATCTGGCGGCGGGTGATCTGGCGGCGGAAAGCTCGGCGCGGTAGCTGCGATGGCGACGGTGGGTTCGGTTTCGGAAGAGCGGATACGGGAGCTTCTGCGGCAATATGTGGGAGCGGCCGAGGTGCCTGCTGGGATCTACGCGCAGCTTGGGGTGTATCTGGACCTGCTGATTAAGTGGAATGCGCGGACGAATCTGACGGCGATCCGGGAGCCGGAGGAGATGGTGCGGCGGCACTTTGGGGAGAGCTTGTTTGCGGGGCTGCAGTGGGGGGATCGGGTGGGGGCTGGGGGGACTGTGCTGGATTTTGGGTCGGGGGCTGGGTTTCCTGGGCTGCCGATCCAGTTGTTGCGGCCGGATCTGCGGGTGACGCTGGCGGAATCTCAGGGGAAGAAGGCGTCGTTTCTACGGGAGGTGGTGCGAACGCTGGGGTTGGAGACAGAGATTTGGGCGGGGCGGGTGGAGGCGATGCCGGCGAGTGCGCGGTTTGATGTCGTTACGCTGCGGGCTGTGGACCAGATGGAGAAGGCGGTGGTGGAGGCTCGGGGGAGGGTGCGGCCGGGGGGCTGGCTGGTGGCGCTGAGCACGGAGGTTGGGGACGGGGTGGAGAGGGTGCGGTTGCCCGGCGAGGGGCTGGGGTGGGTGACGATGGAGCGGGTGGACGCGTAGGTGTAGAGGAGGAGTGCTCGATATCCGAAGCGTCCTCAAGGGTTGCACAGCATTTCAACCGGATGTTCCACGTGGAACACTACTTGGCAATGTTCCACGTGGAACATTGGGTCGCCGGTTCTGCTAGGCTGGGGATCGTCCCCCATGTCCGAAGAGATTGCAGCCAAGAACCCGCCCGACCTGTCTTCCCCGGCCCCAAGCCCCGCTGAGACCCCCCAACACCACAGTAAGGTGATCGCGATCGTCAACCAGAAGGGTGGCGTGGGCAAGACCACGACTGCCATCAACCTGGCGGCGGCCGTTGCGCTGGAGGGGATTCCGGTGCTGCTGCTGGACGTCGATCCCCAGGCGAATACTACGGGCGGGCTGGGATTCTCGCGCGATGAGGCCCGGCTGTCGGTATATGACCTGCTGCTGGGAAACGCCACGGCCAGCGAGGTGATTGTGCCGACGGAGGTGGCGAACCTGTCGCTGATTCCGGGCACGAAGAACATGATTGGCGCGAATGTGGAGCTGGTGGGGGTGGAACGCAGGGAGCATCGGCTGCGGGAGGCCTTGGAGCCCGCTCGGAACGACTATCCGTTTATCTTTCTGGACTGCCCGCCGGCGCTGGATTTGTTGACGCTGAATTCCCTGGTGGCGGCGGATACGCTGCTGGTGCCGATGCAGGCGGAGTACTTTGCGCTGGAGGGTATCTCCGAGTTGATGGCTACGCTGGACCGGGTGGCGGCCAGCTTCAATCCGGAGCTTTCGATGGAGGGCGTGCTGCTTACGATGTTTGACGACCGCACGAACCTGTCGCAGCAGGTGCGCGATAACCTGCAGACGTTCTTCGAGAACAAGCTCTTCAAGACGACGATTCCGCGCAATATCCGGCTGGCCGAGGCGCCTAGTCATGGGAAGCCTGTCGCGATCTACGATCCGCGGTCGCGGGGGGCGGAGGCGTATAAGAGCCTGGCGCTGGAGTTGCTGGAACGTAACGGGATCAAGATTGCGAAGAAGTCAGGGCCGAAGCCCAGCTTCCCGGTGCTGGAAGGGATTGGGGAGTCGAAGGGGATATGGCCGTTTCGGAAGTAGAGCGGTTTGTAGCTTCTAGCGTGCGACGGGTCGGGCTGGAGCACGGGTTGTTCCAAATGAGATTCTTTTTGATGGACAGGAATTCGATATGACAATGCAGAACCAGGGTGATCAACAGGGAGCGAAGATGAAGCCGCGGGCGTTGGGTAAGGGGTTGGAGTCGCTGCTGCCTTCGAAGCCGGCGGCGGGAGCGGGGATTGCCGTGGCTGCGGCAGCCGCTGAGGTGGCGGGTAAGCCGCTGGAGATTGCGCTGGAGTTGATCGACCGCAACCCCTTCCAGACGCGCACGAACTTTGACGAGACCAAGCTGGACGAGCTGGCCGTGTCGATCAGGGCTTCCGGGGTGGTGCAGCCGGTGGTCGTGCGGCATGGGGTGAATCATCGGCAGGATGGGCGCTACACGCTGATTACCGGCGAACGGCGGCTGCTGGCCAGCAGGAAGGCCGGCAAGGAGACGATCCCAGCGATTGTGCGCGAGGTGTCGAACCTGCAGGCGATGGAGATGACGATCGTCGAAAACCTGCAGCGGGCCGACTTGAACCCGATGGAGCAAGCGCACGCGTATGTGCGGCTGAGCCGGGACTTCCATATGACCCAGGAACAGATGGCTGAGCGCACGGGCAAAGACCGGGCAAGCGTATCTAACTTCCTTAGATTGTTGAAGTTACCAGAAGCGGTGCAGCGTCATGTAGAGCTTGGGGAGCTGAGTTTTGGGCATGCGCGGGCGCTGCTGGCGTTGGAGTCTCCGGAGGCGATGCTGTCGGCGGCGCAGAAGGTGCTGGCGCTGCATTTGTCGGTGCGGGCGACGGAGAACTATGTGCAGGGGCTGCTGAATCCGGAGTCGAAGGTGAAGCCGGCGAAGGTGGTGGAGGCCGTGGACCCGAATGTGCGCGAGGCGCAGGATGCGCTGCGGCGGAAGTTGGGGCTGAAGGTCACGATTGAGGATAAGAAGGGTAAGGGCAAGGTCATCATCGAGTACTCCGGCGTGGAGGACTTTGACGCGATTTTGACGGCGCTGGGGGATGCGCCGCGGGACTGATTCGCTGTAGAGTTGGGGCTTCCGAATTTCTGTTGGACACGTTGTCACTTCTACTGCCAAGAGGTCTCTATGCGCCGCACGTTCGTCACGCTCGCCATCTTTTCGTTCGTCGCCACGGCGATGGTTGCTCAGCCCGCCTATAAGCCAACTGCAGGACGAACGCTGCTGCGCGCGGGGCACGTGATCGATGTGCACACCGGTAAAGAGACGGCTGATGAGACGGTCATTGTCGAGGGCGACAAGATTGTCGGAGTTGCGCGGACCAGTGAGACTCCAGCGAAGGCTGGCGACCGTGTGGTGGATCTCAGCGGGTACACCGTGCTGCCGGGGTTGATCGACGTGCATACGCACCTGACGATGACGACGAACTTTGATCCGTACTTTGAGCTGTCGATGACGCCAGCGAAGGAGGCGATCATCGGCGTGGAGAACGCGAAGACGACGCTGGAGGCGGGGTTCACTACGGTGCGGAATGTGGGTGCGGACGGGTTTACCGACGTGGCGCTGAGGGATGAGATTAATGCGGGGCATATTCCGGGGCCGCACATGCAGGTGTCGGGGCCGCCGCTGGGAATTACGGGCGGGCACATGGATGAGAACCTGCTGCCGGAGCAGTACAACGTGCAGGGCGATGGCGTGGCCGATGGGATTCCTGCGGTGCAGCACATGGTGCGGAGGAATATTAAGTACGGCGCGGATTTGATCAAGATTGGCGCGTCGGGTGGCGTGTTGTCGAAGGGCGATGATCCGCAGGCGTCGCAGTACACGCTGGAGGAGATGCAGGCGATTGTTGCGGATGCGCATCGGCTGGGGCGCAAGGTGGCGGCGCACGCGCATGGAGCGCAGGCGATTCTGTGGGCGTCGGAGGCGGGCGTCGATTCCATCGAGCACGGCAGCTACATGGACGAGGCCGATATTGCGATGATGCTGAAGCATGGCACGTACTTTGTGCCGACGGCGTATCTGATCGACTGGGTGCAGCAGTATGGAAATCTGCCGCCGTTCTACGCGCAGAAGATGAAGGACGTGAGCGCGGTGGAGAAGACAAATGCGATTCGCGCGATCAAGGCCGGCGTGAAGGTCGCGTGTGGGACGGATGCGGCGGTGTATCCGCATGGGCTGAATGCGCATGAGCTGGATGTGTATGTGAACCAGTTTGGGATGAAGCCGCTGGCCGCGCTGCAGACGGCCACGCTGAACGCTGCCGACCTGATGGGTTGGACCGACAAGGTGGGATCGCTCGAGCCAGGCAAGTGGGCCGACGTGATTGCGGTGAAGGGCGATCCGCTGGAAGACATTCGGATTCTGCAGCATGTGCCGTTCGTGATGAAGTCTGGCGTGATCTACAAGGATGAGGCGCAGCCGGCGGCGGTGGACAAGCTGGTGGCGGCTGCGACGGTGGTGAGGCCGGTAGAATCGAACGTGATGGAGAACAGCTTCTGATGCAGGCAACAGGTTTCGAGTTTCGGTACCGCATGGCGATTCATGCGGTGATTTATCTGCTTGGGTTCACGGCGCCGTGGTTGTTTTTGAAGTCGGTGGCGGGCGCGCCGGGGTTCACGACGAGCTCGACGTGGCTGGTGCTGTCGTCGTCGATTGCGAGGCGAGGGTGGCTGCAGTTTGATGCGGCGACGATTACCTTGCTGGCGCTGGCGCTGCTACTGACGGGGCTGGGTGCGTGGCTGCGCGTGTGGGGATCGGCGTATGTGGGCGTGGGGGTTGTGAAGTCGCCGACGATGCATGGCGAGACGTTGCTGGCGGACGGCCCGTATCGCCGGACGCGCAACCCGCTGTATCTTGGCACGCTGCTGCACACGTTTGGGATCACGATCCTGATGCCGCCGAGCGGCGCGGTATTCTCGGTGGTGCTGCTTTGGATCTTTGAGGTGCGGCTCGCGCTGGCGGAGGAGCCGTTCCTGGCGGCGCGGTTTGGGCAGGCGTATCTGGACTACAAGAAGGCGGTGCCGCGGTTTCTGCCGGCGCCCACGCCACAGATTGCGGCTGCAGGTGCACGGCCACACTGGATGCAGGCGATGCTGGGCGAGATTTATTTCGTTGCGGTGTTCGTGGTGCTGGCGGTATTTGGATGGGACTTCAACGCGCAGCCATTGCGCCAGGGCGTGATCATCTCGGTGGGACTGTGGCTGATCGTGCGGGCGTTCTTGCCGAAGGCGCCGCAGGATTCGGCAGTGGCGGCGTAGACATCACGTTCCGAAATAGAAAGGGCCGGAGAGCCGACGC
>JBAULP010000097.1:0-84895 GCA_049578265.1 Acidobacteriaceae bacterium
GTCCAGGCAGACGCGACCCTGCTCGCCGCTGCGCCCAGGCTCCGCATCATCGGCCGCGCCGGCGTCGGAGTCGACAACATCGACGCCACCGAGGCCACCCGCCGCGGCATCGTCGTCATGAACACCCCCGGCGCCAACGCCGTCGCCGTCGCCGAACTCACCCTCGGCCTCATGATCTCCATGTGCCGCGCCATCCCCCGCGCCAACGCCACCATGCACGCCGCCAAATGGGAGAAAAAATCCCTCCAAGGTTCGGAGCTCCGCAATAAGACCCTCGGAATCATCGGCTTAGGACGCATTGGCCTCGAAGTCGCGCGCCGCGCCCAGGCCTTCGGCATGAACGTCATCGGCTACGATCCGTTCATCGCGCCAGTCATCGCACGTGAGAACCACGTCGCTCTCCTCTCCCTCGACGAAGTCCTCTCCACCTCCGACTTCCTCTCGCTCCACGTAGGCCTCACGCCGCAGACCGAAGGCCTCATCAACGAGAAGTCCATCGCCAAGATGAAGAAGGGCGTTCGCATCATCAACTGCGCCCGCGGCGAGCTCATCGTCGACGACGCCCTCGCCGCAGCCATCCAATCCGGCCACGTCGCAGGCGCTGCCCTCGACGTCTTCCGCAAAGAACCCCTCAAGGATTCCCCGTACTTCGGCATCGACAACGTCCTCCTCAGCCCGCACATCGCCGGCTCCACCGACGAAGCTCAGGAAGCCATCGGCATCCAGCTCGCCAACCAGGTTCGTGACTACCTCAAGCTCGGCGTCGTCCAGAACGCCGTCAACGTAGCCTCGCTCACCGAAGAGGAGTACGCCGAAGTCTCACCCTACATCGAGATGGCTGCGCGCCTCGGCCAGCTCCTCGGCCACGCTGGCGGTTCCGGCACCACCGACGCACTCGGCCACATCGAGAGCATCTCCCTCACCTACAACGGTCGCCTCGCCGCCCTCAAGACCGACATGATCCGCAACGCCGCCATCGCCGGTGTCCTCCACGGAGCCGACGGCGTCAACCGCATCAACGCCGCAGCAGCAGCAGCCGAACGCGGTATCCGCGTTCAGGAGGACAAGCGCGAGCAGATCACCGGCGGAACCGGCTCAACCCTCCGCCTTGGCCTGCATTGGACCCGCAAGAACGGCTCCCGCGACGAGAGCGGCACCTGGACCGGCCTCGCCACCGTCCTCCACGGCCATTCCCCTCGCCTGCTCAGCTACGATGGCATCGACATCGAGGCCGAGCTCGCCGGAACCCTCGTCATCATCCGCAACCGCGACGTCCCCGGCGTCATCGGCCGCGTAGGCACCCTGCTCGGCGAAGCCCAGCTCAACATCGCCAGCTTCGCCCTGGGCCGCGCCAAGGCCCCCACCCCCTCCCCCGCCGCCGAGGGCCACGCCCTGGCGGTAGTCCAGCTCGACCTCCCTGAAGACGGGTCGTCCACCGAACTCCAGCAAGCCCTCACCGCCCTGCGCGAGGTGGACGCGATCACCAGCGTCCGCACCGTAGAGCTCGGTAAGTTGTAAACTTATACAGTTGCGGCCTTTACTCCGCAACCTCAGGAATCCTCCCCGATGCCTAAGTTTTTCCGCACGACTTCGATTCTCCTGGCTTCCACGCTCGCCCTTCTCGCCGGCTGCCACAAGGGCCCTCAACAGGGCGTCGTCGCCACTGTTAATGGTCACCCGATCTTCCAGACCGAGGTCGACAAGGCGTACAACGCGCAGTTGGCCAGCAATCCGCAGAAGCAGGCGCCCACCACCGACCAGGAGGATGCGCTCAAGCTGAATATCCTTCACACCTTAATCGTCGAGACCATCATCGATCAACGCGCAGCCAAGCAAGGTCTGACGGCGACCGACGCCGAGGTTGAGGCCAAAGTCGCCGAGATGAAGGCCCCGTACACCGAGGAGCTGTTTCAGGCCAAGCTGAAGGCCCAGAATCTCACCCTCGACGAACTCAAACGAGACGTGCGGCGCAGCATTACCGAGGACAAGCTCTTCAATAAGGAGATCAACTCCCGCATCACCGTCACTGACGCCGATGTGACCAACTTTTACGACACCCACAAGGCCGACTTCGACCTGATTGAGCCGCAGTATCACATCGCCCAGATCGAGGTCACCGACCAGGGCTCCCAGCAACCCGGGAATCTGCAGAACAATAAGGCCACCAACGACGCAGACGCGCGGAAGAAGATCCAAGCCATCAAGAACCGCATCGACTCTGGCGAGGATTTCGGCGAACTGGCCGCTAACTTCTCCGAGCGCACCGACACCGCTTCCAACGGAGGCGATATTGGCTTCGTTACCGAGTCTCAGTTGAAGAGCAATCCCGTAATCTATGCGGCTATCACCAAGCTCACTCCAGGCGAGACGACAGACATCCTTCCGCAGATCGACCCCACAACGCACAAGCCGGTCAGTTACTCCATCTTCAAGCTCATCGGCAAGGATGTTGCGGGGCAGCGAGAGCTGAGTGACCCGCGCGTGCAGCAGAGCATTCGGCAACAACTCCATGACAGCCGCGCGCAGTTGCTCAAGACCGCCTACTTCGAGATCCTCACGGATCAGGCGAAGGTGGAGAACTTCTTCGCCGAACAGGTCTTCAAGCGCGACGCGCAGTAATCTCACGGGAGAACGACCGCAGTGAACCTCAGCATTCGATCGCAGCTTACCTCCAGGCTTCCGCTCTGCGGATTGCTCCTCTCTCTGTGCTCGCTGGTCACTGGCTGCAAACCAGCCACGCCTCCACCCACGCCGCTCAGCCAGCTCAATGCGCAGCAAATGCGCGGCCATGAGGTCTTTCAGCAAGCTTGTTCCCAATGCCATGATGACCGCGACTCGGACGCGCTGCATGGGCCTTCGATGCTGGGCGTCTTCAAGCAGCAATATCTCCCCAGCGGCGCCCCGGCCAACGATGACCGCGTCACTGTCGTCATCCAGGAGGGCCACGGCCTGATGCCAGCCATCAACCTGGATTCACAGCAGACGCAGGACCTGCTCGCTTACCTGCACACGCTGTAATCATCCATGAACCCTGAAGAACCTCAACCACCGGCAGCTCCCACCGTGACCAGTGAGCCTACGCCCGCGCAAGACACTGGCTTCTCCGCCCGCCACCTCCCCGGCACCCCGGCAGGCGAGGTCAAGGGTATGCTCCCCGGCATGGCCTTCATCGCCATGTATCTCCTGCTGCTTGCCATGCTCAACGCGTTCGCTGCGCTACATGGCATCTTCGGCGCTGGCTTCGCCCGCTACGGTATCTTCGGCATCTGCTCGTTGATGGTGGTCGGCGTCTTCGGGTTTCTCCGATTACGGCGCTGGGGCTGGTCCATCGTTGCCGCTGGATATCTTCTGCTTGCGGCTGGCGACTTCTACTTCTATTCCCGCAAGCACGTTGGATTTTTTCTTATCCGAGCGCTCTTCAGCATCGTTTTCTTCCTCTATCTCAGCCGCACCGAAGTTCGCGAGCGTCTCCACTAGTCAACGCCGGCTCTGGTTACAGCAATTTCAAGAGGGTAGTTCGTCTCTAAACTCATCCTTCCAGGTTCGGGCCCGACTGTCCAAACTTCTCCGATGCTCGTAGTTGAATCCAGCTTCGAGGATCAGGGGCGAGACGAGAACGGCGATCGACGCGAGGGCAAGCAGCAGGTCGGCAATCATATTGTTCCTATCGGCGGGTGAAATAAGACCTTGAGCGCTCCGCGGACTGTCCCAGCGCGGGACAGCGTCTCGACCTCCCGAAACCATCTACAATCAGAGAAGCAGATGGCCTCTCTCGTACAATCCGACGCGCTCGTCCAGATCGACCTCAGCCCGCGCAAGCCCATGCCCAAGCCAGAGTGGCTAAAGGCCCGCGCGCCCATGGGCGAAACCTTCCACAACCTCAAGAAGCTGGCCCGCGATCTGAATCTCCACACTGTCTGCGAGAGCGCCCACTGCCCCAACATCGGGGAATGCTGGAACCACAAGACCGCCACCTTCATGATGCTCGGCAACCTCTGCACGCGCCGCTGCGGCTTCTGCGCCGTGCCCAAGGGCAAGCCCGAACCCATCGACCACACCGAGCCCGAGCGCGTCGCCTACGCCGTAGCCTCCCTCGGCCTCGCCCACGCCGTCATCACCAGCGTCAACCGTGACGACGACAACCTCGGCGCCGCCCAGGCCTTCGTCAACGTCATTCAGCAAATCCGCCGCCAATCCCCCGGCACCCAGGTCGAAGTCCTCACCCCCGACTTCCAGGGTGTCCCCGAAGCCCGCCGCATGGTCGTCGCCGCGCGCCCTGAGATCCTCAACCACAACATCGAGACCGTCCCGCGCCTCTACCGCGTCGCCAAATCCGGCGGCCGCTACGAGCGCAGCCTCCAATTCCTCGCTGAAGCCAAGCGCGAGAGCAGCGAACACGCGCTCGGCCCCATCGTGACCAAGACCGGCATCATCGTCGGCATGGGCGAAGAGATGCACGAATTGCTCGGCGTCTTCCGTGACCTGGCTGACCGCAAGGTAGACATCCTCACCATCGGCCAGTACCTGCGCCCCTCACGCGACCACCTCCCCATGTCGCGCTTCTACACCCCCGACGAGTTCGCCTTCCTCAAGCACGAAGCCCTTCAGATGGGCTTCCGCCACGTAGAGTCGGGCCCCCTGGTCCGCAGCAGCTACCACGCCCACGAGCAAGCCCAGTCCACCGGCCTTGCCTGACATCTGCTGGCTCTAAGCCTCCACGACGGCAAGCTCTGTCGGCTTTGGATACATCTCTGCACTAGCCATGAACCCTTCAATCGCCGCCACCGTCTGAATCCCACCCCGCGCTCCATCGGCCATGCAGTTCATCGCCGCCGCCGCACACGCAAACTCCAGCCGCCGATCCAGCTCCCACCCCTGCAACAACCCATACAGAAACCCAGCGTGGAAGATATCTCCCGCGCCGGTAGTATCCACCACCGGCACGCGGAACGCCGCGCTGTAGTGGAACTCGCGCCCATCCCACGCCAGCACCCCATCGGGCCCCAGCGTAGCCGCCGTCAGAGCGCACCCATAGAGCGCCTGCATCTTGCGTAGCGCACTGCGCAGATCGCTCTCCGCCATCAACCGGCACGGAAAGTCGCGACTAACAATCAGGTAGTCCACCTTCTCCAGCAGCGCCTCCACACCCGGATAAATTTCATCCAAGTCCGCCGTTACAGGTATCCCCGCCTCGCGAGCCCAACCCGCAGCCAGCGTCGCCGCAGCCGTGTCATAGCCGTCGACATGCAGCGCCCGCGCGCGCACGATCCACTCTCGCCGCAACTCCTCCGGCCGCAGAACCAGCCGCTCATCCCTGCGGCACAGCACCGTTCGCTCACCCGAGCCATCCACCAGGATCAGCGACCGCGCACTCGCAGCATTCTCCGCGGTAACCACCCGCGCCTCCACGCCCGCCTCGGCAAACGAGCGCGCGTGCAGTCTCGCCGCATCATCATCGCCCAGCTTGCCCACATAGCGTGTACGCAATCCCCAGCTCTGGCAAGCCACCACGGCGGTCGCCACCTGCCCGCCCGGCATCACCGTCTCCTGGCTATACTCCACCTTCGACCCGCACGCCGGGAACTCCTCCAACGAAATAAGCGTGTCCGTGGCATTCAGCCCTACACCGACGAGATCGACTTGTGGCATCAACGGCATTCGGTGATTGTAATCCGCGCGGCGACTTGTAGCAGCCGTTCAGTCTGCCGCAAGGTCAACCACCTTCCCAACTTCTACCAAGGTTGAATAAAACGTGGCGCCTCCGCCGATATCGGTCAGGCGTTCACTCGTAAGCACGTTCACATTTGCGCCATCCTGGCTGAGTTTGTGCCAGTCCAGCCGCGATGCAACCACACCCTGCGGCACGGACTCCCCAACGCTGGCAACAAGTGTAATCCGCCCGCGTCCATTCCATACCGACACCGAATCGCCTGTAGCGACATTCCGGGCAGCGGCGTCTTGCGGGTGCATCTCGAGTATCCCAGCGGTCTTCCGCTCCATCTGCCGGTGTCCTGGCAGATTCGCAAAGGTAGAGTTCATATAGTTGTCTGCTTTGCGCGGCAAAAACTCCAGTGGAAACCTGTTATCACCCTCGGCCCCATTGCGCGACTCCCGCGGCGCGACCCACTCCGGCACTGGAACCAGTTCGCCCAGCCCACTTGGGGTCTTGAACCACTCTCGCGTGCTGAATGGCAGGCTTTCCCCTTGCTCGTTTTTTGGCATTGCGAGCGGCAGATGACCTTCTTGTTCCAGCCGCTCCTTGGTGACCCCGGCAAAGTAGCCTTGCCCGCTGCCCAGCGCCTGCGCGATCAACTCATCTTCTCGGTCTGCAAACGCAAGCTCGCCGGGAAACATTCGCTTGCCCAATTCGCCGAACAACCAGACGTTCGAACGCGCCTCACCTAGCGGCGCGATAGCGGGCTGCGAGATCTGGGCGAAGAGATGTCCATACGCGCCCATGACGTCTTTCGCTTCAAGAAATGTCGTCGCCGGCAGCACGACATCCGCATAGTCGGTTGTGTCCGTAAAAAACTGCTCATGCACAACGGTGAACAAATCGTCGCGCCTCAACCCTTCGAGCACACGTTCCGAGTCCGGCGCAACAGAAGCGGCGTTGCAGTTGTAGACAAAGATGGCCTTCACCGGAGGACCCTCATTGCCGGCACCTCCGAGTTCCGTTAACGCAGAGCCCAGCTTCGACATGTTCACCACCCGCGCCGCGCGCCCCAACGGACTCGCCTGCATCAATTCCGGCATCTGCAGTCGTGCCGATTGGAACGGAAACGATCCGCTTACCGAAAGCAAAAGCCCACCGCCCCGCTGCTTCCAGCTCCCCGTGATCAGTGGCAGCATCGCGACAATGCGGGCTGCCGTGCCGCCATTCTCACTGCGCTGAATCCCATAGTTCAGCCGAATCGCGGCAGGCCCTCGCCCATCCCTGCCCGCGACCCCATACATCCCCGCCAACCGCTCAATCACCTCTGCAGCAATCCCCGTCACCTGGGCAGCGCGTCTTGGCGAATGTTCCTCGCGTAGCGCGTGCACCCGCAGATCCTCTGACCCTAGCGTACATTCACGCAGATACTCCGCATCCTCATGGCCATCACGAAACAGCACATGCATCATCGCCAACGCCAACAGCCCGTCCGTCCCGGGGCGTATGGCCAGGTGTTCATCCGCCAGCGCGGCAGTGCGTGTTCGATAGGGATCGATGACCACCAGTTTGGCACCGTTGCGTCGCGCCTCCTCGATGAAGGGCCACAGATGAATGTTGTTCCCGTGGATATTTGCGCCCCATGCAAGGATCAACCCAGCACGCGCAAAATCCTGCGGTGGCGTTCCCAAGCGCACTCCATAAACCTGCTTCAGCGCCTCCCCGCCGGCGGTCGAACAGATCGTGCGATCGAGCTGCGACGCTCCCAGGCGATAGAAGAATCTGCGATCCATTGAGCCATACCCGAGCTGCCCGATGGTTCCTGCATAGCTGTACGGCAGCACGCTCTCGGGTCCAAACTCGGCTGCGGTTGCCCTAAGCCTCCCGGCTACAAAGTCCAACGCCTCGTCCCACGGGATGCGCTCGAAGGCCTCCGCCTCGCGTCCTTTCGGCAACGGCCCCTTGGCCACACCCGCCTTCCGCCGCATCGGATACAGCAGCCGCTCTGGCGAGTAAACCCGGTCAAGATATCGCGCCACCTTGCCGCACAAAAACCCGCGGGTCACCGGGTGCGCCGGATCTCCCTGCACCTTTGTCGCGCGCCCAGTCGCCACATCGACCGTCACCAGCACACCGCACGAATCCGGGCAGTCGTGGGTGCACACTGCATGGACCGTCTTCGTCTCAGGGGCAGCATCTTTGCTGGTCGACTGCGTGGGGTTGGCGGGAGGGATCGGCACGACTATATTGTAGGCGTCCCTGCGGATCAGTCTCAACACTTCCTCTCACGGAGCACCTCTCGATCATGCGCCTTTCACAAGCCATTTTTTGCGCCTGCCTGCTATCGGCATTCAATCTCAGTGCGCGCCCCGCAATTTCACAACACTCCGCTGCCGTCGGTGCGGAAACTACGGCGATCACGGCCGCTCTCAATCAGTCGGCCGACGACTGGAATCGAGGGGACCTCGACGCCTTCGCCACCAGCTACAAAAACTCCCCCGACATCCTCTTCATGGGGCGAACCATCCAGCACGGGTATGCGCAGATGCTGGCACGCTATAAAGCCGCTTATCCCACACACGCGGCCATGGGCACACTCAGCTTCACGAGGCTCGAAGTGCAACCTCTTGACGACCACTTCGCGACGGTCACCGGGCATTTTCATCTGGAACGAACAGCCTCCGGCGGCGGGAATGCCGATGGCTACTTCCTGCTCGTGCTGGAACATACGGCGGGTGGCTGGAAGATCGTTCGCGACGACACCACAGCCCTGCCTCCGCCGGCTGCGAAGTAGCTGCTTGCGGTACCCTTGCATCAGGAGACGCATGACCGAACCTCTGCTCGAAGCTCGCGACCTGGTCAAAGACTTCGGCTCTACGCGCGTCATACACGGCGTCTCACTCACCATCATGCGCGGCGAGACCCTCGGCCTCGTGGGCGAATCCGGCTCGGGCAAGAGCACCGTTGCCCGGCTTCTGCTTCGTCTTATCGAACCGACCAGCGGTCAGATTCTCTTCCGCGATAAGCCCGGCGACGGAAGCGAACCGCGTTGCTATGACCTGCTTCGCGTGAAGCCGCGCGAGATGCGCCGCCTCCGCCGCAAGTTATCCATCGTCTTTCAAGATCCCTATGCCGCGCTCAACCCGCGCATGTCCGTGCGCCAGATACTCGCCGAACCGTTCGCCATCCATCATGAGCAACCGCCGCAAAGTCTCGAAGCTCGTCTGCATGAGCTTCTCGCCGAGGTCGACCTCGATGCCTCGGTTCTCCGACGGTATCCTCACGAGTTCTCCGGAGGCCAGCGTCAACGCATTAATATTGCTCGCGCCATCGCCTTGCGACCCGAGCTCCTTGTACTTGACGAACCAGTCAGCGCGCTCGATGTCTCAGTCGGCGCCCAGGTTCTCAACCTGCTCCGCGACCTTCAGATACGCTATGGGCTCACCTGCCTGTTTATCTCGCATTCCATGCCCCTGGTGCGTTATCTCTGCCATCGTGTCGCGGTCATGCAGCATGGCCGCATCGTCGAAACCGGTAGCTGGAGTGAGGTCTGCGATTCTCCACGCGACCCGTACACGCAACAGCTTCTCGCCGCCACACCCGAGCTGCCAATGCATGATCTAGCGAGCTGACGCGTTCTGCTTCTCGGCCTCAACGTCGCACACGTTGCGCAAATAATCCCACGAGTAGATTCCGGACTCGTGCCCATCATTCCATTTGAAGCGCAGTGCGTAGTTACCTACCGGCGTAACCTCCACCGGACGAGGAGGCGCCTCATACATCGGTAGCAGCAGCTCAGGCTTGGGCTTTGCCACACCCGGAGCGCGGCCTTCCTTCTCACGTTCTTCATGGCACGTCGCGCAAGGACATGCTGCGCGCAGCCACGCAAAATTCCACGAGCTCGAGTGCCCATCCTTCCACTCGATCACCATGCCCGTGCCATTCGTCTTGTCGACCCGCACCTTGGCCGGCCGAATTGCATCGCCGGAAAGCTTTGGCTGCTCTTCGCGGCTGGCCTCTTCCGCGCTTACCATTCGAATTCCTTCGTGGCTCATCGCTCTACCTCATCCTCAATTCTTCCACCGTTCGCGCTGGCGTGCCGCATCACTTCGTGCCAGCGGCAATCCGGTCAAACCGTAGCTTCAACACCAGGATCGACACAGACAAAGCGAAGGTTATGGCGTTCGCCACGGTCATCGGGCCAGAATGCATCAATAGGCCGTACACCAGCCAGGCAAACGTTCCGGCCGAAAATATGAGGAACATCCCAAGCGAAATATCATGCGCCGACCGAAGGCGAATCACGCGCACCAACTGGGGCACGAACGCGACTGTAGTCATGGTTGCCGCTGCATACCCAATCGCATCCATCTCTGCTCGTGTCATGCTCACCCTTGTGCCTGCCTCCAGAAAAAGTATGCAGCGATCACGGTGCCGGTTGCCACCACAATGCCGCGTAATACGTCACCGTTTACGCGCCGTGCAAAACGCGCCCCCACCCAGCCGCCCAGAGCTGCGAATGCCATGGATACTACGCAGTAGTGCCATACAATCGCGCCTTTGACGATGAACGTGATGATCGCGCACATATTAGAGAGCGTCGCCGCAACTACCTTGGTCGCGTTGAGTGCATGCATCCGTTCCATGCCAAAGAGCGCGAGAATCGTCATCACCAGAAAGCCGCCGCCCGCTCCAAAATAGCCGATATAGAAGCAGACAGGAAACAACGAGCATGCGAGCCAGAACCTGGGGATGGGCGGCTCGCCACCAACATGTTTGGCGCGCTTCCGCAGCCACTTTGAAACTGGGGCGCTCATCCCAAAGATCAAGGTGCCACCCAGGATGAGCCACGGAATCAAGCGCATAAATGTGCGCTGATGCGTATGCAGCAACACCTCTGCGCCACACACACCGCCCAACACGCATGTTATAGCTACTGTTGGAAGAATATCCTTGCGTACATCTTTGCGAAGCGTCGCCAGCGAGGTCAATTGACCGGGCCAGAGCGCGACGGTATTCGTCGCGTTCGCCTGTACAGGAGGCACTCCCATCCCCAGCATCGCCGGGAAGGAAAGAAACGATCCGCCGCCAGCCATAGCATTCATTACACCCGCAATCGTCGAGGCCGCTACCAGCCAGATGTAGTGAAGATGGGGGATGTGATCGAGAAGCATTCTCTTCTTATTGTATCGATGGAAGGGAAAAAACCCCGCTGAACGCCCCCTCTACGACAGGCCAGCAAGCTTCAGGGCCTCGTCGGCAGTCTCCGCAACCAACAAAATATCGCGATTACCACGCAGCATCCCCTCGCGATCGCAAACATCCAGGAACTCGAGCATGGTGTCGAAAAATCCCGCTACATTCAGCAACACAACCGGTTTGGAGTGGATCTTCAAGGTCTGCCACGCCAGTACCTCGAACATCTCCTCGAAGGTGCCGTACCCTCCGGGGAGAATGACGAAGGCGTCAGCCTTCTCTGCCATCAGGGCTTTGCGCGTATGCATCGTGCTGGTCACATGCAACTCGCTCACGCCATCGTGCGCCACCTCGAGGTCCACCAACACGTGTGGAATGACGCCCACCACATAACCACCGGCGGCCAGGGCCCCATCGGCTACCGCGCCCATCAGTCCAGTCTTTCCTCCTCCATAGATCAATCCAATTCCGCGTTCCGCCAGTGTGCGGCCCAAGGCCTCTGCGGCCGCGGCATACTCCGGCTTGGCGCCTCTCGCGGAGGCGCAGAAAACTGCAATACTCTTTCTCTGAATTCGCTCGTCCATATTCTCAGAATACAACTGCGCTCGCGGTATCATGACTCCGCAGTCACTTCTTCGTTGAGGATTCTCATGCGCATACGTGCACTCTCGCTCACGCTGGCTATCGTCTGCCTCTCCGGCGCGTTTTCCGCCCAAAGCGCGCACGCTCAACACAAGGGCAAAGCAGGCCAATTCGATTTTTATCTGATGAATCTCTCTTGGTCACCGGAGTTCTGTTCGATCCAAGGCACCTCGCCTGAGTGCGCCGCGCACCCAGGCTTCATTCTTCACGGTCTGTGGACCCAGAACGACGACGGCAGCTACCCCGTATTCTGCACAGAGCAACCCGCCCCCTCAGACCTTTCGCAAAACCTGGACATCACGCCCGACCTTTCGCTCCTGCGCCACGAATGGGCTAAGCATGGCACCTGCTCTGGCGTTGGCCCGCAGCGCTTCTTTGCCATGGAGCACAAAGCCTATCACTCACTGAAGATTCCTGAACAATTCGATCACATCGAGCACGAGATGAGCATGACGCCGAATGCCATCCTTGATCTTTTCGCGCAGGCTAACCCCGACTTCCCTCGGGGCAGCATTCTGCTGAGTTGCGGTCGCAACCACCTCACTGCCATTGAGGCGTGCTTCAGCAAGGACTTGCACCCAATCGTCTGCCAGAACCTGCGGAGCTGCCGGGCCAACTCGGTGAAGATCACGCCACCAGGCGAGAGCGCCTCGCGATAGAGGCCGCAAAAATGAATCGGCCTCACCCTAAGGCGAGGCCGATTGTTCCAAGTTGCTTCCCCAGAAACTCGTCTACCACATGCCCCACGCACGGCTCATATAGTCCGTAAGTGTCATCGTGATGAGCACCAGAAACATGAAGAACCCGGCCCCGATCGTCATCTTGATCAACCGCGACTGGTACGCGACGTGCATAAAGAACAGGATAACCAGAAGCCCCTTAAAGGTAGCGATGGCGAGCGCGATGACCGGGTTTGCCCAGTGCAGGTCGAGGAACGCCACACCTGCCGTCAGCCCAGTACATATGAGCAGCGCAATGTACACATAGGCATACTGCAGCGGGGTAATAATATGGTGCTGCGAATGCTCCGGGTTGGTCACATTCAGCGGATCGTTCGCGTCGGTGTGGATAGTGCTGTGTTCCATCGTCAGTCCTTCTTGATCGCGGCCGAGGTTAGTGCATCGGATGCCGGTTAATGAGATACAAAAGTGGGAAGAGGAAGATCCATACAATATCGACGAAGTGCCAGTACAAGCCGAAGTTTTCTATCGGTGCCACGTATCCTGAACTGAAATCTCCTCGATACGCTCGCCATGTGAGCCAGAACAACAAGACGATACCGATGATCATATGCAGAGCGTGCATGCCAGTCATTGCAAAGTACAGGAAGAAAAACACCTGCGTCTTCTGTGCCATGTCCGGCGGCAATGGATCTTCCTTCAGGCCGTAACCAGCAGGGTTGGTAAACATCGAGATGTTGAAGTTGTTGCCAGGAATATGATGCAGCTCATATTTCTCGTGATACTCGTCGTACTTGAACCCAAGGAAGGCCAGGCCAAACACCGTCGTCAGGATGAGCATGGTCACCAGCAGGGTGCGCTTCCGAACTTCCGCAGCCCATACTCCGACCGCCATGCAAAAGCCTGAAGTGATCAGGATCGCCGTGTTGGCTGTTCCAATGGAAATACTTAGTTGATTGGATGCTGCTACAAACGCCGGATAATACCAGTTGCGATAGAGCAGATAGGCGAAGAACATGCCACCGAAGAACATGATTTCGGTAAGCAGGAAGAGCCACATGCCGAAGCTGCCCGCCTCGCGCTGTTGCTCCTCGGTCTCAAAGTGATGCCGATGTTGCGGCAGCGCGACATGGTCGTGCTCTGCATGCACATCGTTCGGATCTGTAGTCGCGAGTGCGCTATCCAACGGTCGTCACCTCGTTTTTCGTCTTGTTTTCCAGCCACTCGTAATCGTAGGCTTCGTGATCCATGATCGGTATCTCGATGAAGTTCTCGGTCAGCGGAGGAGACTGAATCTGCCACTCCAATCCAGTTGCCTGCCAGGGATTGTTCCCCGCGATCGCACCATACTTCAGCGACCACCCGAGGTACAGCATCGGCAGCATGTAACCGACACCCAGCACCGTAGCACCAGCCGTCGAAAGCACATTCAGCACTTGGAACTCAGGTGGGTACGCATGATAGCGCCGCGGCATTCCAAGATATCCCAGGATGAATTGCGGAAGGAACGTCAGGTTGAAACCGATAAACGTCGTCACCGCTGCCAGTTTGGAAAGCGACTCCGGATACATGCGGCCCGTCATCTTCGGCCACCAGAAATGCACACCCGCGAGGAACGCCATCAGCATGCCGCCCACCATAACAAAGTGGAAGTGCGCCACGATGAAGTACGTCTCGGTGAGATGAATGTCCATCCCCAGCGAGCCAAGGAAGACGCCAGTCAAGCCACCGATGGTGAACAAGCCCATGAAGCCGAAGGCGTACAGCATTGGCGTCTCAAAGGTGATCGATCCCTTCTGGAGCGTGAACGCCCAGTTGAAGATCTTGATCGCGGAGGGCACGGCCACCAGCATGGTCAGCAGCGAGAACACCAGGGCTGAATAGTTGGAAACACCCATGATGAACATATGGTGCTCCCACACAAAAAATCCGAATAGCGCGATCGCGACAGAACTGAAAGCGACCGCGGTGTATCCAAACACACGTTTTCGACTGAAGGTCGAGATCACTTCAGAGATCACGCCCATGCCCGGCAAGATCATGATGTACACAGCCGGATGCGAGTAGAACCAGAAGAGATGCTGGAAGAGGAGTGGGTCTCCACCCTTGGCCGGATCAAAGACGCCGATGCCGAAGAGCCGCTCCAGCGCAACGAGTACCAGAGTGATCGCGAGCACTGGTGTTCCAAGAACCATCAGCAAAGAAGCCGCGTAATGCGACCACACAAACAGCGGCATGCGGAACCAGGTCATACCCGGGCATCGCATTCGATGGATCGTCACAATAAAGTTCAAACCCGTGAAGATGGAGCTGAATCCTGCGATGAAGATCGCCGTTGCCGCAGTGATCACATGCGTATTCAGGTAATGCGTTGAGAGCGGCGTGGTGAAGGTCCAGCCCGTGTCGACTCCGCCGAGAACCAGAGCAGCCAACGTCAGACCACCGCCTGCCAGATAGAGATACCAGCTCAGCAGATTGATCTTGGGGAAGGCCAGGTCCTTCGCGCCCAGCATGATCGGTATCAGGAAGTTCCCCAAGGTTGCTGGCACCGACGGCACCAGAAACAGGAAGACCATGATAATGCCATGCATGGTGAAAAACTTGTTGTAGGTGTCTGCGGCCACGAGGTCTGGCTGCGGTGTTAGCAGCTCGAGTCGAATCAGGCCCGCGAATGCGCCACCGATAAAGAAGAAGAACGTGATCGAGATCAGATACAGGATCGCGATTCGCTTATGGTCGCCGGTCAGCAGCCAGCTCAATAATCCATGCTCATTATTGAGGTAGCTGCGCTTGGGCATCTGCGCCGTAGATTGGTCGGGCAGAGAGACGATGGTATTTCCGATCGCGGCACTCATGGCTTCACCATATTCGTTGTGCCCTGTGCGGGCGTGGTTGGAGATGATTCTCCTGATGCTGCAGTGACAAGTGTCTGCTGCACGCGGTAGTTCGTTTGCATATTCTTGATAAATTCAACGAGATCGATCAAGCCATCTTCGCTGATCTGTCCCTGGTAGGTAGGCATGATTGGCGCAAAACCAGCCGTCACGTGCTCCGACGGATTGAGAATCGCATCGCGCAGGTACGCATCATCCACCAGAATTTGTCGGCCGTCGGTGAGGGTCAGCTTCGATCCGTACACTCCCGCGAGGCTGGGCCCACGCGCGGCGGCTGTACCGTTATGACAAGAGTTGCAGCCCATGCTTGCAAAGAGCCTCTCGCCGTTCTGCGCCAGGCTTTGGCCGGAGTTAGATTGCTCCAGCCACTTCTTGTAATCTCCCGGCGTCATCACCGTCACTTCTCCGACCATGCCGGAGTGTTGCGTGCCGCAATATTGCGTGCAGAACAAATGGTACGTTCCGACCTGCGTCGCTTCGAACCAGACGGTTGAGTAGCGCCCCGGAATTACCTCGCGTTTGATGCGGAAGTCAGGCACCGAGAAGCTGTGGAACACATCTTGCGAGATCATGGTCAGTTGGATGGGTTGGCCCGTCGGGACATGCAGCGCATCGATCTCGTGTTGTCCGCCCGGGTGCTCGGCCTTCCACATCCACTGCTTGCCAACAATGTAGATATTCATCGCGTTCGTCGGCGGATCGTAGATGCGGAAGTACAGCAATGCCCCCCAGACGAATGCCACCAGGAAGATGGCGAGCGGGATAATCGTCCACGTGGCTTCCAATAGGGTCGAGCCTTCGATCTGTGTGGCAACTGGATTCTTCTCGCGCCGGTAGCGTACCGAGAACACCAGCAGAAGCGTCGCCACCAAGGCGACTCCGACAATCGTCATCAGCACCAGGAAGAAATACAGCGCGTCGACGTAGGGCGCGATACCACTCGCCTCCGCCGGGAACAGCGCCGAAGCGTGAAGCCAATGCACCAGGAATTGCCACAGTACCGGACTAAGTCCCATCGTTTAGCCTTTATCCACTTCACCGGATTTTTTTTTGCCCGGCTGAGGTAAGTCTTGTTCGCGCGCAAGCTGGATATCACGCCGAAACATTAAGAATATAAAGCTGCCCAGCGAAGCTACCGTAACGATGCCGCCAAGCTGAACGGCACGCACCACCATCAGGGAGTGCTTGTCGATCTGCGGGTCGTAGCGATAGCAGTAAGTCAAAATGTTCGCAACCGGAGAACCAATTTTGTTCCCGGAAGCATCTACCAATCCCAGCAACACATCCTTCGGCGAGTACTCCACACCAAGGTAATACTGGGCCAGCTTGCCCTGGGGCGTCGCGATCTCGATGGCGCTCGCGTGCGCAAACTGGGTCAATTTTCCGTCGGGTCCAGGGACGCGTACGTAACCAAATCCTACCGCACTCGTCACGGCATCAATCGATGCCTGGTTGCCCGTCAGGTAATGCCAACCACCGGCCGTTTCAGGATGCCCGTAGCGCCGCAGGTAAAAGGCCTTCTTCTCCGCTGCGAGCTTTGGTGTCTCCGTTGGGTCGATGCTGATGATCACAATCTGGAAGTCCTTGCCAGGCACCAGGTTGACCATCTCGAGCGCACTGGTCAACCCGTCCATCTCTTCGGAGCAAAGCATCGGGCAGTTGTAATAGACCGTCGTCAAGATGACGGGATGCTTGCCGTCGAAATATTTGCCGAGTGCTACGGGATTGCCATGATCGTCCACGAACGGAGCGCTGAGCGGAAGCTGCGCATTCAAATGCTGCGAGACCTGCACTTTATGCAGAACAGTCGGCAGTTCGTCTCCAACGTTCTCGCCCTCGGTCTTGTCGCCATAGCTCGACACCTGCGCGCTCGTCCGCTGCGGCATTACCAGCAGCCCAATCCCGAGAGCCAGCCACGTAAAGGCTGCTGCTGCGGCAAACATCGAGCGGGTTGTGCGTGCGACCGTCAACTTGGTGCTCTCCTGCGTGTAATTCTCTTACTGCTTGCCCTCAGCGCGATTGAACTCATTCTTCTCTTCGCGCGACTCGATTGTCTGGAGTTCATATCCCGTGCGGGCAAATCCGTTCGTCAGCGGCGCCGTAACCGTGGGCACCGTCTCCCCCGCCATCAGCGTTCCGGGCTGCGATGGAGAAGGTGCCTGGGGAAGTCCGCGCTGGATGATTAACTGCATGGCTCGCTCAATTGGAATGCGAATGGTGCCGGCGGGCAGATCCTTCGAACTGCTGTAATAGTTCAACAGTAGGTCCTCGCGCGCGTGAAGATCAGCAATGTCCTGGTCTCCGTCGTCTGTTTCCAATCGCGGCGTAGGGAAGACCTTCGTCATCTGCGCCAGCTCCCGCTGTTCCATCGTCGGATTCGAGGTGAGGTCCTCACGCTTCATGCCATGCGGAGTCGCACCAAGAATGATCGGCTGCGAATGCCACTTATTTGGTTCGCCGTCATGCTTGATGAGGGCGTAGTTGATCGCCTTACCCATCGCAAAGCAGAAGAAAAAGAAGATGGTAATGAATCCGGTAAGCCCGGCGAGAAACGTGATGATGCCGCCAATGCTAACGTCCTGGGTCTCGTAGCCAGGATGTTCGCTATCGTGCTTGGGAGAGGAGTGCGCATGCACCCCTTCCGGCTTGCCCATGTCGTGTCCCTCAGTGTGCATGTTCAGGCTCCAAAAGCTCTTCCGTATGCGGATCGTTCACGTTGATCAGCGGACGCTTCTTCAACTCGTTGAGGTAAAACACCATCCAGAAAGCGACGACGGAGATCGGTACGGTGACGTAGGCGAGGATGCCGATGTTGCCGCTGATGTGCAGATTGCTTGCCGCGTCCTTGAAGTTCGGCTCGATCAACCAGAACATATCGATGAGCCGCGCAACCAGCATGAAGCTGCACAACCAGATCATCTTGCTCTTAGACCGCTTGATGTCGCGCGAAAGCAAGATGCAAAACGGAATCACCCAGTGGCAGATCACATCAAGCGAGCAAATCGTCCACCAGCCGCCATGGATGCGATGCAGATACCAGGGAATCTCATCCGGAACGTTGCCCGACCAGATGATAAGGAACTCCGCGAAGCAAAGGTAGATGTTCAGCATCACGAAAGCGAACGCCAGTTTTCCGAGATCGTGCTGCTCAGTGATGCGGAACATCGTCTTGATCGGTTCATAGCGCGAAAGAAGGATCAGCGTCAGAATCCCTAGCGCCAGCACCGCATAACCCTGCGCCACTAGAAATTGCAGGCCATACACCGACGAATACCAGGTCACATCGAGCGACTTCACAAACACAATCACGAAGTCTGTCATCAGGACGACGTAGAACAGAATGAACGGCCCTGAGAGATTTTCGAACTTGACGCGCCAACGATCGAAGCTCGCGACCGTACCGGCCAGCGGATCAGCATCTCGCTGCACCGACCAGTAGTTGAGGATCGTAATCACCAGGGCCATCAATCCAAGCACAATCGCCGCTTGGATCACGGCAGACGTCGGATTCAACATTGTGTGCTTAGAGTTCGCGGTCAGTTGCTGTTCCTGGGTCATGAACCCGTGCTTATAGGCCCAGAGCGT
Organism: Acidobacteriaceae bacterium; assembly: GCA_049578265.1. Taxonomy (GTDB): domain Bacteria; phylum Acidobacteriota; class Terriglobia; order Terriglobales; family Acidobacteriaceae; genus Granulicella. The sequence goes on from JBAULP010000097.1 coordinate 18,651, forward strand.
CGTCGTGAAATTCGGATACGCAGCCCATTGATAGAGATGTTTCATCAGGAGCAGAATCGGCGCGATCATCAGGATGACGACCCAGATGGTGCGGGTCATCGCTTCCAGCGGACGCCGAAGGATTTGCCCCCACTTACCGCCCGAAACGTATTGCACCATCAGAAACGCTAACGCGCCGCCAACAAAATTGAAGCACGTCATGTAGCCCATCAGGTAGGCGCGCAGCAAGTGCTCTCTGCCCATCGGAACAAACAAAAAGACCAGCGAGATCAGTCCGAAGACGACCGCCACAATCGCTGCACGCGTGCGCCACGTCGTAACGACGTCGGGTGCTGCCAGAACGGCGGGCAGCGTGCGCGGACCATGGTGCGCATGCCCTAGCGTCAGGTCCGCTCCGTGATGTTCGTTTGCCATTTCCATACGTCAGTCGCCTTCAATCCTGTAGTTGCGAATCCTGTTCCTGAACCAAGTGCTAATACGGTTGGCCATACGGCGTTCCATTGGAGACCGGCGCGGTAGGTTCGCCGCCCGAGTCGCGCTGACCTGAGTTTTGCGTCGCTCCCTGGCCATAATGTGCGCCTGCGCCAGCCGGGGGAGTGCCCATTGGCTGTCCGGGAATGCCGTTGTCCTGGTTGTTCGGCGTTCCATAGATTGCAGTTGATGGCAACGCCCACGGGTCGGCGAAACCTGCTGGCATCCCGAGGTCGTGCGCGATCTCATGCAGATCCTCTACGTGCGCGCCGGCTGCCACATCCGTCGATTTTGCGTCCTGACTCAACTGCAGTGCGCGGATATACGCTGCGACAGCCCAGCGATCGGCTGGAGTTAACTGTGCCGAGTAGTCAGGCATTGCCCCATAACCATTCGTCATCACAGCGAAGAAGTGTCCCAGCGGTGCGTTGCGCAAACGGTCCGTATGGAAGTCACCCGCTGGACGATATCCGCGTTGGACAATCATTCCTTCCCCATTGCCCACGCGAGAGTGGCAAGGTGTGCAGTAGATGTTGTACCGCTCCTGCCCGCGCTCCAGTGTCGCAGCATTCAGAGGAATCGGCAGACCATCACCTTCCTTGCCATCTTGTATCCCGGTGTAGAAGTAGGTGTCCTCGTCCATCTGATTGCGAGCAACCGTGTTCTCTACCTGAGGGCGCGCTGATCTGCCGTCGGCGAAGAAAGTCGTTCCGCGCTGAGGAATAAACTTGGGCTGATTCTGCATGTCCTGCCGGCATCCAGCCAGCAGGAGCGTCGCCGTAAGCGCCGAGAGGCCCGCGAGTTTGCGCGTCATCCGCATCGTTGATCCTGATTCCTGTTTGTCAATCCCGAATCTCTGCATTAGTGGTCGACCTCCACAATGGAGACCGGCGAAAACTGCTCTAAAAATACGCGCGTCTTGCCCGGCTCGAAGCTCGGATCGTTTGCTTCAAGGCAGAGGAAGAACTTATCTGTCGTTGCGCCATTAGCAAAGTTCGGCGCGTTGAACAGCGGATGATACAACTGCGGCAATCCGTTCAGGGCGATCATGCCAAACGCCGCGGAAAGCCCCGAGAACAAAATCGTCATCTCGTACGCCGGCACCACAAACGCCGGCCAGCTAAACAATGGCATCGCACGAATGTTCAGCGGGTATCCCCACACGTTGATCCAGATTTCAAGCAGAGCACCTGTCGTCAACCCCGCGAGGCCACCCAGCAGGCAGAGCAGCGGCACGCGCGTCTTGTGGAAGCGCAGCGCCTCAGCGGCTTCTTCTACCGGATAGGGCGTATAGCACTCCATGCGGCGATAGCCCGCACGATGCGCCATCTCGGTTGCATGCACCAACTCACTCGGCGTATTGAACTCGGCCAGCAGGCCGTACACTCCCTCACGCGGCGGCATTAGAGCGCCTCCTGAACAACGGCTTCGGCATCGGCCCCGCCCGGATGTACCTTCGTCTGCGGCAACATCATTCGGATCTCAGACATTGGAATCATTGGAGCCAGGCGTGCGAACAACAGGAAGAGGGTGGTGAACAATCCCCACGTCCCGATGAAGAGCATGTAGTCCCACTTGGTCGCGCGGTACGTTCCCCAGCTCGAAGGAAGGTAGTCACGGTAGAGGCTCGTCACAACAATCACGAAGCGCTCGAACCACATACCGATGTTCACCACGAACGAGAGGAAGAACAGATAGCCCACATTCACGCGCAGCTTACGGCTCCACAGAGTAGTAAGCGGAATCGCAATGTTGGTCAGGATGAGCACCCAGTACGCCCAACCCATCGGTCCGAACATGCGGTTCCACATCATGAAGAACTCCCAGTGGCTAGCCGAGTACCAGCACATAAACACTTCCATGCCGTATCCGTACGCCACGATCGAGCCCGTCGCGAGCATCACCTTAGCCATATTGTCGAGATGGCGCAACGTCACCAGGTCTTCCAGGTGATAGAACTTGCGGATCGGAATCGCCAGCGTCAACACCATCGCAAAGCCCGAGTACACGGCGCCAGCGACAAAGTAAGGCGGAAAGATCGTCGTGTGCCAACCGGCCATCGCCGCCACCGCGAAGTCGAAGCTGATCGTCGTGTGCACCGAGAGCACCAGCGGCGTGCTCAAGCCCGCCAGCAACAGCGAAGCCGACTCATACCGGATCCAGTGCCGCGTCGAGCCTCTCCAACCCAGGCTCAACATGCCGTACATGTACTTCGCCAACGGCATCTTCGCGCGATCACGAAGCGTTCCGAGATCAGGAACCATGCCGATGTACCAGAACACCACTGAGATCGTCGCGTATGTCGAAACAGCGAACACGTCCCACGCCAGCGGCGAACGGAACTGCGGCCACACGTTCATCGAGTTTGGATACGGCAGCAGCCAGTATCCGAGCCACGGACGCCCGATATGCAGCAGAGGGAACATACCCGCGCAGACCACAGCGAAGATCGTCATCGCTTCTGCGAAGCGGTTGATCGAGTTACGCCATGTCTGCTTGAAGAGCAGCAGAATCGCCGAGATCAGTGTGCCGGCGTGACCAATACCGATCCACCACACAAAGTTGATGATCGCGAATCCCCACGCACCCGGAATCGTGATGCCCCAAATGCCGACGCCCTTCAGCACCAACCACGTCACCGCGATCACAACGCCCAACGCCACCGTGCCCGCCAGGAACAAACCGCCCATCCACGCCACCGGCGTGTTGGACGTCAAAACAATGCCCGCGATCTTCTGCGTCACGCTCTTGAACGTGTGTCCCGGCGCGATGACCGCGTACTCGCCGGTTCGCGGGTCGGTCATCGGGTCGACGATTTCGGGTACAGGTCCCTTGGTAGCCATTATGCAAGCTCCGCGTTCGGGTTGATAACGCCAGCGGCGTACGTTGTTCGCGGGCGGTAGTTCAAATCTGCGAGCACTTCGTAGTCGCGCTCCTCAGCTTTGCGCTTCACCACGTGTGACTTCGGATCGTTCATGTTGCCGAAGACGATCGCATCCGTCGGGCATGCCTGCTGGCAGGCCGTCAGAATTTCTCCATCTGCGATCGCACGGTTGTTCTTATCGGCTTCGATCTTGACTGCTTCGATACGCTGAATGCAGTAGCTGCACTTCTCCATCACGCCGCGCGAGCGCACCGTGACATCCGGATTGCGCATGAACTTGAGGCTCTCCGTCTCGTAATCCGAGTACAGCAGGAAGTTAAACCGCCGCACCTTGTACGGGCAGTTGTTCGAGCAGTACCTCGTACCAACACAGCGGTTGTAGACCATCGTGTTGATACCCTCGGGCGTGTGCACCGTCGCACCCACCGGGCAAACCTGCTCGCAGCCCGCGCTCTCGCAGTGCTGGCAGAGCATCGGCTGGAAGTGCGCGATTGGCGCATGCAGGTCGCCTTCGAAGTACGTATCGATGCGTATCCACTGCATGATGCGGCCAATCTTCGCTTGCTCGCGCCCTACCACCGCAATGTTGTTCTCCGCGTAGCAGCTCACAACGCACGCGTTGCAACCCACGCAGGAATTCAAATCGATCGACATGCCCCACTTGTTCTGCAGGACCTTCGTCCCATCGCCCACTAGCTCGATGTGGTCGTAACGCCAGTTGTCCGGGTAGAAGCTCTCCTCGTGCGGAACGGCCTCGCCCTGCGGGTTGTACCCAACCTTGTCGACCAGCGTGTCGTTGGAATCTTTCGTTCCCAGGTGCGCGAAGTCGGGATTCTTCATCGCCTCTTCGTACGTCGCGTAGCGGATGATCGACCGCTCCATCGCCTCATGTCCAGCCAGCGAATACGTTCCCTCGGTATCGAGTTCCGTATGCTCCAAGTCACGCTGCGCATACCGACCGCGATGCTCGATGTTATGCACCTTCGTGACGCACAGATCGTACAACCCCTTGCCGCGCACCACGGTCAATCCGCCCTCTGACATCGGATGATTCGAGGTCCGCAGCGCATAGGCATTGAACCCAACGCCCGCGCCAACGCGTCCGCACTCCGCGCGACGACCTAATCCGAGGTGAACCGTCACCGCGTCGTTCGGATGCCCAGGCGCCATCAGTACCGGGGTAATAATCTTGCGGCCGTTGAGCGTCAACTCAATGGCCTCATTCTCCTCGATGCCCAACTTGCCCATCAAGTCCATGTTCATGAGCGCAGCGTTGTCCCAGCTCATGTTCGTCACCTGCTTGGGCAACTCCTGCAGCCAGCCATTGTTGCCATAGCGGCCGTCATAGAGCGAAGGATCCGGCCGGAAGCTGATCTCAACCCCATTCACTGGAGTGGTCGCAGCCATCGTGGCGCCCTTTGGCGCGCCCATCGTCTTCGGCGTAAACGCCGTGTCCGCAACCCAGCCGTCATGCAGCGCTTTACGCCACGCCATCTCAAACGGAGTATCTGCTGCAGCCAATCCCAGCGCAGCCTTCATCGCAGCGTCGTTGGATACAGGCTTTGAGTTAGCGGCCGGCGGCGCAGCAGCAGGAGCCTTCGTCGTTGCACTTTTTGCGTCACCACCGCCCGCCTTCAGGTATGTCTTCGCATACGCCAGCACCGCGTTGTATGCGCTCACCTGTGGATCGAGCAACGTCTGGAAGATGTCATGCGCGCTCTTGCCGCTGTAGAGCGGATCAATCATCGGTTGCAAAATCGAGATCGTGCCGTCGTATGCGCGTGCGTCGGTCCAGCTCTCCAGGTAGTGCGACTTGTTGATGTGCCACGTCGAATAGAAACCCGTCTCGTCCACATGCGAGCCCAGGTGCACACTGTTCGGCACCTTGTTGAAGGCACTCTCGAAATCCAAATCTACGGGAGCGTTGTACAGCGGGTTGACACCCAGCATCACCAGCCACTGCACCTTGCCGGCATTCACATCTGCAACGAGTGCCTGCAAATCGGAAGCATGCTCGCTGGGGATCGGCACAACTGTCTCTGTATACAAAACCGTCTTGCCCACCGCACCCTGCGCCGCATTCACCGTCAGCGCCGCATTGTGACAAGCCAACGAACTGTTCGGCCCCACCACAATCGCAAACCGGCCACCAGACTTCTTGATGTCGTCCAGCATGGCAGTCAAAAACTTCTGCGAATCCGTATTACTCAGCGCAGCGCTCCCGCCCGCCAACGCATTCGCAAACGCATCAATCTCGCTCGGCTTCAGCGCCAGCCGGTGCTCGGCCTTAAAGCCTGTCACCGTCGGCATCGTCTCCACCGCGTACAGCCGATTCATCGGCTTGTCTTTATCAAAGCGATGCCGCGCAGCCCACGCAGCCGATAGCGGCAAAAATCCCGGGAACCCAATCCCACCTAGAAAGTCCGCATCCAACGCAACCACGACGTCAGCATCCTGCAACTGGTACTGCGTGTCGTAGTAGTCGCCAAACGCAGCCTTCGAAGCAGCCCGCGCCGTGTCCATGTTCACCGGCTCATACTGCACCAGCTTCGCCTGCGGATACTTGGCCTGCACCTGCTTCCACTGGTCCGCAAGCGTAGGCGACGTGATCGTCTCCGACAGAAACGCAATGCCTTGACCCGTCTTCGTATTCGAAACCGCCCCGGCAAACTGTTCCTGAAACGTGCTGAAGTCCGCCTGCTCTCCGCGGAAGCGCGGGAACTGCGAGCGGTCTGGATCATAAAGATCCAGCAGCGTTGCTTGCGTAAACGCATCCGACTTGCCCTTCGACATCGGATGCTCCGGGTTGCCATCCACCTTGATGGGCCGGAACGCGTCGGACTTGATCAGCACCGGAATCGCGCCAGTCGGGAAAGGATGCGCCGTCGCGAAGTACATGGGCTTGCCCAGCACCAGGTCTTCCGGCTGCTTCACGTACGGACAGATTGGTTCGTCCGGCTGCTTGGTGCAACCTGCCAGACCCGCCAACGCGAAGCTCGCGCCCATCACCTTCAGAAAGCTGCGTCGGCTGAACGCGTCCACCCACTCACCAGCGGAAGCCTGTCGCGGAAACTCCTCCTGCATCAACTCCTGAAACGCCGGCGTGTCGGCCAGCTCATCCAGGCTCTTCCAATAGCGCTTGCCGCTCTTCCCATCAAGCTTTGCGCGCACCTCGGCCAGTGTCATTTTGGGCTTCTGCGCCGGCGCAATTGCCGTCACCACCTGCGCCTGCTTCTCTTCTGCCATCGGCTGCTCAATGTCCATTCGCGTCTCGTTCGGCGTCGTATTCATCGGTGGCACACCTCGCAGCTGGACAGCTCATTGGCCGTGCGGATGTGGTATTGCTTCATCAAGTAATGCCCCAGCTCTTCCTGGCTGGTGAACTTCACATAGTTGGCGGGCATCGCCACCGCCGGCACATCGGGCAACGTCTGCGCCTTGTCGAGCCCCGTCGGATTGTTCACCTGTGCCAGCTCCGGATTGACCGCGGCCGGATCATTGGTCACGCAGCCTACCTGCTGCGCTGTGGGACCCGTGACCCCTGTAGGCGCGCACCATACCGGCTTCTCGCTTGAAGGGCCGGCCCAGGCCATGTTGTAGATCTCCGCGGTCGGTCGCAGATTCACTGCCGGATTTCTGTGGCAGTTCAGGCACCACTCCATCTGCAGCGAGTTCTGCTCGTACATCAGCGGCATCTCATCCACGCGTCCATGGCAGCTCGCGCAGCCTATGCCTTTGTTCACATGAATCTCGTGGTTGAAATACACAAAATCCGGCAGGTCATGCACCTTGATCCACTGGATCGACGCCCCGGTCGCCCAGCTCTGCCGCACCGGCTCTAGCAACTGCGCATCCGTCCAGATCTGCGAGTGGCAGTTCATGCACGTCTTTGTCGGCGGAATGCCCGCGTAGGAGCTCTTCTCCACCGACGTGTGACAGTACTGGCACTGCAAGCCAAGGCCTTCGACGTGATGCATGTGGCTGAAAGGTACCGGCTGGTCCGGACGCTGTCCCTGCCTGGTCACCCACGGCGACCGCTGCAAGCTGTTCAACGTCACTCCGAGTGCGATGACAATCAGGCCCGACAGCACCAGGCTTGCGCGAGCCAGGGCATTTGAGCTGCGGTCAAATACTTGCGCCATGAATCCGTTCCTGCTTCCTCTGCGTCAGAAAACCACTGTTGAGGTTGAATACTTCACTTGTGCGAGGTGGAGACTGCGACTCACCAACGCCCAGACCACTACCGTCTGGGTCCACCAGTTTTTGAAAAGTTGAGTATAGCAGCCACAGGTAAAAGATGTGATCGTTGTCACGTTGTGGCCATCGATAGTCGAATTTTCGGTCGCTTATCGATCATAAATGACACCTCATCGAATTTTGCGGCCATGTTTTGCGGCTTCATCACGCGCCGCGTACCCACCTGTTCACTCCCCACTCTGTGGAAATCAGCTTGGCGCAAGGCCCGTCGCTGCTCAAACCGCTTCCCCACTCCCCTGCGAGCGCCTATCATTTTCCTCATGCCCAGCAGGTCCGGTCCTACCCGTAAACTTCCCTACGACCCAGCCGTGGCCGTCGCTGCACTTTCCGCTGCCGATCCAAAACTTGCGCGGCTGATCGCTCGCGCCGGCCCGTTCAGGCTGCGGCTCGCCTCAAAACAGTCACCCTTTGAGGCGCTCACCGAGTCGATCATCTACCAGCAATTGCACGGGAAGGCCGCAGCCACCATTCACGCGCGCATGCTCTCCAGCTTCGAAGAACTCTGCGGCATCGGTGTTCATCCGTCCCCGCAGCACATTCTCGACTGCCCCACCACGCAGCTTCGCGCGGCCGGCCTCTCGCACAACAAGACCCTCGCCCTCCGGGACCTCGCCGCAAAGACCATCGACGGCACCGTCCCCACGCTGGACCGCATCCGCCGCATGTCGGACGAAGCCATCATCGAGCACCTCACGCAAGTCCGCGGCATTGGCAAGTGGACTGTCGAGATGATGCTCATCTTCCGCCTCGGCCGCCCCGACGTCTTTCCCACCAGCGACTACGGCATCCGCAAAGGCTTCGCCCTCACCTTCCAAGGCCTAAAGCCCACCACGAAGGTCACCCCAGACCTGCTCCCGACGCCGGCCGATATGGACCGCCGCGCCAAAAAGTGGACGCCTTGGCGGTCTGCCGCAAGCTGGTACCTCTGGCGAGCCTGCGACCTCGCCGCAGGTAAGCTCGTTCAACCAGGATAAAAAGTGACCTGGCTGCTAAGCTTCCCCCCTGCAAACAAAAAACATCGCAGACAGAAAAAAGCAGCTCAACGGAGTCAATGTCAAAGGCAATGGACGAAAGAACAGCGACCGCCTCCATTCGAGCTCTTGCTTGCGGCCACGACGTGCAGCGGCCTGGAGTTGGAGGTAAAGGTCGACCGCCTAAGCCCTCTCCTCCGTGCTGCCTGAATCCTAGGCCAGCGCTTGACTAGTCTCACCAAACCGCACACTGCATCTCAGCTATCTCGCTGGCTCGCATCGTAGCCGTTCCGTGTGCCATATTTTTCTCCAACAGTTTCGCTGCCCCCTATTGAATGGCACGACTTGGCCACTTCACGGAGCCACGCTATCAGGCATTTCATAGCCAAAACGCCACTTGCTATCCTGAATCAGCGAAGAACTCGTCTCGAACGTCGAACCTGCGCGAAATTAGGAGCTTACAGGGGGTTGGTTGCAACTGATTCGTAGACTTCCGGTCCCGGCTCTCTTGTGCTCCTTTGCAGTACTCGTCTGCGAGCTCATCAGCCGCCCCTATGCCAACATGAGCGTCTGCGACGACGGCCCCTACATCCTGATGGCGCGCACGCTCGCCAACACAGGTCATGTCGTCTACAACGGTTGGCCGGCCGCGATGCTTGGCTGGCAGCTCTATCTCGGCGCCGTATTCATCAAGCTCTTCGGCTTCTCCTTCACCTCCGTCCGCATGAGCACCATCTTCGTCGCCGTGGTGATGGCGTTCTTTGTCCAACGCATCGTGGTCCGCATCGGCGTAACCGAGCGAAACGCGACGATCGGAACCCTCGCCCTCGTCCTTTCTCCGCTCTACCTCATGCTTTCGGCCACCTACATGACCGACATCTTCGGCCTCTTCGCCGTGATGATCTGTCTCTATGGCTGCCTGCGCGCGCTTCAATCTTCCACCGATGGTGCCACCATCGCGTGGCTCTGTTTCGCGGTTGCCGCCAACGCTCTCTGCGGCACGGCCCGCCAGATTGCCTGGCTCGGCGTTCTCGTGATGGTCCCCTCCACTCTCTGGCTGCTCCGCTCCCGCCGCCGCGCATTCTTCGCAGGAGCTGCAGCCGCCTTCGCCGGTGCCATCTTCATCCTCATCTGCATGCTCTGGTTCGCGAAACAACCGTATATCCAGCCCGAGCACCTACTTCCCAACACTTTCCCCATTGCTCACGTCCTCGGCCAGCTCACCTATCTATTCCTCGACGCCCCCTTCCTTCTACTTCCGCTCTTCGCCATCTTCCTTCCCCAGCTCCGCCGAGCTACCCCGCGCGTTCTCGCCGGCATCGTCGCCATCTTCCTCGCCTATCTTTTCCTCGCCATCTACCCCAGCCATCTCCGCGGCGACTTCCCCCTGGAGCCCCTGCTCTTCAACGGCAACTGGGTCAGCGTCCACGGAATCTACGAGGGCGTAGTCAGCCTCAGCGATTGGCAATCGATCACGCCGCTTTTCCTCCACACCGGCGAACGCATCCTTCTCACCATCGCCTCGCTCGGCGGTCTTGCCGGTCTCCTGGTATCGCTCTACCACTCCTCTACCGCTCCATCGACGTTTCACTCAAAGATCGCTCTCTCCTGGAGAAACCTCGGTGTGCTGCTTTTCCCCATTACCGTAGTGAACATCGTTCTTCTCCTTCCCCGCGCAACCGGCCTCATCTTCGATCGCTATCTTCTTTCGCTACTACCCTTCGCGATCTTCGTCCTCGTCCGCTTCTATCAGGAGCGCATTCACCCTGACCTCTCCATACTCTGCGCATCGCTAGTCTGCATCATGGCGATCTACGGTGTTGCCGTAACCCACAACACCTTCTCGCTCTACCGCGCTCGCGTCGCACTGGCCGCCGAGCTTCGAGCCAACGGTGTTCCAGACACGTCCGTCGACAACGGCTGGGAGTATGACCTCGACGTCGAACTCCAGCACGCCAACCACATCAACTTCCCCACAATCACTGTGCCGGTCGACGCCTACGTTCCTGTAACGCCTCCTGCCACTACTGGGTGCCAGATGCTCTGGTACAACTATTTCCCACACATTCATCCCATTTTTGGCATCTCCTTCCAGCCCAACGTCTGCGACGGCCCCGCGCCCTTTGCTCCTGTGCACTACTCCCGCTGGCTCACGTCGTCTCCCGGCACCCTCTACGTCGACCGCTACACCCTGGCCCCAACGCCTTAGCGCTCTCGTCCATTGCTATCCTGAGATAGATCGAGCCGTCGCGCATCATCGAAAGCGCATCATTCAACAACCTTGCAGGGGGACCATTGCAACTGATCCAAAGACTCCGCCTTCCCGCCGTCTTCTGCGCCCTCGCTGTGTTGCTCTGCGAACTCGTCAGCCGCCCTTTTAGCACCATGGGCTTTGTCGACGACTGGCCCTATATCCTGAGTGCGCAAAAGCTCGCCAATACCGGCCACATCGTTTACAACGGCTGGGCCGCCCCGATCCTCGGCTGGCACCTCTACCTCGGCGCCGCCTTCATCAAGCTCTTTGGCTTCTCTCTCACCACCGTCCGTATGAGCTCGCTGGTGGTCGCTCTCCTGCTGGCGTTCTTTCTACAGCGCATCATGGTCCTTTGTGGCACCACCGAGCGCAACGCCACTATCGGCACTCTCGCCTTCGTGCTCTCTCCGCTCTATCTCATGCTTTCGGTCACTTTCATGACCGACATCACCGGCCTGTTCTCCGTCGTTCTATGCTTCTACGGTTGTCTCCGCGCTCTTACCTCCATTTCTTCCCGAGCCGCCATTGGTTGGCTCTGCTTCGCTGTTGCTACCAACGCCGTCCTTGGAACATCCCGCCAGATCGAATGGCTCGGGATTTTCGTGATGGTTCCCTCTGCACTCTGGCTCTTCCGCACACAACGACGTGTCCTTCTGGCAGGCAGCGTCGCGACCCTGCTCGGCGCCCTCTTCATCTTTGTCTGCATGCAATGGTTTGCACGCCAGCCCTACACCATCCCCGAGCACCTCATCCCCGACGCCTTCCCCATTGCCAAAATCTTCTGGCAGTACGTGCATTGCATCCTTGAACTTCCCTTCCTCTTGCTACCGATCTTTGCAATCTTCCTCGCCTCACTGCGCAAGAGCAGGCCCCGCGTCGTCGCGGTCATCGTATTCCTGATCTGTAGTTACATCTTCCTTGCCTTCTATCCCAGCCATCTTCGCGGGCAGTTTCCCCTCGAGCCAACGATGAACGACTGGATCGAGCCGCATGGCATCTTCGAAACCGTCTTCATGAAGGGAGTTCCGCCCCTCTATTTTCCAAGGAGCGTTGGCGTACTCTTCACGGTCCTCTCTCTTGGCGGTTCACTCGGTTTGATCGCGCTCCTGGGCCGCATGCGCCCGGCGAACTCAGTAACCGAGGCCCCTACCGGCCTCTCCTGGTATCAACTCCTCGTTTTGACCGTGCCATTCGCCGTCGCGAACTTGCTGATATTTCTGCCGCGCGCAGCCACCTACGGCATCACGGTGCGCTATTTACTTGGGATCCTGGTCGTAGCTCTGCCTTGCCTCGTCCGTTGTTATCAGGAGTATCTCCACCCAAGACTTCCGATCGCGAGCATGGTCCTCGTCGCGTTCATGGCTCTCTTCAGTATTGCGCTGATCCACAATCTCTTCTCCTTTTATCGCGCGCGCGTCGCCCTCGTCGCTGAACTTCAGGCGGCGGGCGTTCCACCCACCTCCGTGGACAACGGCTGGGAATATAACGTTTGGGTTGAGCTACAGCATGCACCGTATATCAATAACGTGCGCATGGTTCTGCCTCCGCACGCTTATGTGCCCACCCACCCGCAGCCCGCCGATAACTGCAAGATGAGTGATTTCGACGCGTTTCCCCACATCCATCCCGTCTACGGCGTCTCCTTTTCCCCTGACGCCTGTTACGGCCTCGCGCCCTTCGCGCCTGTCCACTACTCCCGCTGGCCGCACCGCAGCCCTGGCACCCTTTACGTCGTTCGTTACGTTCCTCCTTCTAAGCCGGAACCTGCGCCGCGCGTTCCTCAAGGATCTTTGATTCCAGCAACTCACAGCGTTCCCTGATGCGCCGCTAACTACCAGATTCCCAGAGGGCCCATTGCAACTTATTCGCCGTTTTCGCCTCCCCGCCATTTTCTGCGCTGTCGCCGTCCTCGCATGCGCAATCATCAGCCGGCCGCACGCCGCGATGGGGATCTGCGATGACGGGCCCTACATCTCTGTTGCACATACGCTCGCCAGTACGGGTCGGCTTGTTTACAACGGTTGGCCTGCAGCTATGCTCGGCTGGCAACTCTACGTGGGCGCGGCTTTCATTAAATTATTCGGCTTTTCGTACACAACTGTGCGCATGAGCACTGTGCTGGTCGCCATGGTGCTCGCTTTTGTCCTGCAGCGCACCTTGGTCCATGCCGAGATTACAGAGCGCAATGCCACACTCGGCACGCTCGCCTTCGTTCTCTCGCCGCTCTATCTAATGCTCTCAGCAACGTTCATGAGCGACACCTTCGGCCTATTCGCCGTCGTGATCTGTTTGTACGGTTGCGTTCGCGCGCTGCGGTCTTCCGGCGACAATTTTGCGATCGCGTGGCTTTGTTTCGCAGTTACCACCAATGTCATCTGCGGAACCGCGCGTCAAATTGCGTGGCTCGGGACCTTAGTCATGGTTCCTTCCGCCTTATGGCTATTTCGTGCTCGACGCCGTGTCTTGCTCGCTGGTTGCGCAGTGGCCAGTATTGGTGCTCTTCTTATCTTCGGCTGCATGCAGTGGTTCGCGCGGCAACCCTACATTCAACCAGAGCGACTGATTCCGAAGACATTTCCTGTTCTACACGTTCTCGGTCAACTTAGTTCACTTCTTCTCGACGCTCCTTTTCTTCTCGTGCCCATCGTTGCCCTGTTCATTCCCGAAATCCGCCGAAGTGGTCCACGCATCGTCGCTGCTCTCTCGCTCTTATTTTTCGCTTATTGGTTTCTGGCATCTTATCCGAGCCATATCCGCGGTGCTTTTCCACTCGAGCCAATCATCGGGTGGCAGGCAGGATGGGTTGGGGTGCATGGAATCTTTGAAGGCATCTCACTGCTCGGTAAGCCGCCCTTGTTTCTAAGCAGGAGCATTCAAGTGCCCGCGACCATACTCTCCTTCGCTGGTCTGGCTGGTATCACAGTCTCAATTCGAATGCGACCCCGTGCTGAGCGGACGCCTCCGTATGCCACAAGATTGCGACGGCAACATTTAGGCGTGCTCCTTATTCCCTTCGCGATCGCCTACATCGCCCTACTTGTTCCTCGCGCGACCGACTGGCTCTTTGATCGTTACCTGCTCCCGTTGCTCGCTATCGCGCTATTGGCTCTCCTCCGCCACTATCAGGATAACGTTAGCCCGAAAGTTCCACTGTATTCACTTCTGCTCATCGCCATCATGGGTGTCATAGGCGTAGCGATGACCCACAACACATTCTCGCTCTATCGTGCGCGCGTTGCTCTCGCTGCAGAACTCCGAGCCAATGGCGTTCCCGACACCTCGGTCGACAACGGCTGGGAATACGATCTCAACGTCGAACTTCGATACGCGCCAACCGTCAATTTCCCGACCATCGTTGTGCCCCCCCACGCCTACAAGCACGTTACGCCGCCGCCCCCCGGCATCTGCCAGATGTATTACTACGATTACACTCCGCACATTCACGCAATCTACGGCGTCTCTTTTCAGCCAGATGTCTGCTATGGACCAGCACCCTTCGCACCAGTCCACTATTCCCGCTGGCTCGCGGCTTCCCCCGGAACCCTGTACGTCGTCCGATACACCCCCCCGCTAAACCGATAACCTTTCCAGAGGCCAGCAATGGCACGGAATCTCATTTCAGCCCCCTATATCGCCCAACTCCTCTTGCTCCGCCGTCCACTCCGAGCGGTCCCACCGTACTCCCAGAACTTTGCGGCATCGATACACGCCCAATTCCAATCCTGAGATCCTTCCAATCTGTTATCCTTTTCCAGTACCATCCAGGACGGCCCCGCAGAGAGGTTTAGGGCAATTAATTCATCTGTTTCACCCCCGAACAGCTCGACTTCGGCTTATGCGCCTGCATGGCTGGATGATAGGTGCGAAATGCAACCCATCATCCTCATGGGAGCATTTTTGTGAATAATCTAAGCCTTGGCTCTGAGTTAACCACAGATCTACAGAAGCTTTACATCACGCGTTTCACTGGTCAGGAAGCCTACCGCGACCGCGTGTGGAAGATTCTCACTTCTCACTTCTTCTCGCACTGGATCAAATCATCCGACTCCGTTCTGGACCTCGGCTGCGGGTATGGGGAGTTCATCAACAATGTCGAGGCGGGGAAGAAATACGGCATAGACCTCAACCCTTCAAGCAGCAATCAGCTCAACAGTGATATTGAGTTCTTTCAACAAGACTGCAGCTTGCAATGGCCCCTTCCGGCGAATTCGCTCGACGTCGTATTTACAAGCAACTTCTTTGAGCACCTGCCCAGCAAGCAGGGATTGGAGGCCACGCTGGCTGAAGTTCTCCGCTGTCTGAAACCAGGCGGCTTCCTGATTGCTGTAGGCCCGAATATCAAGTACGTTGGCGGTCGGTATTGGGACTTCTTCGATCACTACCTTCCCCTTACCGAAAGATCGCTGTCGGAACTTTTCAGCCTGAGTGGCTTCCGCCTGGAACGCTCCGTCGGACAATTTCTCCCTTACACAATGTCGATGGGCCATCAGCCCGCTCTTTGGAAGTTGCGCCTTTACCTGAAACTTCCAGTTTTATGGAGATTCTTCGGGCGCCAGTTCCTGGTAGTCAGTCGGAAGCCCCGTTAGCCGAAAATGAAGCAGGCCGGCCCTCCCCTGGGCTGCCGACGCCGGCTCCGCGATCGCTCGCAGGCCAGTGCAGAAAGCTCTCAGTCAACACCTATCTCTCTTTCCGAGATCATCGCTCCGGGCACCCTTGTTATCCTTAGGAGACGATGTCAGCAACACGCAAGTCAGGCTCCGCAGCCGCCCCGTCTCAGCGTTACCTTTGCGTCCACGGTCATTTCTACCAGCCGCCGCGCGAAAACCCGTGGCTGGAAACCGTTGAACTGCAGGACTCCGCTTCGCCCTACCACGACTGGAACGAGCGCATCACCTCCGAGTGCTACGCCCCCAACGGAGCCTCCCGCATCGTCAACCAGCAACGCCAGATCATCCGTATCGTCAACAACTACGCGCGCATGAGTTTCAACTTCGGCCCCACGCTCCTGAGCTGGCTCGAAGACTTCGCTCCACGCACCTACCGCATGATCCAGGACGCAGACCAGGCCAGCGCCGCGCTCTGTTCCAATCACGGCTCCGCCCTCGCCCAGGTCTACAACCACATCATCATGCCGCTCGCCTCCGAGCGCGACGCGCGCACCCAGATCCGCTGGGGCATCGCCGACTTCGAGCACCGCTTCGGCCGCAAGCCCGAAGGCATGTGGCTTGCCGAAACCGCCGTATCCACGCCCGTCCTCGATCTCCTCGCGCAGGAGCGAATTCTCTTCACCATTCTCGCGCCGCACCAGTGCGCCCGCGTCCGTCGCATCGCCGCTCCCGGCAAGGAGCCAGGTGCGTGGATCGAAACCCCCAACGCTACCGTCGACCCAACTCAACCCTATCGGATCAAGCTCAACGACGGTCGCTCCATCGCGGTCTTCTTCTACGACGGACCGGCCTCGCGCGCCATTGCCTTCGAAGGCCTCCTCAACGACGGCGAGACCTTTGCACGCCGGCTCCTCTCCAGCTTTCGAGCCGACAAGCCCGCCTCCGAACCACAACTCGCGCACGTCGCCACGGACGGCGAATCCTACGGCCATCACCATCGTCACGGAGAGATGGCCCTCAGCTACGCTCTCAATTGGATCAAGGACAACAACGTCGCCCGCCTCACCAACTACGGCGAGTACCTCGAGAAATTTCCTCCCACCTGGGAAGCGGAAGTTGTCGAAGACACATCCTGGAGTTGCGCTCACGGCGTCGAGCGCTGGCGCTCCGACTGCGGCTGCAACGGAGGTAAGGCTGGCTGGAACCAACGCTGGCGCACGCCCCTTCGCGAAGCTCTCGACCTCCTTCGCGACCGCACGGCTCCTCTCGCCGAAGCTGTCGCTAAGCCTCTCCTCAAAGATCTCTGGGCCGCCCGCGATGCGTACATCCACGTCATACTCGATCGCTCCTCCGACAACCTCGATCGCTTTTTCGCCGCGCATGCCACTCGCGCTCTCACTGCCACCGAGCGCATCACTGTCTTCGAGCTCCTCGAACTCGAACGCCACACCCAGCTCATGTACACCTCCTGTGGCTGGTTCTTCGACGACATCGCCGGCATCGAGACAGTGCAGATCATCGCCTACGCAGGCCGCGTCATTCAGCTCGCCAACGAGCTGTTCAGCGACCCGGCACTCTTCACCACGCCCGAGCTCTCGATCCGCTCTGCCTACGAGCTTGAAGCCGACTTCCTCCAGATCCTCGCCCGCGCCGAAAGCAATACGACCGACGTCGCCAACGGCGCCGAAGTCTATCGCCGCTTCGTCAACGCCGGCCGCCTCGATCTCGAAAGCGTCGGCGCCCACTATGCCATCAGCTCGATGTTCCGCAGCTACCCCGACTCAGGCAATATCTTTTGCTTCGACGTCCACCGTCATTCTTACGACGTAATGACCTCTGGTCGCGGTCGCTTCGCCTTCGGTCGTGCCACTCTCTGCTCACGAATTACTGAAGAGTGCGAAGACGTCTGCTTCGCTGTCCTTCACCTCGGCGACCAGAACCTCTCAGCGGCCGTCAAGCACTACGCCCCTGAAGACGCCGAGGCGTGGGAAGCTTTTATCACCAATGCCCGCAGCTCCATCCGCCACGCAAACCTCCCTGAACTCATCCGGCTCATCGACGCCTATTTTGGCAACACCCTTTACTCACTCACGTCGCTCTTCGCCGATGAGCAGCACCGCATTCTGCAGAGCATCCTCAACCAGACGCTCTCCGAAGTCGAGGGCTCGCTCATCCGTATCTACAATGAGCACTCGACCCTGCTCGACTTCCTCGGTGAAGCGAACGTAGCAGCTCCGCCTGCGCTTGCCGTCACCGCCGGCTTTGCCATCAACGCCAGCCTCCGCCGCGCCCTCGAGGCCGATACCTTTGACTCGGCAGAGATTGCTCGTCTCCTTCGCCGCGCCGAGATCGATCAGGTCACCCTCGATAGTGACCTGCTCAGCTTCACGGCTGATCGCCGCATGAAGCGCGCCATGGTCCGCCTTGAAGCTGCAGCCGAGCAACAAGCGCCGCAGAATCTCTCCGTCCTCCACGAAACCCTCGCCATCGCCGAGAGCCTCCGTACGCTCCCTATGGATATCAATCTCTGGCAGGCCCAGAACATCTGGAACGATCTCCTCCGCCGCTCCGACGCCACCTACTGGTCACGCGAGTGGCGCGAGGGCTTCCGCAAAGTAGGCCTGGCTCTCAACATCGCCGTCGACGACCTCACGATCGATCGCGACGTTCGCGCCTTCTGAAGACGAACAAGCTTCTACTTGACCCCTGAAAATCTGTTTCCTACCCCTCGCGATCTCAGCCCTCGCACTCCGTGCAGTTACTACTTACCCATCGGTAACATCAATTTCACGAGCCTTTGTCGATACTCGGCCATCACAGTGCCACGGCGGCAAGAGAGCAAAATATCAAGTCACTGAATTATCGCTGTTTTCCTCAAAATCGAAACAGATCGAAGGTCAACTCGATAGTAATGACAACCGATTCAGAATTAATCGATAATCGGTGATTCACATCACAAGCCGCATCCGCTCCAGCCCCATACAGTTGACGTACGGGGGCTGTGTAGAGCGGTATATGCCCACAGGTCGGTGCCGTTCCCCTTGGGGACGGCATGACTTTTTTAACGTCATGTCTCCCTGACACCCGCCGCTACCCTTTCCAGAAGGTGATCACCAGTCCCCCCGCAACAATCAAGCTCCCTCCCACCCATATCGCTAAACTAGGAGACTGCTGGAACCTAACCTTCGCGACCACCTGCGCCACAATGAAGAACAGCGCGACATACACCCCCAGCAGCTTGCCAAAGTCCCACTGCGGCAGGTTCACGCTCAGCCCGTAAAACCCCAGCACGGCAATCCCAACCGCAAACCACACCGCGCGGTGCCCTCCCGCTGATCGATAAAGGCCTGACTGAAAGAAGGAATCGCCAAGCACCTCCAACGAAGCCGCGATCAGCAGAACCACAAACGCCCCGATCGGCGAAGACACTACCTGACTTAGCACGCTCTTCATCGCACCTCTCCTGCTGCTCGATATCTATTTTGGAATGCCTTCGAGTCTACAGGAGCTCGCTTCTCAACGGCCGACTCGCATTACAGATACACTAGAACCTTCACACCTATCTCATAAGCAAGGCGCAGAGGAGACCATCCATTGAGTCTGATCGGCTATCTGTTAATGATCTCCGGCTGGCTGCTTGCCTTCGCAGCCCTCTTCCTTCTGACCGGCATCGGGCAGCGCTTCGCGTTCGTCTTCGCCGGCGTCCTTGTCGAACTCCTTGGACTCGCACTCATCGCCATGCGCTACCGCGCTGTACAGCGAGGCCCCCAATGAACGCTGGTCTCTGCCTCCTCTGTATCATCCTTATCCCACTCGCATCTACAGGCCTCGCGCTCATCCACCAGGGCCTCGGCCGCTCCCGCAGCGCTGCGCATGCCATGCTGGCGACGCTTTGCTCCGTCGCAATCGCCGCTATTGTCTTTGTGCTCATCGGCGCTGCCTGGGCTGGCTTTTCAGGTGGCCTCGCCCACAACATCCATCTCGCCGGCAAAACCGTCGATTGGCTTGGCGCCGAACCCTTCTTTGCCACAAGCCTTCGCTCCAGCCTGCGCGGCCCCTACCCGGCTTTCGTCCTTGCCTTCGGCCTTTTCGCGGTCGGCCTCGCAACGCTTATCCCCATCAGCTCCGGTACCGACCGCTGGCGTCTCGCCTCCATCTGCGCCGCCAGCGCTCTCTTCGCCGCTATCTTCTTTCCGCTTTTCTCCCATTGGGTCTGGGGCAGCGGTTGGCTCGCGCAACTTTCTTCTCTCTTCAATCTCCCCGCCTTCACGGACATCGGCGGAGCCGCAGTCCTCAACGTGCTCGGCGGCCTGACCGCACTCTCCGTTGCATGGATCCTGGGACCCCGCCAAGGCAAGTACGCAGACGGCATCGCCGCCGCAATCCCAGGACATAACATCGTTCAAGTTCTCTTCGGCTGCAGCATCGCTCTCATCGGTTGGATCGGCTTGGAACTGAGTGCCTCCATCCTCTTTTATGCAGCCATCCCAACCCAGCTCGTCTTCACGGTCATCAACGCGGTGCTCTCAGCCTCCGCTGGCTGCGTGGCCGCAGTGGTGACCACCCAGCTACGCTACCGAAAGCCCGACGCCTCGCTCAGCGCGAACGGTTGGATCGCTGGCCTCGTCGCCGGCAGTGCCGGCGCCGGCGCGCTCTCCCCGCTCGCGACCATCTTTATCGCGCTCGTCGCCGGAACCCTCGTCACCCTGCTCGTCGAAACACTCGAACTCCGCCTCTTCATCGACGATCCCGGTGGCGCGATCTCCGTCCATCTCGGCGCGGGTCTCTGGGGAGTCTTCGCCTTTGGCCTCTTCGGACCCACATCCTCGCGCGCAGGGCTTATCCTCACACAACTCATCGGAATCTCTACTCTTTTTGGCCTGCTGTTCCCCATCATCCACGTCGCCCACCGCTTGCTCAACAAGCTCGTGCCCTTCCGCGTAGACGCCGACGGCGACTGGCAAGGTATGGATGTCCGTGAACTAGGAGCGGGTGCCTACCCGGAGTTTGTCGTCCACGCCGACGAGTTCGCTCCCCGCTAGTTACGCCGCACTCTATCTGTGCCGCGACACCAAGTAGAGCAATCCGAACAGTACCAGCGGAATCAGCGCCAGCCCCGCGTACAGCAGCATTCGCCGCTTCTCTGGCGACCGCCGCGTCTTCCACTGTTCCGCATCCGGCCGCGCCGCTATCCCCACCTCGTCCTGATGCAATAGATCGTGCGCCATCTCTCGCGCGCTGGCATACCGGTTTTTCGGCTCGCGCTCCATCGCGCGATACACAATCTCCTGTAGCTGCGGTGTAATGGCAGGCTCAAGTTCCCTGGGCGGAGCAGGCTGGTTCAGCAGCCGGTCGTTCATCACCGCAAATGGATTGGGCCCCGAGAACGGCACCGTACCCGTCAGCATCTCGTACAGCATCACGCCCATCGCATAGATGTCGCTGCGCGCATCACCGCGCTTCCCCCGCACTTGTTCTGGCGAGATGTAATCCGGCGTACCCATGCTCTGCGAAAAATGCGCGAACGTCAACCGCCGCGCTCCGGCGCTTCCTGCAATCCCAAAATCAATCAGGTGGACCTCATCCTTCTCATCCACCATAATGTTTTCCGGCTTCAGATCCCGATGCACCACCCCATGCGTGTGCACATGCTCCAGGGCTTCGCATATTCCAACCGTCAACTTCACCGCACGCTCCACCGGCAGCTTCTTCTCATCGTTCAACACCTGGCGCAGCAGCCGCCCATCCAGCCACTCCATCACCATGTACACCTGCGAGCGGTCTGGGTTTGCAAATACCTTCATCACACCCGGATGATCGATCCGGGTGCCGATCTCCTCCTCGCGCCGAAAGCGATCAAACATCGTCGGATCGCTCTCCACCTCGGGATGCGGTACTTTGATCGCCACCCGCTCGCCACTGCGCATATCCCTCGCACGAAAGACGGTCGCCATCCCACTTGTCGCAACAATCTCCTCCAGCTCGTAGTTGTCGAGCTTGTCGCCGGGCCGAAGTGTCAGATTGGGTGCGATCATCTACAGCAACCTGTACGGCCGTCCGCGATACAGCCCCATCCGCTCAACGGTCTTCACCCGGATCAACTGGACGCTGATGTTATCGAACCCGCCCGCATCGTTCGCCGCCGCCACCAGCGCGTCTGCGGCCCTCTCCAGATTCGCGTTGCGCAGGATGATCTGTAGAATCGCCGTGTCCGGTACGTATCCGTGCAGCCCATCGGTGCAAAGCATCAACACATCGCCTGGCATGATATTTACTGTCATCGTGTCCGCCGCGACGAACAGCTCATTGCCCAGGGAGCGCGTCAGTACGTGGCGCCCATCGTTCAGGGCAGCCTCTTCCTTGCTCAGGATTCCCAGTCGGACCTGCTCCTCAGCCATCGTATGGTCCCGCGTCAACTGCGCTCCGTTGCCATTGCGAAACAGGTAGCATCGCGAGTCTCCCACATGCGACACAACCGCGGAATCAAATCGCAGCGCGCACGCAACGAACGTAGTTCCCATGCGCGCTCCGCGCAGCGCGGTTGCAAGCCCAGCGTCATACACCGCTGCATTCGCCTCCTGCACCAATCGTGGCAGCAGCGACACATGCATCACGCCCTTCGGAATCTTGCGAAATCCGTCCAGCGCCGTCTTGATCGCAAGATGAGACGCGACCTCTCCCTGCTCATGTCCACCCATCCCGTCGGCGATCGCAAAGAACCATCCTTGCGACTGCACTTGCGCAGGCCCAATCGGCAACACATGCCCGACCGCGTCTTCATTGTTTCCACGAACCTTGCCCGGGTCGTTCCGTTCTGCAAACTCAAGATCAAGCATAAGAATATTTGCGCGGCACAGCGCTTAGCCTTTGGATGTGATCCCAGTCTACGCTGAAGTTGGCCGCGATTCGATCAGCACCGACTTCCCTTCAGCTTTGCCGCGTCCAAGAAAGTGGATCGCTCCATAGAGCCCCCAAACCGCAGCAATTCCGAGCGCAAGCAAGGGTTCCATCTTCGTTCCATATCCCATAAACGGCCCCACAAGATAAAACCCCATGCAAGCCAGGTTCGCGCACAGTCCAAATAACGGCACCGCCATATGGCGCACAAAGCTGAACTTCGGGTGCTTGTGATACGCAACCATGCACAGCGTACAGCTAAGCGCGTACAGCAGAAACGTACCGAAGTTCGATGCCAGCGTCACCGTGAGCAGACTACTCGGCAGCGCCGCCATCTTGTCATGCGTCGTGTATCCGAAGCTTGAGAAAAACCCATGCGGTATGGACGCGATGGCAGAAGCCGACGGAGCTCCAGCATCACCAAACACCATGCAGACCGCTATGCATCCGATCACAGCCGAGATCGTTGCCAACGTCCACACCGCGCGATGCGGCGTCAGGTTCTTCTGGTGCAGGCTCCCAAAGCGTCCCGAAACCTCGTTGTCCTTCCCCATCGCATAGGTCACGCGAGCCCCTGTGTTCATGCACGAGAGCGTCGTACCGATGAGCGCCAGCACAACAGTAGCCGCCTCCGCCAGCATGAACATTCGACCATGCCCAGGCCCGAACAGAGCGTCCCCAACCATCACCATCATGTCGCCAATCGGCGCTGCTGAACCCGAAGCACTTTGCATGGTGTAACCGCTATTCAAAAAATAATTCGCAGCAAAGTACTCGAAGCAATAGAAGATCACCCCCTGCACCAGCAATGAGGTAAGCACCGCAATCGGCACATCGCGCTTTGCATTCTTCGCCTCGCCGCCCATCGACGTCACCGACTCAAAGCCCACCAGGATCAGAATCGCGACCGTAGCCTGGATAAACACCCAGCTCCAATGGTGCGGACTCACCACCGACTTCGCCGTCGGATGCGTCAGGAAATTCCCCGCGGAGTCGCGCTCCGGGTAACTCACCCGATACGGAACCGGCTTCCCGCTCGCATCCAGCTTCGGCAGCGGAACTCCGCTCGCATCCCGCACAATCGTATCCGTGGACACTCCATTCACGACTGCAGTCGTGGTCTTGAACTCATACGTGTACGCCTCACCGCTGGCGGAATCAAATTGAAACGCGACCGACCCTGGCGGATGGTTCATCCGATAACCCAACGCCAGCACAGCAAAGATCATCAGCGCCGTAATCTGAATAATGTTGATCCCGAGATTGATCGCCGTCGACGCATTCGCGCCGCGATACGCAATGTAGGCCACGAGAAACGCGAACACCACCGCCACGCCCATCATGAACAGCATCCCCGGATTCGAAGCGCTCATGAAGTTCGGATACAGCGTCCCCACCAGGTACCCGATTACGATTCCCATCGTGCCCACCATCACGCCTGGGTAAATCCAGTAATAAAGGTGCGACGCCCATCCCACAATGAACTTCGAGATCCGCGCATACTTCCACGCGCGTTCGCGATTGAGAAACGCCTGCTCTGCAAAGTAATACGAACTTCCAGTTCCGGGATAAAGCTTAGCCATCTCCGCATAGCAGACTGCAGTCGACAAACAAAGCACCAGCGCGCCAATCACGCCCAGCCACATCGAAGGACTCGTGACTCCCGTCGTTGCCTGGATGAAAAACGTCAGCCAGAGAAACGCGCCGGGTGCGATCAACGCCATCGCGTTACTGGTGAGCCCTGTGAGCCCCAGCGTCTTCTTCATTTCGACTGCGGGTACTTCGGCCAAGTTTCCCTCCATGACGTTCGGTTGCGATGAGATTGGCTGTTGACAGCCTTACGGATAGACGAACCTGCGCAAGAAGCCTGAGCCCTTGTGTTGTTCACTTCTCGAAAAGCAATTGCAAATACAGTTCAGCTCAACCGGCATCAACGCGTTCTCCGATGCCACTTCCTTGCGGTCCGGGAGATACGTCCCGCTCGAGGTTCAATGCCTGGGACTCGCTGGCTCCAAAGTACGCTGAGCAGATCGATCCATGGCCGTTGTTACTGGTTAGATGGAATAGTGTAACCCGAAAACTTCCTGGCGCCGAACAGAAATCAAACCTACATCTTGATGGAGCACATGTTCTTTCTAAAGTGACTCTTGCCCCGACCACACCTGTTCGTGAAGCTCGCTGTAACGGGACACAATCTCGTCCCGCCACGCATGCCTTCCATCGCGGACGGCGAAAGTACCATGCACAACCACGTCGCACACCGCAGACCGATTCATCGAGAACACCAGCGTCGGCAGCAGATCCTCGGCTGTGTTTCCCGCGATCGAGCTATCACGAAGATCAACCGTTACAAAGTCCGCGAAGTTTCCCGGCTTCAGGTCACCAGCCCTCACCGCCAGCGACCGCGCTCCACCGATCGTCGCGCTATCAAATAAATGCGCCGCCAACGTCTTCTCGCCGATCTGATCAAGAATCGCCCGCTTCTGCTGCAATAGCCGCAGATGGTACTCCAGCTCGCGCGCGTCCTCCAACGGATCGATCTGTGCCTGGCTATCGGAACCCAACGCCATATGGATCCCCGCCGCCAGCATCTCGTCGGCCTTTACAAACCCGTCGCCAAGATTGCGTTCCGTCGTCGGGCAAGAGCACACCGTTACCTGCGCCTTCGCCAGCATCGCAATCTCTTCCGCCGTCACATGCACGCCATGCACCGCGGTGAAGTCCGGCCGAAGAAGCCGCTCCCGAGCAAGCAGCGCCACGGGTGTAGCCCCATATTCCCGGAAGCAAGCCTCATTCTCCGCCACCTGTTCCGCAACATGCATGTGCAGCGGCAGCTTCTTGGCACGCGTCCACTCCGCAATCTCATGGAGCTCACGTAACGGCACCGCACGAACGCTATGCGGTGCCACCCCAAACTGAACCGTTGGCCCGCTCGCAGAGGCCTCGTGCACCAGGGCGGTCATGTTCTTCAGAAACGCTCCCGCCGATTCGAAGAACCGCGTCTGTCCGGAATCGCGCGGAAGCTCAAACCCCGACCGCACATACGCCGTCCTCAGCAACACAATGCGAATCCCCACCGATTTCGCCGCAGCAATCACCTGCTTCGCCAATAAGTTTGGATCGTCGTACGCACTTCCGTCTGGCGCATTGTGCAGATAGTGAAACTCTCCCACAGTCGTCGTGCCTGCAAGCACCATCTCCAGGAATGTCATCCGCGCAACGTCATACACCTGTTTCGGATCAAGCTGGCTCGCGGCGTGATACATCGTTCCGCGCCACGACCAGAAATCTCGACCACTCACAACGCGTGACTCAGACTTCCCCCGAATCAGCCGTTGAAACGAATGCGAATGCGCATTCACAAACCCCGGCATCAGCGCCTTCCCGCGCAAGTCCACCACCGCTAGATCAGAAACATCCATATCCGGCGTCGACTCAAGAATTAGTCCATCCGCACCGACCAGCAGCTCTTTACCGCGCGCAAAGCTTCCATCCACATACATCATCTCGGGCCGATAAAGTGTCTTCATTCCTCCACCCTTCTTCCGCCAATCCAAACCTCACGCACCGCATTCGCTCCCATCACATACACCAGCTCGCGCCAGTCACGCGCCTCCAGGACGAGAAAGTCCGCCACACATCCGGCCTCCAAGCGTCCGCGATCACTTAGCCCGAGTGCACAAGCCGCATTCACTGTGCCCGCGACCACAGCCTCTTGCGCGCTCAATCCATTCATTCGTACCGCGAGTCCCAAAGCCGCCGCGCTGGAGTACAACGGGCTCGACCCCGGGTTGAGATCGGTTCCTACCGCAACGGCTGCACCGGCGTCGATCAACTTTCGTCCCGGCGCCGCAGGGATTCCCAAGTGAAGCGAAACTCCCGGCAGCACCGTTGCAATGGTCTCGCTCTTTGCTAGGGCGTCGATCTCCCGCTCACCAGCCGCCTCCAGATGATCCACACTAAGCGCTCCGATTCGCACCCCTAGCTCAACCCCACCGATGCGATGGAACTGATCACTGTGCAACTTCACCGCTAGTCCATGCTTCTTCGCACAGACGCAAATCCGCTCCGCCTCCGCCACATCCCATGCCTCGCGCTCCACGAACACATCCACCGCCGATGCCAACGCTCTCGTCGTCACATCAGGGATCAACCGCGCGCAAACTTCGTCAACATAATCCGCTCGCCCGGCATCATCCTTTGGCGGAAGATGCACCAACAGCGTTGCGACAATCCGCGCGCCACGCCGCTCCTTCATCTCTGCCGCCAAATACTCAATCGCCTCCAGCGACTTTAGCTCCCCCTCTACCGAAAACCCATACCCCGATTTCACCTCAATCGTGGTCGCCCCCGACCTGGTCAGCGCATTAACCCGAGGCCGCGCAAGCCGCATTAATTCCTCCACCGATGCAGCCGCTGTAGCTCTCACCGTGCTGCGAATCCCTCCGCCGGCCAGCAGAATCTCCTCATAGCTCTTGCCCGCCGTTCGCGCTTGAAAATCGCTTAGCCGGTCGCCAGCCCAGACCGCATGCGTATGCGGGTCAACAATTCCCGGGAGCACCGCAACCCCACCCACATCGATCACTTTCTCAGCCGTACCCACCCAATCCCGCACCGGTCCCACCCATGTAAAGCGGCCCGCAGAGATCGCGATCGCAGCATCTTCGATCACCCGCAGCTCGCTCATCTGCCGCCCGCGCTTCGCCCTCGCGCCTTCCGCGGTCACGAGCTGCGAAATCCCGGTGATGAGCAAATCAGCCCTCATCGGACGCTCGGAAGATCCAATCCACGCGCCTTCGCCGTCTCTATCGCCAGCTCATAGCCTGCATCCGCATGGCGCACCACGCCCATAGCCGGATCATTCGTCAGGCACATCTTCAACCTCTCCTCAGCCTCGTCACTGCCGTCCGCCACAGCCACAAGCCCTGCATGCTGACTGTATCCCATCCCGACTCCGCCGCCGTGATGAAAGCTCATCCATCCCGCCCCGCTCGCTACACCCGTAGCAAAATTCAACAGCGCCCAATCCGACACCGCATCCGATCCATCGCGCATCGCCTCGGTCTCGCGATACGGGCTTGCCACCGATCCCGCATCCAAATGATCGCGGCCAATCACAATCGGCGCACTCACCCGCCCCTCACGCACTAACTGGTTGAAGAGCAATCCCGCGCGATCGCGCTCCTTGTACCCGAGCCAGCAAATCCTTGCTGGCAGCCCTTGAAACGCGATCTGCTTCGAAGCAAACGTCAGCCATTCGTTCAGCCGCTCGTCCTCAGGAAACAATTCCATTAGCGCTTGATCGGTCGTCGCAATGTCCGCAGGATCACCCGAAAGGGCCACCCACCGAAACGGCCCACGCCCTTCGCAGAACGAATCGCGAATAAACGCCGGCACAAATCCTGGGTACGAAAACGCATCCTCCACACCAGCAATCTTCGCCTGCGTTCGCAGGTTGTTGCCGTAATCGAACGCCACCGCACCACGCCGCTGCATCTCCAGAATCGCGCGCACATGCTGCGCCATCGCCGCTCGCACCCGCACCATGTATTCCTCCGGTCGCGCCGCACGCAGCTCATTCAAATCCTCATCCGCCTTTGCCGGCGGAAGATATCCCCACATCGGATCATGCGAACTCGTCTGGTCCGTCACCAGATCAGGGATAAATTCCAGCGCCACCATCTCCGGCAAAACCTCGGCCGCATTTCCCAACAACCCAATCGATATCGCCTCGCGCGCGGCCTTAGCTGCCCGCGCCCACCGCATCGCCTCGTCCAGCGAGCGCGTAGCTTTGTCCAGATATCGCGTCTCCAGCCGCCGCTCTATCCGCTTCGCATCGATCTCGACGCACACACTCACGCCGCCTGCAAGCTTCACTGCCAGAGGCTGCGCCCCGCCCATCCCACCCAGCCCCGAAGTCACCGTGATCGTTCCCGCCAGCGTGTCATGGAAGTGTCGCTTCGCCGCTCCGCGAAACGTCTCGTATGTCCCCTGCAAAATCCCTTGCGTCCCTATATAGATCCACGACCCCGCTGTCATCTGCCCATACATCATCAGCCCCGCAGCATCCAGCTTGTCGAACTCCTCCCACGTCGCCCAGTGCGGCACCAGGTTTGAATTCGCAATCAACACTCGCGGCGCTAGCCGATGCGTGTTCAACACCGCCACCGCCTTACCCGACTGCACCAGCAGCGTCTGATCATTCTCCAGCCGATCCAACGTCTCAACGATCGTATGAAAGCACTCCCAGTTCCGCGCCGCCTTTCCGCGGCCCCCATACACAATCAATTCTTCCGGCTTCTCCGCCACCTCTGGATCGAGATTGTTCATCAGCATCCGCTTGGCCGCTTCCTGAATCCATCCCTTTGCCGTCTTCGTGCCGCCGCGCGCTGCACGGACCGGAATATATTCGTTGCTCATCGGACCGCCTCCTGACCTTGTGGCTTCGCTGTTCCCAAGTCTCTCCATCCATCATCCAACAAAAACTTCGCCGCCTCTTCCATCCAAACCGACAACACGCAATCTTCGCCCCAAGCCGGCACCCTCATCCGAAATCGCCTGCGCACATCCTCCAACGCCGTCGTGCTCACATCGCCCCGCAAATCCATCGCCCTCGTTGCAGCCAGCAATTCAATCGCGACGACCATGCGCGCCAGTTCCGCCGTCTGATTCAACTTCAGCGCCGACGTCATTCCCATGCTCACAAAATCCTCTTGGTTACCGCTCGTCGGAATCGAACCCACTGAAGCCGGCCCCGCGAGCACGCGCATCTCCGCAACCAGCGCAGCGGCCGTCACCTGCGCCATCATCATCCCAGACTCGATCCCCGGCTGCGAAGCCAGAAACGCCGGCAGCCCTTCGTTCAACGTCGGATTCATCAACCGCTCAGTCCGGCGTTCGGAAATCCCCGCCAACTGGCAAACGGCAATCGCCAGATAATCCAGCGCCAGCGCCAGCGGCGCCCCATGAAAGTTTCCCCCTGAAACAATCGCGTCCTCAAACACCAGCGGATTATCCGTCGCACTATTGAGCTCAATCTCGAACACGCCCCGCGCAAACTGAATCGTATCCCAGGCCGCACCATGCACCTGCGGAATACACCGCAAGCAGTACGCATCCTGAATCCGGCTCCCCTCACCGTGGGTCCGCGGAATCGCACTCCCGTCCAACAACTCCAGCAGATGACTGGCGCTCAACATCTGTCCTGCGTGAGGCCGTGCCACATGCAGTCGCGAGTCGAACGCCGCCACTGTTCCTCGCAGCGCCTCGAGACTCAATGCAGCCGTGGTCTGCGCCGCGTAAAACAACTCCTCCAGCTCTCTCAACCGAAGGCATCCAATCGACAGCATCGCCTGCGTCCCATTCAGAAGCGAAATCCCTTCTTTCCCATGCAACTGCAGCGGTGCAACGCCGGTACGCCGCATGCACTCCGCCGCGCTCAGCACCTCCCCCTGTAACTCCGCTTGCCCTTCGCCGATCAACACCAGCGCCATGTGCGCCAGAGGAGCAAGATCGCCGCTCGCACCCACACTCCCCCGCGATGGCACTACTGGCGTAATACCCTGATTCAACAGTTCGCAGATCCGTTCGGCTACCACCGCG
The DNA here is from genome assembly GCA_049578265.1 of Acidobacteriaceae bacterium. Taxonomy (GTDB): domain Bacteria; phylum Acidobacteriota; class Terriglobia; order Terriglobales; family Acidobacteriaceae; genus Granulicella. The sequence goes on from JBAULP010000097.1 coordinate 48,594, forward strand.
CGAATTCCCGACAGCCCTTTCGCAAGCACATTCGCGCGGATCAACATCATCCCCCGCACAACACTCCGCGGTAACGGCTCTCCCACTCCACAGCAGTGCGATCGAATGAGATTTACCTGCATCGTTTCGATCTCATGATCCTCGAGCCGAATATTCGCAAGCAGCCCCACACCCGTGTTCAGCGCATAGACCGGCTTCGTCCCGCGCATCGCACCTTCTACGCGGTCGCGCGAACGTTGCATCCGCCCCAGTGCTTCGTCCGCAATGCTAGCCTCTTCGCGCCCCTCCGCAACCGCAACGACGGCCTCGATTGTCAGCGATGCTCCATCCAAAGTGATCATGCAGCAATCCTATGACTGCTTCACTGGGAGTGGAACGCCCAACTGGCGGTAATCGAGCGATATCACCGCCGTTTCAGCGGCGAAAGAGCATAATATCTAGACTATCCACGGTGCATGGGCGTTCCGACCACCCTCACCCACGTAACCGCTCACCGGTGCCTATGCTTCCCTATGCAGGATTCGACTCGATTGACCGCAAGATCCTACGCGAGCTCACCACCGACGCCCGCCTCCCCGTAGCCGAATTGAGCCGACGCATCAGCCTCTCTCCATCCGCTACTGCCGAGCGTCTCCGTCGCCTCGAAAGCCTCGAAATCATCCAAGGCTACCGCGCAGACATCAACCTTCGGGCTCTCGGCTTCACCATCACCGCCTTCGTCCGCCTTACGTGCGAAGGCACTCGCTACAAACCTTTCCTGAAATTCCTCCCTACGCTCAACGCCGTGCAGGAATGCCATCACCTCACCGGTAATGACGCATTCCTTCTCAAGGTCGTCCTCTCCTCTATGACGGAACTGGAGGATCTCGTTGAAAAACTCTTGCCCTACGGCAGCCCCACCACAAGCATGGTCCTCTCTACGCCACTCGAGAGAAAGAATCCGCTGCACGTTTAGTCTCAACTGTCTCCGCGCGCTCACCAGCAAGCACGCTCTCAATCTGCGCCAAGCCCCAATCCAGGTCCTCGCGGCTGATCATCAGCGGCGGCGCAATCCGAATCACCGTCTCATGGGTCTCTTTGCATAACACTCCGCGATCCCGCAACGCCTCGCATACCGGTCGCGCCGGCACATTCAACTCGATCGCGAGCCAAAGCCCCCTTCCCCTCACCTCCACCACCTTCGCGCTGTGCATCTTGCGCAGCCGGGCGAGCGCGTACTCTCCCAGTTCTGCTGATCTCTCCGCCAGCTTCTCATCCACAATCACCCGAATCGCGGCCCGCGCCACAGCACAAGCCAAAGGGTTTCCCCCAAAAGTGCTCCCGTGGTCACCAGGCCGAAACACTCCCAACACCTCCGTTGCGCTAAGTACCGCCGACACCGGATAGAACCCACCAGACAGTGCCTTCCCAAGGATCACCACATCAGGTCGGACGTCCTCGTGCATGTACGCAAACAGCTTGCCCGTTCGTCCTAACCCAGACTGGATCTCATCCGCAATCATCAATACGCGATGCTCTCGGCAGATATTCGCCACTTCGCGCAGATATCCATCAGGGGGAACGATGACCCCAGCCTCGCCTTGGATCGGCTCCACGAGAAACGCAGCCGTGTTCGGCGTAATAGCTCTCCGCAACGCCTCCGCGTCGCCGAACGGCACTTGCCTGAACCCTGCTGGGAACGGTCCAAACCCTGATCGATACTGCGCGTCCGTAGAAAAACCTACGATCGATATCGTCCGGCCGTGAAAGTTATTCGCACACACAATGATCTCCGTCTGATCCTGCGCAATCCCCTTAACTTGCTCTCCCCACTTCCTCGCAGCTTTCAGCGCAGTCTCCACCGCCTCCGCGCCGGAGTTCATCGGAAGCATCTGCTCGTAGCCAGTTAATTCGTGCACGTCGCGCAGCAATCGCGGCAGTTGGTCATTTCGAAACGCTCGAGAAGTCAAGGTCACTTTCTGCGCCTGTGCCACCATCGCATTCAAAATCGCTGGGTGACAATGTCCCTGGTTCACCGCGGAATACGCCGCCAGAAAGTCTAGATATCTTCGCCCGTTCACGTCGGTCACCCATGCCCCCTGCGCGCGTTCAATCACCACATCGAGCGGGTGATAGTTGTGCGCGCCATAGCGGTCCTCCGTCGCAATCAACTCCACATCGCTCCGCTCGATCTCCGTCGCATCTTCCTGATGCATCTCTGGCGTCAGTTTCATCACCAGGCATTTTGCTGCTCCTCCAGCCTTCAGAAATTCGCCAAGCTCCACCTGCACTACATCGAACCCGCGCCGCCGCAACTCTCTCTCAAGCCCCGCACTGATGCGGTTCAGCACAATCGTTCTGTCTACATTCACGGCATTGCATGCAAACGCGAGCGCATCCTGCTCGGAGACAGCGATACGCATGTCCGCTGGATAAAACTCTTTGATCTTTTGTAAGGATGCAGCATCAAAAGCCGCGGGATAGTACACTACCGATCCATCCTCCAAAGGCGCAAAGCAAGTGTCCAGATGATAGAAACGCGGATCCACCAACCGCAGCCCTACCATCTCCACATCGGTCCAGACCTTTCGTAGTGCATCATGACTTGCCTCCGCCGTTCGAGGACCATGACCCACCCATAGCCGCGAACCATCCTCAGAAAACAGCGCATCACCCTCTCCTTCAAACGGCGTCGCGCGCGGAAGATCGACCACCCGATACCCCGCGTCGACAAACCACTCGCGGAAATGCGACTCTTCACCCTGCCTCTCTGGGTGATAGAAGCTACTGATCGCGACGACGCCGTGCCGTGCCAACCCAGCGTTCGCGGTAAACACCATATCCGGCAATCCAGCTACAGGTTCCACCAAAACAACCTTCGCCATATGCGATAGGACCGAATACAAGCGCTTCCACTGCTCCAGCGCTCGATCGCGCGAAGAAGCCCCTAAGTTTCCCTGCATCCACGGATTAATGACATAGCTTACTTCATATAACTTCGGTGAACACATGAGCAGTGTCATCGCGTCATTGCAATGAAACTTATGTTGAAAATTCTCTTGTTTTTTTAAAATGGTGGCATTCATGTTCGAGCCTCTATATGCCTTGCAGCATGGCAGGGGCTCATAATCCGAGTCAACAGGAATGATTATTCATAACAGCCTGTATAGATATGCGCGTTATAGAACTCACACGGGCGCCAACTCGCAAAGAGATTTTTCGCACAATCAGATGGATATTCCTGAATATATTTCTAATCATTCGTGAATATCGAAGCTGACTCCCTGTGCAAGCGGTAGATTCGTCCCGTAATTAATCGTATTTGTCGCGCGTCGCATGTACTGCTTCCACGCATCCGATCCCGACTCGCGTCCGCCGCCCGTCTCCTTCTCTCCTCCAAATGCTCCGCCAATCTCCGCGCCGGAGGTTCCGATGTTCACATTAGCAATGCCGCAATCGGAGCCAGAGGCCGACAAAAACTTTTCAGCCTCGCGCATATTCAGCGTGAAAATAGACGACGACAAACCCTGCGGAACGTCATTCTGCAACGCGATCGCTTCTTGTAGTTCGCGATACTTCAAGACATAAAGTATTGGCGCAAACGTCTCACGCTTCACCACGGCCGTCTGCGAGTTCACCTCAACGAGCGCAGGTCGCACATAGAAAGCCCCCTTCGCGTCTTCAATCTCCGCACGTCCTCCACCCGTAACTACAGCGCCTGCACTCCTGGCGTCCGCGAGTGCGGCCTGCATGCTCTCAAAGGCACGTCCATCGATCAACGGTCCCACGAGCGTCCCTTCCGCGCGCGGATCACCGACCACCACAGACTGATACACGTGCTTCAATCGAGCGACCAACTCGTCGTAGATCTTCTCGTGCACAATCAACCGCCGCAGCGACGTGCATCTCTGCCCCGCAGTCCCCATCGCCGAAAATGCAATCGCACGCAGTGCAAGATTCAGATCCGCACTTGGAGCCACAATCGCCGCGTTGTTCCCGCCCAGCTCCAAAATCGCACGCGCAAATCGCTTCGACAGCCGCGGTCCCACCGCACGGCCCATCGCCGTCGATCCCGTCGCCGACACCAGAGGCACCTGCACCGAATCCACCAGCACCTCGCCAATCTTCACATCCCCCAGCAGCAGCGCGCACAAACCCTCCGGCACGCTGCCAACCTTCTTGGCCGCGCGCTCAAACAGCGCATGCGTCGCTAACGCTGTCAGCGGCGTCTTCTCCGAAGGCTTCCACACCACAGCATTACCGCACACCAGCGCCAGCGCCGCATTCCAGGACCACACCGCCACCGGAAAATTGAACGCCGAGATCACGCCCACCACACCCAACGGATGCCACGTCTCCATCATGCGGTGGTCCGCGCGTTCCGACGCGATCGTCAAACCCGCCAACTGTCGCGAGAGCCCTGCAGCGAAGCCGCAGATGTCAATCATCTCCTGCACCTCGCCGAAACCCTCCGAAAGGAGCTTGCCGGTTTCAATCGTCACCAGCCTTCCCAGCGTCTCAACCTCCGCGCGCAACTCTCCGCCCAGCGCGCGCACCAACTCACCCCGGCGCGGCGCCGGCACATCGCGCCATACTAGAAACGCACCGTGCGCCGCGGCGATTGCATCCGTTGCGGCCACCGCTGTCGTTGTCGCCACATGCGCAATCACCTCGCCAGTGATCGGCGTCCGCACCTCCAACTCGCCCGCGGAGTAAGCGCTCTCCGGCACACCCAAACGTGACAGCAACTCATGGACCTCGCGGCCCACTCCAGCCATATCCCTCGTCATAACCGCTCTCCTAAAACCTGTTCTTCTCGATCGTTCGCTACTGCATTGCCTCGACGATGCACTCTTCCAGTAGGTCCAGCGCAACATCCGTCTCTTGCTGCGTCACCACCAGCGGAGGGCACAACCGCACCGTGTTAGCGCCGCATCCCAGCAGCAGCAGCCCCTTCTCAAACGCGCGGTCCACAATCTTGTCGCGCAACTCGCCTGCGACCCCACGCGTCTTCTTGTTCTGCACGATCTCCACGCCGATCATCAATCCACGGCCGCGCACATCGCCGACAATCTTGTACTTCTCTACCCACTTACCTAGTCGCTGAAGCGCCGCGCCTCCAACCTTCGCCGCATTGGCCATCGCCTCGCGCTCGATGATCTCCATCGTCGCCATCGCCGCCGCAAGGCACACCGGGTTTCCGCCAAAGGTGCTCGCGTGTGATCCTGGTACCCAATCCATCACCTCGGCCTTCGATAGACAAACACCCAGAGGCATGCCGGAAGCAATCCCCTTTGCCATGCAAACAATATCCGGCTGCACACCCGAGTGCTCAATCGCCCACCACTTGCCCGTGCGTCCAGCACCCGATTGAATCTCATCCACCACCATCAAAATTCCATGGCGATCGCAGATCCTGCGAATCTCCTGCAGAAAAATATCGGGCGCAACCACGTACCCTCCCTCACCTTGAATTGGCTCCACAAAGATCGCAGCAACCTCTTCCGGCGCAAGCAGCGTCTTGAACAGCTTCTCCTCGATATACCGAGCGCATCCCAGCGCAAACGCCTCCACCTCCTGCGGTCCACCGCTGCACCCGCGATACGCATACGGGTAGCGCACATGCGTCACGCCAGGAACAAACGGCCCAAACCGCCGCTTCTGCTGCACCTTCGACGCCGTCAGCGACAACGCACCCATCGTCCGCCCATGAAAGCTTCCCAGGAAACTGATAATGTTCTGCCGCCCCGTGTGATACCGCGCAAGCTTCATCGCGCACTCCACCGCCTCCGCGCCGGAGTTCCCGTAGTAAATCTTGTGCGGCCCCGGCATCGGAGCAATCGCAGAAAGCTTCGCCGCCACCTTCGGCATCAAGTCATAATAAAAATCCGTGCCCGACATGTGCAGCAACTGCGCCGCCTGATCTTGCACCGCCTTCACCACTTCCGGATGGCAGTGTCCCGTCGACGTCACCGCAATCCCTGCCGTGAAGTCCAGAAATTCATTCCCATCCGGATCTTCAATCCGACAGCCGTACCCACGCTTCACCACCAGTGGATACCCGCGCGTGTAGCTCGGCGAAAGATAAAGATCATCCTCTTCAACAACCTTCTTCGCCCGCACTCCCGGCACGGCCGTTACAAACTTCGGACCAACCTTTGCATGCGTCTCTGCGCTGGCAACGTGAACAACATTCTGTGTCTGGGTGCTCATGAAAAATCTCCTGGGGCCACTGCATCGGATGGCAGGACCGAGTCATGTTGAATGACGTAAACGCTAGCTCAACATTGACCAGGTCAAAGGAGCTCAGAACAACCGTGCGCTACATACCGTCGCGAAGGGGATTAATCGCCAGAAAAAAGATTGGGGCGCGAGCTGCTCGGCAGCGCGCGCGAAAGCGCAAAGACATTCGCACGCCTTCTGGCCCTCCGCAGCTCCATCGTCGAGTTGTTCCTCATCGACATGCGTTCCCCACGTATGCGCGAATTATAACGCCACCCACCAACTCTCGCCCACCCTACCGCGCGCCAACGACCTCCACCACCTCGCCCTTGGCAAACCCCACCGCCGCACCCGTGTGCGTCAGCTTCTGCGTCGCGTCGTCCCAATGCAGATGACTCACCTCGTAGGCACCCTTCTCGTACGCATACGTAATCCCGTCATCGCGGTACAGCTCAAACGATCCATCCGCTCCCGGATACACCACAAGCTTCGCAATCTTCTGCACCTCATTCGTACTCTCCACCACCGTCCCGAGCGGCAGAATCGAACCCGCCCTCACAAACAGCGGGATCTCATCGATCGGCGCGCTCACCGTAATGCGCTGCCCGCCATGCACGCGTTCCTTCGTCCAATAGTTGTACCAGTCCGTCCCCGCCGGCAAGTAAACTTCGCGGCTCGTCATGCCTTGCTCCGTCACCGGAGCCACCAGCAGCGCTGGCCCGAACATATACTCGTCGCCAATATCGGCAACCTTCGGATCACTCCCAAAGTCCATAAACAGCCCGCGCATAAACGGCGCACCCGTCTCGTGCGAGCTCCACCCCAACGAGTAGATGTACGGCATCAACTCATACCGCAGCCGCAAAAACTTCTCCAGGATCGGCTCGGCCTGCTTGCCATAACTCCAAACCTCATTCTCCGGCCGGCTTCCATGCGAACGGAAGTTCGGCTGGAACGCACCATACTCAAACCACCGCACATACAACTCCGGATAGTCGTCATAGTGCCCCACCTCCGCGCGCGCATCGCTAGGATCAATCAACACCGGCCGCTCCGGCTTGTGATACGCCGGCAAATATTGCCACCCCCCAATGTCCGTACTCCAATACGGCATTCCCGACGCCACAAAATTAATTCCCGTCGGCACCTGTCTCCGCAACACATCCCACGTCGGCGCAATATCCGACGACCAGAAGATCGTCCCATTCCTCTGCGCCCCCAGATACGACGACCGCGCCAGCAACAGCGCCCGCTCCTTCATATCCGCGCGCATCCCGTCATACACCGCCGCCGTATGGAACAGCGGATACACATTGAAGTACTCCGTCCCCGGCCCCACATGCAGGTAGCTCCCATTTGGTGGCAGGTCCGGCTCCGTCTCATCCATCCAGAACGCGTCGAAGCCCTTCTTCACATAGTTCGCGTCAATCACATTCCAATACCACTTCGCCGCCGCCGGATTTGTCGTATCAATATCAGACCCCGCGCGGTCGTACGGCAGTCCATTCGTAGGCGTCCCATCCGCCAGGTGCTCAAACCAACCGTTCCTAAGCAGCGTCGCATAGTATCGATCCCCCGGCACAAACCGCGGCCACACGCTGATCATCACGTGAAAGTTCATAGCATGCAGCTCTTTGTTCATCTCCACGGGATCAGGCCACAGCGTCGGATCCATATCCATCTGCCCCATCTTCGTATAGCTGAACCAATCGATCACCAGGTCATCAATCGGCAGATGCCGCTCGCGATAGCCCTTCGCCACCGCCATCAACTCCGCCTGGCTCCGATACCGCTGCTTGCACTGGATGTACCCATACGCCGACTTCGGCAGCATCTGCACGACACCCGTCAGCCGCCGATACCCCTCATAGATCTCGTCATACGTATCACCAGCAATCACGAAGAAAGAAACCCTCTGCCCCACCTGCGAAGTCCACCGCGTCTGGTTATTAATCGCAAAGGCCACCGTAGTCTTCGAAGGGTTATCCCACACCAACCCGTACCCTTTATTCGTCACCACAAACGGCACGCAGATGCTCTCACCACCCGGCGCGTCATAATCCTGCGCGCAGTGCAACACGTGCCCTCGATGGTCTAGAAACCCCAACTGGTTCTGACCGAGTCCGTAGTAGTGCTCGTCCTTCGGCGCTGCGAACGATGCCCCCACCTCGTAGTAAGGATCATCTCCCGGCCGCCGGTCATACAGCACATCATGGTTGCCGTCTTTATAGTTCGGCACCGACATCTGCCACCCCTGCATATCCACCAGCGTCTTCCCACCCGGAGTCTTCACCGTAATCCCCACTCCCGGCGTAGACCCATTGAAGAACCGGGCAATATCCGCCTGCGTCCCCGTAGGCTTCCACGGCTTGCCCTGCGGCGCCACGGTCACCACCATCCGCGACGACCGCAGCACATCCCCTCCATTCGCAGAGCTACTCCCACTCTCCACCGTCCATCCAGCGCCATTCATCTTCGCCGTAATCCCAACCCCCGGCCCCATCAGCGCCCGATCCTTCAACAAGCTCAACGTAATCCGCACCACATTCGGCGCATAAGGCTCCACCACCACCGTCGCGTCCCCGCGCTGCAGCGTCAACTGCTGCGCCCCACAAGACATCACGCCCATCACAACTGCCCCAACCACCAACCCAACCTGACGAACGTTCATATCCATCCCTCGCAAATCAACTTCCCATCGCAACCCTACATCACCTGCACGACAGCCTTCACCGGCAAATCATCCGAACTCCCACCCACCTTAACCACCACGCGATCCTTCTCCAACACAAACGCGTTCGCATCATCACTCCAATACTCCAACGCCTTCGCGGCTAACGGCAGTGTCACCGTCTTCGTCTCGCCGGCCTTCAACGACACGCGCGCAAATCCCTCCAACTCTTCCACCGGCCGCGCCACCTTCGACCCCTCATGCGACACATACATCTGCACCACCTCATCGCCGGCGCGCTCACCCGTATTCTTCACCTCAACACTAACCGTAGCGGTTTGCCCATCGCGAAGCGTCGCAGCACTCACCCGCAGATGCGAATAAGCAAAGCTCGTATAGCTAAGCCCAAACCCAAACGCATACAGCGGCGTCTGTTTCGCGTACATATACGTGCGCCCATCGCGAATGTTGTAGTCCATCATCGGCGGCAGATCGGCCTCATCCTTCACCCAGGTCTGCGTCAACCGCCCCGCTGGATCATAGTCACCAAAAAGCACATCCGCGAGCCCATCCCCCTGCTCCTCGCTGCCATTCGTCATCTCCAGAATCGCCGGCACATTCGCCTCGGTCCAATTCGTCGTATACGGAAAGCTCGCCTGCAGCACCACCACCGTTCGCGCATTTCCCGCCAGCGCCGCCTTCGCAATCGACTCCTGCTCCAACGTCATACTCTTCCGATCGATTGCCTCCTTCCCATCGCTAGGCGTCGGGCAAACGTTCCACCCCGCACCGCACGTCGGGTTGTTCCCGATCAGCACCACCACCGCGTCCACCGTCTTCGCCAGCGCCGTCACCGCCGCCAGATCATCGCCCTTCGCATACGTCACCTTCACACCCGCACCCACACGCGCGCGAATCCCCTCCAACGGCGTCACCGTAAACGGAGGCGTCCCGCTATACCAATCCAGCAGCACCTCATTCGCATAAGGCCCCACCACCGCCAGCGATTTCAACTTTGCAGCATCCAGCGGCAGTAGCGCCCTCATCGGGGTTTTGCTGCCGTCGCTTCCGTTGCTCTTGCTCTCGCCGTCCGCGTAGGACGCATTCTTCAACAACACAATCGACTCATCCGTAACCCGCCGCGCCAACGCCTTCGGCTGCGCCGTCCACCAAGGATCTTTCCTCAGCATCGTCGCCGAGCCCTTCCCCGCCCCATCCTCCACACCAATCTTCGACTGCGGCACCAACTCCGCAGGGTCCAGCATCCCCAGCTTGATCATCACGCGAAACACCCCACGCAGATTCCGATCCAAATCCTGCTCGTTAATCAACCCTTCCTTCAGCGCCTCTTCCATCGCCGGCTTGTAGTCATCGAGATACTGATTGATCCCCGCATGCACCGTCGCCGCGACAGCCTCAGGCATCGTCTTGAACGCGTGATGGTCCTTCACCAGGGCGGTCAGCGCGCCGCCATCCGTGCAGATAATCCCATCCTCGCCCCACACCTTCATCACCACATTCCGCAGTACAGGGTTCTCAATCATCGGCGTCCCATTCCACGAGTTGTACGCGGTCATAAACGCATTCGCATGCCCATCCTCAATCGCCATCCGGAACGGCACCGAGTAATACTCCTGAAACAAACGCTCATCAAAATCCGACGAAGACGAAGTCCGCAGATTCTCATTACTGTTCGCAAGAAAATGTTTCAGCAGTGAAGCCGTAGTCCAATACTTCCCATCCCCCTGCAACCCTCGCGTGTACGCCGTAGCCAGCGTCCCCACCAAGTAAGGATCTTCCCCATACGACTCCTCACTCCGCCCCCAGCGCGGATCTCGACTCAAATCCGCATTCGGAGCCCGCACCACCAACCCCCCGCGGTGATACTTCCCAAACGCATACCGCGTCTCATACGCCTCTTCCGCAGCAGCCTCGGTCAACAGCGCCGGATCCCACGTCTGCCCCAACCCTCTCGCCTGCGGAAAGATCGTCGTAGGAATTACCGTCAGATACCCACGCCCCGCGCGGCCCTCCCAGTGCGCCGGCCCGCCAAGCGCCAACCCATGCAACCCCTCCACATGCCCAGTCCCCACCACACCCAACCGCGGGACGGTCGGATCCGTGCTGAACGCATCCACTTTCTCCTCCAGCGTCATCCGGCTAAGCAGGTCGGTAATCCGCGCCTCGACGGGCGCAGAACTATCCGCATACACCGCGGTCGCCGGCACGCCAACGCGTGGCTGCTGCCCAACCGCACCCACCACACTACTCACAAACACCGCAACTAAACCGATTTTATGCATAAGGAACGAACCGCGACCAATCTACCGCGGGTCAACAACCCTTGTACACAGAAAAACCTCGTCGCCTCTGCAACTCCCGCAGAATCTGCGCGCGTCACTCCGCTCCCCTACTCCGCTCCCAGCGATATCTCCGCCTTCAACGGCAACTCCGCCGACGACCCTCCAACCTCAAACCGATAGTCTCCGCCGAGCCGTTCCCAACCATTCTTCTCCGTCGAAAATACCTTCAAGTACAGCGGCCGAACCGGCACTGTCACCGTCGTGCTCGCACCCGCCGCCAGGCTCACGCGCTCAAATCCCACCAGCTTCTCAAACGGCTCATCCGCACTCTTCGGCAGCCGCACATACACCTCCGCAATCTCATCGCCCGCACGAGTCCCCGTGTTCTTCACCGTAAAACTCAGCGTAAGATCTGCCCCCGTGCCCTTCGCCTCTATCTTCAAATCGGAGTAAGCAAAGCTCGTATAGCTCAGCCCAAATCCAAACGGAAATAGCGGCGTCTCATCCTTCGCCTCAAACCACTTGTACCCAACCTTCATCCCCTCCACGTTGTAGTCCACCGTAAAATCCTTGGACTCCATCCCGTGAAATCCTCCTCCGTTCATTCCGTTGTTCCCAGTCGTCGGAGTCAGCCCCGTCACCTGCGGATGCGGCAACTGCGCCTCATCCATCGCAAACGTCACCGGCAGTTTGCCCGATGCATTCACGCGCCCGTACAGCACATTCGCAATCGCCTGCCCGCCGCCAATCCCCGGATACCAAGCCTCCACAATTCCCTTCACCTCTTTGTGCCAGGGCATGCTCACCGGCCCGCCCGTCTCCAGCACCACCACCGTATTCGGATTCGCCTTCGCCACCGCCTCTACCAGCGCATCTTGATCATGCGGCAAGCTAAGCGTCGGCCTATCCATCCCCTCGCTCATCCACTGCGTCACAAACACAATCGCGATCTGCGCCTTCGCAGCAGCCTTCGCCGCCTCAGCCACATCCGTGCCCGCATCGAAACTCACCGACGCACCATCGCCCGCCTGCTCCTTCAAATACTTCAGCGGCGACGATGGAAAATAAACCGGCTTCCCCCACACCGACCCGCCTGGCCTTCCACCCGGCGCGTCCACCTGCGCTGATCCCCCGCCCGACAACACACCCTCATCCGCATGTCCGCCAATCACAACAACTGTCTTTCCGTCGCCCTCCCGCAGCGGCAGAATCCCGCCCTCATTCTTCAGCAGCACAATACTCTCTTCCTCAATCCGCTTCGCATCGTCGCGCCCCTTGAACGGGTCCACCACGCGCCGCATCGGCGGATGATCCACCACGCCGCACGCAATCATGCTGCGCACAATCCGGTGCACCATATCATTCAGCCGAGCCTCCGGCACCTGTCCATCCTGCACCGCCTTCTTCAGCGGCGCTCCAAAATATCCATCGCCCGGCTGCTCCATATCCAGCCCCGCCATCGCCGCCTTCACCGTGCTGTGCGTCGCCTCCCAGTCGGAAAGCACAAACCCCTTGAACCCCCACTCATCCTTCAACACATCCGTCAGCGTGTACTTGTTCTCGCACGCAAAGTCGCCATTCACGCGGTTGTAGCTGCACATCACACCCGCTGGCTTCGCCATACCAATTGCAATCTGGAACGCCAGCAGATCCGTCTCTTGCATCGCACGTTTGTTCAACACCGCATTCAGCGTGTTGCGTCCCGTCTCCTGGTCATTCAGCACGTAGTGCTTAATGTCGCCCATCACATCATTCGACTGCACGCCCATCGCCAACTCGCCCACCATCGTTCCCGCCAGCACCGGGTCTTCGCTCGCATACTCAAAGTTCCGTCCATTGCGCGGCTCGCGTATCAAATCCACGCCCCCGCCAATCGACATGTTGTATCCCTGGTCGCGCAGCTCTCTCCCAATCACATCGCCATACAGAAATCCCATCTTCGGGTCCCAACTCGAAGCCATCCCAATCACGCTCGGCAGCAGCGTCGCGTACCGGCTATCCGCAGCCGCCATCCGAATCCCCACCGCCGAATCCGCCAGATTAATATCCGGCAACCCCAGCCGCGGAATCCCCGGCACAAATCCCGCACCGCCATTATCCGCCGGCGGCACATACGCTCCAGCGCGCAGCGGCCCCCATCCAATCCCGTGCACCAACTGGATCTTCTCGTCCAGCGTCATCTGCTTCACCATCATCTCCGCGCGCGTATCCGCATCCAACGACGTATTCATCCACGGCATCTTCGCCGTATCTACAGCCTTCGCACGCTCTTGCGCCGCGCCCACCCGCGCGCAACCCATGCTCACCACCACGCAGCTCATCCAGACGCAGCTCGTCCTCACAAACGTCAACATCTTCATCCTTTTCCCCTTCCAGCGCTGTGCTCTGATGCCAGACTTAAGTCCACGACCAGAACTATCTTCTATACCGGCCCACTTACACCTTGCAAATACTAATTAAAACGGTTTAGCTTGTACTGCGAATCACGAGGACGCCGAACCATTCCAGGAGAACCGTACGTCCGCTCAGCCATTCTGAGGGCGAAGTATAACGTTTGTCTACAGGAAAAATCGCTCACTCGCGTCATGCCTGTTCCCTGACTCGCAGGATTGTTCGATGAATCGTAGGATCATTCCATGAATATCGCGCTCCGGTCTCTCACTCCCATCCTCGCCGCAGCCATCCTCCTCGGCCCAGCACTCCGCCCTCCCGCACTCCATGCCCAGCCCACGCCCGCCAGCTCTCAATCCGCAGACACCCCGCCAGCTCTCTACCTCGGCGCCGCCTGGTATCCCGAGCAGTGGCCTGAGTCTCGCTGGGACGCCGACCTCTCTCTCATGGAAGCCGCTCACATCCGCTTCGTCCGCGTTGGCGAGTTCGCCTGGTCCAACCTCGAGCCCTCCGAAGGTCACTACGACCTCGACTGGCTTGACCGCGCCATCCGCGCCGCCGAACGTCATCACATCTATGTCGTCATCGGCACACCCAGCGCCGCTCCCCCCGCCTGGCTCACCACCAAATATCCCGAGACCCTTCGCATCATGGAGGATGGTCGCCGCGATCAGCACGGCAACCGCCAGCAGTTCAACTGGGCTGACCCCAAGTATCGCGAGCTCGTCTACGCAATCGATCTCCAGGAAGCCAAGCGCTTCGGCCACGATCCCGACGTCATCGGCTGGCAGATCGGCAACGAGTACGCCAACGTCTCCTACGGCCCCATCGCCCAGGCGCAGTTCCAGGACTGGCTAAAGGCTCGCTACAAAACTCTCGACAACTTAAACACTCGCTGGACAACCGCCTACTGGAGCCAGACCTACACCGCGTGGTCGCAGATCCCCATCGAGACCACCTACGGCAACCCCGGCCTTCTCTTAAGCTGGAAGCGCTTCGTCTCCGACACCTGGCGCAGCTATCAAAAAAATCAGATCAACGCGCTTCGTCCCAACATCGATCCCCACCAGTTCATCACCACCAACATGATGGGCTTCTTCGACGGCTACGATCACTACACCGTCTCCCAGGATCTCGACATGGCCTCATGGGACGACTACGTCGGCACCGGCCAACTCAATCCCGTCGCCAACGGTGCCGCACACGATCTCACCCGCGGCTTCCTGCGCAAAAACTTCTGGGTCATGGAAACCCAACCCGGCTTCGTCAACTGGTCGCCTGACAACAACTCCCTCGACAAAGGTGAAGTCCGCGCCATGGCCTGGCACGACGTCGGTCACGGTGCCGACGCCGTTGAGTACTGGCAGTGGCGCTCCGACCTCAACGGCCAGGAGGAGTACCACGGCGTCCTCGTCGGCCCCGACGGCACACCCGTCCCGCTCTACTCCGAAGTCGCGCAAATCGGCAAAGACTTCGCCAAAGCTGGTCCCACCCTCGCCGGTACCACCGTCCACTCCGACGTCGCTATCCTCCACTCCTACGACAGCTACTGGGCCATCAACTGGCAGCGCCACAACAAGGCCTTCGACCCCATTGCCAATATGGTCGCCTACTACGGCGCCATCCGCTCCCTCGTCCACTCCGTCGACATCGTTCAACCCTCCGTCGACCTCTCGCAATACAAATTAGTCATCGCGCCCGCGCTCAACCTCATCGACGACCAACAAGCCCACAACCTCATCGACTACGTCCGCAACGGCGGCCACCTCGTCCTTACCCAGCGCTCCGGCATGAAGAACATCGACAACGGCCTCAACACCGAGCGCCAGCCCGGCCCACTCGTTCCCCTCCTCGGTGGCCGTGTCGAGCAGTTTTACGCGCTCGACACAACCATCCCCATCTCCGGCGCGTGGGGCTCCGGCCCCACCAAAGTCTGGGCCGAACTCCTCTCCACCTCCAACCCCGAAACCAAAGTCCTCATGCGCTACGGCAAAACTCCCCTCGGCTGGCTCGATAACCAACCCGCGGCCATCACGCGCAAAGTAGGCAAAGGCAGCATCACCTACATCGGCGCAGACCTCGAAGGCGCCACCCTCGCCAACGCTGCCAAGTGGATGGTCGCCGACGCCAACATTCATCCCGAGTTCGGCTCGCTTCCTCCCAACGTCGATCTCTACATCCGCTCCGACGCGCACCACGAAGTCTGGATCCTCATCAACTTCGGCAACTCCGAGACCCAGCCTCAAACCGTCACTCTGCCCTCCGCCTTCCAGAACGTTCTTGCCAGAGGATCCACGCACTCGGTAACCCTCAAGCCCATGGACGTCGTCATCCTACAGCGCCCCATCCGTTAAGCCGCGCTAAACCCTGCGGGGTGCGAACCCTCTCGCTCCCCGCCCCCAAACCTACGCAGCCGCAACCAGAGAAAGAGCTCTTCGTGAAGCCGACCCGCATCCCTCACCAACCCCTGCGGACCATCGCCCACCTCGCCGCGTGGTCGGCCATCGCCCTCTTCGTCCCTGTCACCTTCGCTCAAACAGCCGCGGACTACTTCACCAACTGGCCCGCCGGTACCTCGCCGCAGGAGGTCGGCAAGAAGCTCGCCGACCACTTCGTTCCCAGCCCCCACCAGTACACCCCGACCATCCACTACTCCGAGGTCGCCACCTGGTACGGAGCTCTCCAGTTTTCACAGATCACCCACGACACTGCCCTCCAGAACGCGCTCATTCAGCGCTTCAAACCCCTCCTGCCCGGCGGCGCCGAAGCCGACCGCATCCCCAAGCGCCACCACGTCGACGACTCCGTCTTCGGCGTCGTCCCCCTCGAAATCGCCATCGAAACCAAAGACCCCCAGTACCTCGCCAACGGCGTCTTCTGGGCCGACCGCCAGTGGGAAAATCCCCGCCCCGACGGCCTCTCCGCCGAAACCCGCTTCTGGATCGACGACATGTACATGCTTACCATGCTCCAGCTCGAAGCCTACCGCGCCACCGGCAATACCAAGTACCTCGACCGCGACGCCCACGAGATGGTCGTCTACCTCGATCGCCTCCAGCAGCCCAACGGCCTCTTCTTCCACGCCCCCGACGTTCCCTTCTTCTGGGGCCGCGGCGACGGCTGGGTCGCCGCAGGCATGGCCGAGATGCTCCTCACCCTGCCCCCCAACCACCCCCTCCGCCCCCGCATCCTCGCCAGCTACCGCACCATGATGGCCGCGCTCCTCCACTACCAGCGCAAGGACGGCTCCTGGGGCCAGCTCATCGACCGCGACCAGGCCTGGCCCGAAACCTCCGGCTCCGCCATGTTCACCTTCGCCCTCATCACCGGCGTCCGCAACGGCTGGCTCGATCCCGCCACCTACGGCCCCACTGCGCGGGCCGGTTGGATCGCCATCGTCGGCTACATCGATCAGAACAACGACGTCACCAACGTCTGCGAAGGCACCGGCAAACAAAACAGTCTCGCCTACTACCTCGCCCGCAAGCGCCGCACCGGAGACTTCCACGGTCAGGCCCCCGTCCTCTGGGCCGCCGACGCGCTCCTTCGCTGACCCTCTTCGCCCAAACCAAACCAGATCCTTCAGTGGTACAACTTGAAAGCCCAATGCCGCCCCACAAACCCAAACGCGAAGCCGCCAAGCCCGTCAACCTGAGAATCCTCGCCGACTACCTAAGCCTCTCCCCCGCCACCATCTCTCTGGTCATGAACAACGCGCCCGGCGCCTCGGCCATCTCTGCCACCACGCGCCAGCGCGTCCTCGAGGCCGCCAAGCGCCTCGACTACCGCCCCAATCCGATCGCGCGCTCTCTCCGCACCCGCCAGACCTTCACCATCGGCGTCATCGTGCCAGAATTCAGCGAAGGCTACTTCACCATGCTCATGAATGGCATTGAAGAGCACCTCCTCCAGTCCGGCTATCTCCACTTCGTCGTCACTCACCAAGGCAAGCCAGACCTCATCGACGAGTACCCGCGCCTCCTCACCAAGCGCTCCGTCGACGGTTTCCTCCTCGTCAACACCCAGCTCAACGAAGAGGTCAGCGTCCCCGTCGTCTCCATCTCCGGCCACAAAAAACTCAAGGGCAACACCAACATCATGCTCGACCATGACCGCGCTGCCCTGCTCGCCCTCAAGCATCTCTACGACCTCGGCCATCGCCGCATCGCCTTCATGAAAGGCCAGCCCCAGGTCTCCGACTCCGCCTTTCGCTGGGAAGGCATCATGGCCATGGCCCAGCGCGTCGGTCTCACCATCCACCCTGAACTCTGCGTCTATCTCGAAGCCAACGCCTGGTCGCCCGAGCTCGGCTATCCCATCATCCGCGATCTCCTCGCCCGCACCCGCGACTTCACCGCCATCTTCTGCTTCAACGACATCGCCGCCATCGGCGCCATCCGCGCCATCACCGACGCCGGCCTCCGCTGCCCCGACGACATCTCCGTCATCGGCTTCGACGACATCTCCAGCGCCGCCTATCAGACCCCGCGCCTCACCACCGTCCGCCAGCCCCTCCGCCGCATGGGTGAAATGGCCGTTCAAACCCTCCTAAAACGCATCGAAACTCCCCACGACGCGTACCCCGAAGTCATCCTCTTCGAACCCGAGCTCATGGTCCGCGAGTCTGCCGCGGCCGCTACTATCCAGACCATCTCGAAAGCTCGCAAAGCCCCCACGAAAAAACGCAAAGCTTAAAACAACTCTTTTCCACCACCCCATCATCTAAACTGCGCATACAGAAGCCCTTACGCCCCCAGTCGTCTTTCACCAAGACTCGACTTTAGTCACTGAGCACCCGTTACTGATACGCGTGAGGCACATGATATACAGCTAAAAGATTCGACTGGGAGAAGTAGTAGGTGAGCTTTCGGGACACAAGTCTTCCGATGCCTTCGCATCTATATCAGATTGACGCGCTACAACTACTGCGCGCGATTGCCGTCATCCTTGTCATCTGGTTTCACTCAAGTCAAGTTCTCGGATTGTCGGGCTCACAACCAATCCCGGACTTGGGTATCTTTGGCGTCGACATCTTCTTTGTCATCAGCGGCTTCATCCTGTCCCTTAGCGTGATGAAAGTTCGCGACCAGCCCGGAATCAAGCCAATGGCTGATTTCATGAAGCGCCGCTTCATTCGGATCTACCCCATCTACTGGGTCGTCTCACTGTTGATGCTGGCGCGATATGCGCACGAGGGTCTGCTCGAGCAAAACAGCTATCTCGCAGCCTTCTTCCTTCTTCCCGAACCTCATTTCCCCATGGAACACCTCATCATGGGTGTCTCGTGGACGTTGATCTTCGAGATGTCCTTCTACTGTATGTTGGGCTTGATCCTGGTTTTTTCCATTCGATCGGCTGTTCCCATCCTCATCACCATGCTGTGCAGTTTGGTAGTGATTGGCACGTTCACCGGAATCCGCCACTCCGTGCTAATCGTCGTCGCCAATCCAATTGAACTCGAATTCGTGTTCGGTGCGGTGATTGCCTTGGCTTACATGCGCCTCAGAGGCAGGCGCGTCCTCGGGATGGTGCTGACCGCTGCAGGCGCCGTAGAAGCGTTCCTTCTGCGAACGATGAGTCTTCCCCACATAGCAATCGGCATGCAGAACATGTTCAGCGATAGGGACGTGCCAGGCCGCGTGGCCACATGGGGAGTATCGGCCACTCTCATCGTCGCCGGTGTGATCTTCTGGAATCCTTCGATGAAACATACCCTGGGCAAAGCCTTCGTGCTCATCGGAAATGCTTCTTACTCCATCTACATCACCTGCACGGTGGTTATGGAATTCGCCACCCGCCTCTTCTACCGTTTAGATCCCCCCTCCCTTTCCATCTGGTATCGGCTCTCCTATGCGTTCTACGAGGTCGTGGTACTCGTCACTGCGGGTCTCATCTGTTACATCTACGTAGAAAAACCGATGCTGAAGGTACTGCAAAAGAAACTGCTAAACAGCCCACCTGCGCGCAGCGCCCCATCGTTCGCGGTGAATGCCAATTCAAGAACTCCCAGTCAGTTCCTTGCTGCAATGACCCGCAAGTCTGCGCCCGGCAGGAGACAGACTCGTTCCCACGCAGAAGACACTCCCGCGCCAAATGCAACGGCCGAAGAGGTCAAAGGCGAGATGGCCAGACGTCCTTAATCTCAAAGAAAAAATCGCGCCGACGGCCAGTCCATCAGCCGTCGGCGCTCCTTTTTCCGTCGTCATCGTGTGATCACGAACAGCAACGTACGACACACCTCATCGCCATCCGCCACATACTCGCAACTGTTCAGGTTACTTCTCCGCCGCCCCTTCTTCCACCAACCGTTCCGAGTGTTCATGAGCCTCGCGCGAAAGTTCCATGGCGCGTTTGGACGCCTCATGCGCTCCCATATGATCGTTCATGTTGTGCGACGCAGCCGCCGCCTCATGCGCATGCGCCGCCTGCAGATGGCGCTCCGCCGCCGCTGAGTGATGTGTAGTAGGCATATATCGTTGATCCTCATCCTCTAAGATGCCCGCCACTCCCCCCGAGCCGCATCCATCCAAACAAAACGCCCGGCTCGCGGCGGATATCGGCCAGCAAACCGGGCGTTTCATTTCAACGAAACCTCTAGCAGTTGAAGTTCACTTCTTCTTCCTCTTCCACGCCATAGCGACGCAGCAGGTTCGGCAGATTCTGGCTGAACGCCGCGCGCGGCATCACCACATCGCATCCCGCCTCCACCGCCTTCGCCTTCAAATCGCCTTGCAGGTGCGAGAGGAAGCCAATGATCGAAGCCGACCGCTTCAGCTTCGTCTTCAGCTTCGGAATCAGCGTCAGCGGTTTCGCATTCGCGTTGTTCAGGTCGAACACAATCAGTGCTGGCTTATTCTCTTCGCCCTCGGTCAGCGCCGCGACAGCGTCCTTGTCGTTCTTCACGAACGACACCTTCACGCCCAGCTTCTTGGCCGTCTCCTGGATCTTCGCCTGGAAGAACAGCTCCTCGATGAAGAAGTAGATGTGCGTCTGCGCTCCCTCAGGAATCGGAATCGGCCGCGGCATCGACCGGTCAATCGGCTGCGAGTCTCCCGTATGCCGATGCCCGCCCCTGCGCCCGTGTCCCGCCACCTGGATCGTCGACGGAGGCGCATCGCCAAACTCGCCCGACGCGCGATAGCTGTGGTCCATCGGTCCTACAAACCCACGCTCCCGTGCCTGTCCGCCGTTCCCGCCCTTGCCCTTCCGCTTAAATCCGCCAATCTGGTTCCCGAAGTTGTCCGGACGATAGCCGCCGCCATTGCCGCCGCCGTAGCCGTTTCCGTTGCTGGAGCCAGCGTCCGCGCGAAAGTCATTGCCAGGATTCTCGCTCCGGCCGCCACCACCACCGCCACCGGGGCGCCGTTCCCGGTCCCGAAACTTCTTCTTCCAGCGCTTGCCGCCCTGGCCCTGCTGCTGGCCATTGCCCTGCTGCTGGCTGCCCTGCTGCGAACCGCCCTGCTGCTTGCGCGTCTGCGGCGGAGCGCTCGCTGAAGCTGCCAGCGCCAGGCTCTCGCCTTCCATCACCATTGGCACAATCGGCGAGCCCGAGTCTCCCTCACCGCCGGCAACAGTCGGGCCATCTCCGCCCATCTTGTTCTTCCGCTTGCGGCGTCGACGCCGGCTGCTCTTGCTCTGTCCCATTCCTGGGCCGGGCTGGCCACCGTCGTTCGCATCTCCAGACTCCGAGGAGTCGAAGTCCGAATTGCCGTAGTCGCCGCCGTTATACTCCTCCGCCGCTTGATACGACGAAGTATCCGCTACATTCTGCTCTGACATGATGCTGTGATTTCCCCTTGCAATTGGGTGCTTGAGTTGTCTCGGACAGCTCCCTGCCCTGGCCCTGCGGTCCAAACTGGACTCGACCGGGTCTGTCTCCGAAACGGGTCAATCGAAATATCTCTCAAGCGTTGACTCGAAGATGATCTGTCCTACTTTGCCGGCGATGAGCCGACCAGGCGCTCGCGCCTAAAAACCGTTCCCTGCCCGCTGCCGCACCCGGCAAACCAAGGGTCCCGGTGGGCGTTCTTTGTCCGCTCGGGTGGAAACGGCCTGCTGCTATTCAATGACTCACTCATTCCAACATTCACTGTGGAGGAACCAAAACTCTCGTTTTGCGCTTCCTTCCCAATTCAGCTCAGCTCTCGTGGTTCAGTCTCGGCTCAGCTTCTACTACATTCCTGGAGCGACTCTCTTGTTCGCTAAATTTGATTGAACCTCATCTTGGTCCAGATCTCCGTAGCACGCTATCGGCTGATTCTGGTACCACCGGCTACGACCCTCGCAACCCTTGTCCCTCACCTTAAGATTCGGGCACCTGCGGGATCCCACGCTGTTGTTCTGAAAGCTCACCGGGCAAATCACCCACCGGTCAAGTCACGGCGCGGGAAAACCCATAAGCCTGCAGAAC
Source organism: Acidobacteriaceae bacterium (assembly GCA_049578265.1). GTDB lineage: Bacteria > Acidobacteriota > Terriglobia > Terriglobales > Acidobacteriaceae > Granulicella. The sequence continues at coordinate 70,570 of JBAULP010000097.1, forward strand.
AACCTGATCTTACGCTCGGCAATCCAGAAGTGCAACCACTAATAAATCACAGCCTGTAGCCGTTCTAACCCCAATACCTCCACCAGCCCCGCAAAGCCCTTGGGCCACCTCCCCTCCCCGGAAGATGGCCCTTAGCCCTAAACAGCCAGTCACTGGCCTCCAGAATGGCCCCTCCGGAGCCGAAGCCCCTACGGAACCTTGCCTCTATGTGGGGGGAACTCCCTCTACCGGAGAATTCTGCCTCCCATTCACCCGCTATCTGCTCGGGCTCCAGGCATCCGCTCATCAAGCACTCTGGTCAGCGACTTGAGCTCGAACGTCATTCCTACCTGCAATCCCCATTCCAAACAGAGAAGTGGCGTTTTCCCCCAAATTCGCGCAGTCCCACCCGGCCAAACCACCAAAAACCGGAATTTTCGCCTCCTCACCTCCGTTTTTCGGGAGAGTTTCACCCTCCTTACCCCAAAGATTACCCCGCATTCATTGACCGAGCCCACCCGCTCTCCTATAATTGCGGTCAGCCGACTGTCCTCTCGCGCCCGCGAAACTCTCCTTCATTCTCAATGATGAGCTAGAGCAAGCTGGCATCACCCTCGGGTGTTCCAACGGGCGGAGGAAGGCGCGGCAACCTTCCCTGCGGCGCTTTGCGCCGGGAGTAACCCAGCCGATTTCTCCGGATTCCGGATCCTTCTAAGGAGTTTCAATCACCGCATGAACCGCACCCTTGTCTTTGCTACTGCGCTGGCAACTGGCCTCGCAGCGTCCTCCCTCCTCGCCCAAACCACCAGAACTCCTTCTGCTTCCCGTGCAGCTTCTGCCGCGCCATCTGCCCAGGCTGAGATCAAGCCAGAAGCTATCCCCGCAAAGGTTGCCATCATCGCGTTCGAACAGGGTGTCGTCGCTACCAACGAGGGCCAGCGCGCCGTCGCAGAAATTCAGAAGAAGTACGAGCCCAAGAAGGACGCCATCGAGGCTCTCTCCTCTGAAGTCGACTCCCTCAAGAAGCAGTACCAGGCCCTCCCGGCAAGCATCTCCGACGAGGAGCGCGCCAGCCGCATGAAGAGCATCGACGACAAGGAGAAGGCTCTCCAGCGTGATGTAGAAGATGCTCAGAACGCCTACAACTCCGACGTTCAGGAAGCCTACGGCAAGGTCGCCCAGAAGTTCGGCGGCACAGCCGTTAAGTACGCCCAGGATCACGGCTTCACCATCCTGCTCAATGAGGGCGCAGCGCAGGGTCTCCCCACCGTCCTCTGGTGGCAGCGCTCTACCGACATCACCCAGGCCGTCATCGAAGCCTACAACACTGCCTCCGGCATAGCTCCTCTCCCGCCCCAGGCGCCTACACCTCACCGGACCCCCGCAGCTCCCCGGCAGTAACCAGCCGAAGCTGTAAGTCCGCAACAAATCTCGAAACGAAGAATGGAGGCCTCCAGGCCTCCATTCTTTTTGCAACATCTTCCTTAGCGGAGTTCTCCACTCAGATCAGGTATAGAGTTGTCATCTCGACCGAAGCATCGCGGCTTCATGCGATGCGCAGTGGAGAGACCCGCAGTTCTGCCGGCCACTCCTCCACATCATCGCGGAAGCCACCATAAGGTCCGCCCCGTCCCCTACTCTTCGCCCACCTTCAGCACCGCCAGGAACGCCTCCTGCGGAATGTCCACCTTGCCAATCCGCTTCATGCGTTTCTTGCCTTCCTTCTGCTTCTCCAGCAGCTTGCGCTTACGGCTGATGTCGCCGCCATAGCACTTCGCAATCACGTTCTTCCGAATCGCCGTCACCGTCGACCGCGCAATCACCTTCGACCCGATCGCCGCCTGGATCGCAACCTCAAACATCTGCCGCGGAATCAGCTCGCGCATCTTCTCCACCAGCGCCTTGCCGCGCTCATACGCCGCATCGCGGTGCACAATCACCGACAGCGCATCCACCGGGTCGCCGCCAATCAATATATCCATCTTCACCATCGGCGAAACCCACGACCCCGCCAGGTGATAGTCCAGCGAAGCATACCCCCGCGACACCGACTTCAACCGATCATAAAAATCCAGCACAATCTCATTCAGCGGCAGCTCATAGGTCAGCATCACCCGCGTCTCGCTCACATACTCAAAGTTCTGCTGCCGCCCGCGTTTGTCCTCCACCAGCTTCAGAATCCCGCCAACATACTCTTCATTCGTAAGAATCTTCGCCGTAATCACCGGCTCTTCAATCTGCTCAATCTCCGTGCTGTCCGGCCAACGCGAGGGATTGTCCACCTCGAGCACCGACCCATTCGTCATCGTGATCTTGTACCGCACCCCCGGCGCCGTCGTAATCAGATCCAGGTTGTACTCGCGCTCCAGCCGCTCCTGAATAATCTCCAGGTGCAGCAGCCCAAGAAACCCGCAGCGAAATCCAAACCCCAGCGCCACCGAACTCTCCGGCTCAAAATTAAACGAGCTGTCGTTCAGCCGCAGCTTCTCCAGCGCATCCCGCAGCAGCGCATGCTCATGCGAGTCCACCGTGTACAGTCCGGCAAACACCATGCTCTTAATATCCTCGAACCCCGGCAGCGCCTCCGCGCAAGGCCGATCCACATGCGTAATCGTGTCGCCTACCTTCGTATCGGCAACATTCTTAATCGTCGCCACAAAAAAACCAACCTCGCCCGCGCTCAGCTCATCCAGCACCATCGGCTTCGGCGTCATCACACCCATCGACTCCACATCGAACTGCCGACCATTCGACATGATCTTGATCCGATCGCCCTTGCGCAGCCGACCATTAATAACGCGCGCCAGCACAATCACGCCGCGGTACGCATCGAACCACGAATCAAAGATCAGCGCCTGCAGCGGCGCATCCGCATTCCCCTTCGGCGGCGGAAGCAACATCACTACCGCCTCCAGAATGTCCGCCACATTCAGCCCCGTCTTCGCGCTCACCGCCACGGCATCCTTCGCCGGCAGCCCCACCGACTTCTCGATCATCTCCTTCGTGCGCTCAATATCGGCACTCGGCAGATCAATCTTATTAATGACCGGAATAATCTCCAGCCCATTCGAGATCGCCAGATAAGCATTCGCCAGCGTCTGCGCCTCCACACCCTGCGACGCATCCACCACCAGCAGCGCACCCTCGCACGAAGCCAGCGACCGCGACACCTCGTAGCTGAAGTCCACATGCCCCGGCGTATCAATCAAATTAAGCTGATACGTCTCGCCATCCGACGCCGTATACATCATGCGCACCGTGTGCGCCTTGATCGTGATCCCGCGCTCGCGCTCCAGATCCATCGCGTCCAGCACCTGCGCCTGCATCTCGCGCGAGCTCAGGCTCCCGGTCAGCTCCAGCAGCCGGTCCGAAAGGGTTGATTTACCGTGGTCAATGTGCGCGATGATCGCGAAGTTGCGGATATGCTTTGGATCCATTGGGAATGCGAAAGGCCTTAACCTCCATCTTAACACCCGCATGCCTTCTCACTCGCATCCCACGCCACCCATCCGCATCCGCGCCCAGGACACCTGCGTTATCCTGACGCAACGCCACAAAGAACCCCCGGGCCCGTCCAACCCTTACAATGTGTAGGTTGATGGTGAACCTGAAAACTACTTCCCCCCTCGGGCGATACGCCCTCGCTGCTGTCTGCACGCCGATGCTTCTGCTGGCAGTCGCCGGCTGCAACAGCGCTGGCCACTCTGCCGCTCCCGGCAGCGCCCCGGCAAATGCCACCGCACCTTCGCTGCAGCAGCAGGCTGACTCCCAGGCTCAGTCGCAAGCCGACCAATCCGCCAGGCAGATCATCGCCGCCCAGCACACCCAGAAGGTTCAAGCCCTCATCTCCAAGGCCGAGGCCAGCTACCAGTCCGGCGTCACCAACTACAACGCCAACCGCCTCGACGCCGCCCGCCAGGACTTCGACTTCGCCGTCGACACCATGCTCTCCAGCGGCATGGACCTCAAGAACGATCCGCAACTCTCCGACGAGTTCGATCAACTTCTCTCCGCCATCAACTCCCTCGAGATGGTCGCGCTCAAACAAGGCAACGGCTTATCCGAACAGATCGAAGAAGCCCCCGCCGAAGCCGCCAACGAAGTCACCTTCGCACCCAATCCTGAACTCGTCGGCAAAGTCACCGCGGAACTCAAGACCACCAACTCCGACTTCCCCCTCGTCATCAACGACTACGTCGCCGGCTGGATCAACGCCTACACCAACAACCCCAAGCTGCACGCCCATCTCGTGCATAGCCTGGAGCGCGCCGGCAAATATAAGGAGATGATCCAGAAGATCCTCCGTGAGAACGGCGTGCCCCAAGATCTCATCTACCAGGCTGTCACCGAGTCAGGCTTCCAGCCCCAGGCCATCAACACCGGTGGCTCCGGCGCCGGCGGCATGTGGCAGTTCATGCCCTTCGCCGGTTCTTACGGCCTCGAGCGCAACGGTTTCTTCGACGAACGCTTCGACCCTGAAAAGTCCACCATCGCTTACGCAAAATACATGAAGGAGCTCTACAACCAGTTCGGCGACTGGTACCTCGCCATGGCGGCCTACGATTGGGGCCCGGGCCGCGTTCAGCACCTCGTCGCCCGCACCGGCTACGCAGACTACTGGGAGCTCTATCGCCGCGGCGGCCTTCCCGCCGAAACCAAGGCCTACATCCCCTCCGTCATCGCCGCCATCATCATGGCCAAGAATCCCAAGCAGTACGGCCTCACCGACGTCGTCCCCGACGCGCCCGTCCTCTCCGATGACGTGACCACCTCCTACGCCATCGACATGCGCCTCGTCGCCGAGCTCACCAACGCAACGCTCCCCGAGATCATCGCGCTCAACCCCGCTCTGCTTCGCCTCACCACGCCCCCCGACATTCCCTACGAGCTCCACCTTCCGCCAGGCACGCGCGATATGTATCTCAAACGCCTGAAAAATATTCCTGAAGAAGATCGCACCTCCTGGCGCTTCCACGTCGTTCAGGATGGCGAGACCCTTCAGCAGATCGCCGACCAACTCCACGCGCACGCCAGTGAGATCACCACCGTCAACGACCTCTCCGACCCCATTGAAACTGGCGACGAGCTCGTCATCCCCATCGAGGCTCCCAGTCACCTCGCCCCCGGCGAGCGCTACAAGATGCGCCGTCACGATACCCTCGTGACCGTCGCCGACCGCTTCGGCGTCACCGTGGAACAACTCCGCTCCTGGAATCATCTCTCCTCCAATCGCGTTCCCGCCGGCCGCTCTCTCTATGTCGTCGAACCGATTCGGCTCGCGCCCCATACTCGTTACCGCCCTCGCAGAAGAGGCCGCGGCTTCTCCCGTCGCTCCAGTGAGCATGCGCACAAAGAGACCTCTCGCCGCACCTCGTCGCGTTCAAAGACGCACTCCACCGCGTCAAATCGTAAGAGGTCGAAGTCGAAAAAGAAAAAGTCGAGATAGTTCGATTCACGGAATCAAGGACACGGCCCTGGACCACGGGTAGAAAAATATGCACCGCCCCTAAAAAGGTGCTTGCTATTTCATACCGCTACGCGTAATCCTGTTGACATCATCCGTGCGAAGCATCTCTCGCATGAAGTGTCTTACCGCTTCGAGAGACGCAAGCAACGGAAGATGGATTCAACACCAAGCAAAGAACACGGAGTGGGGGAGAACGTTATGTTGCAGGATGAAGAAACCATCAAGCTCTACGCAGCAAGCTATGACGAAGACGACACCGACGAACCCATCGATATCGACTCGCTCGATGAGGAAGATGAAGAAGAGGAGTTCAACGTCATCGCTGTAACCCGAGTCGAAGACGCAGAAATATTCGCCCCGCCTCCTACTCCCGTCGCCCCCTACGATCCGCCCACGCGTCTCTCCATGGAACCGACCCCCAGCGCCCCGCCACCTCCCCCGGCTGCGCCCAAGAAAGCTCCCGCCAAAAAAGCCCCCGCCAAGAAAGCTCCGGCGAAGAAGGCACCAGCGAAGAAAGCTCCAGCAAAGAAAGCTCCCGCCAAAAAGGCCCCAGCGAAAAAAGCTCCCGCCAAGAAAGCGCCTGCCAAGAAGGCAGTGAAGGCTCCCGCCAAGAAGGCCGCAAAGAAAGCGCCAGCGAAAAAAGCTGCCGCGAAAAAGGCCCCGGCTAAAAAAGCTCCCGCCAAGAAAAAGTCTGCGGGTAAAAAGATTTCAAGTTCTGCCGCGAAAGCAACACGTGCTCTGCGCGGCGGTAAGGCTGCCCATAAAAAGGCGGTCGGCAACAAGAGCACAAGCACCAAAAAATCGACTATGAGAGGTAAGACATTGGCAACGAAGAAAGCTGCAAAGAAGGCTGTAAAGAAGGCCGTCAAGAAGGCACCCGCGAAGAAGGCCGTCAAGAAGGCTGTAAAGAAGGCCGTCAAGAAGGCTGCACCGAAGAAGAAGTAACTCGGCTGCCATAACCGCAGTACAAGGCAAGCAAAAGCGCCCGGCTCTTTCGAGATCCGGGCGCTTTTGCGTCTACTGTGGTTCCGTTCTTGCGTCGACTGCGGTTCTTCTACGCCGCGTCTGCTGCAGTGCTTTTACTCGCCGTGCTTCATCGACGCGATCGTAGCCAGCACCTCGCCGCTGTGCTGCTGGATGTCGCTTACCTGCCACTCCTTCACAATCTTACCCTCCGGAGAGATCAGGAACGTATCGCGCTCCGCATAGTGCATCGGCCCATACGACTTCACCGGCACGCCATACGCATCCACCACCTTGTGGTTCGGGTCCGCCAGCAGCTTGAACGTCAGCGAGTCCTTCGTGCAGAACGCCTTGTGGCTGTCCACATTGTCCAGCGACACGCCCAGCACCACCGCATCCATCGCCTCATACTTCTTCAGATCGCGTTGGAAGTTGTGCGCCTCAATCGTGCATCCCGCCGTCTGGTCCTTCGGGTAGAAGTACAGCACCACCCACTTGCCCTTGTAGTCGCTCAGACTCACCGGCGTGTTCTCCTGCGAAGGCAGCGTAAAATTCGGCGCTGTCTCACCAACCGGCGCCATGTCCCTCGCCGCCGCCCGCACATCTCTCGTCAGCGCACCGGTCAGCACAAGGCCGCCCGCCAACGCCACCGCACATCCTGCTGCAATCCACCGCTTCTGAAGCATGGGAGATCTCCTGGGCGCGTCCTTTACCTGCAATCTCGCGCCGATTGCAATCTTACGCCAACAAAACAGGGGATAGAAAAGCAGGGGACAAGGGATAGAGGATGGGGAATAGAGGATAGAGGATAGGGGATAGAGGAGAAAGGCAAAAGACAAGAACGCCAGCGGCAACATTCTTTGATTCTTAACCTTCGCAAAGCCATCGCCCAGCAACCGCTCTGTGCCCACTGAAGTGGAACGTACGAGGATCCACTCTTGTTGCTTACTTACGCCTTTGTTCTCGCGCAGGCCTTTGCCTTTGTTCTTGATTGCCTTCGCCTTCGTTCTTGCTTGCGCCTTACCCTTGCTTACGCCTTTGCCCTTGCCCTTGCCTTTGCCTTTGCCCTTGCCTTTGCAGTTGTTTTTGCCTTTCTCCTCTATCCTCTATCCTCTATCCCCTATCCTTCCCCTACCATCGCAATTCCCGCCTCATCCGCTGCTGCCACCATTGCCTCGCGATCAAACACCAGCGTCCGTCCCGCCTCCACGCACAAACAAGTAGCCCCCGCCGCGCGCATCGCCTCAATCGTCGGCACGCCCACCACCGGCACATCAAACCGCATATCCTGATTCGGCTTCGCCACCTTCACCACCGTCAACCTTCTCTCCAGCGTCGACGCATCGCCCTCCGCATCCATCCCGCGAAACAACTCTCCCGCCCGCGCGATCGTCGCGTCCGTTCCCTCCATCGCCTCCACCGCCACACAAGCCCCCGCGGCAATCACCACCGTCTGCCCCAGATCAAACCCCGCCACACCGCGCGCCACCTTCAACCCATACTCAATATCCCCACGCTCCATCTCATCCGGACCTCGCCGCGTCATCACGCCCACCGGCGCCAGCATCGGCTCCAAAAACGCAGTCGACGACATCAGCACAATCCCCTCATCCTCCAACACCTTCGCCACCGCACCCAGCAGCATGTCCGTATTCCTAGTCCTCAAATTCAGCAGCAACTTCGCCAGCCGCCAGTCCGGTCGGATGCTCGAAAAAATCTGCTTATGCTTCACCTGCCCCGCCATCACCGCGCGCGTCACACCCTCGCGCTGAAACATCTCAATCAGCCGCGACAGCTCCCCCAGCGAAAACCAAAGCACGCGCACGCCCTCCGCATCGTGCGCCGCCCGCTCATTCATCTCCGGATCGGTCTCTTCTTTGATCGCGGCCACCACCACCCGCAACCCCTCAGCCCGCGCCGCATCCAGCAACAAAAACGGAAACCGCCCATTGCCCGCAATCAACCCCAGGCTAGGCAACTTCGCGCAACCCGGCCGCAAACCAGCGATTGATACTCTCGAAAGTATGCTCGTGCGCCAGAAGAGCAGGATTCAACTCCCGCAGCTTCGCCAGAGAAATAGAAACCTGGCCGTTCGATGTGTCCCGCCGCCCGCGCAGGAGTTGCTCCGGAAAAGGGCCGTTGTAGATCTCCTCAAACCCCTTGTCTGTCAGCTTCAACGCAACCAGAATGTCAGATGGCTTCGCGGGCGTTCGATTCGACCACCTGAACCCGAAGGAGTTTCCGTTCGCGCCCGTCAACTTAATCTGAACCGACCGTCCATCCGAGGTATGAGCATCCACCTGAGGAGTGCTGCATGGCTCCAGTCGGACACCATAGATGTACTCCGCTACAACCTCGCCGATACTCCCCACCAAGTGTCCATCCGGCGTGAACGGCCTTCCATCGAATAATGTGTTGAGCCGGTTCGTCGTCTTGATCAGGTCACCGATCAGTGCAGGAACTTCTTCGATCCGGCTCACCGGCTTCCTGGCTGGTTGCGATAGCAACGTGCGGACTGAGATATCTTCATCGACCTCAGGCCAATGCACACCATCGCCTCTCCCGATCACCCTCCAGTTCGCCTTCTGTTCAGATGTCGCCTGGGCCAGTCTCGGGAAGCGAGCAACAGGCGTAGCGATCTCGAGGCCGCCGTTGAATTTCACGCGGATCATCGCGTGATCCACAGCGACATCAACCGGAATCAGATCTTCACTGATGAGGGAAGAATGCATACCATGCCTCCAGAATCAAGTGTATGTTGGCGGTGATCAAATTCTCAATTGTTTTTAGCTCGCCGCTCCGAAACCCGTCATTCCACGTTTGCTCGATCGGCGTGAGCCAGAACTTTGCTCGTTTCTCCGCCGCCTCTATGTGGATATGCGGCGGCTCGTTCCCTTCTTCGGAGTAGAAGAAAAACCTGTACGGTCCGCTGTTGAGAACAGTCGGCATCGGCTACTTAATCACGCCCCGCTCGCTCTTCTTCACAAACTCCGCCAGATACCGCACATGCTCCCCCGCGCCCTCCGCCAGCATCCCATCCATCTCCTCGAGCGCCTGCGTAGTATTCCGCTTCCCGCCCGTCAGCAGCCGCATCGCCGCCGCCAACTCCTTCAGTTGCTCCGGAGTAAATCCCTTCCGCTGCAGCCCCACCTTGTTGATCCCATACACCGCATTATTCCGCTCCACGCTCGTCAGCGAATACGGCAGCACATCCTGCGTCACCGTCGTCCCGCCGCCAATATACGCATACCGCCCAACCGTGCAGAACTGATGCACCGGAGCATTCGCGCTCAACGTAGCAAAATCCTCCACCGTCACATGCCCTGCCAGCGTCGACCCATTCGGCAGAATGCAACCATTCCCCACCTTCGAGTCATGCCCAATATGCACGTACGCCATAATCAAGCACCCCGACCCAACCCGCGTCATCCCCCCACCACCCACCGTCCCGCGCGACACCGTCACAAACTCGCGTATCGAGTTATCATCCCCAAACGTCGCACCCGTAGGCTCACCCGCATACTTCAAATCCTGCGGCGCAATCCCCAGGCAAGCAAACGAGAACACCTTGTTCCGCGCCCCCATCGTCGTATGCCCATCCAGCACCACATGCGACACCAGCTCGCACTCCTCCCCCAGCACCACGTTCGGTCCCACCGTGCAGTACGGCCCAACCGTGCAGCTTGCAGGAACAACCGCTCCCTCCGCCACAATCGCTGTTGGATGAATGCCCGCAGTCGCGTGAATGCTCACAGCGACTCACCCTCCCCCGGCTTCTTCCCCCCGCGCGGCACCAGCATGCACATAATCGTAGCCTCGCAAGCCAGCACGCCATCCACCGTCGCTCTCCCCGTCAGCTTCACCGCCGTGCGCCGCCAGTTCAACACCGTCACTTCAATCCGCAACTGGTCTCCCGGCACCACCGGCCGCCGAAACTTCGCATTCTCAATCCCGGTAAACACCATCAGCTTATTATTCCGGTCAGGAATCTCAGTCAGCAGCAGCGCTCCACCCGCCTGCGCAATCGCCTCCACAATCAGCACGCCCGGCATAATCGGAAAATCCGGAAAGTGTCCCATAAAGTGCGGCTCATTCGCCGTCACATTCTTCAGCGCCACAATGCGCGTCTTGCGCTCCATCTCAATCACGCGATCAATCAGCAGCAGCGGATACCGGTGCGGCAAAATCGCCATAATCTCAACGATGTCCAGCGTCATCTTCTCCGCCGGCACAGCCGCACTCTCATCCTCAACCGCCGGCGCAACAGGGGTTTCCATAGATTCACTCATAGCGAGGCCCAGAATACCACCGCCAACCTCGCGCCGCCGTTACCTGCGCCCGCCCCCCAGCCTCCGCTGCGGATCAAACATATCCGCCGCCAACGCCGCCCCATACTCCGCGTCCGTCAAAAACCGCTCACTCACCACATCCCCGTTATGCGTCCTCGTCACCGCAAACGGAGTCATCACACCCCTCACCGCGTGATAATTCTCCAACTCCTCCACATCCGTATTCCAATCCTTGTACGCCGGATCGCGCCACGGAAAACTCAACCTCACCGGCAGATGCGTACCCTGGTCAAGCTCCAGCGTCACTGCATCATCGCCCGCCCCGATCACGCGCACCTCATCCACCAACCGCCGCTCCACCATCTTCGTCCCCGCATACGTCACCAGCACCTCCGGCTCCCGCAGCCACGCCACCACCGCATCCACCGAGTGCCTCCTCCACCGCAAAAAATCCTCCACCTTCTTCTCCGGCAGCGCCACCGTCCCCTTGTACGTCACCTCATACCCACGATCCCCCACCCAGACATCCGCAACATCCGCATGGTCCTTCGCAATCACCGGCCCGTAGTGCCCGATCGTAACCACGCGCTCCGCAAACGGCTGCATCCTGCCATACTCCTCAAACTGCAGTGCCCCACCCTCCGGCTCGCCCTTATAAAACGTAGTCGTCCGCCCACGAAACACCCACGTCTCCCGATTGAGCCACGCCCTCCCACCCAGCGCCTTCACCATCGCCTCCAGCAGCTCCCGCCCGCGCCCTGCATCATGAACCCCCGCCACCTGCGCGCTCGGAATCGCATCCACCTGGCCCCACGCCGGCGCCGAGCCCAGCGCCGCGCCCACCGCGACCACGCAAGCCAGCCATCCCAATCTCATTCCATCCCCTATCCTCTATCCTCTATCCTCTATCCCCTGCCTTTATCCCGCCAGCACCGCGCCGCCATTCACATTGAACACCTCGCCCGACACAAACCCTGCCCACTTCGAGCACAGAAACACCACCGGCCCGGCAATCTCCTCCACCTCCGCCGCCCTCCCCAGCGGTATCAGCCCCAGCGCCTTCCCCGACGCCACCGGGTCCTTCAGCGTCGCCTCCGACATCTCCGTCCCCACCCACCCTGGCGCCACGCAGTTGCACAAAATCCCCTGCCCCGCCAGCTCCGTCGACAAGCTCTTCGTCAACGAAATCAGCGCACCCTTACTAGCCGCATAGTCCGCATGAAACGCCTCACCCCTCTGCGCCGCCGTCGAAGCAATCAACACCACATGCCCCCGCACCGCACCCTCCAGCTCCTGCCCCAACATCACCTTCACCCCCGCCTGCACCAACCCAAACACACTATCCAGATTCACCCCCAGCGTCCCCCGCCACTGCGCCGCCTCCATCGTGGCAATCGGCTGGTCATGCGGAGGCCATATCCCATGATTCACCACCAAACAATCCAACCTCCCCCAAACCTTCACCGCAGCCTCCACCAGCGCCTGCCCATCCTCCACGCTCGCCAACTCCTGCTTCACCGCGCAACACAAAGCCTCGCCCCCACAACCCTCCACCAACTCCCGCGCCTGCGTCTCCGCACTCCGATAGCTGAACACCACCCGCGCCCCAGCCCTCCGAAACAACCGTACCGTAGCCGCGCCAATCCCCCGCGACCCGCCCGTCACCAACACCACCTTGCCCTCAAGCGAAATCCCAAACCCCTTAACCGATTCGCCTCGCACCGCCGCATTCTCTGTCATACCCAGAAACTACCGGCAGCCACCCTCCGCACGCAAATCCACCTCACCCCTAAAGTTTTCTCTCGCCGCGCACCACCCTGCGCGCTAAGCTATCAGCGTCCCCAATCGTGCCGCCCACCTCACCCCAGGAGTGCCTTTCCCATGAAATATCTCTACCTCGTCTGCCGTATCCTTCTCGGCCTCATCTTCATCGTCTTCGGCGCCAACGCCATGCACCAGTTCATGCCCGCCCCGCCAATACCAGCCGGCTCCCCCATGGCGCAGTTCATGGCCGTCATGGGCCCCAGCGGCTGGATGCATCACGTCGGCTTCTTTGAGCTCCTCGGCGGCCTCCTCGTTCTCATCGGAGGCACCGCACCCCTCGGCCTCTGCATCCTCGGCCCCATCCTCGTCAACATCCTCATCTTCCACATCCTGATCATGGGCGGCCACGGCATCGGAGCAGGCATCGTCGCCACCATCCTCGAGATCATCCTCCTCTACGCCTACCGCTCCAACTTCGCCGGCATCTTCACCTACAAAGCAACACCCACCCTCTGACGAAATTAACCAACACCCACGGTCTAACGAAATAAACCAAAGGCCATCATCGAACGAAATCCTAAGACGACCATCTCGAGACGACCATCTAGCTTTGAAGGGGCGGGCTTTCGTCCCGCCGTAAATCCCCTTAGCAATGAGCCGGCTTTAGCCGCCGAGGGAATGCTCACGCCCACGCTGAATGTCTCTTCGCTTCCGCTCAAGCGAGCAATCAACCACCACGCTTGCCCAGCTTCGCCTTCGCCGCGCGCTCCGCCAACATCTTCCGCTTCTCCGCAATCACCATCGCCCGAGCCTTCTCCGGCAACGCCAGCGCCGCACGCACCCCCTTCGGCAACTTCGCCAGCGTCATCGCATGCGCCGCACTCAGCTCACTCTCCCACTCCGAGTTCCGCATCACCCCCCACCGCTCCACCGCCACCCAATAAATCCTCGCCATATAAGGCGCCGGCCCAATCCCCTCGCGCTCCACCAACTCCGCAAACCGCTCCGCCCCGGCCGCATAACTCACCACCCCGCGCGCATCCGCATCCAGGTTCACCAGGCAAAACATCTTCCCACCAATCGCCTTATCCCCCACCCAGAACACCAGGTTATCGCCCCACTGCATCGTCTCCACCGCATGCGGCAGCCCCAGCAAAAACCCGCGCGCTAGCTCCACATCCATGCGCGCAAGTATAAGTCTTACCCCTCACCCTTCTCCCGCTTCCGAGCAGCAGCCGCCCGCCCATCCGCCTTCTTCTCCGCCGCCGTCTGCTTCGCCTTCGGCTCGCAACTCCCCTTCGCCCCAGCCGAAGTCCCCGCAACCCGCTTGAACCCCGGCCAGCAAGCCTGCCCCTCACCTGTACTCTTCTTCGCTGAACTCTTCCTCTTCGTAGTTGCCATCTACCCTTCGACGCCTCCATTGTCCTCCGCGTTCCCTCCATCTCTCAACCCTTCAACGCAATCGAAGTCGCACCGCCCCTTTTGCCGTCTCACCATCCACCACGCGTCCCTTCTGCGTGATCACAATCTTCCCCTCAACCACCATCCGCCTCGCCACCACGCGCACGGGCTCCATCAGCGGCTCCCAACTCCACGCTCCTCCAGCAGCCGCAAAATCTCCGCCTCCATCACCCGACCATCCCTCATCCACACCTCAACCAACCGACCACCGTCTTCTCTACGCTCTACACTCTATCCCCTATCCCCTATCCTTCCTGCCCCGACCGCCTATACTTTAATCTGACTCATGCCAACCGAATCCCAGCACACCTTCGCCCCCGTCGCCGACCAGCTAGACCTCATCACCAAGGGCGCCGCCGAGATCATCCCGCCCGCCGCGGCCTCCGCGCCCGAAGCCCTCGCC
>JBAULP010000098.1:0-19820 GCA_049578265.1 Acidobacteriaceae bacterium
CGCACCCGCCCTCCGCCTTCCCCCCGAGTCGCAGCTCGACTTCTACCTCGCCTCACCCATCTCCGTCATTCCCGCGACGCGAACCGAAGCCGCCCGCCTCTCCCACCGCCTCAGTCCAAACGCCCCCATCCTCTACGTTCACGGCGAATCCCAATAGCCGCTTCCTCGCCCCACGCATACCCGCGCACATCCGCAACGCCTTCGGTCGTCGTGTCCACGACGAAAGGAATCGTCTCTCCTTCCTAATCGACTACAGCCCGGAGGCGTTCGCCAAAGGTCGCACCTGTTCCTCAAGTATCTTCAACATCAAGTGCAGGGAAGCCACGGAATCTTCATGCCCAGTCCCCGCGACGAGATAAAACTGCTTCCGTGGAGCATGAATACGTTCGACGTAAGCCTTCGCCAGTTCCGGTGGAGCAGTCAGGTCTTCCTGCCCTTGAACAATAAATATTGGAAGGTCGAACGTCGTTCCAAGTGCTGGCAAATTAACCTTCATCAGCGGCCCGGAGAGCGTCGGCCCCCAGAAATGCAGGAAGGAAAAATCATCTGCCGCATCGTATTGAGCCCGTTCCTGCGCAGAAGCGTACTCTGAACCCACACTCACCGTAGGCGACGGCGCGGTCACCAACTTCGCTTGGTAGAGCCTCTCCCACTTGCGATAAATAGGCCACGTAAAAACGGAATGCCACGGCGGAGGACCAATCTCCGTCAGCGCGTGGATGGCCTGCTGATTGCCATCTGCCCGAGCCATCCCCAGCACGCGCGCATAGGCCACCGACAATCCCTTCTGATAGTTCACAATCTGCGCGCTCCCCACATACGCATAAAAAAGATCAGGCCTCGCGTGTGCCATGTGAATCCCAAGAATTGAACCCCACGAGCCCCCCAAGAGGATGATCTTCTTCTTGTGAAGATGCTTGATGAGATATTCAGCAACGTCAATCCCATCCTGCGTCATCCTCTCCATAGTCATGCTCGACTCAACCGAAGGTCCACTCTTTGTAAACGTTCTACCCGCGCCGCGCTGGTCCCATTGCACCAGCGTGAAGTCCCTGTCCCATCCCGTAAACATCGAATCCGCATAAGGACTCAACGCATCCCCTGGCCCGCCATGCAGGAAGAGCACGACCGGGTTGTCATGGTCCTCGCCCTTAATCGTGATCCACTGTGGGATGCCCCCAATACTGACAAACATCGCTTCGGAGATCCGCTCGGGTGCAGACGCATTCGCCGCAACCGCAACCAGCTCGCGCGTCTGCGCTGGAAGAGCAACCAGCGTCGCGAGCAGCAACGAACTCACACTCAAGCGCAAATCGATCACGAATACGTCCCCCAGGAAACCTGACGTTGAAGCCCTTCGCTCATCGCTACGATCCTATTGGCGCCTCTGTTCCCCGGCAGATCACAGGCAATCGCAACGCAACCCCGTAGCGAAATCATCACCCCAACATACGATCAGTCCGCCTTCCGCAAATAAGCCAGCATCTGCCGCGCCAGCTCCGCAGCAAACACCTTATCGCTCACCTTCATCGCCACCCTCCACATCGACACCTCCCCAAGCGCCGCCAACTCAATCGAACTCACCGCCGACAGCACCGCAAACCGCACCGCACGCTCCGGGTCCGGATGCCGAATGCTCTTCCGATGCTCCAGCAGCATCCCCGCCACCTGCTCGATATTCCCGCAATCCAGCCGCATCATCTCCTTGCTGAACGCCGAGTTCGGCTCACTCTCCGTCATCCGCGCCAACGCGCTCAGCAGCTTCGGATGGTCCCGATACTGCTTCAACAACACCGCAACCAACGCATCCACCGTCTCCGCAAGCGTCTCCCTCGCCACCATTCCCCGCACCACCGCGGCGTTGGACGTATGCGCCGCTTCGACAATCCGCAGGAACGTCGCGCGCAGCAGATCGTCCTTATCCGCAAACCGCCGGTAAATACTCGCCGCCGAAAGCTTCGCCTCCGCCGCAATCCGCGGCACCGTCGCTCCCTCCAGCCCCTCGCGATCCAACACCCGCGCCGTCGCGTTCACCAGCTTGTCAAACGTTCCCTGGCTCCGCTTCTGTTGCGCCCGCGGCCGGTCGGGCGATGCAATCCGTCTCTTCACCCCTCCACTTTACAGCAGGAGCAGAATATGTAAATGTAAAATCACATTCGCATATTGGAGTCCCCCGCAATGCATCTCCTCAACCTCGGCCCCGCCCTCCTACTCCTCCTCGCCCTCCTCCTCTTCGTCGCCCCCTTCGTCGACCTACCCACAACCCGCCGCCTCAAAACCTCCTCCTCCCCAAAAGGACGTTCGCGCTTCTACAAAACCGTCATCACCTACCTCTGGCTGCTCGCCGCATACGCCTGGCTCTTCCGCGCCGGCGCCACCCTCCGCGTCGCGCACGCTCCCACAGACGCCCCCTGGCTCTTCGGCGCACCCTGGCGAACCTGCACCATCGCCGCGCTCGTCGGCATCTTCTTCGCTCTCGCCCTCAGCCCCGGCATCCATTGCCTCATCCGCCCCAGAAAAATCCCTGCCTACACCCGCGCCATGAGCCACCTAAGCTGGATGCTCCCACACGACGCCCACCAACGCCGCTGGTTCCTCGCCCTCAGCATCACCGCCGGCGTCTGCGAAGAGTGGATACTCCGCGGCGTAGTGCCCCACGCCCTCCACGCGCGCGCCGGCCTCTCGCTCACCACCGCCCTGCTCATCTCCTCAGCCCTCTTCGGCTGGAACCACCTCTACCAGGGCCTCAAAGCCGTCGCCACCACCGCGCTCGTAGGCCTCGCCTTCGGCATCCTCTCCCTGCTCTGCGGCAACCTCCTCCTCCCCATCCTCCTCCACATCGCCATGGACGCCCAGATCAACCTCTCCTTCCACCCCAACCAACTCCCGCAAGCCCACACCCCACCACCCACAGAGCAAGCTTCACCGTCCGCAACGTAATCTATAGTCATCCGCACTCCCGAAGCACCAACCACCATGACCGACGCCGACCTCCTCACTCTCCTCCGCGACTGCTACACCCCCACCGGCGCCAACATCGTAGCCGCCAACCTGGTCCGCTCTGCCCACCTCACCCCCGACCCCGACGCCCCCGGCGGCGCGGTCGCCGAAGTTCAAGGCTATGCCGTCGCCGGTCTCCCCCCACGCTTCATCGCAGCCATCACCCTCCACGCCCCCTCCACCGACGAAGCCGCCACCGCCCAACTCTCCGCCCAGGTCGAAAATCGCCTCCTCGGTCTCCCCTCCATCTCCCGGGTCGAAATCACCCTCCTCCCCGCCCTCTTCCCTATCCTCTAATGTGTGAAGCTTCCTTGACATCCTCCACCCAGAATGTAAAGCAACCTTGACATAATCGCCTCGCACCCCGAATCCGCGCGCCGAGATCCCAGCTCAAATCCCCGGATTGCAACGCAAAACACAGCTAAGACCACCACCAAACACACACAAAATCCCATGGCCAAACGCAAGACCGCACCCGCCATCCACCCCTTCGACCAGCTCCACCACACCGACACCTCCGGCCTCATCCCCGGTCCCGAGATCGCCAAAGGCACCTCCGCGCGCCCCTCCGAACTCACCGCCTACTACGGCGTAGCCCCCTCTATCCTCCATGGTTTGTTAGACATCTGGCTTCATCGCACCACCCCCCATCCCATCGAGCAGACCGTCTTCCTCGACGTCGGCGCCGGCAAAGGCCGCGCCATGCTCCTCGCCTCCCAATTCCCCTTCCTCCGCATCGAAGGCATCGAGCTAAACCCCGACCTCGCCCTCATCGCCAGAGCCAATATCTCCATCTGGGAGAACGACTTACAAGCCAACGCCCTGGCCCCCCTCATCCTCCACAACGCCGACGCCACCACCCACCCCCTCCCCACCGGACCCACCCTGGCCTTCCTCTTCCACCCCTTCGAACTTCCCATCCTGCGCCGTTTCCTCCGCCACGTAGAAACCTCTATCACCAACAATCCAAACCCCTTCGACCTCTTCTACGTCAACGCCGAGCATGACTCTTACCTCGACCGCCACCCCGCCTTCACCCGTCTCTGGACCGGCCTCGTCCCCATGTCCCCCGCCGACCACCTCGCCGACCTCGCCGCCATCGCCCAACAAAAAGAATACGGCTCCACCGGCGACGAGCTTTGCGCCATCTACCGCTTCACCGGCCGAAAATAACCCATAAAACGCACACAAATCCCGCCAAAACCCAACTCCATTCCCATCATGGAACCAAAGCCCTCACTACCCCGTACTACAGAATGACCTGGTTCGCCCCGCGCTTTTCCCATAAAACAAAGGGTGTGTGCGAATAACGGTCAGATTGAGCGATAAAAGTTTGCAACCATCGGAACTTTTCGCTAGTCTGATACGTAACAGGTCTTGTGCACAGAAGCTGGCAGCGATCCTCTAACCGAGCGAGCGCTCTGCCTCTGGGAACGATCGCCCGGTAAAGCTAATCGGGCCGCACGACCCAAATACGCCCGCGTATCTGACGGCTGAGTCAAGATCTCAATTCTGTCTACACGGAAAAAATCACTGATAACAAATGCTTTATTAGAGCGCCGCTCTCCCGGCCTGTTCGGTCGCGCGCGCCACTGGAGAATCAAATGTACTTCGCACTTCTTACCCTCGCTTCCGCTTCCACTATCTTCGTACCCAGCTTCATCGCCATCCGCGATCGCACCAACGCCGATTGGCACGTACGGAACTAAGCTCGAACCGGAACAACAAAGGCCGCGATACCATCGCGGCCTTCGTCTTTTAACCCCTTCAAAATGTTTAGCCTACCAGCGCACGAGCAACAGCCGTTCGTTCTCCGCCTCCCCTTGCGAAATCGCAATCTCCGCATCCGCCCGCTCCATCACGCTCGCAAACCGGTCCCCCCACTCCACCATCACCAGCGCATCCTGCGCCTCTGCCATCTCCCAAAGCCCAATCCCCTCCATCTCCCGCTCCTCTTCCAGCCGATACAAATCCAGGTGAATCAGCCGCGTCTTCCGCCCCTTGTACTCATGCACCAGCGTAAATGTAGGACTGGTAACCTCTGCGGAATCAGCACCTAAAGCGGCTGCCATCCCCCGCACCAGCGTGGTCTTCCCCATCCCTAGGTCGCCCCGCAGCACTACCAGCTTCGGCGCCGGCAGCAACTCCGTGAGCAACTCCCCCAGTGCCAGCGTCCCATTCTCACTCCGCGTCCGCAGCCGCTTCTCCCTCGTCCACTCTTTCAACGCCCCACCCCCAACCCATTCGTAGCCGTACCAGAAATCCAGGTAAACCCGTCCGCATCCTTCACCCGAGCCCGAAACGCCTGCCACAAATGCCCAACCGTATCTGTTGCAAGCACAGTATGTTCGTCCTGAGCCAGGCAGGCAAAATCCCCCGCCAGCCCATGCAGGAACACCGCCGCCTCCACCGCGCCAGCCACATCTTCAGCCCCATACTGCGCCAACATCGCCGCCACAATCCCCGTCAAAATATCCCCGCTCCCGCCCTTCGCCATCGAAGGATTCCCCGTAGTATTCACCGCAATCCGCCCATCCGGATGCGCCACCAGCGTCCGCCAACCCTTCAGCACCAGCGTCACGCCATGCTCGGTAGCAAACCGGCGCGCTAACCCCACCCGGTCCGCCTCCACCTCCTTAATCGTCATCCCCACCAGCCGAGCCATCTCCCCAGGATGCGGCGTCAGCACAATCGTCCGCGGCTTGCCCTTCGCCGCCGCAGCCTTCACCACCTTCGTCAGCAGCAAAGTCTTTCCCGCCAACGCATTCAGCGCATCGGCATCGATCACCATTGGCAGCCCCACCCGCTCCACAAACCCCCGCACCCACTCCGGCGTCGACCCCTCCTGCCCCAACCCGGGCCCAATCCCCACCACCGAGATCCCCTTCAGCAGCGTCTTCAGCGAAGCCTCATCCAGCGCCTCCATCGCCAACCCACCCGACCCTTCAGTAGCCAGCGGCGACAGCATCAACTCCGGCGCCACCGCCGCCACCGTCGGCAAAATCTCCCGAGGCACCGCCGCCGTCACCAGCCCCGCCCCCGCGCGCATTGCGGCCAAGCTTGCCATCGACGGCGCACCCGCCTTCCCAAATGCGCCGCCCACCAATAGCACATGCCCCATCCGCCCCTTGTTTCCGTTGATCTCCCGCGGCCTCTCGGCAATCGCCTTCGAACTCCCACCCCACGTCAAACCGCTCGCAGACTCAACCGCCTCCGCCGGCGTCCCAATCTCCGCCACCACCACCGGCCCAAACGTCTTGCCCTCGGTCAAATGCCCAAACACATGCGCCAGCTTAGGAGCCGTAAACGTAACCACCGCATCCGCACGAAACGCCCCCTCCGCCTTTTCCTCCAACGAATCCGCATCCCACCCACTAGGCAAATCCACCGCCACCACAGGAACCGCGCTCCCCGCCAACAACTCCCGAGCCACCGCCGCCAACCCACGCAGCCGGGGTCCCCGGCAAGCGTTCTCTGCTTGCTGGGGTGGGAGCGGAGGCTTAAACCCCGTACCCACCACCGCATCCACCACCAGCTCCGCCCCCTCCAATGCCGCGCGCACCCCCTCCTCATCCAACACCTCGACGGTCTGCACCAAGACCGGGCACCCCATCTTCGCGACGGCCTTTTCGTCGCTAAGGTGGGTTACAGTCTCCCAGGCGGCCGCCGCATCGCCCTTCAAATCCGCAGCCTTCCCCAGCAGCGCCACCCGCACCCGCCGTCCACCTTCGGCCAGGCGCGCCGCCGCGACCATCCCATCGCCGCCATTGTTCCCTTTGCCCGCGAGCACCACCACCAGCCCATCGCCTGCAAACCGCGTCAGACAAAATCGCGCCACCGCCGCGCCCGCAGCCTGCATCAGCGTCGCCACCGGCACACCGGCCTCCACCGACCGCCGATCGGCCGCTCCCATCTCTTCCGCTGTCAATACTTTCATCGCGAGCACTGCCTCATCCAATAGGATGCAACAGCTTACCGCCCGCCGCCACCGCTGGTTCGCACCGCAGCCGTCGCCGTATCCGTCTTCGGTTGCAGAAAGTAGTTCCGGTCAGCCATCGCGCGGTAGAACTCGCCCGTCAACTCCGCAGCCTTTGGCCCGAACGTATCCCGTCCGCCCTCCAGGAAGATCACCGTAACAATCCGTCCCGTAGGCGCGTCGCCATAGCTCACAAACCACCCAAAGCGCGTGCCATTATCCGAGCAAGTGCCCGTCTTCCCAAACACCGGAAACTGTTCAAAGTTCGTACGCAACGACCGCGCCGTCCCATTTGAGAAGTCCACCGCGCCTTCCATCCCCGGCAGAATCTGCGGAATCACATCCTTAATATCGAGGATCCGCTTCACCTTCGGCTGAAAATCCGTAACCTCAGTCTGCGACGTCGGATGCTGCAAGTAATACAGCGTTCCCCCATTCGCAATCGCGCTCACCAGCGCTCCAAGCTGCAGCGGCGTCATGCTGATGCTCTCGCCAAACGAGCACATCCGTCCCACGCCGCCATCAGCCGCCGGCAGCACTGTATCCGGATACACGCCCAAATGCTCGCCCGGAATGTTGTACCCCGCCAGCTCGCCCAGCCCAAACTCGTTCGCGTAGTGCTTCACACGATCAAAGCCCATCGTGCGCCCCAGCACCTCGAAGTACAAATTGATCGACCGCGCAAGTGCATGCGTCAGGTCCACCGAGTAATGTCCACCCAGGTTAACCGGCGTGTCCGCCTTCACCAGTCCTTCCTTCAGCGCAGCCAGCGCCACGGCCACCTTAATCGTCGAGCAGGGCTCCGCGCCCGCGCTCAGCGCCAGCTTCTGGTTCACCATCGCCAGGATGCGTCCATCCGAAGGATCGATCGCCAGCACCGTGCCGTTCATATTTCCGAGCGCCTCAATCGCCGCCGCCCGCACCACCGGATCTTCGCCCGCCGTAACATCTCCGGACGTTAGCGCATTGATGTCCGCAAAGCTGTTCGCGGTAAAGCGCTCGCCATAGTAACGAACGCGCCTGCGCCTTCCGCGTACCCGCACAAACGCTGCGCGCCCACGCACGGACCTGCGCCCCGCCGCTCGATGTGCATACTCAACACGATGTTCATACGCAACCCCACGCCGCCGCCGGCTGGTCACCAAACGATGCGAAGTAGTCGCAACCACTCGCCGATGCCTGCGGTGTTTGGGAGTAACCGTTGCATGCGCGCTCAGCAAGCCCACAAACAGCAGCAGCACCATCGCGAATCTTGTTAGTTTCCGTCCCATCGACTCTCTTCTCTGCGGTTAGTCGTCTCTAGTCACGTTCTTCGTTCGCGGCCGCTTTGTCCGTGACCACAAACACGGCAAAGATTTCCCCGCGCCCATATCGTCTTCACCGTTGCTTTCGGCCCCCACGTTCTCATCGACCGGGCCACCAGCCGTGCTCTCTACTGCTTACGCCGCAGAAACGCTGGAATGTCCAGCTCATCGTTATCTGCCGGCGCATCGCCTGCGTACCCTGCAAACGACGGAACCCGTGCATTCGGCCACTGCGCCGACGCCGAATCGTCCGCTGCCTTGTTCTCCGCATCTTCCTTCGGCTTACGGAAAAAATCATCGTCAAACACCGAAGCCTTTACCGGAACCAGCTCTGGATTTGACTCTCTTCCGGCTGATCCGTGAACCGCTCCGTGTCCAGCCTCGTGGTGCTCCTCCGCTCCAGGCTGCGACGACTCCATCGTACTCGTCGTCACCACCTCCGGAATATGCTCCACCACCATCGGAACCGGCGCTGCTACTGTCTCCGGTGAGCCTCCCCTCGGCTCATGTGCTTCTATCGGCGCAGTCGCATGCGGTACATGCTCAAACTGGTCCTCCGAGATCGGCGCGTAATCCACTCGCGGCGCCGGCTCATGCCGAGCCTGCTGCCTCGCCTGCTCGTAGTAAGACGACACCGGATACATCTGCCGTTGTGTAGAAGCTGCATGCGTCGGCGCAGAAGCCGGCGCCTGCGTCGGCATCGCCGCCTGCCCATGCGCATTCGCCCCGCCCAACGCCTCTTCCACCTCCGTCTCGCTCGCAAACCGAATTGTCGGCATCGCCGCCTGCGACGCA
Source organism: Acidobacteriaceae bacterium (assembly GCA_049578265.1). GTDB lineage: Bacteria > Acidobacteriota > Terriglobia > Terriglobales > Acidobacteriaceae > Granulicella. Next base: position 9,076 of record JBAULP010000098.1, read on the forward strand.
AAAATCACCGGCTGCGTATCCCCGTGACCCTCATCTCTCGACGAACGCTGCACCAGCGGCCGCGAAACAATCCTCGGCGGAACAACCTCGTGGTGCGCCGTCGGCAGCGCCGCGGCGGCCATCATCCGCTCGCGTCTCGCCGGCATCGCCTCGCGAAACCCCGTCGCAATCACCGTAAACTTCACCTGGTCGCCCAGCGTCTCATCGCGCACCGCGCCGAAGATAATGTTCGCGTCCTCGTGCGCAGCCTCCTGAATAATCGACGAAGCCTCAATCACCTCGCTCAACTTCAAGCTGCTCGAACCCGTAATGTTGATCAGGATGCCGCGCGCTCCATCAATCGCGCCCGCCTCCAGCAGCGGAGACGCAATCGCGGCCATCGCCGCCTCGCGCGCCCGGTTCTCACCCGACCGCATCGCCGTCCCCATCACCGAGTAGCCCATCCCCGCCATCGTCGTCTTCACGTCCGCAAAGTCGCGGTTGATCACGCCCGGAATCGTAATGATGTCGGAGATTCCCTGCACGCCCTGCCGCAGCACATCATCGGCAATGCGGAAGCTCTCAAAGAATCCCGCATCCTTGGCCGTCGTCAGCAGCTTGTCATTCGGAATCACAATCAGCGTATCGACAGACTCCAGCAGCTCCTGCAACCCGCGCTCCGCCTGCATCGACCGCCGCTTGCCTTCAAACGCAAACGGCCGCGTCACCACGGCAATCGTCAGCGCGCCCATCTCGCTCGCCAGCGACGCAATCACCGGAGCCGCACCCGTCCCCGTGCCTCCGCCCAAACCGGCGGTCACAAACACCATGTCCGCGCCTTCCAGCGCCTCAATAATCTTGTCCGAATCCTCCAGCGCCGCACGCCGCCCCACATCCGGATTCGCTCCCGCGCCCAGCCCGCTCGTCAGCTTCACGCCCAACTGCAGCTTCACCGGCGCATGCGATCCCTCCAGCGCCTGCACATCCGTATTCGCCGAGATAAACTCCACGCCTTCAACATTCGCTTCGATCATCCGGTTGATCGCGTTGTTTCCGCCACCACCCACACCAATCACCTTGATCCGCGCATTCCGCCGCGTCTCTTCGTGGTACTGAATCCTTAGCGAATCCTGCTGCTTCACGCCATTTGTGTCTTCGGGCGGGATAGACATATGCGTATCTCCTTGGGCGTTTGCAATGTGCTTCTCTTCATTCTGCATGGCGAATACAGAAATGACGTTTACGAAATCAGCCGTGCATCTACTTCGGTTACCACTTCGCTCTGCAAATCAACCGCGAACCATCTCTTCCAACCTATCGCGACGATGGAAGATGAAACACCACGGCCGCCCCAATCGACTTCACGCCGATGGAACTCGGCCCGTCCTCTGTTGGAGTCGTTCCGAACCGATTCATGTTGCCAATGCCCACCTCAACAGGCCGCAGATCGATCATCGGGAAGATGCGCACCGTCACGCCTGCAAACCCTTCGTACATCAGAAAATTATCCTCTGCCCTCGGCAAAGGCGTCGTCACCAGGCCAGTGCTGATCGGCAGCGTCGCATTGCTGCGCGCATAACCAGCCGATACCTGCACATAGGGGTTCAGCCACGAGAAGTGCGTGTGAAACGATCCCCTCACTCCCAGCAGCGCATTATCCAGGATCGTCGTGTCATTGCCGCCCGCGGAGCTCGTCGCCGACTTGTTCGAGTGCATCGTCCCGCCGCGAAAATCCACGCCCAGCCGCATCGGCCCAATGTTGCGAAAATCCCAGTAAATACCCGCCTGCAAACCCGACGGGTAGATCTTGCCATTCTTGCTCGAGCAGGCATTCTGTGGATCGAAGCACGTTATCCCACTCAGTTCCGTAGCTTGATATCCCGCATAGACACCCACCTGGGCTCGTGCCGCTGCAGCACAACCAAATCCCATCAGTCCAACCAAAACTACAACCAAGCTTTTTACAAATCTCATATCACCCAGTCTACCGTCTCCAGCGCCTCCAACCGCAGGCAAAACCCCTAAAAACTGCCTGCAAAAATCGACTTCAACTTCTGCGCCAGCCCCTGCTCTTCGCTGGCCTTGCGCACCTGGGTCCGGTGCGTGTATAGCAGCATCCCAATCGCCACCGAAAACTCGGGCTTCGCCAGCTCTGGCGGCATCCGGCTCAGCGGCACTGGATACCCAATCCGCGCTGGCACCCGCAACAAACTCTCCGCGTTATCCAGGAAGCCCACCAGGTGCGCTCCGCCGCCAGTAAACACGCACCCCGCGCCCATCGCCTCCAGCACGCCGCCGGCCCGCAGATTGTCCCGCAGCATCGTCAGCAACTCCCGCGCCCGAGGCTCCAGAATCTCGGCCAGAAACCGCTGCCGCACCATCCGCGCCGAGTGCCCGCCTACCGCCAAATCACTTCCAATCTCAATCTCATTCAACTGCGGAATCGACGTCACCACGCAGTTCCCATACATCCGCTTCAACTGCTCGGCCTCTTCCACGCTCACATGCAGCCCAACCGCAAGGTCATTCGTAAAATGATCCCCACCAATCGGCAACACCGCCGTATGCGCTACGCTGCCCTCAAAAAATACGACGAGCTCCGTAGAACTAGCGCCAATATCCACCACGCAAACACCCAGCTCGCGCTCATCCGCCGAGAGCACAGCCTCCGCCGCGGCAATGCCTTCAAACACCGTGTCCACCACCTCGAGCCCCGCCCGATTCGCGCACGTCACCGCGCTCTGCGCCGCGCTCCCCGAGCAAGTAGAAAGGTGCAGGCAAACCTCCAGCCGATTCCCAACCATCCCCACGGGATCATGAATCCCCGTCTGGTCGTCCAGAATAAACTGCTGCGGCAACAAGTGCAGCACCTCGCGATCCGGCGCCAGTCCCACACTCCGCGCGCGATCAATCGCACTCCGCACATCCTCGCGCGTAATCTCCTTCATCCGGCTGCCCATGCTGATGCCGCCCTGCGAGTTCATCCCCCGCACGTGCGGCCCGCCAATCCCCACCACCGCCGTCTCAATCGGGGCCTTCGCACTCTTCTCCGCCGTCAGCGCCGCCGCATTAATCGCCTTCGCCGCCGGCCCTAAATCCGAGATCACGCCCCGCCGCATTCCGCGCGACATCTCCACGCCATGCCCGCGATACCGCAACACGCCATCCAGCAGCTCCGCCACCAGCACGCAGCTCTTCGAGTTCCCCGCGTCCAACACGGTAATTAAATTTTCCATCTTCGCATTCATGGAGTCACTCCATTCGCTCCGCCAGCTCTGCTGCTCTTCTCAGCCCGCGTCCCTGCTGTCTTATGTTCCTTCGCAATCGCCGCGCGATGAGCCGCCGCCAGCCGCGCAAACACCTTCTCATTCGCCGCATCCACGCCCGACGCCTTCTTCTTCGCAGGCGTCCACTTCACCGGCTTATGCGCCGCAGCCCGCTTCGCAGCAGGCTTATGAGCCACTACCTTCGGCGCCGGCTTGCCCGCCTTCGCGCTCAGCTTCGGAGCACCCACACCAGGCTTCAACGAAACCGCAACCGGCTTCGGCACAACCGCGGTAGCCCTCGGCACATTCGGCTTCGTCGCGACCGGCCGACTCACCTTCGCCACCAACTTCGGCGCAGCCGCCTTTGCAGCAGCCGACCGCGCAACCTTCGCCACCACCGGCGCCACCACAGCCGCGGCCACCGGCAAAGGCGTAATCGACGCCGTAGCACGATCCCCCGCCGCCACCGCATCGCCATCACCCTGCATCTCCAGAACAATCTGTCCTTCATACCGCATGTCCGCAGACGCCAGCTTCGGATACTGCTGCTTCCACTCGCCCACATGCTGCTCAAACTCCTGGTAGCGCTGCAAAAAATGCGCCTCGCCAAAGTGCACCAGGATGTCCGAACTCCCCGAAGTAATCAGCGCCTTCACATCCTCCGGATCAGAGACATCCACCTCGCTCACCGAATCCGTAAGGTGCTGCCCCGTGCTATCCAGGTCCTTCATAAACTGCTGGTACACATCCATCCGCGTCGCCCGTTCGTCCATCGTCTGCTGCGCCGACAGCCCCGTCAGCACCGGGAACGAATAGTGCGGATCACCCGCCGCATCCGGCGGCATATCCAGCAGCACGCCGCTTCCATCCACCAACCCAATCTGCGTTCCCTGCCGCACAAACGCCACCGGCGTCCGCTCGGTAATCTTCACCCGCAACACATCGGGCAGCAGCCGCATCACCGTCGCATGCGCCACCCACGGCAGCCGCTCCACATCCGTCTGCCGCTCTGCCAGCGGAACCCGAAAGATATTCCGCTCCAGGTCCGCCCCAAACACCGTCAACACCTGGTCGCGCGTCAGATGCTCCGCTCCCACAATCTGCACATCATCCGAAGTCGCCAGCACAAACCGCGCATCATGCATCAAGTAATACCGAGCCCCACCCACCGCCATCGCCACCCCACCCAGCAGCACAAACACCAGCACGCCAAACACAATCCGTCCGCCCACACTCCGCGGAATCCCGTAAAACCTTCCCTTCAACCTGTTTCCACGCCGCGGCACATACTCCGGCTCATCGTGCTCAGCCCCACGCTCTGCCTCGAGTCCCTGGTAGCCACCGCCCCCAAACCCACGCTGATACGCACCCGCCGGCGCCGGCCCCTTGCGCGCCCCGCGCGCTCCAGCCTCCACTCCAGGCTCCGAAGCATAGCTCTCCTCAGGCGCCGTCAGCACCGCCGAGCCCAGTCCGGAACTATACCCGGACCCGCGCTTCGAACCCAACTTCACTTTCATCTCCGCAAGGCCCTGAGCAAGGCCGCGGAAGAATCGCCGTTCTCACAACTATAACGGCCATCCCGCTCCCCCCACCGCAACACTCCGCTCCGGGGTATCGCTTCAGGAACACTCTGCGTTCCACACCGGCACTTCCACCCCGCATCTGGTTAGCCTAAGCACCAGCGAAAGCCGCGAGGTCCCACCATGAAGCCCCTTCTCCTAACCCTCTGCCTTCTCCTCCTCCCCACAGCACAAGCCCAAACCCCCACGCCCCACTTCCCGTGGCCACCAACCTCCGCTCACCCGCAGATACCCCTCTGGCCCGGCACGCCACCAAATGCCCAACCCACCACCAGCCCCGAGCGCACCTGGACCGACTCCACCTCCCTCATCGCCGGCCGCCCCGTCACCGGCGTCGACAACGTCTCCATCCCCACCCTCACTATCTACTCCCCCACCACCCACAACACCGGCGCGGCCATCCTCGTCTTTCCTGGCGGCGGCTACTCCATGCTCGCCATCGACCTCGAAGGCACCGAAGTCTGCGACTGGCTCGTCACCCGCGGCATCACCTGCATCGTCCTCAAGTACCGCGTCCCCGGCGTCCACATGTACGCCCCGCCCGCCTATCCCCACTCCGGCGCCTATCCCGAAACCCCCATCGCCCTCGAAGACGCCCAGCGCGCCATGGGCATCCTCCGCCTCCACGCCGCCCAGTGGCACATCAACCCCCACAAGTTAGGAGTCCTCGGCTTCTCCGCCGGCGGCCATCTCGTCGCCGCCATCAGCAACCACTATCAGCACCGCCTCTACCCTCTCATCGACGCAGCCGACCACCAAAGCTGCCGCCCCGACTTCGCCATCGCCCTCTACCCCGGCCATCTCTCCCTCGCCGGAGCCCAATATGACGCCAGCCTAAGCCCGCACAAGTTCCTCATCCATCCCCCACCCAACGCCAACGAGCTCTCCCTCAACCCCGACCTCCGCCCCAACGCCCAAACCCCACCCACCTTCCTCCTCCAGGCCGAAGACGACCACGTAGACAACGTAGACGACGCCCTCGCCTACTACATCGCCCTAAAAAACGCCCACGTCCCAACCGAACTCCACCTCTACGCCCAAGGCAACCACGCCTTCGGCCTCCGCCACACCAACCTCCCCATCACCGACTGGCCCCACCTGGTAAACACCTGGCTCACCACCATCGGCATGACCCCCAACTAGTCGCACCTCACGTCCTCTCAATTCGGTGAAGGCTGCTCCACCCGATCAACCACCATCACCTTGACCGCCGCATCTTTCTCCGCACTCAGCTTCAACCCAAGCTGCTCCGGCATAGCCGTGAACAATCCCGGCGGACTATCGGCGGTTTCGGCCCCCACTGGAAACCGCCCCCCAAACTCCGTCTGGTCAGGCGTCCAACTCAACACAAAGTCATACCTTCCCTCCAGACCTGTTCGATCCACCACCGGCCGATCCATAATTCCAGACTGCAGCAGTTGCGCAAAGTGCGTCATCGTCAGATTCCGCCCCTTCATCGCCACATCTGGCCGCCCCAGAAAACTCGGGCTCCCTGCCACATCGCTGCTCCTCGCCAGCTTCGCTCCTCCCTTCGCCACCGTCAGCACATACGCCGGCATCTTCCGCTCCTCCCAATGAAACTTCAACCCGAACCGCTCCAACAACAACTTCCGCTCCATCGACTTCAGTTGCTCCAAGTCAGGAGTTCCCGGCGTGTCCGCCACGCCCACAATGTCGAACCTCTTCGTCCCAATCCACGCCGGCGCGTCCACAATCTGCCTGTCGTGCACGTCGTACACAAACGCAATCAGAAAGCGAAGCGTCATCCCCGCAAACACGCTCCGATGTCCAAACGGAACTCCATCCAGCCGATGATCGGGATCACTCGGCCGAATCGTCGCCACCTCAAAACTTGGATCGGCACCCGCCGCCATCGGCTGCGCATCCTTTGTCGCATCGGGTCCCACCTTCGCCCCAACCCCACCGCTCGAGGCCTGCCCACAGCAAGCCAGTGCGCCCCCAACCACGAAGAACCCCGCCACCACGACCGCTCTCAGCCGCAACCTCGCCTCCAAGTCTCTCCACACCCGCCAACAAATATTCGTCTCGCGATCGTCAGCACGTTTGACTGCAACACCCAATCGAAGTCACGAAAATACTTCGCCCGAAAACACCCCAAAATCCGCATGTCAACCCCCTAAACCCCTCAACCCCAACATTCCAAACCAGATAGACTTGGCACGCCTACCCCATCCAATCCTATAAACTTTAACTAGCGCTCAATCAACCCACCCCCCAAAGAGTGGAGCAGACTTCCAAAAGTCCGCCCTTAACCGGAGTCAATCGAAGACTTTAGCTAGAAAAGTCCTGGAGGGGAGGGGGGGGTACCCCCGGTCTCAGTCCGGAGATACAACGCCGTCGACCTAACCACGCGAAGCCTCTCGCCGTCCGCGCAGGACTTCCAGCAGCATCGGCCCAGCCTGCGAAACGCTCCCCGCACCAAGCGTCAAAATCATCTCCCCCGGCCTAGCATCGGCCGCCAACCGCTCCACGGCCTCACCCATCGACGCCGCATACATCACGCGGCCGCCATTCTTCTCCCGAATCGCCGCCGCCAGCGTCTCGCCCGTGATCCCCTCAATCGGCTGCTCGCTGGCCGCATAAATATCGAGCACCTGCACCGCGTCCGCATCCCCAAACGCGCCCGCAAAATCGCTCATCAAATCCCGAGTCCGCGTGTAACGATGCGGCTGGAACAACACCAGCACGCGCCCATACCCGCACTCCCGAGCCGCCTGCAGCGTCGCCCGAATCTCCGTAGGGTGATGCCCATAATCATCCACAACCGTAACCCCGCGCTCCACACCGCGCACCTGGAACCGCCGGTCAACACCCCGAAACGTCGCGAGCCCAGCAGCAATCTTCTCCGGCGCCAATCCAAGCTGCACGCCAATCGCAACCGCAGCCGTAGCGTTCAACACATTGTGTCGCCCCGGAACATGCAGCTCAAACGGCCCCAGCAACAACCCACGCGCATTCACCTCGAACCGCGCATGACAGCCCTCAGCACCGGGCAACATCCTTACCCGAAAGTCAGCCTCAGCCGACTCGCCATACGTATAAACCCGTCGCCGAACCCGCGGCAGAATCGCCCGCAACCGCGCATCGTCAACACAAGCCGTCACAGCCCCATAGAAAGGAACCTTGTCCATGAACTCCACAAAGCATCTCTCCACATCGCTCATGTCTGCATACGAGTCCATGTGTTCCCGATCAAGGTTCGTCACCACCGCCAATATCGGCGACAGCAGCAGGAAGCTCCGATCACTCTCATCCGCCTCTGCAACCAGATACTGGCTCTTGCCCAGCCGCGCATTCGACCCCATCGCATCGACTCTCCCACCAACAACCACGGTAGGATCCAACTCCCCACCAGCAAGCACCGCCGCAACCATCGAAGTAGTCGTAGTCTTCCCATGCATCCCTGCGATGGCAATCCCATACTTCAGCCGCATCAGCTCGGCGAGCATCTCGGCCCGCTGGATCACGGGAATCTTCCGCGCCCGCGCCTCCACCACCTCAGGATTTTCCTTAGCCACGGCCGAGCTAGTCACCACCACATCACTAGCCGCAGCATTCCCCGCAGCGTGCCCCACATAGATCGTCGCGCCCAGCTTCGCCAGCCGTTCCGTAGTCGCCGACCCCTTCAAGTCCGACCCCGAAACCGCATACCCCATCGTCAGCAGGATCTCCGCGATCCCACTCATCCCAATCCCACCAATCCCAATAAAGTGCACCCGATGCGAAGGCGCAAACAGCGCATGTCCTGCCAATCCTGTACTCATCCCTGAACCAGTCATTGCTTCGTATTGTCCCACCCAAACCGCTTGTGCATGCTATAACCTCCGCATGCGCCTTAGCCGACTCGTCCTCGCCTCCACGACTCTCAGCCTCTCCGCATCTCTCCCCTTCAACCTCCCAGCCCAAACCACCCAAACCCTCCTCGCGACACCCTCGACCGTCGCCTGGGGCTTCTACTGGGCGCACGCGAAACCAGTCCTCACCATCCACTCCGGCGACACCGTCATCATGCAAACCGCCTCCACCTGCGGCTCACCCGAGCGCCTCGAGTCCGAGGGCGTCAAGCCCGACCAGATTCCCGCCTGGCTGGGCCCGCTCTACTCCGGCGTTCCCCAATCCGACCGCGGTCCCGGAGGCCACATCCTCACCGGTCCCATCGCCATCGCCGAAGCCCAACCCGGCGACGTCCTCGAGGTCCGCGTCCTCCACATCGACATCACCACCGACTTCGCCTGCAACGGCTTCGGCGCCGGCCGCGGCTTCCTCCCCGACGACTTCCCCTACGGCCGCACCAAGATCATCCCCCTCAACCGCCACACCATGACCGCAGACTTCGCCCCCGGCATCACCATCCCGCTGCATCCCTTCTTCGGCTCCATGGGCATCGCGCCGCCCGAGTCCGCCGGCAAGTGGAACTCCGCCCCTCCCTGGATGCACGGCGGCAACATGGACAACAAGGAACTCACCGTAGGCTCCACCATCTTCTACCCCGTCAACGCCCCCGGTGCCCTCTTCGAGGCCGGCGATGGCCACGCCGGCCAAGGCAACGGCGAGGTCGACATCACTGCCCTCGAGACCTTCCTCACCGGCACCTTCCAGTTCATCGTCCACAAGGGCGAGGCCACCCGCGAGCAGCTCCTCTGGCCCCGCGCTGAAACCCCCACCGAGTACATCTCCATGGGCTTCTCCCCCGACCTCAAGACCGCCACCGAGATGGCCGTACGCAACATGATCACCTTCCTCTCCCGGCAGAACCCCGACCACCCCCACCTCTCTCGCGACGACGCCTACGCCCTCATCTCCACCGCATGCGACGTTGACATCACGCAACTCGTTGATACCAATGATGGAGTACACGTGATATGCCCCAAGGCGCTGTTCACTGGACCAACCCAGACACATAACCCGTGAGCAACCCCGTGAGCAACCCCGTGGGCAACACTAGATACACCTTGAAGGCGCCGCGCACATACCGCAACAAAACCACTGAATTCTGTGTCTAATCTGTTCGAGAGCCGATCCAGAGCAATTCCATGACCGGAACTCTCGTCGCCGCGTTCGCGAACCCTGTTCGACAACGCGAACGGCGGCCGGAAGGTAGAAGGTAGAATCATGCGATTCAAACGCGCAATCGGCAACTCTCTAGCGGTAGTGGTCATCGGTGCAGCCGCACTCGCCGCCACCCCCGCATCCCAGGCACAAGACCAGGGCCAGTATCCAGGTCAGTATCAGGGTCAACCCCCGCCACCTCCCCAGGGCCAGGACCAGGATCAGGGCCAATACCAAAACCAATATCCAGCTCAAGGCCAGTATCAAGACCAAGGCCAGTATCAAGGTCAGGGACCCGATCAACAGGAGCCGGCAGTTACAGCGAACATGGCCCCTCCTGCTATCCCGACCTATGACCAGCCGGAATGCCCGGGCGATGGCTACCTCTGGACCCCCGGCTACTGGGCATGGGGCGGTGGCGGCTACTACTGGGTCAACGGCGCCTGGGTGCTTCCTCCCTACTCCGGCGCCCTATGGACCCCTGGCTACTGGGGCTTTGACGACGGATACTACGGCTGGTACCCCGGATACTGGGGTTGGAACGTCGGCTACTACGGCGGCATTGACTACGGTTTTGGCTACTTCGGCGTCGGCTTCTATGGAGGCTTCTGGCGCGGTGGTCACTTCTGGTACAACCGCGCCTACGGCCACTTCGGCGGCGGCTTCCATGGCAACTTCTATAACCACGAATACGCCGGCTTCCATGGTGGCGGATTCCGCGGCGGCGGCCACGCCTCCTTCGCGCGCGCCGGCGCCAACGGCGGCGGCTTCCATGGTGGTGCAGGCTTCCGTGGCTCCGCAGTGAACGGCGCGAACCATGGCGGCTTCAGCGGTACGAACCGTGGTGGCT
>JBAULP010000099.1:0-5497 GCA_049578265.1 Acidobacteriaceae bacterium
GCGCAGATCCGCGAGCAGCTTGTCGGACCCTTCCTCGTCGAGTACGCGGGCAAGGCCGCTGCGGCCGCAACGAAGTCTGTCGAAGAGCAGGCCGAGCAGGAGCTCGAGGATGCCGAGGAGGTAGAGCTCGAAGGCGCACTCGACGGCGGCGGCCTTCCCGGCAAGCTCGCCGACTGCTCGGAGCGCAAACCCGAGCTCTGCGAGCTCTACCTCGTCGAGGGTGAGTCCGCCGGCGGTACCGCCAAGCAGGGCCGCGACCGCAAGTTCCAGGCCATTCTCCCGCTCAAGGGCAAGATCCTCAACGTAGAAAAAGCACGCTACGACAAGATGCTCGGCCACGAAGAAATTCGCGCCATGATTACCGCGCTTGGCTGCGGCATTGGCAAGGACGACTTCGACATTGCGAAGCTGCGCTACGGCAAATTGATTCTGATGACCGACGCCGACGTCGACGGCTCGCACATCCGCACGCTGCTGCTCACCTTCTTCTTCCGCCACATGCAGGAGCTCATCCACCGCGGGCACGTCTTCATCGCGCAACCGCCGCTCTATCGCATCAAGAAGGGCAAGTTCGAGCAGTACATCAAAGACGAGCGCGAGTACGTCCAAGTCATGGTCAAGCGCGCCTCCGACGGCATGATCATTCGTTACGGCGAGGGCGGCGCAAAACTCGAAGGCAAGGACCTCACCAAGTACATGGCCTCGCTGAACGACTACCTCGGCTTCTTCGACAAGGTCGCCAAGCGTCTGCGTAATGACGAAGTCGTTCGCATCTTCGCCGAGACCTTCGCCAGCGAAGGCAAGGACTCGATCCGCCGCGCCGACTTCGAGACCGACGCCAAGCTGAAGCAGATGCACACTCGTTTGAAGGCTATCGAGCGCACCTACCAGTTCAAGTCCATCTCGCCGGTTGAGTTCGACGAAGAACACCGCACCTATTCCGTCACTTACGTCGACGCGCAGGGTGCGCCGCGCCACATCGATTGGACGCTGGCCGCGGCGCCAGAGTCACGCCAACTCCTCGCCAAGCACGCGCAGCTTCGTGAACAACTCGTCGGACCGTTCCTCGTCGAGTACGCCGGCAAAGCGACCGCCGCAGCCAAGTCCGTCGAAGAGCAGGCCGAGCAGGAGCTCGAGGATGCCGAGGAGGTAGAGCTCGAAGGCGCACTCGACGCGGGCGCCGCTCCGGTCGAAGCTGCCAAGCCAGTCAAGCGTTCCGCAAAGGTCTCGCAGGATCCCGTGGAGAAGAAGACGCCGCGCGAAGTCTTCGAGTACGTCATCGAGCAGGGCCGCAAAGAGTACTCCGTCCAGCGCTACAAGGGCCTCGGCGAGATGACCTCTTCACAGCTCTGGGAGACGACGATGGACCCCGCTCGCCGCACGCTCGTGCAGGTGAAGCTCGAAGACATCGCCGCCACCGAAGAAATCTTCACCACGCTCATGGGCGAAGACGTCGAAAGCCGCCGCAAGTTCATCGAAGACAACGCCCTGGACGTAAAGAACCTCGACATCTAACTTCCGTTCCTTCTTCCCAGGTTCACAACGGCCTCTTCCATCGGAAGAGGCCGTTGTCGCGTTGCGGTAGCAAACGCCCAGCCATCGCCCAGCAAGTAATTCGCGATGGAGCAGCACACGATGGCAATCGTATCCGCGAGCAGTACCGGCATCTTCGCTTCCCCTACCAGCAACCGCATCAACACGAGGTTTCCGAGCATGGAGACCGCGCCATTTGCCAGGTGAAACCGCACGAGCTGTTGCCAACGCGAAGACCCATCGCTGCGATCGCGCCACGTGTACCGCGTATGCCAGGTGAAGTTATGCAGCAGCGTAAGCTCGATCGCCGCGCCGGATGCGAACAGATAATGGCCACGCAGAGCGCGGTTAAACATCGCAAGCAGCCCAAGCTGAAGGACCATCCCCATCGCGCCTACCGCGTTAAACCTACACCAGCGAAGGAAAGGACTCATGGCAGCGGCTCCTCACGATAGAGCTGCGCCGTGTGCTGCACCGTGAGCATCACCGCGGCTACCGCCATGCAGATCGTCGCAATCGTTCCTCCCAAATCGAAGAGAAGCACACGATGCCCAAACACATTTGCATAGGAGCTGCGCAAGAGAGCGAGGTTGCCGGCGATCAAGAGCAGCCGAATTTCGGTAGGTCCAAAGAGTCCTTGCGACAGTTGAAAGTGCGAGAGCGTGTAGGTCGCAAGATAGCTCTCACAAGCGAGAATCAGAAAGGCAAGCAGCATCGCCATCGCAATCTGCCAGTGCAGAAATCCCGAGAAGCTAAGCCCGCCCATAAGCGCAACCGCGCCGAAGACGTCGATCATGTGATCCACGTAAAAGCCGTACCGTGGGCGCTGCTGGCAACGGACCCGCGCCAGCGTTCCATCCAGGCTGTCGCCGAACCAATTGAGCACGATGCACCCAATGACCGCGAGCAGAGCGCCGCGATGGTGCCGTGCAAGCACATAGCCCGCACTTGCGCCGAGCTGCGCGACGAAGCCAAGTACGGTTAGTTGATCCGAGCTGAGCCAGCGCGGCGCGCGCGCGGCCATCCATTGCAACGCACGCCTCTCCATCGCTGCGGTGAGCGCGAGGTGCACGCGCTTGGCGGGAACGAACGCTGTAGCTTGTTTCATAGACACGGTTGATGACGGCATCGACTGTCCTTTCGTAGTGCATGAAGACGGGGTAATGGTGCAAGTTATCTACGCAATGCATCGCATGCAGAGCGCAAAGTGAATTCAAGCGATTGACGCGGAACGCTCTCGACGTACGGCCCAATCGCCCAACCGAGGCCGCGCGGGATGGAGCGCGTAAGCGACACCGCTTCGACCTGCAAATACAGGCCGCCGTCACGCTCTTCGTAGCTCCAGTAGGTGTTCAGCCGCCACAGAAAGCCGTGCTCCTCGCTCGGTCCGAGCGCCTGCTCCCCTCCACCACCGGTCGCCTCCATCTCTTCTACATCGGTGCTGCGCGAGATACTGTAGCCGTGGCTTCCATCGAGATGCCCGTAGGTGATGTCGTACGTTGCATCCATCACCACGGTGATCACATGACGTTGACGCACGCGCATCCAGGCCTGCATCTCATCACCGTTGTGCGAGAGCGTCTTTGCCGCCAACACCTGCGGAGCGAAGTGCTGCGGATAAGCGTTGAAGTCACGCATCAGCCGCTCGAAGTCCGCCGGTGTGGCGCCGTGGACGAAGGCCGTCCCGCGCCAGTGATGCAGCATAGCGCCCGAGAGCGCAGCGTCCTCCGGCGGCGCAAGGCGCTCAACAATCAGTTCACCGCGTTGGAGGCGAGACGTCTCCTCCCGCGGATTCTCCGTCAGCACGAGGAACGTCCCCTGCGATCGGTGCTGCTGCGCCAGCCGCGCTTCGACCGACGTGCAGTATGCGTTGAATGCGGCAGCAGCCGCACGGGTAGGCTCCGCCATCAGCAGGCGCGGCCCGTCGAGAAAGAGCAGAACGGCGATCGCAATCGAGATTCTGTGGGAAGTGACGCTTCGGCGAGTGTTCATGGACTGCATCGTGACCGCAAACCGCCGCGATCTGCAATGCAATGGAACTCACGCGACGGAGTTTAATTGTCACGGCGCAAGCGTCACAAAACACGATGGTTTTCAGAAGTCCTCACGAACTCACGACGGCTAAATTGCACATCAAATCCGCTACACTGGTTCCCGAAGCAAGAGACCCACCCACGAATGCCCGATTCGCAATCTCCGACGCCCGTCTCCAACAGCCCTGAATCTCGCAACCCTGCGCGCTACCGCTTTGGCGTCTTCGAAGCCGACTCCGCGACCGGCGAGTTGCGTCGCAAAGGTGTCCGGGTAAAGCTGCACGCGCAGCCGTTCCAGGTCTTGCTCCTGTTGCTGGAACGCCCCGGAGAGATGCTCACCCGCGAAGAGATTTGTAGCAAGCTCTGGCCCGACGGCACCTTCGTGGATTATGAGCACGGTCTGAACTCCGCGATCAATCGCCTGCGCGAAGCTCTGGGCGACAAGGCAAGTCAGCCCCGGTTCATCGAAACGCTCGCTCGCCGCGGGTATCGCTTTCTCGCACCTATCGAGCGAGTCGTGCCCCTCAACGACAACGGGCGCGAGGTCTCCGCGCCCGGCGCTCCTGTGACGCCGGTGCTCGTCTCGCAAGGGCTGCTGGACCGCGTTCTCGCCTCGCCGGAGGACCTGCCGCGCAGCTCGCACACCGTGGTGCAGACGCTCTTCCTTCTGCTGCAGGCGATGTACCTCGGCTTCTACATCGGTGCGCTCGCGAACCTGCAGGAGATCCATGACCTAATGTCCCCGTTGCCCCACGCCGAGCAAATGTTCCTGGTACTCATCCTCACCGCGGCGCTGCTGATCCCCGTGCGCACGTTTCTTTTTTGCGCGGCGATCTTCTATGCGCCGCGGTTTCGCGAGCGCTTTCGCAGGCTCTGGCTGCTGCTGTTTCCGCTGGACATGCTGTGGGCGCTGGCGCCGTTTCTTTTGCTCCACCATATTAACTACGGCCTTGCATTGGCCTGTATGACCTTCCTTGTCTACTCTCCCTTCGCGCAGCGCTCTCTCATCTTGATGGGTGCCGGCTCGCGATAGCGCCGTTCGAAAAACCCTCTGGCTTCCGATGTACCATCCGAGCATGAATGCTGACGCGCAGCAGCCCCTCCCCTCCGCTGAACCGCTCGACGCAACTCGCCGTCGTTTCCTCGCCGTCTCCACCGCCGCTGGCCTCGGCAGCACGCTCTTTCCCGGAGCCCTGTTAGCGCTCGCCACCAACTCTTCCGCTGCGCAGACCCCGGTGCAAAGCGATCTCCGCGGTTGGCCGGCCATCACCCCAGAGATGCTGGAAGCCGCAGCCGCGATCGCGGCGATCAAACTCACTCCCGACCAAATCAAGACGATGCTGGACGGTGTGCTCGGCGATCGCAACAGTGCGCTGCGCGTTCGTGAGCTGCATCTTCCGAACAGCGTCGCCCCAACGGCCGTCTTCAATCCAGTGCCCGCCGGAACTCCCGGCCCGCAGCCTGCGCCGCCACAGCCTGTCGTGCTTGGCCCGGCGCCCTCCGTCGCGGGCATCTCCGCGTCGGAAGAAGAGAAGGTCGCCTTCGCCACCATTCGCCAGCTCGGCGAACTCATGCGCCGCCACAAGCTCACCTCAGTTGAGCTGACGAAGCTCTACCTCGCGCGCCTCAAGCGCTACGATCCTACGCTGCACTTCGTCATCAACTACACCGAGGACCGCGCTCTCGCTCAGGCCGCTGCTGCCGATCGCGAACTCGCCCACGGCCATCCTCGCAGCCCGCTGCACGGCATCCCGTGGGGAGCGAAGGATCTCCTCGCCGTCAAAGGCTATCCCACGACCTGGGGCGCCGCCGGCTTCGAGCACCAGACCTTCGACGAAGACGCCGAAGTCGTCAAGCGTCTCGACGCTGCCGGGGCCGTGCTCATCGCAAAGCTCACCATGGGCGCGCTCGCGCAGGGCGATCTCTGGGGC
>JBAULP010000100.1:0-22079 GCA_049578265.1 Acidobacteriaceae bacterium
ATCCTCCACGCGGCGTTGCTGCGTCAGGGTTTCCCCCATTGCGCAAAATTCCCCACTGCTGCCTCCCGTAGGAGTCTGGACCGTGTTTCAGTTCCAGTGTGTCCGTGCGCCCTCTCAGGCCGGATACAGATCATCGTCTTGGTGGGCCATTACCCCGCCAACTAACTAATCTGCCGCGAACTCCTCTCCAAGCGCATTGCTGCTTTGACTCGTAAGTGTTATGCGGTATTAGCTAAGATTTCTCTCAGTTATTCCCCACTCGGAGGTAGATAATTCACGTGTTACTCACCCGTGCGCCACTGTACTCAGGACCGAAGTCCCTTTCTCGTGCGACTTGCATGTGTTAGGCACGCCGCCAGCGTTGATTCTGAGCCAGGATCAAACTCTCGTTTAATCTTGGTTTGGCTGCTCTTGTAGGACAGGGGTCCCAAGAGTCAACCGCCTCCGCTCGCTCGAAAAGCAGCGGAGGTTTAATACTAGTGAGAATGACACAACCAAACTTCACGTCATCTCACGACTGGCACGTTCAACTATGTTGTCAAAGATCCTGACTGTTCTCGCCTAAGCGGACAGTTTTGGATCAAGGACCAACTCTGGGCAAAGCCTCAGGTTTGTGTCCTCGAACTTGATTGCGCTGTGTTGACTGGGGAGTGTCCGGGGTCGCTTGAGACGTCCAAGCTTTACTCGCCGACCTCGCTGCAGTGTTTTGCGCGAACTTATTGAGATTATCAATGTTCGGCATGCCTTGTCAACTTTTTCTTCGAAATCTTCAAAGAAAGGTTGCCTTTAGGCTGCAACAGCGCAAATTATCAAAACATCGGAACGACTCGAAAACGAGGCGCGAAGCTCTAAGCTTCTGATTCCCTTTGGCTTACGCCTTGGGATTTCCTGCAGTGGCTTGGGCTTGGTGCGGTCGGCTTTAGAAGCTCTTACACCGCGGACAAACGCTTGGACTGCGCTCCGACCTGCCATCATCACCCACACTGGGCTACGGCGCGAAGCTTGTACAACTCACCTAGAATATCGCAACAGAACGCATTGCGCAAGTTCCAAGTGTTTTGCCGGCCGCTCAACGCGGTTGCGACTTCCTGAGAGTATCAAGCCGGGGGGATATGCGCAACTTTCCTCCCTGTGGACGACGGTGGAAAAGGACGCTTCTGCGGCGTAAATACTAGTGATTTGTTATGGTTGCGTGATTGCCCCGAGGACAGAGACTGGACTAGTAGAATCCGTCCAGCATGGAAGCTACAGAGATGAATGAGTTCTCGAAGGAGATGCGCGAGGCAGGCGAGGTAGGGATGCGCGCGGTTTCTCTCGCGATCAGTGTACTGGCCGTCATGGTGGCGATGGTGACGGTGCTGGGGCATCGCACGCATACGGAGGCGGTGCTGATGCAGACGCGCGCCGCTGACCAATGGAATCTTTACCAGGCAAAGAAGATTCGCGAGGGGCAGGTGAGCACGGCGATGGATCTACTGTCGCTGCAACCGAGTTCGAACGAAGCGGCCGTGCAAGAGAAGCTTGCTGACTATAAGGCGCACATGGCGAAGTGGGCCGGCGAGACGGCAGAGGAACAGGAGAAAGCGAAGGACCTTGAACGCGAGGTAGCGAAGGCAGAGCGACGCGCTGATCGCTACGATCTAGGCGAAGCGCTGCTGGAGATCGCCGTGGTGCTTTCGTCGATCACGCTATTGACGCGACAGAAGGTGTACTTCTTCGCCGGGCTGCTATTGGGTTTGAGTGGAGTGGCCGCCGCAGCAACTGCGCTGTTGATTCACAGGTAGATTGCATGCGGGCGGGGAGCTCGCGGACTGGCATTAGCTTATGCCCGGCCGGCTGAGTACGCCGAGGTCTGCGAGCCCGTTGACGAAGTACTGCACGGCGAGAGCTACCAGGAGCAGTCCCATGACGCGGATGAGGATGCGGATGCCGGTGTCTCCGAGCACGCTTGCGACGCGGGTGGCGCTGGCGAGCACGAGGTAGCAGATGAGCGCAGTGATGGCGATGGCGCCGAAGATCGCGGCCATCTGCCAGTAGCCCTCTGACCGGTGCGCCTGGCCGACCAGCACCATAACGGAGGTGATGGCGCCGGGACCGGCGAGCATGGGGATGCCCATGGGCACGATACCAACGTCGTCCTTGGTAGCGGCGGCTACGGTGTCGTCGCTCGACTCCTGGGTGGGAGAACGTTTGGAGGCGAGCATGTCGAGACCGATGAGCAGAAGGATGATGCCGCCGGCGATCTCGAAGGCGGGGAGCGTGATGCCGAAGAGACGGAAGATGTAGGTGCCTGCGAGGCCGAACGAACTGAGAATGACGAAGGCGGTGAGGGAGGCTTTGCGAGCGGTGCGAACACGCTTAGCGCTGTCCTGGCCCTGGGTGACGGCGAGAAAGGTGGGGAGGGCGGCGAAGGGGTCAACGAGAAAGAAGATCGAGCTGAGAGCAAGCAGCGAGAATCGAACGTAGACCGACCCCTCCAGGTGCGTGAGAGCGGCGGTGTTGGGGACAAACATGATGATTTGATTCTTTCACGTTGAGCAAGTTGCAGCGACAAACGTACATCGCGCATGAATACAGGCTTGGAGGGGCAACGGCAACGTATAATTTTGGAAAGCGAGGAGAGAACGTATGCCGATCGAACCTACCAAGAATATCTGGCGCAACGGCCAATTGATTCCCTGGGAGAAGGCCAACATTCATGTCATGAGCCACGTGATTCACTATGGCTCTTCGGTCTTTGAGGGCATCCGCTGCTACACGCAGCCGGGTGGAGCGAGCATCTTCCGGCTCAAGGAGCACATGCAGCGGTTGATCGACTCTGCAAAGATCTACCGCATGCCGCTGCCGTATTCACTGGAGCAGTTGAATGCCGCTGTCGTCGATGTGGTGGAGGCGAACGGGGTTGCCCCTTGCTACATTCGTCCGATCGCGTTTCGCGGCTATGGGGAGATTGGCGTGAATCCGCTGCGTTCGCCGATTGATGTGTATGTTGCGAACTTTCCGTGGGGCAAGTATGTCGCGGGGAATGATGGCGCGGATGTATGCATCTCGAGCTGGAACCGGCTGGCGCCGAACACGATGCCGTCGCTGGCGAAGGCTGGCGCGAACTATATGAACTCGCAACTGATCCGCATGGAGGCCGAGGTCAATGGCTACGTGGAAGGCATTGCGCTGGACACGAACGGCTACCTCTCCGAGGGCTCCGGCGAGAATTTGTTTATCATCCGCGGAGGCACGATCTATACGGCGCCGCTGGCGAACTCGGTGTTGAACGGCATTACGCGCGACTCGATCCTGGTGCTGGCCCGCGAGCTGGGCATTCCAGTGGTGGAACAGGCGCTTCCGCGCGAACTGCTGTATGTCTGCGACGAGGCCTTCTTCACGGGAACAGCAGCGGAGGTGACCCATCTGCGTTCTGTCGATCGCATCCTGGTTGGCGATGGAACGATGGGCCCGGTCACGGCTGCGCTGCATAAGGCATTCTTCAATATCGTCAACGGAGTAGCAGAAGACCGGTATAACTGGTTGACGCCGGTATCGGTCCGCGAAGCCGTGACGGCTTAAAAGATGAGGGTCTGCAACACGGGGCGGCAGCTCTAAGCTGCCGCTTTTTCTTCGGTCGGATTAGGACGTACCCGGCTTGTGGAACTAGACTGGTACGTGTGCTTGCTCGCGGGCAGGGCGCTTGGTTTATGTTTTGAGTTTTATCTTTTTGAGGATCGTTACTCGATGAAATTGCGGTTTCTTGTTCCAGCCCTTGCTTTGGCCCTCACCACCATTGCTGCTCATGCCCAGGTCGGTATCTACTTCAACCCTGTTGTCAGCCGGATAAGCAACAGCAAGGCCGATACTGGATCCTTCGCGTTCCTTGGCGATGGGCAGTCGTCCCAGATCTTTGGTGGCGTTGATTTTGGCGGCTACTACGATTTTGCGCATTTCGCGAAGTCGGACCTTAGCGTGGACATGCGGGACGCGATCCAACATGGAAACAGCGCGTCGATTAACAGCTTTATGGTTGGACTGAAGCTGGAAGCGAAGCCAATGGTCCACGGTCTGAAGCCGTACGGACAATTTTCGGTGGGTGCGGGACGTACAAAGTCGCCGCTAAGCGCAGCGCATATTCAAAGGCTGGAGTACGGCGTGTACGTTGGCGTGGACAAGCCACTTACGAAGCATATCGATTGGCGCATTGTGGAGGTAAGCTACGGATCCGTGGCGACGATCAGTAGCGCGACCTTTCTACCAAATACTACCTCCGCTACCTCATTCCCCTCAGCCAAAGTGCTGGGTTTCAGCACGGGATTTGTATTCCGCTTCAAGTAGCCAGCGGCAGCCTCCGGACCCACTGACGATGCTTGGATTCTGGCGTTGCCTACCCGCTTGAGCGGTTCAGGCTTGCTTGGCTGTTACGGAAGCCTCGTCGCGGACGGGATGAACTTCATCGGTGAGCGCACCCCATCCGGGCAGCTTCTGCGAGCCGACGATGAGACGGACGCCGTCCTGCTCGCTGATGTAGGTGAAGGCCCAACTCAGAAATACGGAATAGCGGTTTCTGAAGCCAATCAAGAAGAAGATGTGGACCAGCATCCAGGTGATCCACGCCATAAAGCCGCTCCAATTGGCATGGAACGGCCACACGATGCGGGCTACGGCAGCTTTGCGTCCGATCGTGGCCATGTCCCCTTTGTCGAAGTAGCGGAACGGCTTCTGGCGAACCGCCTTTTCCGGATCGGACACAAGCAAACCAATTCGTTTCGCTGCGTACGTGCCCATCTGCATGGCGGGCTGCGCGACACCGGGAACCTGTTTCCCATCCTGCTCGAAGTGCGCGAGGTCTCCGCACACAAATACCTCTGGGCGATTCTTTGGATTGAGGCGCTCGTTGACGAGTGCGCAGCCTTTCTTGTCCAACTCCACTCCGAGCATCTTTCCTAATGGGGATGCTTGGACGCCGGCAGCCCACAACGTGCAGACGCTCTCAATACGCTCATCGCCAACCATGACATAGCCGGGCTGGATGTCGGATACGTGGGCTCCGCATCGCACCCTGACTCCGAGAGCGGTGAGTTGATCGACTGCCTTTTTCTGCAGGTCCGGAGGGTACATGCCGAGGATCTGCGAAGAGCCCTCGACGATGAGAACCTCTGCGGTCTTGGTGTCGATGTGCCGGAAATCCTTGGTCATGTATAGGCGGGAGATGTCGGAGATCGCACCGGCAAGCTCCACTCCGGTTGGGCCTCCACCTACCACGACAAAACGCAGTGGAGGATGTGAGCCGGTTTCGAGCGTCTGGCGCTCGGCATATTCGAACGCTAGTAGAACGCGTCGACGTATGTCCGTGGCGTCTTCCACGGTTTTGAGACCGGGAGCAATTTTGGCCCACTCGTCGTGTCCAAAGTAGCTGTGCGTCGAACCTGCGGCGACGATGAGGTAGTCGTAGAACATCTGAGTTCCGGTCCCGAGGTCTACTCGCCGAGCGGTGGTGTCGATGCCGGTCACTTCGTCCATCACCACTTCAGTGTTGCGATTTTTGCGCAGGATGGAGCGGATGGGTTGCGCGATATCGCCGGGGGACAGCACGGCGAGGGCGACCTGATAGAGAAGAGGCTGGAAGGTGTGGTGGTTTTTGCGGTCAATGAGCGTGACGTCGACTGGCAGCTTGCCAAGACGCTGCGCGGCGTTGATGCCGGCGAATCCACCACCGATAATGATGACGCGGGACCTGGCGCGGTTTGGATCGATTGCTGGCATTGCGTTCAGTGCCTCCAATGTGGTCGCATCTTTAAGATGCGGAGTTGGGCCGCATCGAACCTACCTATTTCTATGAATCGGGACCGGATACTGTGAAGCCCGCGATTGGCAGGGTGCATCCAACGCTGTATGGAAGATTCTTTGGGCACCCGTAACTCGAAGGCGGTCTTGTCGGACACGAGGCAGCTTGGCAACTCTGATCTGAAGTTGACGGCGATTGGTTTTGGCGCATGGGCCATCGGCGGTGGCGACTGGCAATACGCGTGGGGGCCGCAGGAGGATCAGAAGTCGATTGAGGCTATTCATCGTGCGCTTGATGCAGGCGTCAACTGGATTGATACGGCTGCGGTGTATGGGCTCGGGCACTCGGAAGAAGTTGTTGGGACGGCGCTCCGTTCTGCGACGGCTAAGCCTTACGTGTTTACGAAGTGTTCGATGACGTGGGGCGAAGATCGAAAGATCCTGCAGACGATGAAAAAGATTCGCGAAGAGTTGGAAGGCAGCCTGCGTCGTCTGCGCGTGGATGTGATCGACCTTTATCAAATTCATTGGCCGGTGCCGGACGAGGAGCTCGAAGAGGGCTGGACGACGATGGCCGACCTTCAACGCGACGGCAAGGTTCGCTACATTGGCGTCTCGAACTTCAGCGTCGCGCAGATGGAGCGAGCGCTGAAGATTGCGCCCATCACTTCGCTGCAACCTCCTTACTCGATGATTAATCGCTCGAATGAGGCTGAAATCCTGCCGTTTTGTGAGAAGCATGGGATCGGCGTGATCAACTACTCGCCTATGCAATCGGGTTTGTTGACGGGTGCGATGACGAAGGAACGTATCGCGAAGATGCCGCAGGATGACTTCCGCCGCAACTCGAAGCAGTTTCAGGAACCATTGATCTCGCGCAACCTGGAGCTGGTCGAGTTATTGCGTGGGATCGGCGAGCAGCATGGTGTGGAGCCGGGTGTGGTTGCGATTGCGTGGACGCTGCACAACCCGGCGATAACGGCGGCGATCGTTGGCGGTCGCAGCGCGAAGCAGGTGGATGGCGTACTGCCGGCGGCTACGTTCAGGCTCTCCGAGGAGGAGTTCGCGGAGATTGGGAAGTTCCTTCGCGAGCGCTTTTAGATTTGCGGTGCGTTCTTTGCGGGATACTGGCTTTGCTTAACGCGTCAGGATGACGGGGCCGTTTTTCGTGATCGCGACGGTGTGCTCGAAGTGCGCGCTGATGCTGCCGTCCACGGTGATGGCAGTCCAACCGTCCTCGAGGACCTTCACTTCCGCGGAGCCGATGTTGATCATGGGCTCGATGGCCAGCACCATGCCGGCCTTCAGACGAGGACCTTTTCCGGGGTCGCCGTAGTTTGGCACCTGGGGATCTTCGTGCATACTTTTACCGATGCCGTGGCCGACGAACTCACGCACGACACCGTAGCCCTGGGCTTCGCAGATGGTCTGGACGGCGTTGGAGATGTCGAACAAGCGGCCGCCAACTACAGCTTTGTCGATAGCCGCGTAGAGTGAGGCCTCGGTGACGCGCAGCAGCTTTTCTGCGGCCGGCGAGATCTTTCCAACGGGGTGGGTGACCGCGGCGTCGGAGTAATACCCATCGACAATGACGCCGCAGTCGACGGAGACCACGTCGCCTTCCTGTAGCGTGCGCTTCTCGTTCGGAATTCCGTGGATGACCTCGTTGTTTACAGAGGTGCAGAGTACGGCGGGATAGCCGTGGTAGCCGAGGAAAGCTGCCTTGACGCCAAGCTCTTCGACCTTGGCAGCGGCGGCACGCTCGAGGTCCATCGTGGTAGCGCCTACGCGCACGGCGCTCTTCACGGCGTCGTGGACCTTGCGGAGCGCAATGCCGGAGATACGCATCTTTTCAATTTCGGTCTCGGACTTAATCAGGATTGCCATGGTTTAAACCGTCGGACGACAAGAATGATTGGTGGACTCCACCGGCTGGCGCAACTGGAAGAGCGTTGCGCGAATAGATTGAGCGACCTCATCGACGGAGAGATTTCCGTCTACTTCGGCGAAGCGGCTGTCGTGGGCTCGATAGTATTCGATCACGTCGGCCGTCTTGGACTCAAAGGCCTTCATGCGCTCATAGAATACAGGCTCTGTGTCGTCAGCGCGGTGAACGAGTTGGGCGCCTTCCCGATCACAGATGCCCTTCTGCGTGGGCGGCTCAGAGTAGATGTTGTAAATCGTCCCACACACCGGACAGGTGAGGCGGCCGGTGATGCGCTCGAGGAGAACGCGCTCCGGAACTACGATGCTCACCGCGACGACTGGCAGGGGCGAATTGGCTAGCTGTCCATCGAGCCACTCGGCCTGGTTGAGCGTGCGCGGGAAGCCATCGAGAATGTATCCGCGGTTCGTGTCTGGTTCGGTCAGGCGTGTAGCAACCATCTGATTGACCAGGTCGTCGGGAACGAGCAGGCCCTTGGACATCAACTCGTCGGCCATCATTCCGAGTGGAGTATGGTTCTTGCGATGCTCGCGCAAGAGGTCTCCCGTGGAGATCTGCGGGATGCTGAATTCGTCCATCAACCGCTTGGCCTGCGTTCCCTTGCCTACACCGGGAGCGCCCAGCAACAACACTGGTCCGGGCTGGAACGCGTTCGTCTTTGCTTCTGGCTGAGTCATGCGGAGGATCGATGCTTCCATTACGAAATCCTAAACGTGTCTGTCAGCAAAAACCCAGGTCCGAAGCCGGATCCTCAGCGGGCATTGTTTGCCTGCTGGGGTGGGAGGCTCCAGACCTGGGGATCTGCGTTTCTGCAAGAAGGCTTAGAGGGGCTACCAACTGCGGCGACCGCGTATGCGGCCAGATTTTGGCGAGAATCCGTCGTAGTGGCGCATGATCAACTGCGCCTCGACCTGCTGCACCGTGTCCATTGCAACACCCACGACGATCAGCAGCGATGTGCCACCAAAGTAGAAGTTGAGGCCGAGACCATTGGTCACCCAGGTTGGGGCGCGATCGAAGATTCCGCCGACCAGCCAGAGGTGATTCAAGTGAATACCACCCATGAGGAACATCGGGATGATCGAGATCGCAACGAGGTAGATTGCACCCACCATCGTGATGCGGGTGAGCACGTCGTTGATGAAGTCGGAGGTGCGCTTACCGGGGCGAATGCCTGGGATGAAGCTGCCATACTTCCGCATGTTGTCTGCGATATCATCCGGCCGGAAGATGATGGAGATATAGAAGTAGGCGAAGAAGACGATTGCCACCATGTACAGCAGCACATACCAAGGCTCCGCGGGCCCTAGGGCACGGAAGATCGGACCAAGGAAGCTGGTATCGCGCAGGGGGCCTGAACCGAAGAGGCTCACGTTCTGCAAGAGCATCGGCGCCGACAAGATGGAAGCAGCGAAGATGACCGGCATCACGCCGCCGGAGTTCACCTTGAGCGGAAGGAAGCTGTTGGAGGCCTGCGTCATGCGGCGACCGACCATCCGTTTAGCTGATTGGATTGGGATACGGCGCTCAGAGCGCTCCACATAGACGATGAAGGCTACGACGGCGACCATGACAACGATCAGCATGCCGATTGCGATTGGAGTGAAACCGCCCCACGCTTGGGTCTCGGCTTTTTGATAGAGGTCAGCAATGCCGCGAGGCAGACCGACCACAATGCCGGTGAAGATGAGCAAGGACATACCATTACCGATTCCGCGGTCAGTAATCTGCTCGCCCAGCCACATGATGAACGCCGTGCCGGCAGTCAAGGTGATGACGCAGAGCGGGAGAAACGCACCCTTGCTGATCGTGACCATGGTCTCGCCGGTCGCGGTGCTGGTGAGCGTGAGGCCGATGAAGAAGCTCTGCACGACCGCAAGAAGGACGGTGACGTAACGCGTCCACTGGGTGATCTTGCGGCGGCCGAGTTCGCCTTCCTTCTGCAGCTTTGCCAGCGGCTCGTAGATGACCGTGAGCAATTGGAAGATGATGGACGCCGTGATGTAGGGCATGATGCCCAACGCGAAGACGGTCAGTTTGCGCAGGTTGCCGCCGTTGAACAGATCAAGCAGACCGAGCGCACCGCCCGCGTTTTGATTGAAGTATTGGGAGAGTTTCGCTGCGTCGATGCCCGGGGTAGGAATGTGTGCGCCCAGGCGATAGACCGCGAGAAGCGCAAGCGTAAAGCCAATGCGCTTGCGCAGGTCCGGAATGCGGAAGATGTTGAGGAATTTCTCGAGCATCGATGTGTGAGGCCTTAGACCGAAGGTTTGAGCTGAGCTCCGCGAACGCCGTCAGGCTGATGCGACCGCTCTGCTGGAATACTGTCTATTCTACGCGTAATCTGAAAGAAATTTGGCCGGGAGGTTTAGCCCCGGCCTGATGTTTACGCTGCGGGGGCTGTCTCGCCGCCGATCACGATTGCCTTGCCGCCGGCGGCTTCGATGGCCTTTTGCGCGGCCTTCGAAAACTTATGGGCGTGCACGGTGACTGCCGACTTCAGCTCGCCGTTGGCGAGGACCTTCACCAAGCCGTTGCGCTTCTTCAAGATGCCATGCTCGGTGAGCTTCTCGAGCGTCAGCTCGCTCTCGTTCAGCTCGGCGATCGTGTCGAGGCCGAGAACCGCGTACTCGACGCGGAAGATGTTGGTGAAACCGCGCTTGGGGAGGCGGCGATGCAGCGGCATCTGGCCGCCTTCGAAGCCGCGCATCAGGCTGGAACCCGAACGCGAACCCTGGCCCTTGTGGCCGCGGGTCGAGGTCTTACCCATGCCCGAGCCCATACCGCGGCCGACACGCTTTTTGTTTTCATTCGCCTTCTTGGGCGCCTTCAGATTGCTGAGATTGAGTGCCATGATTTCCTCGCTAACGCCGGCTTGCTTTCAGGGGCAGCCGACTCGCATTGTTTGGCCTCCTGTTAGGGGAGGCGGAAAAAACTAGTCGAGAATCCGAACGAGGTGAGGAACCTTCTTCACCATGCCACGGATGGACGGGGTATCTTCGCGCTCCACAATCTGGTTGAGCCGCGTGAAGCCCAGGCCCTTGATGACGAGCTTGTGCTTTACAGGCGTGCAGATCTGCGAGCGGAAGTACTGGATCTTGATCTTGGCGATATCGGCCATAACGAACTCCTATTGGTGTTGCAAACTTTACAGTCAACCTCTTGCAGCAGGTGGCGCTCTTACAGCTCGTCCACTGACTTGCCGCGAAGAGCAGCGACTTCGCTCTTATCGCGCAACTGGGCAAGCGCATCGAACGTAGCCTTGATCACGTTGTGCGGGTTCGCCGAGCCGAGGCTCTTGGTGAGTACATTCTGCACTCCAGCCGCGGTCATCACGGCGCGCACGGTCTTGCCCGCGATCACGCCGGTACCTTCAGGCGCCGGCTTCAGGAGCACTTCGCCTGCACCGTAGTGACCCAGCACCACGTGCGGAATCGTGTAGTGCGTGAGGTTCACCTTGAGCAGGTTCTTCTTGGCCGCCTCGATGCCCTTGCGGATCGCCTGCGGAACTTCCTTGGCCTTGCCTGAGCCGTAGCCGACAACGCCCTCGGCAGGATCGCCAACGATGACGAGCGCCGCGAACGACATGTTCTTGCCGCCCTTGACGACCTTGGTCACGCGGTTAATCGAGACAACCTCATCCTTCAGGTTCATCCGGTTTCCGTCGATCTTCTTCTTCATTGCCATGTTGTTTCCTCTTTTATTTCTCCCCGGCACACCGGTCCGGAGGTTGCAGTCTTAGCTGCAGGTTGATTGGAACGTCTATCGCGTTCTTAGAACTCTCGAATTAAAACTCCAGGCCTGCTTCGCGGGCGGCATCGGCCAGGGCCTTGATGCGACCGTGATAGAGGTAGCCGCCGCGATCGAAGACCACCTTCTTGATGCCCTTCTCTGCTGCACGCTCGGCGATGAGCTTGCCGATAGCCTTCGCGGCTTCGACATTGCCGCCTGTCTTGCTCTCAGTGCCCTTGGGGGTCACGGTGGAAGCAGAGGCGATCGTGACGCCGTTGGCGTCGTCGATTAGCTGAGTGTAGATGTGGTTGAGCGAGCGGTAGACGTTGAGACGCGGACGCTCGGCGGTGCCGGCCATCTTGGCGCGGATGCGCGAGTGGACGCGCTGGCGAATTGCGTTGCGTTGACGAAGATTGATCATTGCGGTTCTTCCTTCCTAAAGGCGTCGCCATCCTCTGACGACGTTCGGTAAATGTCATGCAGGAACAGAAGCACGGCGAGTAGTACCCGCCGCGCTCTTCCTCGATTACTTAGCACCTGTTTTTCCGACCTTCTTCTTGAGCTTCTCGTCGGAGTAACGAACACCCTTGTTCTTGTACGGATCGGGCTTGCGCAGCGAGCGCATGTCCGCGGCAACCTGGCCGACCTTCTGGCGATCGATGCCGGAGACCGTAACGTGCGTCTGCTTGGGATCGATGGCAACTTCAATTCCGGTGGGTAGCTGGAACTCGATGGGATGCGAATAGCCGAGCGTGAATACGACCGTGTCCTTGCCCTTCATCTCCACGCGGTAGCCGATGCCAACCACGTCGAGCTCCTTCTTCCATCCGTTGGTCACGCCTTCGACAGCGTTGAAGACCAGCGCGCGAGCCAGGCCGTGAACCGCTGCGTGCGCGTCGTCCGGACGCTCGACAGTGAGAACGCCGTCCTTCTCCGAGAAGGTGATGCCTTCCGGGATCAGCGCGTTCACCTTGCCCTTGGGGCCTTCGACGACGACGATGTTGCTCTGCACGGTGTACTTGACACCCTTGGGCAGCGTGATGGGCTTCTTGCCGATACGTGACATAACTTCAATCCTTGGTGGCTTGCGAGTCCCTCACTCTGTGAGTTCCACTGCAGCCGGCGATTGTGGCTCGCTTGAGGGCCATTGCTTCTAGCTTGCGCTGATTACCAGACTTCGCAGAGAATCTCGCCGCCAACACCTTCGCGACGAGCCTGACGGCCGGTCATCACACCCTTGGGGGTGGTCATGATCGAGATGCCGAGGCCGCCCTGCACGCGCTTGATCTCGTCCTTGCCGATGTACACGCGGCAACCGGGACGCGAGACGCGCTTGAGGTCGCGGATCACAGCCTCGTTGTTCGGGCCGTACTTCAGATACACGCGCAGCACCTTCTGGCCGTCTTCCTCGGCGGCCTTGTAGTTCGCGATGTAGCCCTCTTCCTTCAGGATGCGGGCGATCTCGGTCTTCAGCTTGGAGGCCGGAGCGTCGAGCTTCTGGTGGCGGGAACGGTGTGCGTTGCGGATACGTGTAAGAAAATCTGCTACCGGATCGGTGAGGTTCATCGTTTTCCTTTCATCCCCCGTTCGCTCCTGCCGCCTGTTGAGCAGCGCAGAGAACCTGCGGGAATGGTTGTGGCGCCGTGGCGCCGATCTTGACTACGCGCTGAAGCCATTCTGTAACAGGCTGCAGCGTGAGGCGGTGCGTTGCCAGCAACTACCAACTGGACTTAACGACACCCGGAATCTCGCCCTTGAGCGCGAGGCCGCGGAAGCACAGACGGCAGACACCGAACTTGCGCAGGAACGCGCGCGGGCGGCCGCAGAGCTGGCAGCGGTTGTGCTGACGGGACTTGAACTTTGGCTTACGAGCGTCTTTGACGCGTTTTGCTGTGGTTGCCATATCTCTTTACTCTCTCAATCCTGGTGAAGCCCTGTTGTCTTCTGAGCCCTGTACCCTGGGCCCTGAACCCTGTTCCTACGCTCCCTGGCGGAACGGCATGCCGAAGCTCTTGAGCAGCTCGCGCGCGCCGTTGTCGTCCTTCGCCGTGGTCACGATCGTCACGTTCATACCCTTGATCTTGTCTACCTTTGCGTAGTCGATCTCCGGGAAGATCAACTGATCGCGGAGGCCGAGCGTGTAGTTGCCGCGCCCGTCGAAGCTCTTCGAGCTCACGCCGCGGAAGTCGCGCACGCGGGGCAGTGCCACCGAGATCAGGCGGTCAAGGAACTCGTACATCTTGTCGCCGCGCAGCGTAACCATCGCGCCGATGGGCATGCCCTCGCGCAACTTGAACGCCGCGATGGACTTCTTCGCCTTGGTGATGACCGGCTTCTGGCCGGCAATCGAGCCGAGGTCAGCAAGTAGCGGATCCATGATCTTCACGTTCTGGGTCGCTTCGCCCAGACCCATGTTGATGACGATCTTTTCCAGTTTGGGCACAGCCATTGCGTTGTCCAGGCCGAGCTCTTTCTGGAGCGCCTGCTTGATCTCGCCGTGATACTTTTCCTTCAAACGTGTTGCCATGATCTCTCTTCGCTTTCTCCACGGCTCCGGAGTGGCTTGCGCCGTTTACCGTTTCGTGGGGTGTTCAAATTTGCAGCAGAACTTTAAGCTGCTTGCTACAAAATCTACTTCTTGAACTTCTTCTCTGCGATCGCGCCGCCGTTGGAGCGGGCGATGCGGGTCTTCTTGTCGCCTTCAACCTGGTAGCCGATGCGCGTTCCCTTGCCCTCGGAGTCGACCAGCATCACGTTCGAGATGTGAATCGGCGCCTCCTGCTCCAGGATGCCGCCCGCGATGTTCTTCTGCGGATTCGGCTTCAGGTGCTTCTTGATCATGCCAACGCCCTCAACCAGGACGCGCTGCTTGTCCACGATGACGCGGAGAACGCGGTGCGTCTTCGGACCCTTATCCTTGCCCGCAATCACCACAACCATATCGTTGCGCTTGATCCGGATCTTCGACTTGCTGCCCGCGGTGGGCTTGAACTTGTTCGGCATGACTCTCTCTCAATCTCCCCTTCATCAGGGCGCGGCGGTCAACGTCTCGGAGCCGGAATCCGTCTTGCATTTCCTTACAACTTAGAACCCTACAACTTACAACCGGCACCTAAATAACTTCAGGAGCGAGCGAGACGATCTTCAGGAACTTCTTCTCGCGCAGCTCGCGGGCCACAGGACCAAACACGCGCGTGCCAACCGGCTCCATCGCATCGTTGATCACGACGGCCGCATTCTCGTCGAAGCGGATGTACGTTCCATCCCGGCGGCGATACTCCTTGTGCGTGCGGACGATGACAGCCTTAACAACCTTGCCCTTCTTGACGGTGCCATCGGGCGAGGCTTCCTTCACTGCTGCCGTGACGACATCGCCGAGACCGGCCTTCTTGCCGAGACCGCCGCCGAGCGGCAGGATGACCTGGAGCTTGCGGGCGCCCGAGTTGTCGGCGACGGCAAGGATGGTGCGCATTTGAACTGCCATGATGATTCTCCTGGTTCAAACTCTCGCCGGTGACCGGCATGAGAGGTGAAGCTAGTTCGAGAGCTTGGCGGCGGGAAGCCGTTGCTATCTCAAACCTGCGGCCGTAATTGCGACCGCAAAAACCTTTGGAACAACTGCCAGCAACTACTTGGCAGCGACCGGCTTCTCATCCGGCAGCGCCGACAGTGACGACCGGCGAATAATCTCTTCCAGCGACCAGCGCTTCAGCTTCGACAGAGGGCGGGTCTCGCGGATGCGAACCATGTCGCCCACGCGGGCCGAGTTCTGCTCGTCATGCGCGTAGAACTTCTTGTTGGACTTGAGCACACGCTTGTACTTGGGGTGCGCCTTGCGCATCTCGATCTCCACGACGATGGTCTTTTCCATCTTGGTGGAGACAACCAGGCCGACCTTCTCGGTGCGGCGGGGAGCTGCCTGCTCGGCGGCGGGGGTGGTGACGGTGGTCTCAGCCATGATTATTCCTTCCCTGCCTTGGCAGTTGCGAGCGAACGCGCATTTGCATGTTGACGCTCACGCGCAATGGTCTTGATGCGGGCGATGTCCAGCTTGAGGGTCTTGATCTTGCCGATGCCCTCCTGCTTGCCGAGGCTCTTGGCGAAGCGGACGCGGAAGAGCTGCTCGGCAGCCTTCGCCTCTTCGTTCTTCAGCTCGTCATCGCTCATGTTGCGGATCTTGTCGATTTCCATATTGACTTCTTTCTCGCCTGAACGGCTTTACTTGGCGGCCACTTCGACCTTGAGGCCGGGACGCACAACAAACGTAGTCTTGAGCGGAAGCTTGTGAGCCGCCAGGCGCATGGCCTCTTTGGCCAGCTCGACGGGAACGCCTTCCATCTCGAACAGAATCTTGCCCGGGCGAACCACCGCGACCCAGTGGTCCGGAGCTCCCTTGCCCTTACCCATACGGGTTTCGGCGGGCTTCTTGGTGATCGGCTTGTCCGGGAACAGGCGCAGCCAGACCTTGCCGCCACGCTTGATGAAGCGGGTCATCGCGATACGCGAGGCCTCAATCTGGCGGTCGGTGATGTAGCCGCACTCCATGACCTTCAGACCATAGTCGCCGAACGAGATGTCGGAGCCGCGCCAGGCCTTGCCGCACATGCGACCGCGCTGCTGCTTGCGATATTTAACCTTCTTGGGTAAAAGCATGAGAATTCCTTTGAACAAGCACCTGTTGACTTCTCAGGGGGACAGCTTAGGTCTTGACCGGGGTCTCTGCCGCTGATGCTCTGGCGGTACTCACCTTCGCTACGGGCAGACTCGGGGCCAAACATGTTAAGTATACCGGAGATCCGCGGAAATTGCTCGCCGCGGATCCCGAAACACAAAGAAAAGTTAGAACGCGCCGGTAGTAATCGCAGCCGGCTCGCGACGCTTCTTCTGCTCGTAGATATCGCCGCGATAGACCCAGGTCTTCACGCCGATGATCCCGTAGGTGGTGTGCGCCTCAGAGAACCCGTAGTCGATGTCCGCGCGCAGCGTGTGCAGCGGCAGACGCCCCTGCAGATACCACTCCGAGCGGGCGATCTCGTTGCCGTTCAAACGGCCCGAGACGCGAACCTTGATCCCCTTGCACCCAAAGCGCAGCGCCGAATCCACGCTCTTACGCATGGCGCGGCGGAAGCTGACGCGCTTCTCCAGTTGTAGCGCGATATTCTCGCTGACCAACTGAGCATCAAGCTCCGGCTTGTTCACCTCGAGGATGTCGATAAACACCTCGCGGTTGGTTCGCGTCTGGATGTCAGCCTTCAGCTTGTCGATCTCCGCGCCCTTGCGGCCGATGATGATGCCCGGACGCGCAGTGCGGATGATCAGCCGCAGCTTGTTGCCCGGACGCTCGACTTCCACCGAGCTCACGCCGGCAGCTTTGAGCTTCTCGCGAAGCTCTGCCTTCAACTTCACGTCCTCGACCAGCAGCTTGTCATAGCCGCGCTCGATGAACCAACGCGACTTCCAGGGCTTGTTGACGCCGAGGCGGAATCCGTACGGATGGACTTTCTGTCCCATAGCTTCCCTATTCCTGAACCATAGCCGGTTGAGCCGGCGCGGTTAATATTGCGATTACTTGTTCGTGCTTACTGCCTACTGCAGAACTCATTGATACACGGGCCAAACTACTTGGCTGCCGCAGCCTTCTTCTTGGCAGGCGCCTTCTTGGCCGTCGCCTTCTTCGCCACAGCCTTCTTCTTGGCTGCGGGCTTGCCTGCCGTCTTCTTCACCGGCGCCGGCGTCGACTCCACCTCAGCAGCGGCGGTCTTCTTCTCGGCAACCGTGATGATGATGTGCGCGATGCGGCGCTGGTAACGGAACGCACGTCCCATCGGAGCAGGGCGGATGCGCTTCATGCGCGGCCCATCGTTGGCCACCGCGGTCTTGACGTACAGGTTGTCGACGTCGATGTCGAGCCCGCGCTCGTCGGAGAGATGCTGAGCATTCTGGACGGCGGAGCGCAGTACCTTCTCCACCACCGGCGCGATGCGCTTGTTTGTGAATGCCACGGTGTTGATGGCCTTCTCGACGCGCAGTCCCTTGATCAGGTCAAGCACCAGCTTGGCCTTCTGCGGGCTGCAGCGCTGGAAGCGGGCCTCAGCACGAAACTCCGGATTCTTTGGTGCGATTGCTTTATGCATTGCGATGTCCTTCAAACGTACAAATGTCTAATCCTGATCGAAACCAACAGCGGCTTACTTGCCCTTGGCCGTATCGCCGGCCTTGGCCGAGTGGCCCTTGAACGTGCGCGTCGCCGAGAACTCTCCCAGCTTGTGGCCCACCATGTTCTCCGTGCAGTACACCGGGATGAACTTGCGGCCGTTGTGCACGGCGATGGTGTGGCCCACCATGTCTGGGTGGATGGTGGAGCGGCGCGACCAAGTGCGAATGACCTTCTTCTCGTTGGCGGTGTTCATCGCCTCGATCTTGATCATCAGGTGGGCGTCGATGAACGGGCCCTTCTTTGTTGAGCGTGACATAACTGACTCCATGCGGCTCTCGCCGCGGTACTCGATGCTACGAATCGCAGGAGGAGCGCTGCGACTTGGTGTTGCCCTTCTGGATCGAACCTCTCGATCCTCCTCCGGGACTGTTTACCTTCAAGGCCCTGAACTAAGGCCCAAAACTCTGCGCTTACTTACCCTTGTTGCGGCGCGTCACGATAAACACATCGGTGCGCTTGTTGTTACGCGTCTTGTAGCCGCGTGTGGGCTGGCCCCACGGCGTCACCGGGTGACGTCCGCCTGAGGTCTTACCCTCACCACCACCGTGCGGGTGATCCACAGGATTCATAGACACGCCGCGGTTGGCCGGGCGAATGCCCTTCCACCGGTTGCGTCCCGCCTTGCCGATCGTGACATTCTCGTGGTCCGTGTTGCCAACCTGGCCGATGGTCGCCATGCACTCCACGAGCACCTTGCGGGTCTCGCCGGAGGGCAGCTTGAGGAGGGCATAATCGCCTTCCTTCGCGATCAGGTTCACCTGCGCGCCGGCCGAACGCGCCATCTGCGCGCCCTTGCCGGGACGCAGCTCGATGTTGTGCACGATCGTACCGGTCGGGATGTTCTTGAGCGGCAGAGCGTTTCCGACCAGGATGTCGGCCTCAGGGCCGCTCATGATCTTCTGCCCCACCTTCAGCCCGATCGGCTGAATGATGTAGCGCTTCTCGCCGTCCGCATAGTGCACCAGCGCGATGCGCGAGCTGCGATTCGGATCGTACTCAATCGTCGCGACCGTGCCCGGAACCCCGAACTTGTCGCGCTTGAAGTCGATGAGGCGCAGCTTCTGCTTGTGACCGCC
The DNA here is from genome assembly GCA_049578265.1 of Acidobacteriaceae bacterium. Taxonomy (GTDB): domain Bacteria; phylum Acidobacteriota; class Terriglobia; order Terriglobales; family Acidobacteriaceae; genus Granulicella. Next base: position 18,743 of record JBAULP010000100.1, read on the forward strand.
GCCCTGGTGGCGGATGACCAGCTTGCCCATATTGTTGCGGCCGCCAGTGCGCGGCTTCACCGACAGCAGCGGCTTGTGCGGCTTGTCGGTCGTGATGTCGTCGTTGACCAGCTTCGTCTGAAAGCGAAGGGTCGGTGTGATCGGACGGAATGACTTAATCGGCATGGTGCATTTCCTTTGCCGCGCTTGTCTTTATTTCAAACTGCATAGCGCGATACGTGGTGCGTTACTCAAACTTCAAGCAGTGCGGAGTTCGACTACTTACTCCTTACTCACTACTCCTTGCTCTTAAATCTCTGCTGCGAAGTCAGGAACCTTCTCGCCAGCCTTCAGGCGCACATACGCCTTCTTCCAGTCGGGCAGGAAACCTGCGTAGCGGCCGCGCTTGCGCTCTTTGCCCACAACGCTGGCGGTGCGAATGCTCGCAACCTTCACGTTGAAGAGAGCCTCAACCGCCTGCTTAACCTCGGTCTTGCTGGCATTGGCAGCCACCTCGAACACCAGGGAGCCTTCAACCTCGCGGGAGGTCAGGGCCTTCTCGGTAATCAGCGGGCGGCGGATGACGTTATAAATAGTAGGCATTTATGCAGCCTCCTTCTCGGCGTGCTGCCGCTTGGAGACGGCCTTCTTCAGCGTCTCCGTGAGTGTCTCGAACGCAGCCTTCGAGAAGATGGCGTTCTCATACTTCAGCAGATCGTACGGATGAACCTCGGATGAGAGCACCAGCTCCACACCCTGCAGGTTCCGCGATCCGAGGTACAGTTTCTCGCTCAACTGCTGCGAGGTCTCTACCAGGAGGGCGGTCTTCTTTGCATCCAGCTTGTTGAGAGCTTCACGATAGGCCTTGGTCTTGATCTCCGCGACGTCGAAGTTCTCGACGATGGTCAGCTTGCCGTCGTTGATCTTGGCGGCAATCGCCGAGCGCAACGCACCGAGCAGCTTCTTGCGCGGGAATTGATAGTCATAGCTCCGCGGTTGGGGTCCGTGGACCGTACCGCCGCCACGCCAGAGGGGCGTACGGATGGAACCGACGCGAGCGCGGCCCGTGCCCTTCTGCTTCCAAAGCTTCTTGCCCGCACCCGAAACCATCTTGCGGTTCTTGGTGGCGTGTGTACCCTGGCGCAAGCCCGCACGATAGTGCTTGACCGCCTCCCAGAGCAACGCCTCATTTACCTCGCCGGCGAAGAGTTCGTCGAGCTCGAACGTCCCGACTTCCTTCCCAGCGAGATTCACTACCTTGATGTTTGCCATCTTCATTCTCTCTTCTTGCCTGCGATCGTTGCCGCGGGCCATTCTCTTGTTCGTCTGCGTTCTCGGTCTGTTCCCCGCGCAGAGGTTGTTTCTTACAAGCCTTCGCTTTTGCCTTTCGCGCCGTACGCGCTACTCGCCGTCCGCGCAGGACTTATTTCTTCTTCGGCGAAGCCTTCTTCGAAGCCTTCAACGGATCCAGCGTCGTGCTGCCGGCAAATCCGCGACGCTCTCTCGGCGGCGCCTTCGCCTTGGAGACCAGGACGTATCCGTCCCGTGCTCCCGGAACCGCGCCCTCAACCAGCAGCAGGTTCTCCTCAACATCAATGCCGCGAATCCGCAGGTTGCGAACCGTCACCTGGTCGGTGCCGAAGTGACCCGGCATACGCTGCCCAGGAAACACGCGCGACGGAAACGACGAAGCACCGATCGAACCCTGCACCTGGAACATGTGACCGTGAGCCTTGGGACCGCCACCAAAACCATGGCGACGAACGACGCCTGAGAACCCGCGTCCCTTGGACTTGCCAATCACATCCACAAACTTGGTCTCAGAGAAGATATCAACCGTAATCCGGTCGCCAGCCTTAGCCGTCTGATCATCCTCGCTGCCCGTGGTCGACTCGAGTTGGACTTCGCGAACCTCGCGAACCGGCGGAACGTTCGACTTCGCAAAGTGACCCGTCATCGCCTTATTGACCTTCGACGCCTTGACGAACTCGACGAGCCCAATCTGCGCTGCGTCGTAGCCGTCCTTGGCAATCGTCTTCAACTGCGTGATCACACATGGGCCAACCTTCAGCACCGTGACCGGGTGAATGTCGCCACGGTCGTCGAATAACTGGGTCATGCCAATCTTCTTACCGAGAATTCCTGTAACGCTCATGCTTTCCTCTCCTCATCATGCGCGGCTTTTAATTGCTCCCACGGAGCGCCCGCACTGTAGGTAAAAAATCCTTGAGCAAAATGTTGTTGCCTTTGCTCTTCGTTCTATAGCCAGTTACTTGGTAACTGTCTTGATCTCTACGTCGACGCCGGCCGGAAGATCCAGCTTCATCAGCGCGTCCACGGTTTGCTGCGTCGGCTCCAGAATGTCGATCAGCCGCTTGTGCGTGCGGATCTCAAAGGCCTCGCGCGACTTCTTGTCGACGTGGGGCGAACGCAGAACGCAATACTTGTTCTTCATCGTCGGTAGGGGAATCGGTCCCGCAACCTGTGCGCCCGTGCGCTTGGCCGTCTCGACAATCTCTCCCGTGGAGGTGTCGAGTACGCGATAGTCATAAGCCTTCAGGCGAATGCGAATGCGTTGCTGTGCCATTTCAACTTCTTCCTGCGCTCTTGGTTCAAGCGCTGTGTTCAAAGATCGTTTGGAGTGGCTACCGGCCGTCGTACCTCTTGGCGAACCGGCAGCCCTCGTGAATCGTTGCTCCGCGACCGGCAGGAAAACTCCCGCCGTCCGCGCAGGACTACTTGATGATCTCGGAGATCGTGCCAGCGCCAACCGTCCGGCCACCCTCACGGATAGCGAAGCGCAGACCCTTCTCCATGGCCACCGGCGTATGCAGCGTGATCTCGAGCGCGATGTTGTCGCCCGGCATCACCATCTCGGTGCCCTCAGGCAGCTTCGCCGAACCGGTAACGTCCGTGGTCCGGAAGTAAAACTGAGGACGATAGCCGTTGAAGAACGGCGTGTGACGTCCGCCTTCTTCCTTGCTCAGAACGTAGATCTCGCCCTTGAACTGCGTGTGCGGCGTGATCGAACCAGGCTTCGCCAGCACCATCCCGCGCTCCACATCTTCCTTCGCCGTACCGCGCAGGAGGAGCCCTGCATTGTCGCCAGCCAGGCCTTCATCGAGCTGCTTCTTGAACATCTCAACGCCCGTAACAGTGGTGTTCTGCGTGTCGCGGAACCCAACGATCTGCACCGGCTCGCCAACCTTCACCTTGCCGCGCTCGATACGCCCCGTGACCACAGTACCGCGGCCCGAGATCGAGAAGATGTCTTCGATCGGCATCAGGAACGGCAGGTCGACCAGGCGATCCGGCTGCGGCACATTCTTGTCCACCGCCTCCATCAGCTCGTCGATCT
>JBAULP010000101.1:0-25786 GCA_049578265.1 Acidobacteriaceae bacterium
CCGTGCAGACGAGCGGATGGATCTTGATCGCCTTGCCTTCGACGAGCACCGGCTCAAACGCCTGGATGCCCAGACGATGCAGCGTCGGCGCGCGGTTCAACAGCACCGGGTGGTCCTTGATCACTTCTTCAAGAATGTCCCACACCACCGGCTCCTGCATTTCGACCATTTCCTTCGCCTGCTTGATGGTCGTGCACTGGCCGGTCTGCTCCAGACGGTGATAGATAAACGGCTTGAAAAGTTCCAGCGCCATCTTCTTCGGCAACCCGCACTGGTGCAGCTTCAATTCAGGACCAACCACGATCACCGAACGTCCCGAATAATCCACGCGCTTGCCGAGCAGGTTCTGACGGAACCGGCCCTGCTTGCCCTTCAGCGTATCCGAGAGCGACTTCAACGGACGGTTGTTCGCACCGCGCAGCACGCGGCCACGGCGGCCGTTATCGAACAGCGCGTCCACAGCCTCCTGCAGCATGCGCTTTTCGTTGCGCACGATGACCTCAGGAGCGTGCAGGTCCATCAGCTTCTTCAAGCGGTTGTTGCGGTTGATCACGCGGCGATACAGATCGTTCAGATCCGACGTCGCAAAGCGTCCACCATCCAGCGGCACCAGCGGGCGAAGCTCAGGCGGGATCACTGGAATCACATCCAGGATCATCCACTGCGGCTTGTTATCCGAGCGGCGGAAGGCCTCAACAACCTTCAAGCGCTTCGCATACTTCAGCTTCTTCTGCAGCGAGGTCTCAGTCTTCATGCGCTCGCGCATCTCGATCGCGAGCTCATTTACCTCAACGCGCTTCAGCAATTCCTTGATCGCCTCAGCGCCCATCATGGCCTTGAAGCCCGACGGCCGATACTGCTGGTCGAGCTCGCGGAAGCGGTTCTCGTCCTTGATGACCTCGCGCTCCTTCACCGGAGCATCGCCCGGATCCACAACGACGTAGCTCTCGAAGTACAGCACCGCCTCAAGCTCACGCAGCGAGATGTCGAGCAGGTGGCCAATGCGCGAAGGCAGGCCCTTGAAGAACCACACATGCGAGCAAGGGCTTGCCAGCTCAATGTGGCCCAGGCGCTCGCGCCGAACCTTCGACAGTGTTACCTCAACGCCACACTTGTCGCAGATCACGCCGCGGTGCTTCATGCGCTTGTACTTGCCGCACAGGCACTCCCAATCGGTGATCGGTCCAAAGATGCGCGCGCAGAAAAGCCCGTCGCGTTCCGGCTTGAACGTGCGGTAGTTGATCGTCTCCGGCTTGGTGACCTCACCATGCGACCACGAGCGAATCTTCTCGGGCGACGCGAGCTGGATCTTGATCGAATCAAAGTCCGTGATCGGACTGGTTGTTTCAAAAGGACTGGAGCGGAACATATTTTTTCTCTCCGTAATTCATTGGCGCAGTGCTTAGCTCGATACCAACTTTGCTGTTCACTCTTCAACTTCAAGAGCCCGTGTTGCGAGCTTCGCTGCTGTTTCTTCTTCTCAATTACCTTTCGCGATGAACCGATCTTCCAGTCTCACCACGTCCATCTCATCTCGCCTCTGCCAGCCGGCTCCTGCCATTACACAAGCCCGGAACCGGCTAACAGCGGCGATCTACCTCAAGCACCCAGCACTAATCAGCGACAGCCAGCTCCGGCAGCGGAACAACCTCTTCCGCCTCCGCCGTCTTCTTCACCAGCTCCACATCCAGGCAAAGCGACTGCAGCTCGCGGATGAGAACGTTGAACGACTCCGGAACACCCGGCTCGATCGCCGCCTCGCCCTTGACGATGGCCTCGTAGATCTTCGTACGGCCGTAAACGTCATCGGACTTCGCCGTCAGCAGCTCCTGCAGGATGTAAGCAGCGCCATAAGCCTCCAGCGCCCACACTTCCATCTCGCCGAAGCGCTGTCCGCCGAACTGCGCCTTACCACCCAGCGGCTGCTGCGTGATCAGCGAGTACGGTCCAATCGAGCGTGCGTGGATCTTGTCATCCACAAGGTGGCTCAGCTTCAGCATGTAGATGTAGCCGACCGTCACGGGCTGCTCAAACTGATCGCCCGTCATGCCGTCAAACATCATGCTCTTACCCGAGCTCGGCAGACCAGCCGCTGCCAGCAGCGCCTTGATCTCGCTCTCCTTGGCGCCGTCGAACACCGCCGTGCCAAACCAGATGCCGCGCTTCATGCCTGCCGCAACGCGCATCGTCTGCTCGTCGTCCAGTGCCAGCAACTGATTCAACGCCGCCGTATTCTTGAACGCTTCCTTGAAGACTTCCTTCACTTCGCTGGCCTTGTTATGTTGCTCAGCGAGTGCAGCAACCTTCGCGCCGAGCTCATGGGCTGCCCAGCCAAGATGCGTCTCCAGGATCTGCCCCACGTTCATACGCGAAGGCACGCCCAACGGGTTCAGCACGATCTCCACGGGAGTTCCATCGGGCAGATACGGCATATCTTCCTCAGGAAGAATGCGCGCGATCACACCCTTGTTTCCGTGGCGTCCGGCCATCTTGTCGCCAACCGAAAGCTTGCGCTTCATCGCGACGTACACCTTCACCATCTTGATCACGCCAGGCGAAAGTTCATCGCCCTTCTGCATCTTGCCGATCTTCTCGTTGGTGATCTTGCGCAGTACGTCGATCTGACGCGAAGTCATCTCCTCGATCTCGTCGATCTGCTCGTTCACGCGCGGATCCTTGTCAGCATAACGAATACGCTTCAGGTTGCGCGTCGAGATCAACTCGATCATGTCGCGGGTCAGCACGTCGCCCTTGCTCAACAGCTTCTTGTTGGTCCGCTCGTCGTGCAGGTCAGCCAGAACTTCCTTGTCGCCAAGAATGTTCTCCAGCCGCTTCAGCCGCTCATCGGTGAGAATACGAATCTCATCCGCCAAGTTCCGCTCCAGCTTCTCGACCATCTCCTGCTCAATCTGCAACGCACGCTGGTCCTTCTCCTGACCCTTGCGCGAGAAGATGCGAACATCCACAACCGTGCCTTCGATGCCCGGAGGGCACGTCAGACTCGCGTCGCGCACGTCGCCGGCCTTCTCACCGAAGATCGCGCGCAGCAGCTTCTCTTCCGGCGTCAGTTGGGTCTCGCCCTTCGGCGTAACCTTTCCGACCAGGATGTCGTTGTGCCCAATCTTCGCGCCGATACGGATGATGCCCGACTCGTCCAGGTCACGCAGAGCGTGCTCAGAAACGTTCGGAATATCACGCGTGATCTCTTCCGGTCCCAGCTTCGTGTCGCGCGCCTCAATCTCGAACTCCTCGATATGAATCGAGGTGTAGTAGTCCTCGCGGACCAGCTTCTCCGAGATCAGAATCGCGTCCTCAAAGTTGTAACCGCGCCATGGCATGAAGGCCACCAGCACGTTGCGGCCAAGCCCAAGCTCGCCCTGCTCCGTGCACGGACCGTCCGCAATCACCTGGCCCTTCAGCACGCGATCGCCCTTGCGCACCACCGGCTTCTGGTTGATGCACGTGTTCTGGTTCGAGCGCTTGAACTTGGTCAGCTGATAGATATCCGATCCAACCTCACGCGACAACTGCGTCGGATGATGCTCGCCCTCCACGCGCACGATAATGCGCTCGGAGTCGACCGAGTCAATAATGCCGTTACGCTTGGCCAGGATCACCGCACCCGAATCGCGTGCCGTAACGCCTTCCATGCCCGTTCCAACAAACGGAGCCTCGGCCACCAGCAATGGCACCGACTGACGCTGCATGTTCGCGCCCATCAGCGCGCGGTTCGCATCGTCATGCTCCAGGAACGGCACCAGCGAAGCCGCAACCGACACCAGTTGCTTCGGGCTCACGTCGACATAATCGACCTCGCCCTTCGGCACCAGCACAAAGTTGCCAGCCTTCCGCGCGTTCACCAGGTCCTCAACAATGTTGAGCTCCTCGTCCAGGCTGATGTTCGCCTGCGCGATCGTGTGACGGTCCTCTTCCCACGCCGACAGATAGAAGCTAAACGGCTCCAGGTCCATCGTGCGCTTGCCGTCCTTCTTCAGCTGCTTATTGAGTTTCACCGACTCGTGAATCTCCAGCGAATCGCCCTGACGCAAACCAGACTCGCCGGCATTCGTCACCGCAACATAGTCCAGCACCACGCCGTCCTTCACCTTGCGGTAAGGGCTCTCGATGAAGCCGTACTCGTTGATCCGCGCAAAGCAGCTCAACGACGAGATCAGACCAATGTTCGGTCCTTCCGGCGTCTCAATCGGGCAGATGCGGCCGTAGTGCGTCGGGTGCACGTCGCGCACCTCGAAGCCTGCGCGTTCACGCGACAAACCACCGGGCCCAAGGGCCGACAGTCTGCGCTTGTGCGTGATCTCAGACAGAGGATTCGTCTGATCCATGAACTGCGACAGTTGGCTCGACCCGAAGAACTCGCGGATCGCCGCCATCACCGGCTTGGCGTTGATCAGGTCGTGCGGCATCGCCGTCGACATCTCCTGATACACGCTCATCTTCTCCTTGATCGCACGCTCCATACGCACCAGGCCGATGCGGAACTGATTCTCCATCAGCTCGCCGACCGCACGCACGCGCCGGTTTCCAAGGTGATCGATATCGTCCACCACGCCAATGTTCTTGCGCAGCTTCAACAGGTAACGAATCGTGCCGTAGAAGTCCTCAGACGTCAGCGTCCTCTTGTCGAGCCCGCTCGGGTCCTGGTTCTCATACAGCTTGATGTTGAACTTCAGCCGGCCCACCCGCGAAAAATCATACTTGCGCGGATCGAAGAACATGCCCTCAAACAGAGCCGTCGCCGTATCCAGCGTCGGTGGGTCGCCCGGACGCAGCTTGCGGTAGATCTCAATCAGCGCCTCTTCCGGCTTGCGCACCGAGTCGCGCCGCAGCGTGTTCGAGATGATGTTGCCCACATCGTCGCGCTCCGGGAAGAACACCTGCAGATTGGTCACGCCGCTCTGGATGATCTTGTGCAGCTTGTCCGCCGTCAACTCAGCATTCGCCTCGTACAGCAGCTCGCCCGTGTTCATGTCGACCACATCGGCCGCAATCATCGCACCATCGAACTCGCTGGGCTCAACCTCAACCTCAGTAAGTCCCGCAGCGCGCACATGCTTGATCGACGACAGGCCAATCTTCTTGCCTGCGCCAACCAGCTCTTCCTTCTTGCCCCCGTGCAGCGCAACCGCCGACCGCGTTCCAACCAGGTGCGTCGGCGTCTCTTCCGGCGTCACCGCCCAGAAAAGCTTGCCGTCCTTCACCGTGATCGAATCCACCACGTAGAACGTCTTGAGAATCTCCTCATCCGTGCGCAGACCAAGCGCCCGCAGGAAGATCGTTCCCAGGAACTTACGCTTACGATCGATGCGCACATACAGCGTGTTCTTCTGGTCGTACTCGAACTCCACCCAGCTGCCGCGGTAAGGAATGATCTTGCCCAGGAAGTAGGTGCGGTTGTTCGCTGTCTCAAAGAACACACCAGGCGAACGGTGCAGCTGCGAAACGATCACGCGCTCAGTACCGTTCACGATGAACGTGCCGTTGGCCGACATCAGCGGAATGTCGCCGAAGAAAACTTCCTGCTCCTTCATATCGCGCAGGGTCTTCACACCCGTCTCCGGGTCCTTGTCGTAGATCTTCAGCCGAATCGTAACCTTGAGCGGCGCGGAGTACGTCATTCCGCGCTCCTCGCACTCCGCCTGGTCATACTTCAGTTGCAACCCGACCGGGTCACCGCACTTGGTGCAGAAGTCAGGCGTGTTCTTGTTGTACGTTCCGCAGAACTTGCAAAGTACATCGCCGGGATGGAACGGGTCCGTGATCACCATGTGGCCGCAGTTCGTACACGCGGTGCGCAGATGGTTCAGACCCTTCAAATAGCCGCACTTGCACTCCCAGTTGCCAATCGAATAATCGACAAACTCAAGCTCCGACACATTGCGGAAATCGGTGATAGGAAACACCGAGGTAAAGACCGACTGCAGGCCATTGTCCTCGCGCTCTCGCGGCAGCTTATCCATCTGCAGAAAGCGCTCATAGCTGCGCCGCTGCACCTCGATCAGGTTCGGAATCTGGATGCTCGTCGGGATCTTCGAGAAGTCCAGTCGGGTACGGATCGCGCGCATTTCGGTGGGGTTTGTTTTCGACATGCTCTCTCCTGTTGCGTTGACCAGCCTCCCAGCCTCTTGGGATGTTGGGTGCCGGCCTTCTGCTTGGCTCGAGGCCTTCCATTCAGTAGCGCGCCCGCTCGGGACGTCCACCCATCGGAAGGGAGAAGTCACCGCATCTGCAGCGCTTCTCTTTGGACTTGATGTGCGCCTGTTCCGGTGCTAACCCTCCTCGCAGAGTCAACACATGAAGCGCGTAGTACAGAGACCCCAGCGAAGCATTCTGCGGGGTGGAAACCCTGGGTCCCCCATCGAGCACCCTTTGCTCGTTGGGGTGGAAAAACTTGATCGTGCCGCTGCCGCGCTCTTCCGGCAGACGTTCCTGCAAAACCCTTACTGCTGACCCGCGACCCCTTCGGCCGCGCCCTTCACCCGCGCACTGCTACCTCGCAGCGTCGCTATCAACACCGCAACCGGCCCAAAAACCGCCCATTTCGCCTGAAACGGCGAAAGCGCCCCGCGGGACTGCTTGCCCGGAGAGCGTGCATACGCTATTCGTAAGTGAGTTGATACAGAAACGGTGGATAATCGCCGCCCTTTGATTCCCGCAATCCCTTGCGAGGCTCAACGTTTGCCGCTTGTCGCACGTTTCACCCTGCGGGCCCGCCGCTCGAACCACAAGGTGGCCGGCTCCATAACCTGCTTCGCAGTGCCAGGATGAACCGGATAAAGCTACTGAATCGATCTACTATCGCCAGATTTAGAAAGTTGAGCTCCGCAGAAAAACGTTGCGCCGAGGCAGCTGCGGCAGTCTCCCATTAGAGAGAATACCGCAGATCCGCCTCGGCTGCAACCCCAGAGGAATCCACAGGCCAAAACCCGTGCCCTCCAGCAAACTGCCGAACCGCCTTACGAGATCCCAGTTACTTGATCTCGACGGTCGCAACGCCATCAAACTTCTTCGCGATGGCTGCTGCATCTTCCTTCGAAATGTTCTCCTTCAAGGGCTTGGGAGCGCCGTCCACCAGGTCCTTGGCTTCCTTCAAGCCAAGAGCGGTGACTTCGCGTACAGCCTTGATGGTGTTGATCTTGTTCGCGCCCGCATCCTTGAGGATGACGGTGAACTCGGTCTTCTCTTCCGCCGCAGGTGCAGCAGCCGCGCCGCCGCCCGCAGGTGCCGCTGCAACCGCAGCCGCAGCCGAAACGCCAAGGCGCTCCTCGAGCTTCTTCACCAACTCCGCAGCCTCAAGCAGGCTGAGGCTAACGATCTGATCTTCCAACTGCTGAATGTCCGCCATGTTCTTCTCCATGTACTTCAAATTTCAAAACTCTTGTGCCGCAACCTACTGATTCAACTCACCCGAAGCCCTCTTCCGCCTCAGGCTGCCGCATCCTCGCCGGGTTTCCGTTGCGCCAGACTGCGCACCCGCCAAAGACAGCGACGAAACTTGTTTACGCCTCTGGCTCGTCGGAGCCTTCAGCTGGATCACTACCGGCTGCTTCGCCAGCCTGCGTCGCCGTTCCGTTCTCAGCCTGCGCCGCGCCCGAAGGCTGCTCGCCTGCCGCCGACTCCTCGACATGCGCCGCTGCAACCTCGGCCACCGAAGCCTCCGCCTCTGCCGCCGCCGGAGCCTCTGCAACCGGTGCAGCCGCAGCCGCCGGAGCGCCAAACTTGCCCTGCTCGGCCGCCATGTTCACCACCACCGCGAGATTGCGTCCCGTGGCGTTGATCACCGTAGCCAAACGCTGTGCCGGAGACTGGATCAGGAACAGCAGCTTCGAGAACAGCTCTTCCTTGCCCGGCAGCTTCGCCAGCGAGTCGATCTCGGCAACCGTAATCACCCGGCCGTCGACGATGCCCAGCTTGAACGTGTACTCCGCATTATCCTTAACCCACGTAGACAGCGCCTTGGCCAGAGCCACCGGATCGCCCGACGTGTACGCAACCGAGTTCACGCCCTTCAGACCCTGCAGCGCCGCCTCTACCTTGGTGCCCTCGCTGGACTTCGCCGCCAGCTTGTTCTTCACCACGTGATAGCTGCCGCCCGCCGCGCGAATCACCTTGCGCAACTCAAAGTCCTTCGAGGCCGTCAGCCCCTTGAACGTCCCAATGATGGCCGACGTCGAGCCCTCAAGCTCGGTCGCCAGCATTTTTACCTTCTCGTTCTTCTTCGCCTTGGTCAATGCCATTGTGAACCTAACCTTTACCCGCTGGCCTCAAGCGCCAGCCACATCTATCTCGCTCAAAATTCGCTTCGAAGTCCTTACCCTGAACCCTGGGCCCTAAACCCTGGACCCTCGCCCTTAAGCCTTTGTCGCCACGTCCGCCACGGCAGCTTCAAGCTCAATGCCAGGGCCCATCGTCGAGCTCAGCACAATCCGCTTGATGTACTTACCCTTAGCCGCCGAAGGCTTCGCCTTCACCACGGAAGAGATCACCGTCAGCGCATTCTCCTGCAGCTTCTCGGGAGTAAACGAAAGCTTGCCAACCGGCACATGCACCAGCGCCGTCTTGTCCGCGCGGAACTCAACCTTACCGGCCTTGATCTCGCGAATCGCAGCGGCCACATCGGTGGTCACCGTACCCGTCTTCGGGTTCGGCATCAAACCGCGAGGTCCTAGGACCTTACCCAAACGCCCAACCGAACGCATCATGTCCGGCGTAGCAATCAGCGCGTCGAAGGCCGTCCAGTTCTCTTTCTGGATCTTCTCGACCAGCTCCTCGCCGCCAAAGAACTCAGCGCCGGCAGCCTCAGCCTCTTTCACCTTATCGCCCGAAGCGATAACAGCCACAACCTTTGACTTACCGCCCAGCCCATGGGGCAGAACAACGGTTCCGCGCACCATCTGATCCGCGTGCCGCGTATCCACACCCAGCCGCATGGTCAGATCGACAGTCTCGTCGAACTTCGCATACTTAGCCTTCTGCAACAGGGGGATCGCATCACCGATCGCGTACGGACGCGGCTCCACAAGCGCGCGCGCCTTCGTAATATTCTTAGATAGTTTCTTAGCCATATTCCCTCGTCTCCCACCCCGTACCTAAGCCTATCCGGCAAAGGCCTCGCACTAAACCGCAAGGGCGTGGTCCCGACAAGTCTGCATAGGAGTGCAGACAACCTTCTAAGTATGCCGGATTTCGCGTTTCCGGTCAATAGGAAGGTCGATTCGGTAGTGTCTCAGTCTGAATTTTTGCTCGCGACCCGCAGAAGCGTCAGCGTACTGCCCGGTCCGTAGCTCGGACGTGGGCGTCCGTCAGATGAAATCCATGTGTTTCGATGTCGTCGAGGCACTCGTTTACGTCAAAATTGGCGTTAGCGTCGCCCCGTTTCAAATCGAAAGACTTGAACGCGGCCCACGGTCCAAATGCCACGGGTAAGTTCCCCCCAGCGTCGTCGCGGGTGAAGCCGAAGACGCGGCCTTGCCCCTTAAAACTGTGAATCTGCATCTCTATTCTCCTTCTTGCTTCGGCCGCAGTGCGTAACAACGCAATAGGCAACATCGAATTCCGCTAACCGCACCGTACCGCATCTCCAATCCAGATACTACCGTCGATTCTATGCAAAAATCCTCCATGCGGAAGGCTCTCCTCCTCGCCCTCACCCTGACCGTCACCCTCCCGCTCCACGCCGACGATGGCGCCGCCTCCATCGCCGCAGGCGGCATCGTCCTCATGAAGCGAGAGCCCCGCATCACCATGGCCAAAGAGGTTCTCCAGATCAGCCCCTCCAAAGTCATCGTCGACTACGACTTCCGCAACGACTCCGACCAGGCCATCACCACCGAAGTCGCCTTTCCAGTGCCCGCTTACACCTTTGGCGAGGACAACACCGTCTTCGGCGACCCAGCCTTCAAGAACTTCAAGCTCTCGATGGACAACCAACCCGCCCGATACAGCTTAGAGGTCAGGGCCTATGTCAACCATCGCGATATCACCGCGCTTCTAGCCCGCGAGCACATCAACGCCGCCACCTTCGGCCACTGGGATGCCCAAGTACACGACTACGCCCAGGAAGCTCCAGACTTCCATCGCGCCAGCCACACCTCCCGCCAAAAGCTCATCGCCGCAGGAGCCTTCAAAGATGGCGAGCCAATGTGGCGTGTCGAAAAAAAGTACCACTGGACCCAAACCTTCCCTGCCCACAGCACCATCCACATTCGCCACGAGTACACCCCCGTGCTCGGCGGCACCAATAGTGTGCTCTACGGCCTCGAAGCCGAACGACTCCCCAAGACACAACGCACCGACGACAGCAAAGAAATCGCCGCCGAAATCCAAAGCCTCTGCCTCGAACCCTCGCTCAACAAGTCTCTGCTCGACCTGTCCCACCGATCCGACATGAGCATCCCCTTCAACTATGTCGACTTCATCCTCACCACCGCCAACACCTGGAAGACCCCGATCGAGGACTTCACCCTCATCGTCGACCGCCCCGCCCCGAACAAATCAACCGTCTCAAAGAAACCCGAGAGCCCACGCCAGAACGAAACCCTCGTCAGCTTCTGCTGGAACGGCCCCATCAAAAAGACCGATAGCACCCACTTCACCGCCCACGCAACCAACTTCATTCCCACCAAAGAACTACGCATCGGCTTCATCTACGCCAACCAAACCGACCCACAAACCTTCTAACCCCAAATTCTCCCCAACTCCAGCACAAACCCCGCCACCGGCCCATCCCCCTCCACCGCGCTCCCACCCTCCAGCACCTCGACCTCGCGTCCCGGCCGATACACCTCCACCGCCTTCCGCGACGGATCAATCAGCCAAGCCAGCTCCGCCCCATTCGCCAGCCACATCCCCATCTTGGCCTGCAATTCAGGAAGCCGATCACTCGCAGAACGAATCTCAATCACAAACTCCGGGCACAGCGGCGCAAAGCGCTTCCGGTCAGCCTCCGATAATGCGTTCCACTTCTGCCAACTAACCCAATGCGCATCCGCCGCCCGCACCGAGCCGTCGGGCAGATGAAATCCGGCATTCGAACCGAACACCTTTCCACGACCATCGCGCCGCGCCCATATATTCAGTTCGGTGGCAACATCGGTTTCAATCCCACCGCCCTCAGACCCACTTGGCGACATCACGATCAGCTCTCCATTCGCCTCGCGCTCCACCCGCATCGGCTCATTCTCCGCGCAGAACCGCATCAGCTCCTCATCCGTCATCGGACGCTCAAACCGGAGCCGCACCGGAAGCTCGAGATTCGACAAGGCAAACGGCATACCCAGAGTGTACGACGAAAATTCCAAGCAGTAAGGCAAAGGAGCGCACGCCCACCCCCACCCCCCATCAATTCACACCCCAACCACCCCTAAATCGTTGATACTGGTACCCACCCATGCAAGCCCAGTTCGACGAACTCGCAACTCCCGCGGTTCCCGAAACCCCCGCGGCCCCACCCACTCCCCCGAGCGAGCGCCCCCGCGCACTCATCTCCCTCAACTACCCCGAACTCCTCGCCGTCTTCCTCGTCCTTCTCCTCTTCTCCTGGCTCGGCATCAAGCTCTCCAACATATCCGACGGTGTAGCCACCATCTGGTTCACCAACGGCATGCTCTTCGCCCTCATCATCCTCCGCCCCCGCCGCAACTGGCTCCCCTACTTCGCCATCGGCCTCCTCGCCGACACCCTCGCCGACGTCCTCTACGGCGACCATTTCGCCCTCGCCTTCGGCGTCTCCGTCGCCAACTCCGTCGAAGTCATCCTCTCCGCCTTCCTCCTCACCTGGATCTTCGGCACCCCCTTCAACCTCTCCCGCCGCCGACCCCTCGTCGGCTTCCTCCTCATCGCCGTCATCGGAGCCACCGCCGTCACCAGCGCGCTCGGCGCCTCCTGGACCCTCCTCTTCGTCAAAGCCGGCCCCTGGCTCACCCTCTTCCGCACCTGGTATCTCGGCGACATCCTCGGCATGTCCATCATGGCGCCGCTCACCTTCATCCTCCTTCGCCCCGGCTTCTTCCGCGTCCTCCACCGCAAGCACCTCCTCAATACCCTCGCCCTCCTCACCATCCCCGCCATCGCCACCGTCCTCGTCTTCACCCACAGCCACGACCCCCTCATCTTCTTCATCTTTCCCGCGCTCCTCCTGGTCGTCTTCCGTCTCGGATTCCCCGGCACCGTTCTCTCGCTCTTCGTCATCGCCATCATCTCCATCGGCCTCACCGTTCGCGGCTACGGCCCACTCATCCTCGTCCCCGACCACCGCATGCTTCACCGCATCGTCGTCGTCCAGATCTTCCTCGCCGTCGCTCTCTTCACCTCTTTCCCCGTCGCCGCCCTCCTTGAAGAGCGCAAGGAGCTCGAAGTCTCTCTCCAGCAGAGCGAAACCCGCTATCGCCTCCTCGCCAACCACGACGGTCTTACCGGCCTCACCAACCGCCGCTACTTCGACGACCTCCTCGCCGCCGAGTGGGACCTCGCCCTCACCACCCAGCAACCCCTCGCGCTCCTCATGATCGACGTCGACCTCTTCAAGCGCTACAACGACCTCTTCGGCCACGTCCACGGCGACGCCTGCCTCCGCCAGATCGCCAACACCATCGCCGACACCGTCCTCCGCACCCCCGGCGAAGCCTCTCGCTTCGGCGGCGAAGAGTTCACCGTCATCCTCCCCAACACCGACAGCACCCGCGCCACCGCCATAGCCGAAGACCTCCGCTCCGCCATCACCGCCCTCCGGATCCCCCACACCGGCAACCCCTGGCACTTCCAAACCGTCAGCATCGGCCTCGCCGTAGCCGTTCCCGAGCTCGGCCAGTCCCCCCTGTCCCTCCTCAACGCCTCCGACAGCGCCCTCTACCTCGCCAAACTCCTGGGCCGCAACCGCGTAGAATCCAACCTCTCCCAGGCTCCCATCCAGCTCGACCCCCAGGACCCCGACCTAACTCCCATCCCCCCAGGCTTCGCCTAAGCCCCTAAGCCGGCCTCCTCAAAGAAAAATAAATCTGTCATTTCGACCGAAGCAGGACGGCTCCATCGTCCTGCGCAGTGGAGAGACCCGCAGTTCCGACCCACCGCTACCCACCCATTCCCACATCAGGAAAAATCCCCTTGACACACCCCCGAATACCGCCTACTCTCATCTCCACCGAGGCGAAGAAATGGCGAAAACTAAACTCTCCCCCACCCCCCTCTTCCCCATCCTCAACTCCCACCCAGGCCCCCGCCTCCTAGGCATCGCACGCCTCGCCGCAGAGTCCACCCACACCGACGACGGCCACCTCATCGACTTCCGCTCCCTCCAGCCCCGCACCATCCTCAACCGCTCCGTCTCCAGGCGAAACCTCCGCCACACCTGGTCCATCAACCCCTTCCGCGGCTGCGAGTTCGGCTGCAAGTACTGCTTCGCCCGCTACACCCACGAGTTCCTCCAGCCCGCCCCCATCACCACCCCGCCCAAGGGCACCTACGACATCCCCCAGCAACCCTGGGCCCTGGCCTTCGAGCACGAGATTTACCTCAAAGAAAACGCCGCCTGGCTCCTCGAGCAGGAGCTCCGCACCCTCGCCCCGCGCATCGCCGAAAACAAAGAAGAGATCGCCATCGGAACCGCCACCGACCCCTATCAACCCATTGAACGCCGCGTAGGCATCACCCGTTCTATCCTCGAAGTCCTCGCCCGCCAGCAAGGCCTCCGCATCGGCATCATCACCAAGTCCTCGCTCATCACCCGCGACATCGACCTCCTCCTCGAGATCGCCGCGCACAACAAGCTAGCCATCCACATCACCATCACCACCACCGACGCCGCCCTCGCCCGCAAGTTAGAACCCCGCGCCCCGCGCCCCGATCTCCGCTTCGCCGCCCTCCGCAAGCTCTGCATCGCCGGCCTCAACGCCGGCGTCCTCTGCTCCCCCCTCCTCCCCGGCATCAACGACAGCATCGCCTCCATCGATGCCGTAGCCGCCCGCGCCGCCGCCGCCGGAGCCTGCTTCCTCGGCGCCAACCCCCTCTTCTTAAAATCCTGCTCCCGCCCCACCTTCCTCAACTTCATCCGCGAACACCTCCCCCACCTCGCCGACGACTACAACCGCCGCTACGCCACCGCCGACTTCGTAGACCCCACCTACCGCAACCGCCTCGCCAGCATCACCCGCCAAATCTGCCGCAAGCACCATCTAGGCGAGCGCAACTCGGACTCCTACCTGATCCGCGACACCTACATCCCCCAACCCATCCCAAAATCCAAGCCCGAAAAGTCCCCCACCAACTCCGCCACCAACCGCACCACCAACCGCCCTACAGAAAACTCCCTCACCAGACCCTCCACCGAAATATCCCCCACCCGCAAGCCACCCACGCCCGCCCGCGCACCAAGCCCGCAAGCAAACCTCTTCGCCACCGGTTAGCACTATCTCCCCGCCCGCAAATGTCCGTCGCCTCGACAAAGAATAAAAAGTTCCCCCACCGATCCATCACCTAAACGAAGCTCTAAAAAGTTCCCCCACGGATCTGTCATCTCGACCGAAGCAGGACGGTCTCATCGTCCTGCGCAGCGGAGAGACTCGCAGTTTTCCTCGCCCACAATCGAGCCTGTCATCCTGAGCGAAGCGCGCAGCGCGCAGCCGAAGGACCCCGCGGGTGCCCCTCCCACCAATACCGTTCCTACCTTTTCCACCAAGAACCCCGTTGCTTTTGCCGTTGCCGTTGCTGTTGCTGTTGCTGTTTCTGTTGCCGTTGCCGTTGCCGTTGCTTTTGCCGTTGCCGTTGCCGTTGCCGTTGCTTGTTTCTCGCCGTCATCCTGAGCGAAGCGAAGGACCCCCGCATTCCCGCCCATACCACCGTCATCTCGACCGATCCCTGAGCGCCTCCGCTACCGCAGCACCCCAACCGCCGCGGCATACGCAAGCCAAACACAAACCGCCAGCAACCACACCCCCGCAACCCGCACCCTCCGCCAAGCAAACCGACAAACCCCCACCGCCACCGCCAGCGTCACCAGATTCCCCACCAACCCCACGCGATCATCCCGCAACCCCGCCGTATAAAACGGATACAGCAAGCAAATCAACCCCAGCAAACTAACCCACTCCGCGCGCCGCTCCTCCCCACGAGTCATCGCCGCCCGCAGCAGCAACCACCGCGCAACCCCCATCCCAGCAAACAGCACCACCCAGATCGTCCCCACAACCCATCCCGGAGGAAGCCCCGGCTGCGGCCCACCACCCCTCTCCCACCCCAGCCCAAAGATCACGCCATTCACCACCAACGGCAGCCCCACAAACACCAACAAATTTCCCCAGAGGCTCGTCAACATCGGCCCCGGCTCCGCGCGCCTCTCATCTCCCAATCGTCCCGCCTGCATAACTCCTCTGGATTTCGTGATGCCCAACACATCTTTGGGCTTCAGTTTACGGTTACTTAGTATTGCAACGAAACTACCGACCAAGATTCACGAATACTAGCCGAGTTCTCGCCAAGCCTTTGTTGGAGTGGCATTTAAGTTCCTCGTTGTGCTCGATGTGGATTGCCAATCAAACATAAGGAAGGCAGATGAAAATATCTAAATTTCTATTCGCCGTTTTGCTCGCAGCATCAGTAGGCATTAGCAGTCTGAACGGACAAACTTCGGATAAGACCTACAAACATGCATCGCAATATCAAGTTGCCCTGTTGGACCAGAACCTCCGAGTCGATACAGGGAGCGACGTAACCTTGGGCAAGACAACCACGGATGCCAAATTGGACTCGGGCGGCCAAGGCATTCATCTATTGCATACGGATAACGGAGATTACCGCGTAGAAGCTCCAGTAAACACAGGGCTTTCCATCCTCTCCGCGATGGGATCGAACGCCTACCATCCTGCGCAAACCATCCACAACAAATGGTTTCTCGATCACGTTCAGCCAGGGACCAAGGTGTTGTTCGCTTCGGAGTGTTCCCGACCCAGCAAGAAGCATCCGAATGATACGGTTCGGTGCAGGTTCTGGTTTCCCGACCCCGACAGCACCACGCACGAGTACGCCACCATGGGCGATTTCTCCCCGTACCAGGCTGGCGATGGCAGCAACACGCAGAAGACCGCCAATACACTATGCGGCACCGGAAAACTGAACGCGCAGACCGAAGCGCAAATCTGCGGCACGAAACCTGAAACGCCACAGGCTTCTAAAAATTAGGAAGAGCCAGAGCTTGATCGTCACTGCATAGCGTCTCGTCGGACGGGACCTATGCAGTGACCTCCGGAAGCTCTTGCCGCGTAAGCAGCGCCAAAATCTCCGCCCTCCGTGGCATCGACGGCGCCGTCCCCGCCCGCGTCACCGAGATCCCCGCCGTAGCGCACCCAAACCTCACCGCCTCCAGCACCCTCTTCCCCTCGCTCAACGCCGCCGCAAACCCTCCGCAAAACGCATCGCCGGCCCCCGTCGTCTCCAGCACCGTCCCCGCGCTGAAAGCCTCCACCCGCGCCGCCGCCTCACCCTCCACACAAACCATCGCCCCCTGCGCCCCCAGCGTCACAATCACGCACTTCGCCCCGCGCCGCAGCAACTCCCTCGCCGCAGCCTCAGCCTGCGCAGCATCCTCCACCGGCATCCCCGTCAGCAGCGCCGCCTCCGTCTCATTCGGAATCAAAAAATCCGCCAGCCCCAAAACCTCATCACTCAAACTCTGCGCCGGAGCCGGATTCAAAATCGTCAGCACCCCCGCCTCACGAGCCACCCGCAACCCCCGCTCCACCGTATCCAGCGGCAACTCCAACTGCGTCAGCAACACCCCCGCCCCGCGAATCGCCTCGCCCATCGCATCCACATCCGCCGGCCGCAGCGTGAAGCAAGCCCCCGGCACGACAATAATCGCGTTCTCGCCCTTCACCTCATCAATCAAAATCACCGCCGACCCCGTCGCCGTGTCACAACTCCCCACCAACGAAGCATCCACCCCATCGGCCGCCCACGTATCCCTCGCCAGCCGCCCAAACGCATCGTCCCCCAACCGGCAAAGCATCTGCACCGACGCCCCCGCCCGCGCCGCAGCCACCGCCTGGTTCGACCCCTTACCCCCCGGCCCCAGCGCAAACCCACTCCCCATCAGCGTCTCGCCCCACGCCGGCAACCGCGCCGCCCGAAACGCCACGTCCGCGACAAAACTTCCCAACACCACAATCTTCTTCGCCATGCACCCTCGACCCCAAACCACTAATCACTAATCACGAACCACGAACCACGAACCACGAACCACGAACCACTAACCACTAACCACTAACCAGCATACGCACGAGCAATCAGCACCAGCGCCAGCAAATAACAAACCACCATCGCCGCCAGATACCCCTTCGCCTTATTGTTAGCCCCCTTGAACTCCTTCCAGGCAAACACGCCCCATAGGCAAGCCACCATCGGCGAAGCCTGCCCAATCGCATAAGAAATCGCGACCCCCACCAGACTAGCCGCGACAAAATTCAACACCGTCCCCAACCCCCAGATCGCCCCACCCAGCAACCCCAGCGCATGATACCCAGCCGGCGCGCGAAAATAATCCCCCGCCGCCACCGGGCTGCCCACGATCGGCTTCCTCATCAGAATCGTGTTGAAGAAGAAGCAACAAACAAACGCGCCGCCCGTCAAAAACACCGCCGTCGTATAAGGAGTCAGCGTGTGCCCATGCGTCATCGCCCGCGTCACAAACGGCGCAAAGATCCCCATCAAAAATCCCGACACCACACAAACCACCACCCCCTTCTTCGACACCGCCTCCGCACCACTTCTCAGCGCCCCATAAGACTTCCCCACCAACACCACCGCCACCACCGCCATCAGCACGCCCGCGCCCAGCAGCATCGCACTCCCCCGAGGCTGCAGCGCATAACTCAGCACCACCCCCTCCACCAGCGCAATCCCAATCGAGATCGGAAACGCCACCGACAGCCCCACAATCTCAATCCCCGCGATCAGCAGCACATTCGCAATATTAAAGATGAACCCACCCAGCGCCGCCCACAACAAATTCAAATCATCGGCCGAGTGCAGGTTCGCCAGAAACGCCGTAGGCCCACCCGCATAGCTGCCCATCGTGAACGCCAGCACCACCGCAATCAAAAAGATCCCCACCGCATAGTCCCAGTAATAAAGTTCAAACCGGTAGTTCTTCGTACCCTTGAACGTATTCGCAAACGAACCCCAGCAGATCGTGCTGAAGATCGTCATCACCAGCGCCACCACAAACGTCGACGGAACAAACATCCTCAACCTCCGCGCGCAAACCCCGCACGCAACTCTCAACGCTCATCACGAAGCAACCATTATGCCCGACGCCACCGCTCAACGCCCAGCTCATCTGTGGCACCATAATCACCAATGAGCGAAGCCCCCAACCCCCGCGCACCAAAACCCTCGCCGTCCGCGCAGGACTTCGCCTTCCTCATCGGCACCTGGCGCTGCGAAGCCCGCATCAAAACCCCCACCGGCGACTGGCAACCATACATCGTCGAATGGCAAGGCCGCTACATACTCGACGGCCGCGCCATCGCCGACGAGTACCGCATGACCACCCTCTCCGGCGAACTCATCGTCCTCGGCTGCAACTTCCGCACCTACAACCCCGCCACCAACACGTGGACCATCAAGTGGCTCAACGCCCTCACCGGCACCTGGACCGACCTCGTCTCCGAAGAACTAGGCGGCGTCCAAATCGCAGCCAACTCCATCACCTACGCCTTCCGCGAACCAACCTCCGCCCACCCCTACACCCGAGCCACCTACACCAGCCACTCCCCAACGCACTTCACCTGGAATGGCGACCAATCCACCGACGCCAAAACCTGGACCGACTTCATGCTCGTCGACTGTTACCGCAACGAATAGCCATCCCGCGGTTGTGCTTCTGAAACCCCTGTCATCCCTGAGCGGAGGATGAAACTTCTATATCAAATCGATTTTATTGCGGAGAATATGCCGGTTTTTGGCTGTGTAGGAATTGTGCAAGTTCCACCAATTTCCCTGCTGAGGGTCTGCAGCTCATGCATGCATATCTCCACAGTCTTTGGTGACGGCAGGCCGTATCTGATCCTTCAAGGCGTACACGCAACCCGAGATCCCAAGCGACACTCCTACTTCACAGCGAAAATATCGTAGGCAACACCAGTGGCCGTTTTCTTGCCTAGGCCTATTGCAACCGTTCGGTTCAGCCACGCAAACTTTTTCGATCCCGTCTCAAACATTGGGCTGATGCGAAAGTAATAGAGGTCGGGAGAAACATCTTCTCCCTTCGCAATGCGCGCGCGAATCTCCGGCGATATATCCACGATGCCACGATAACTCACAAAAATCAGCGAACCGTCGTCGCATCGAAGCGTTATCCGAACATCCAGACGCGAGACGCCGTCCTTGTCGGTCAGCACCCAATCCCCACCACCTGGAAGGACCTCGCCTTTTAGACGCGGCCCGGCAAACTCGCCTCGTGTCACGTAGTAGATGCGCCGATTGCCGACTGGCGTCACCCCAATCTCCTGCGGCGCCGCCAGCTCCGCACTCAACCGCATCAGCAACTCGGTCCGGGGAGGAGCCTGTTGCGCCGGCACGCAGTTTGCAATGCAGCCGAAGAAAACGCAAATCGCGAGTATCCGAAACATGCCGGGAATTATTTCATAAATTCCGCGTTCCTCTTGCCGTTGCTGTTGCTCTTGCTCTTGCTCTTGCCGTTGCCCTCGACATAGTCAATAACCCTGTCATCCTGAGCGGAGTTTGGCGCGGCATTTTGCGCCAAACGCAGTCGAAGGACCCCGAGACCGCCTATCGCCCCTCTATCGCTCGTCCCTTTCTACTTCACCACCCCCCACAAACGCAGCAAGGGCGCAGCACCCGCGGAAGTCTTCTTCCGCAAGCCCTGCGCCCTGCTTATTTCACTTCAGCTCCGCTTACGCGACGACTTCAATGCCCATCGACCGCGCGGTTCCACGAATTGTCTTCGCCGCCGACTCAACCGACGCCGCATTCATATCCGGCATCTTCTGTTTCGCGATCTCCATGATCTGCTTCTCGGTCACCTTGCCAACCTTGTCCTTATTCGGCGTGCCCGAACCCTTCGCAACTCCCGCCGCCTTCAGCAGCAATACCGGAGCCGGCGGCGTCTTCGTGATAAACGAAAACGTGCGGTCCGCATACACCGTGATGACGACCGGAATCGTCAACCCAGTCATCGCCGGGTCCTTGCTCGTGCGCTCGTTGAACTGCTTGCAGAACTCCATGATGTTGACCTGCGCTTGACCCAGCGCCGGCCCAACCGGCGGTGCCGGCGTAGCCTTTCCAGCAATAATCTGGAGCTTGACGTATCCCTGAACCTTCTTCGGTGCCATCTTCGTATTCCTTCTTCCATTCGCGGGCCAATGGCCTCGCCTGATTTTGTACTGCTAATGGGGAGCTAGAAGGTCCGGTGAAGCAACCGGGCTGCGACTCCCAAAACTCTTTCCTACCCGCGTAGACCATCCGTATTTCACTACTGGTCTACTGTCTACACACTACGGTCTCGCGTGACGCCGTCAGGCGTTACGCCTCCACTTTCTCAACATTCGCAAACGAGACCTCAGTCGGCGTAGGCCGCCCAAAGATCGACACCATCACCTTCAGCGTCTGCTTGTCCTCGTTCACATCATCGACCGCGCCATTGAAGTTGTTGAACGGCCCATCGGTAATCCGAACCTGCTCGCCCTTCGCAAACTTCAGCTTAAGCTTCGGCTTCTCCTTGGTCACATCGCTGCGATTCAACATCGCATTGACCTCGGCCTCCGACAGCGCATTCGGCTGGTCGCCCGTCTGCAGGAAACCCGTAACCCGCGGCGTGTTCTTCACCACGTGCCACATGTCGTTATCGAGAGCCATCTCCACAAACACATAGCCCGGCAGAAACACGCGATCAATCGTGTACTTCTTGCCATTGCGCAGCTCGGTCGTAGGCTCCGTAGGAATCTCGATCCGCCCCACCTTGTCCTCCAGGTGGTACGCCGCCACGCGGCTCATCAACGACTCCTTCACCTTGCGCTCAAACCCCGAGTACGCGTGAATGATGTACCACTTGAAATTCTCATTCACCGGCGTAGCCACTTCCGCATCCGGAGCCGCCGCAGCAGCAACCTCATCGCCGCCAACCGCCTCGCCCTCCGTCGCAGTCTCCGGATCTACCGCAACATCGGACTCCAGCGCCGCATCCGCTCCGGTCGGCACCACCTGCTGCTCTTCGTCCTGCTTCAACTCATCTGCCATGGTTGTAATTTCCTTCAAACCCAATCTCTCGTCATGCAGCAGAACTCAAGATTCGAGAACCAACCTTCGCCTCTCGAATCGAGCCTCTCGCTTCGAACTTAGTGCTTGGTCAGAAACAGGATCAACTGATCCACGCCTTTGCCAATCGTCAGATCCACCAACTCAAAGTACGCGGCAAACAGAAACACCGCGATGATCACCACGATCGTCGTCGACTGCACCTCGGCCCGCGACGGCGTGTGCACCTTCGTCATCTCCTGCCGCGTGTCCTTGATGAACTGTATGAATCGCTGCGGCCCTGCAGTCACTCGCTGCAAAGCGGTCTGTTCGGTGGTTTCAACTACGGCGGCCTTCGCCATGGATCGACTCCTGAAACTGCTACTGCGTTCTACCTGTGCCCGGCTCTCGCCTTCCTACAGGCCTTGCGTTTGCGTCCTACGTCCTGCTTCGCTCAACAAATATGGCAGGGGAGCTCGGATTCGAACCGAGAAGTTCGGTTTTGGAGACCGACAGTTTAACCGTTGAGCTTACTCCCCTGTGGAGTTGTCGGTTCAGATCCCAGTTCTCAGTACAAACGCCCTTACGGACAACTGAGAACCGACAACCGAGAACTACTTGGTCTCTTTGTGCGGCGTATGCTTCCGGCACGTGTTACAAAACTTTTTGAACTCCAGCCGACCCGTAGTCGTCTTCTTGTTCTTGGTCGTGGAGTAGTTCCGGTTCTTGCAATCCGGACACTGCAGGGTAATGATCTCGCGCATAATACTTCCTCTCTAATTTGGCCAGCCACCTCGGCTGACAAGCAGCGTATCCGTCGCCGAGGATTTTATTCCCCGCCCAACGGCCACGCCGCGACGCAGGGTTAAGGTCCCTGCAACCTAAATTCCTGAAGTTGTTGAAACGGAATCACCAATAGTACGGGAAGCCAAGCGGTCAGGCACACGCTCGTCCTCATCCATTATCCACGAAATCGGAGGATCGCGAAAGGGGCAAGCGCCTAGCTTCTGAACTTAAGCCAGACCATCAGAATGGCGGCGCAAACCAAAAAGAGCCCTCCCCCCACGATCACCAACTTTACAAACCGCTCCATCGATGGATATTGAGAACCCGTGCCCACAGCTGCCAGCCTGCCATCAGCAACATCAACCATCACAAGCAGATAGTGATCTTCGCTGCGCAGCACCCGAACCGCTTCGTTCCACGTCTCAAGCTCACGCCCATGATCGCAGGCCCCCGCGCGAAGGCTGCGAATAACTCCCGCGATCTTCTGCTCATACTCCGCCTGGTCGCACTCGCGATCAAAAGCCTCATTCACTTCCGGCATGTCGGGCAGCGCCCACGCCGTTTCGGAGAAATACATCATCGTTCGTTCCGTCTCCGAAAGCGCAACACCCGTACGCTCTGCCTCCGCGACAACCGCGCCTACAAGGTACTCTTTCGCTTCACGTCCAGTTGCAAAGCCTGTCACGACCCCATAGTAGCCCTGCCCAAAAGATTGTCTATGAGCCAAACCAAAGGACGGCGAGCCAAAGCCCGCCGTCCGCGCCGCACCTCAACCTAAAACAGCGCGGCAACCGTCCCGACAACCGATCCAACCGAGCTAACCACCGAGCTGATCGTCGACGCAACGCCTGCGACCGACGTCCCTCCACCGCCGCCGCCCGCCGGATGCTCATTGGCATACTGCTCCTCCCACCTCACCTCTGCCTGGGCCTCCTGCTTCTCTTCCTCTTTCTTCTCGGCGACCATCTTCTCGTCATGCCGTTTCCGGGCTTCCTCCTCCGCCCGCCGAATCTCTTCCCTCTTCTTCTCCATCGCCTCATACCGCGCTCTGCGGCCCGCCCCATTCAGATGGAACGTGTACACCCCAGACCACTCGTGATGCGAAAACGTCGCGTAGTCATCCTTCAGAATCAGACTCTGCCCCTGCTTGCTGAAACTCACGCCCGACGAGGCATCTCCAATATAATGAAATAGATAGACGGCCCCCGTGTTGCTCTTCAACGCAAACGTCACCGAGAAATTGTCCCCCGGCTTCTTATTGCTGAAGTGGCCCGAAAAGTTCCAGGTCCCGTCCGGATTCACCAGCAGGTTGATCTCGCCGTCAAGCTTCTTCAGCTTCCAGTTATGAACGATAGGTTGCGCAGCAGCAACCGTCGTCGGCATAGCCGTCAAGATCTCAGTAGGTGCGGGCGTTCCTGTGGCAGGCGCCTGCGCCATCACCAGGTTGGACATCATGAGCACTCCGCCCACTACAGCGACGGACCGAAGGGTCTGAATCAACTTGCGTTGCTTGCGCATAAGAATTCCTCTGGCAGGAGTATGTCCCCGCACCCCCAGGCCGTAAATGCCTCGCGCCTGACAAGTCCTGACAGTTTCTAACCACCATCAAATGCTCAAACTCCCTCGTAAAACTCCGCCATCACGCTCATCAAGCCCGATTACGTAAGGCTGCCACCCCCCCACAGCAAAGGCGGCAAGCCAACCCCTGCCACCCCCATCTCCTACTTCCTGGTTCCTGCCTTCCGCGACGCTCTCGCCCCCCGCGCCCTCCCCTTCTCCGCCCGTTCCATCATCTGCGTCTCATGCGCCTTCAAAATCGCCGCCAGCATCCCCGGATACCGCGCATTCACCTCCACACATCGAGCAGCAGTATGCATCTCCACCCCCCGCCGCTCGCTCCGAATCAACCCCGCCTCGCGCAACACCTTAAAGTGCTGTGACAGCGTCGACTTCGGAATCGCCTTATCCGCCACCGTCAAAAATCCCGAGCAACTCTGCGTGCAATCCTGCTGCACAATATCCGCAAAGATCGCCACCCGCACCGGGTCCGACAACGCATGCAGCATCACCTCCAGCGGCACGTCTTTAATCTCGGGATGAACCAGCGGTCGCATACTCTTCCTCCATCTTAGAGCCTCCCCGCTCCCATTCCGTCGCAATAGTTCATATTTCCCGAACTATTGAATCCTACTCCCCACCCCAACCATCTCTTGCTCTGAAACCCGGCCACCAGGCCGCCACACCAAGGAGATGCGTCATGGGCAAGCTCACCGGAAAAGTCGCTGTCATCACCGCCGCCACCTCGGGCATGGCACTCGCCACCGCCAAGCTATTCGTCGAAGAAGGCGCCTACGTCTTCATCACCGGCCGCAGCCAGGACAAGCTCGACGCCGCCGTCAAATCCATCGGCCGCAACGTCACCGGCGTCCAGGGCGACGCCGCCAACCTCGCCGACCTCGACCGCCTCTACGCCACCGTCAAGCGCGAAAAAGGCCACATCGACATCCTCTTCGCCAGTGCCGGCCGCGGCGAGCTCGCCAAAATCGGCGAGGTCACCGAGCAGCACTTCGACGACACCTTCAACCTCAACGTCCGCGGCACCCTCTTCACCGTGCAGAAGGCCCTCCCCCTCTTCACCGACGGCGGCTCCATCATCATGAACGGCTCCATCGCCAGCATCAAAGGCTTCCCCGCCTTCGGCGTCTACGCCGCCAGCAAAGCCGCCGTCCGCTCCTTCGCCCGCACCTGGCTCAACGACCTCAAAGACCGCAAGATCCGCGTCAACGTCATCAGCCCCGGCACCATCGACACCCCCATCCTCGACCCCCTCGGCGAGGACTCGAAGGCATACTTCGCATCCCTTGTGCCGCGCGGCACCATCGGCCGCCCCGAAGAGATCGCGAGCACCGCTCTCTTCCTGGCCTCCGACGACTCCAGCTACATCAACGGCGTAGAACTCTTCGTAGACGGCGGCACCGCCCAAATCTAACCCACACCCTCACCCAAAACAAAGCGGCGAACCCAAAGGGCTCGCCGCTTCATTCTATCCTTGCCTCATCGCCGTGCGTTGCAGCAAGATCCACGCGCGAAGCGCGTCTCCCGCCACCACGCAGTGGTTACTTGATGATGTCGGAGATCGTGCCAGCGCCAACCGTCCGGCCACCCTCACGGATAGCGAAGCGCAGACCCTTCTCCATAGCCACCGGCGTATGCAGCGTGATCTCGAGCGCGATGTTGTCGCCCGGCATCACCATCTCGGTACCCTCAGGCAGCTTCGCCGATCCGGTAACGTCCGTGGTCCGGAAGTAAAACTGCGGACGATAGCCGTTGAAGAACGGCGTGTGACGTCCGCCTTCTTCCTTGCTCAACACGTAGATCTCGCCCTTGAACTGCGTGTGCGGCGTGATCGAACCAGGCTTCGCCAGCACCATGCCGCGCTCCACATCTTCCTTCGCCGTACCGCGCAGGAGGAGCCCTGCATTGTCGCCAGCCAGGCCCTCATCCAACTGCTTCTTGAACATCTCAACGCCCGTAACGGTGGTGTTCTGCGTGTCGCGGAACCCAACGATCTGCACCGGCTCGCCAACCTTCACCTTGCCGCGCTCGATACGGCCCGTGACCACAGTACCGCGGCCCGAGATCGAGAAGATGTCTTCGATCGGCATCAGGAACGGCAGGTCGACCAGGCGATCCGGCTGCGGCACATTCTTGTCCACCGCCTCCATCAGCTCGTCGATCT
>JBAULP010000102.1:0-16875 GCA_049578265.1 Acidobacteriaceae bacterium
GGCGGCGGTCACGCAGGCGGCGGCCACGGTCACTAAACCCCTCGCATAAACCAACCTCACGCGACGGAGCCCTCAAAGCTCCGTCGCGTTGTCTCTTGCTCCCATCCTCCGCACTCCGTTGAATCCCCTTGTTATCCTGTCTCCGTGCTGAATCTACGTACTCTTTCCCCCGTCTATCTCTGTATTGCAACGCTGCTCGTCTTTACTGGCTGCCGTTCCCAAAGCGCTCCTCTCTCCGCCGAGCAATCCCATGCGCTGCTTGAAACCCAGCGCGAGCAGCTCGACCAGATCCCGCCCCCCACCAAGAGCACCTTCATGACCGTCCGCGACTTCGACCACTGGCAGAACCCGGTCCTCACCATCCAGCCCTCCATGCTGGAGCTTCACATCCTCCTTGCCGACGCCAACACCACCCCCATCGGCGTCGGCGGCATGTTCCGCCCCATCAACGCCCGCCGCCAGGAAATCACCATCGCCCTCTCCTCTCTCGACGAAGCCATGAGCTCCATCCCCCAATCCTCCTGGCCCTACGGTCGCGTCGTCGCCATCGAGGAAGCCCACAAAACCCCAGTCTCCGCCGAGCCCGCCGTCCGCCGCACCATGGAAGCCACCATCTCCCGTCTCAACGACCTCGGCATCGTCGTCTATGATCTCAGCAGCGGTAAAATCCAGTAACCAAACCACATACACCCGGGCCCTCCCTCTTTTCCGGCCGGTAAACGACCGCCCTCAGGCATCCCCACACCTCTTCCATACATCGAGATCATCAAATAGAAGAATTCTCCTCCGGTGATTCCCATGCGAGACAAGCTAGAAGCTTCCAAGCCCGCTCCATCTGTCCCTCCCCCCGCCGAAGACGTCCTTCTTCCCGCACCCAAAGATCACCCCGACCCCTCCGGCGTCCACGTCGGGGAAAACGCCGTCGAGTCCCTCATCGCCGAAAAGCGCATCGGCCTCCGCATCCGCGCTCTCCGCCAGAAATCTTCCCTCGGCCTCGCCGAACTCGGTCGCCACACCGGCCTCTCTTCCAGCTTCCTCTCCCAGCTCGAAACCGGCCGCGTCGTCCCCACCCTGCGCAACCTCGCGCGCATCGCCATGGTCTTCAGCAAAGACCTCAGCTACTTCTTCAGCCCCATCCCCCTCACCCTCTTCCGCATCCACCGCGCCTCCGAGCGCGTTCGTCTCCCCCAGTCCGGCGTCGAAGACCCGCGCTACTACTTCGAGAGCCTCGGCTACCTCGTCCCCGACCGCCAGCTCGATCCCTACCTCGCCGAGTTCCAGCCCGGCAAAGGCCTCGACAGCAACTTCCACCAGCACGGCGGCTTCGAGTTCCTCTACGTCATCAGCGGAACCCTGGGCGTCCAGCACGGCGAAGTCCTCCACGAGCTCCGCACCGGCGACTCCGTCTACTTCGACTCCTCCACCATCCACAGCTATGCCTGCCTCGGCGACCACCCCACCACCGCCCTCATCGTCACCCTCCTCCAACCCATCAACCTCTCCTCCACCCGCATGACCGGCACCCGTCCCCCCGGCAGCCTCCGCGGCGAAGGCCCCCTCCCCAAAAAGAAACTCCAGTAGTCCTCTTCGCCCCACGCAAAAAGCCGCCGTCCCGCAACAGGGACGGCGCCGTTTCACCTCGCAATCAACCCCTAGATCCCGTCCCCGTCCTCATCCTCTTTCGCCTCAGCCTCCACGTCCTCGTCCTCCTCGTTCTCATCGTCTTCCTCTTCTTCCGCGTCCTCGTCGTCCTCTTCCTCCAGCTCGTCGTCAAAGTCCTCCGGGTCGTCGATCCCCTCGTCCCCAGCCGTCGCATCGTCCTCCTCATCCGGCTGCGCCTGCGCCTCCACATTCTCGCTCGAAGCCGTAGCCGTGGGGTTCGAATCCACAAACTTCGGATCACTCTCAAACGTTGCCGTAGCGTCATCGCCAATCAGGTCATGCAACTCTGCCGCACTATCGGTAGCAATCGGTGTCTTCGTCCCAGCCATAAAAACTCCTCGGCGACAGATTTGCCCAAAGGCCATTCGCCTGACCCCTTGGATGCGAAAACCCACCAAACGCGATCATCCTCGACCAACAACCAATCCGCATCCTCATTTGCCGTTGCCGTTGTAGTTGTCTCACCAAGAACCAAGAACCAAGAACCAAGAACCAAGAACCAAGAACCGAGAACCGAGAACCGAGAACCGAGCAGCCCCACCCCCAACTCGACCCCATCAAACACCCGCACCCCCACCCGCATCCAACCCACCGTGCCACTGCCTCTCCCATCCCCGCTCCTCCCCATGCTCGCCAAGCGGGTCGACGACATCCCCACCAACTCCGCCGCCTGGATCTTCGAGCCCAAGTGGGACGGCTTCCGCACCATCATCTTCCGCGACCACAACGACCTCCTCATCCAGAGCCGCGACGGCAAGCCCCTCGACCGCTACTTCCCCGACCTCCGCGAACCTCTCCTCGCCCAACTCCCACCCCGCTGCGTCCTCGACGGCGAGATCGTCATCGCCCGCAACGGCCGTCTCGACTTCGACGCTCTCTCCCTCCGCCTCCATCCCGCCGCCTCTCGCGTCAAAACCCTCGCCGCACAATCTCCAGCCGCGGTAGTCTTCTTCGACCTCCTCTACCTCGCCAACCAGGATCTTCGCGACCAGCCCTTCAGCGAACGCCGCGCCCACCTCGAACGCGCTCTCGCCAGCCTCCATCCACCCCTCCATCTCACGCCCGCAACCCACGACCGCGCCACCGCGCAAGACTGGTTCCAGCGCTTCGAAGGTGCCGGCCTCGACGGCGTCATCGCCAAGCCCGTCGCCGGCCCCTACACCCCCGACAAGCGCACCATGCTCAAGATCAAGCACGAGCGCGACTGCGACTGCGTCGTCGCCGGCTTCCGCTGGCACAAAGACGGCGAAGGCACCGCCGTAGGCTCTCTCCTCCTAGGCCTCTACGACGCCCACGCCAACCTTCAGCACGTAGGCGTCTGCTCCAGCTTCACCGCCGCCAAACGCAAAGAGCTCGTCTCCTTCCTGGAGCCCTATCGCAAAGACGCTCTCCGTCACCACCCCTGGCAACAAGGACAAACAAACGAAGCCCAATCCGCAAGCCGCAAGCCAGAAGCCGAAGCCGCAAGCCGCAAGCCAGAAGCCCAATCCGCAAGCAGCAAGCCAGAAGCCCAATCCGCAAGCCAAACCACGGGCCGCATGCCCGGCGGCCAATCCCGCTGGAGCGCCGGCAAAGACCTGAGCTGGGAACCCCTCCGCATCGAGCTAGTCGCCGAAGTAGCCTACGAACACATGCAAGGCGACCGCTTCCGCCACATGGCCCACTTCCGCCGCTGGCGCCCCGACAAACCCCCAAGCCACTGCACCTACGCCCAACTAGAAGCAGTCCCCCCACAAGAACTAATGACCATCTTCAAATAAGAATCGCAACCGCACACGCCGAGCCCGTAGCCGTAGCCGTTGCCGTAGCCATCGTCGTAGTCGTCGTTGTTGCTTTTGCTTTTCTAGCTGTCATCCCGCAGGGATCTGCAGTTGTAGTTGTAGTTGTAGTTGTAGTTGTAGTTGTAGTTGTAGTTGCCGTTGCCGTTGCCGTTGTTTGTTTTACGCCGTCATCCTGAGCGAAGCGAAGGACCCCCGCATTTGTCTTTGCTGTTGTCGTTGCTGTTGTCGTTGTCGTTGCTGTTGTAGTTGCCGTTGCCGTTGTTTGTTTTACGCCGTCATCCTGAACGAAGTGAAGGACCCCTGTAGTTGCTGTTGCTGTTGCCCTTGCCGTTGCAATTGCTGTTGCTCGTTTTCCGCCGTCATCCTGAGCGAAGCGAAGGACCCCCGCATTCCTGCTCCCCATACATCGTCATCTCGACCGAAGCGCAGCGAAGTGGAGAGATCCCCGCATTTGCCTTTGCTCTTGCCCTTGCTCTTGCCTTTCTAGCTGTCATTCTGAGCGAAGCGAAGAACCTGCTTCTCGCGCGCGAAGCGCGCGCCCGTTCTTCCCTTCGCTTTGGCTCTTGTTTTGAAGGGGCAGGGCTTCAGCCCCGCCGTAACACTCCCCTATGGAAAAAGGGGGCTTTAGCCCCCGAGCGAATCTCTCCACACACTCAATCCCACGCTCACCCCCCACCAACAGGTACCCCGACGCTTCAGCGTCGGGTCTCATACCCACCAAGAGAAAAGGGGGCTTTATCCCCCACCACCCAACCCCCGCGTAGGATCATCATCCGGATCAGGCACCCCCTGCGCCGGCCGCAACTCCTCCGGCACATGCCTCAAATTCACCCGAATCCGATACCACACATACGCCGACCCCCTCATCCGATCCACCATCACATCCTCCGCCGCCAACATCGCCGCAGCCTCCGCATGCGCAACCTTCCACCGCTCCAACCCCGCCTCCGCCGCACCCTTATCCGCAGACATCGCCACCACCACCAGCGGATCCTTCGACACCCTCCGCCCCTTCTTCACCACCACCGCCGCAGGATCAACCTCGTCCCCATCAACCTTCTTCGTCCCGCGCGCACGCGCCTTCGAAGGCCGCACCCGCGCCGCCTCCCCCTCCATCTTCCGAAAGTGCGGCGGCCAGGGCGCATCCCCCAATCCCTCCCGCTCATCCCGCGCCGCCATCTCCAGCAGCGCATCCAGCACCCCCGCATACTCATCCATCGCCGCATGCGGATCGCCCACCTTCGCAAAACGCTCCGGCGCCGTCAGCACCGTAAACTCCGCCGGATCGCACGTCATCACCTCATCCCACCGCAGCGGCATGCTCACCCGCGCATCCGGCAGCGGCCGCACCGAGTAAGCCGAGCACGTCGTCCGATCCTTCGCATTCTGGTTGTAATCCAGAAACACCCCATGCCGCTCCTCCTTCCACCACTTGCTGCTAGCCAGCGAACACCGCCTCTCCACCGCGCGAGCCAGCGCCAGCGCCGCCCTTCGCACCTCCGTAAATCCCCACCGCGGCTCAATTCGCACATTGATATGAATTCCCCGCGACCCACTCGTCTTCGGCCAGCCCACCAACCCCAACTCATCCAGCAGCGCCTTCACCTCCATCGCCACCGCGCGCACATCTCCCCACTCCACCCCCGGCTGCGGATCAAGATCCACCCGCAACTCATCCGGATGCTCCAGGTCCCCCGTCTTCACCGGATGCGGATGCAGCTCCATGCACCCCAGGTTCACCATCCAGGCCAGCCCCGCCGCATCATCCACCACCACCTCATCCGCCGTCCGCCCGGAAGGGAACGAGAGCGTCACCGTCCGCATCCACTCCGGCAGATCCGTTGGCGCGCGCTTCTGATAAAACGGCTCCTTCTCCGCCCCATCCACAAACCGCTTCAGCACCACCGGGCGGTCCACAATCCCGCGCAACGCCCCCGGCGCCACCGCCAGAAAATACCTCACAATGTCCAGCTTCGTCAGCCGCACCTCGCGCGAGAAGTAAAGCTTCTCCGGATGGCTCACCCGAACCGTCCTTCCCGCCACCTCCACCACCGCCGCCTCGTCGCCCTTAGCCATCACCCCTCCTTCGCCTCTCTGATGCTCCCCATCCCTCCCACAGCGACCTCACAGCCAGAATCGCCGACCTCGAACCGCACCAGCCGACACCCCCCCCACCCCCAACGAGCCATGGAAAGCAAACTTGACATGGGTGTAAAGGAAGCTTGACATGGGTGTAAAGGAAGCTTTACATTTTCGACCCAAAACGCCTCAATCGAGCCCTCACCTGCGCTGAGAACCCCGCTGAAACTGCCCCAGTGCAACACAAAACCGGGTTCGCAGCGCACTGAAACCAACACATTTCGGCGCAAGCGATACAATCAGACCATACGTAAGGACCGACTGAATCATGATCAAAGCTCTAACAGTCCAGGCGCCCGTAGCCTCGGAGGAAGCCTTCACTCAGCTCTCGCAACTGTTCCAAACACTAGGCTTCGAGCCCGGTAAGGGCTGGTCCGAAGGCAGCGGCAAGGGCGCACCCTTCCTCGCCCCCGTCGGCAATTTGGAGTTCACCGTAGGCCGCAAGCCAGCGGAACCCCTTCTATTAGTTGAAGTTACGAATCTGGACGCCGTCCACGCCGCCGTCAAAGCCTGGTTCTCCAACCAGCCCTCGAACCCCTCCGCGAAGCTCTCCGAACCCGAGCGAACTCATTGGAATTCAAGGCTTTTCGCCGTCCAGCTCGCCGCCGATTTATCCTTGGGCTTCTGGGAGTCTGAAAACCCCCTCCACAACCGTCCCATCGCCGTAGAAGGCGACCTATCTGCTGCAAATAAACGGTTTGCAATCGTAGTAGCCCGCTGGAACGCCGTCATTACCGACCGCCTCCTCCAAGGCTCCCTCGACGCCCTAACCCGTAGCGGCTGCGCCCGCAACGACATCAAAATCGTCCGCGTCCCCGGCGCCTGGGAGATCCCCTCGGCCGCTCGCACCCTCGCGCAAACCAAAGATTATGCAGCAGTTATCACGCTAGGCGTTCTGCTCCGCGGCGAGACCGCCCACTACGAAGCCATCTACAACGAGGTAGCCCGAGGCATCGGCCAATCCCAACAGGACACCGGCATCCCCCACGCCTTCGGCGTCCTCACCTGCGAAACCCTCGAACAAGCCCTCGACCGAGCCGGCCTAAAGGCTGGAAACAAAGGCTTTGAAGCTGCCATAGCAGCCATCGAGATGGCCTCCATCCAGGACAAACTCAACGCAGAACCCGCGAAAGTCGAGGCAAACTCCTGATGGGAACCCGCCGCAAATCCCGCGAATTAGCCATGCAGATGCTCTTCCAGGGCGACCTTGGCAAGCAGAATCCCGAAGACGTCGAGCGCCTCTTCTGGGGCTCCCGTGAAGACGTAGATGAAGAAACCAAAGGCTTTGCAGACGACATCCATCGCCTCGCCACCCAGCGCGAAGACGAAGTAGACGCCCTCATCCAGAAGCACGCGCAGAACTGGCGCCTGGAACGCATGCCCGTCGTAGACCGCAACCTTCTCCGCGCCGCCGTAGCCGAAATGCTCGGCTACCCCAAAACGCCAGCGGCCGTTATCATCAACGAAACATTGGAGATAGCCCGCCGCTACGCCGCCCCCGAGAGCCTCCAGTTCCTCAACGGCGTCCTCGACGCCATAGGCCGCGAACTCCTCGAAACCCGCATCAAGCTCTAAAACAAACCGTCCCCGAATAGCTCTAAACCGAACAAAAGAAAAGCCCCCGGGTCCCGGGGGCTTTTCTCCTGCCGCAAACCGCCTAGGTGGTGGTCTTCTTCGGATGCTGCGCAATCAGATTCACCGGAGCGTAACCGGTCCCGGTCGCAAGCGGAAGCTGCGGAGTAATCGTCGTCCCCGTCGCTTCCGTCGCCGTCGGCGTGGTGCCTGTCGGGTAAGTCATTGTAATCAAATGAACATCGTTGTCGGTGGAGCTCCCGTCAGCGGATCCAGTCCCCACATAGAACGTGAAGTTATCCGTGCTGAACACACCCGAAACTGGCGCCGCCGACACCGTGGAACCATTGCCAAGCGTCAAAATCTGCAACGTCCCACTACCATTCGAGGGCGGGAAGTAAAGCGGCAACAGTCCACCGCCATTCGTCGCCCCGTTGGGTAAAGTATAGGTAACAAAGGCCGCAGCCGAGTTGCTGGATGGCTCAACCCCTGTAATCGATGCTGCGTTGATCCCAGTGAGCGGCTGCGTAGTGAACGAACTCGTGAAATATCCCGGAGCCGGCTGCGCCGCAGGCGGGATCGGGCAGCCAACATTCGTAGGCAGCGTCACATCGATATCGCTCAACGTAGAGGTCCCGCCGGTAATGGCGTGGGCGCCGATGATGTGCTTTCCATTCGTGGTAGCCGCCAGTTGATCGGTGGCGGTAGTGGCACTATCGTCGGCCAGCGGCATGAACTCGTTATCGACAGACGGCGGGAGTCCGCTACCAGACACGGTAGTGCTCGATGGGCAATAGCTGCGGCCTTCCGTCGACTTGGTGCCGGCGAAGTATGCTCCGACGTGCGGGATTGTAACCGTAACATCCGAATAGACTTCATCGGCGGTCGTTGTCTGCCAGTCCGTGTAAGGCGAGTGCATCAAAACGGCATCTGTCGTCGTCGTGATGTAGACGAACTGGTCATCGGGCGACCACGAAGCGCTTGTACCCACGCCTCCGTAGCTCGTCGTGACGGCGTTGCTTGCGGTTGAAACCAGGGAGACGGTCTGGCGGGTCGGATCGGTGACAACAACCGTGCTTCCATCAGGCGACACCGAGAGCACGACGCCGGGAATCAATTGGTTCGCTGCTGACACGGTATTGCTCGCCGTGGCAACCGACATCAAACCCTCTGGACTGCCCAGATAGATCTCTGTGCCCGCCTGGTTCATCACCATGGAATTCGGCACAAACGGCAGCTTGATCAGCGCGCTGGTTTGGTTGGTCGTGAAGTCCTTGAACGATATGTAATCCGACGAAGTGCTTCCCATATACAACACCGTGCTACTGATGCCCGGCGTATTCACCGTGATGGGATTGGAGGTAATCGGCTTGCCGTTCCCGAGGTATCCCAGTTGATTGAATGGCGCGGGATTGCAGGTGGAAGGCAGGCAGACAGCCGTGATATCTGCAGACCCGGGGTAGGCCGGCGTCACCGAACCCACCGACGCAGGAATCGTCTGAGGCGTCGTCGAGTTGTACTCGAGGCTCAAGCCCGTGATGACGTTCCCATTGGTATCCAGAACCGTCGAAGTCAAAGGCTGGATAGTATTCACCGAGACGTTGATGCTATTGGCCGAGGGGTTGCTCGGATCCTGCAGCGTGATCGATGCCGGCGGGCAGGTGGAGAAGTACCCCGCATTGGTCGCTGTCGAGGAGTTCGAGATGGTTGCCGTGATCGTGGACGAACCTGGCATTTCCGCAGTGGCAGCGCCATTCTCATCGATGGACACAACACCACTCGTCTGTGCGCCAAACGTTACGTGTCCCACCTGGCAGGTGATATTGTCGGCCGCGTCTCCGGTCGTTCCGTTGTTCGCGTAGATGCGCGCAACGAGTTGCCCCACCTGATTCTGCGAGATGCACTTTTGACCATACACAGGCCCTGCGGGCGTGGGGACGGGAGTTCCCACCGTATCGTTCGGGCAGCAGTCGGTTCCTACGTCCGCCCCCGCTGCGCAGGAAGGCGACGCTGCACCGAGGACGACGCCAGTCACCACTGGATGCACGTAAACAGGGATGGCGTTGCTGGTGGCGCCGTTGGCAGAAGCTGTGACGTAAGCCAGGTAAGCGCTCGGCGTGGTGGGCGGAGCTGTGCAGGTGGTGTAATCGGCAATGCCGCCGCCCGTATTGCGGTTCCACGTTCCGCCGCAAACCTCTCCATTGGAGGGGTTGATGTCGGCGAAGACCGCGCCGCCATTGGTGTTGTTCTCAAAGCTGCTGGTGCTGGAGTACGTGAATGCCTTGACGGAGACTGAATTGCCTTTACAGTCCTCTGCGGAGGCGGACAGAGCCTGGCCGATCTGGCCAAAATTCAGACTCTCGCCTGTTGTCGCGAGACTCGACGACAGAGTAATGGTGGTCACCTGTCCAACCACCGGACCAGAGTCCCCGGCGTTGCAGTAAACCACAGGGGCAGCCTTGTGACCGCAGCCTACGACGGACAGACCCAACGGGAGCGCAAAGAAGAGAAGAGCAACCAGACCTACGAAGCGACGCGCCTTTTTCGAAAAAACCAACCGCACTAAGAACCTCCCCGTTCAACTAGAACGAAAGCTGAACGGTCATACCGTCAACTGCAAAAACTTTCGAGTCTCCAGTTTAGGGGTTGGACGGTCGGCGAGCAAATAGGGAGTACAGAAATCGTCAGGTCGGTAGCCACAAAAGTGATAAAAAGAAGCGGCCCACCCGCAGGTACACGGAAGGGCCGCTTGCGGTGCCTGGAGTTAGGCTTACTTGCTGGCGGGCATATTCTCCGCAAACCAGTTGTAGACGCGGTGTTCCATGTCTTCAATGTGTTTTGGGTTGACGAAGCCGTGGCCCTCGTTCGGGTAGACGACCAGCTGGGTTTTTACGCCGAGGTCGCGGAGGGCGTGCCACATCTCGAAGCTCTGCGGGGCGGGACACTCTCCGTCGTACTGGCCGACGAGAATGAGCATGGGAGTTTTGGCCTGCTTGATGAAGGTGAGGGCGGAGGACTTCGCGTAGACCGCGGGGTCGTTATAGACGCTCGTACCGAAGAAGGGAATCATCCACTGGTCGATGGAGTTTTCGCCGTAGTAGCTGAGCCAGTCGGAGATGCCGGCGCCGGCGACAATGGCGCGGAAGCGGTGGGTCTGGGTTGGGGCGAACATGCTCATGAAGCCGCCGTAGCTCCAACCCATCAGGCCTTCCCGGGACTTGTCGATGGGAGCAGTGGCTTCGACCGCGTCCACGCCGGCGAGGATGTCGCGCAGGTCTCCGTAGCCGAAGTCCTTGCGGTTGGCCTGGGTGAAGGCCTCGCCCTGGCCGTAGGAGCCGCGCGGGTTGGGCTGGAAGAGGAAGTATCCGGCGTGGGCGAAGTTGAGGCCGAACCCTGAGCTCCAGCGCGAGGTGATGGCATAGGACGGGCCGCCGTGCACCATGACGATGAGCGGATATTTCTCTTTGGGATTGTAGTTTTCAGGGTAGGTGAGCCATCCCTGGACGTGAAAGCCCTCGTTGGTCCACTCAATGGACTTGGTGGGGCTCTCAGGCTGCATGCCGGTGTTGAGGTGGGTGATCTGCTTGAGTGCGTCCCAGTGGCCTGCCCAGATCTCGGGCGGTGTGTTAGCAGATTGCTTGACGAAGGCCATATCGCCCGACGGCGTGGCTGAGATGCCATTCATGAGCGGCTGGCCGGAGAGGGTGGCTATGCCAAGGTCGAGGACAGTACCGGTCTGGGTTTGGTTGCTGGTGTCGTAGTCGACGAGGCGCATGTGCCCGCGGCGGTCTTCGACAAAGCCGATGGTATGGTCGTTGAGCCAGGCCTCGAAGCCCGGCGTGCCATCGATATTGGGGGTAATGTCGGTGGGCTGGGAGTCGGGCTTGGCGGCGACGACCCAAATGTCCCCGCCAGTGACAGCCTGGTCGGACATCAGTCCGCCGATGAAGGCAATGCGCTTGCCGTCAGGCGAGAAGCGAGGGACAGCCATCTGCAGACCGTGCATGGCGGTGGAAGAGGTGCCGGGATCGAATACAACGGCTGCTTCTGCGGCGCCGGGCTGGACGGACTGGGTGTAGAGTTTGGCGACCCACCAGTTGTTCTCGCCTGGGTTGGGTGCGGCGATGAACGCCAGGTGGCGGGAGTCGGGCGACCAGCCAAACTCATAGGAGTATAGGTCGAGGGTGGTTTCGAAGGCGTTCTTGCCGTCTGCTGCGTTCACGACGTCAATCTGCTGGACGTCGGTGTGCTTGTCCGCGCCGATAACGCCCACGGCTGGATCCTGGGCGGAGTGGCCGCCGGGGACGCGTGTGGCGTCGTGAACGAAGAGGAAGGCAATCTGCTTGCCGTCGGGCGACCAGGCGGGCTCGTCGGGGATGCCGGTGAGGTGGGTGAGCTGCGAGACCTTGCCGCTGGATTTCGACCAGAGGAAGAGCTGCTCCTGTTCGGGCTGGGTTTTGTCGCCGGTACAGTTGGAGAAGAAGGCGAGCGTCTGGCCGTCGGGCGACCAGATGGGCGTGCTGACGGCGCAGTGCGAGGCGTGTTCAATCGGGACGAGCTGCGTGGAGGCGGGGTCGGCAACCGGCGTGATGTGGACGGAAGCGGCGTCGTGACCACGCAGGGTCCAGGCGACGGTTTTGCCGTCGGGGGAGATGGCGACGCCGCTGGGCTGGGTGACGCGGGGTGTGCTCTGAGCGGGATGGTCGGTTTTGGGCGTGGGAGTGGGCGTGGCTTTCGCCGGTGCTTGTGCGAAGAGCGCGGGCGACACCATAAGGGAGAAGACGGCTGCGATCAGCGGCAGGCGGGCGCGGCATGCGTAGAGGTTC
The DNA here is from genome assembly GCA_049578265.1 of Acidobacteriaceae bacterium. GTDB lineage: Bacteria > Acidobacteriota > Terriglobia > Terriglobales > Acidobacteriaceae > Granulicella. The sequence goes on from JBAULP010000102.1 coordinate 11,981, forward strand.
ATGCTCGCCAGCCTATCACCGAGGGATGGCTCGTCTGCAACTGCGCGAGGCTTACTCGAGCCGCTTCAGACGGTGCAACTGAACCTCGCGAAGGGTCTCAAAGCCAAGGCGATGGTAGATGCGAATCGCAGAATCATTGGTGGACACGACGTGGAGAACGGATCGCGCGTGGGTCTGGCGGTGATGATGCATGACATGGGCCGTGAGCGCCGCGGCCAGGCCCTGACCACGGAAGTTGGGGTGAGTGCAGACGCCGCTGATCTCGCGGGAAGGGTGGAGGATGAGGCGCTCGCCGGCCATGGCGATAAGCTGGCTGGGCTGGGTGGGGTCGGAGGCAGGGTGCCAGATGCCGAAGTAGCTGCCCATGACGCAGGTGCGCAGGCGGAAGAAGCCGGGGAAGGCGACGTCGGTGAGCGCGACCATGGCGGGGGCGTCGGCGCAGGTGAGCGCGGAGATGGGGAGGGGTGCGTTGACGGCGGGGAGCGCGGCGTCCTCAGGGAAGCCCATCTGGAGGCAGGGGATGGCGCCCCGGTAGGCGATGCCCCCCTCGGAAGGCGGCACCTCGCCTAGCACATACGTGGTTTCAGCGGGCTCCATCAAATCGCAGAGATCCTGAACGGCTGCCGAGGAGTTCTCCTCGAGGCAGGCAAAGGGGGCGATGTCCGCTGGGTACTTCCGGGCCATTCCGTGGATGAGGGCGAGGTATTGTATTGATGGCTGGAGTTCAGAGCGTTCCAGATCGCGTCGGCGAAGGGGTCTGGATCGCGCTCAGGCCGAGCGGGATGGAGCGGTTGGGACATAAGGAAAGGTACATAAGACCCGAGGGGAGCGCGGCAGGAGGTTCGTTTGGAGGTTGGCAAGGGATTTCTTGACGCTGGCGGGCCGAATTGATACAGTTAGAAGGTTCCGCGAGTATCCGGAACGTGCCGTCATGAAGAGGCTCGGCGGGTTTTAGCCCGCGCTTTACTGGATACAAGAGATTCACCGCAGGATTTGCCTGGATATTTGATGGGCGAATCAGTAAGTCTGCGGGTTGGCTTTATGCCTATCTAATCGCGCCTGCGACACCCTCCTCCCTGCTGCAACCCAAGCGGGACCCCATGGGGATGGGCTATGTGGGCCGGAACAGCGAAACGGAGTGGAGTCGTTGAGCAGCTTGCAAGAGCTGGCTTGATGCACCTCGGCCACCGTCGACTGTTATTTCGTTTGAGTGGTTTGTAGCTTGTTTGTTGTAGTGCGCGCAGTCAGTCGTACGGCCGCGTGCAGGATTCAGAACTTCGCCGAAGCGTGTTTTTCCGCAGTTGGGAGAAAAAGACATGCTTCGCCTTCCTTGCGTCTGGAGTATGTGCGGACGCGGAAGAAACGCGATAGGAGCTGCCCTGCACCGAGCCCGAACAAATGGTTTCGGGTGGCAGCTACCTGCGGGTAGAGCCGCTAGGAAGTAAAAGGAGCAGTAAAGTGCCTACGTTTCATCAGCTCGTAAAGCAGGGCCGGACGCCGACCCGCTACAAGACCGCATCGCCCGCACTGCAGGGTTCGCCCCAGCGCCGCGGTGTTTGCACGCGCGTGTACACCCAGACCCCCAAGAAGCCGAACTCGGCGCTGCGCAAGGTTGCGCGTGTTCGCCTGACCAACGGCATCGAGGTCACGACGTATATTCCGGGCATCGGCCACAACCTGCAGGAGCACTCGATTGTGCTGATCCGCGGCGGCCGTGTGAAGGATCTCCCGGGCGTTCGTTACCACGTGGTGCGCGGCACGCTGGATTCGGTTGGCGTCGCGAACCGCAAGCAGAGCCGCTCGAAGTACGGCGCCAAGCGCCCGAAGGCTTCCGCGAAGTAAGAGCCGTTCTAAGTTGTACGTTCTAAGTTGTACGTTGTGCAGTCCGCACTCTCACTTGGAACTTACAACGTACAACCTACAACCTGTTATTCAAGCCCAGCTCGTGAGAGGTTCACCGCGCTGGGGGAAGAAGAGAAAGAAGAAGAGATGCCGAGAAAAGGGTTTATCGCCAAGCGTGACGTTCCTGCGGATCCGATCTATGGATCGACGCTGGTAACGAAGTTCGTCAACAGCATGATGTGGGGCGGCAAGAAGTCGACTGCCCAGGGCATCTTCTATGAGGCAATGACCAACCTTGAAGCCAAGGGTGGAGACGAGGCGCTGAAGCTGTTCAAGAAGGCTGTTGAGAACGTGAAGCCGATGCTGGAAGTGAAGAGCCGCCGCGTGGGCGGTGCGAACTACCAGGTGCCGATCGAGGTCAACCCGGAGCGCCGCACGTCGCTGGCGATTCGGTGGCTGGTGACCTACGGTCGCGCTCGTGGCGAAAAGGGAATGGTTGAGAAGCTCACCGCTGAGCTGCTCGACGCTGCCAATGGCCGCGGCGCCGCGATGAAGAAGAAGGAAGATGTTCATCGCATGGCCGAGGCGAACAAGGCCTTCGCGCACTACCGCTGGTAGTTATAAGTTCAAAGTTGTAAGTTGTAAGGTTTTTCAACTTACAACTTACAACGTACAACTGAGAACCTGCATTACCGCGAGTTTGACTCGCAGAAGGATTTACCGTGGCACGCACAGTACCTCTGCAAAAATGCCGCAACATCGGCATCATGGCTCACATCGACGCCGGTAAGACGACGACGACCGAGCGCATCCTCTTCTATACGGGCGTCAATCACCGTATCGGCGAGGTGCACGAGGGCACTGCCACCATGGACTGGATGGAGCAGGAGCAGGAGCGTGGTATCACCATCACCTCTGCTGCGACCACCTGCACGTGGAACGGCATTCGCATCAACATCATCGATACCCCGGGCCACGTGGACTTTACGGCCGAGGTGGAGCGTTCGCTGCGCGTGCTCGACGGCGCTGTGGCCTGCTTTGATTCGGTGCAGGGTGTGCAGCCGCAGTCGGAGACAGTGTGGCGGCAGGCCAACAAGTACAAGGTTCCGCGGGTCTGCTTCATCAACAAGATGGACAAAGCCGGCGCGAACTTCGAATACGCGACCTCGACGATCGTGAGCCGCCTGGGTGCGCGCGCTGTGCCGATCAACTGGCCGATTGGTGAAGAGGCCAAGTTCCGCGGCGTGGTTGACCTCGTGGAGATGAAGGGCATCGTCTGGAACGATGAGACGATGGGCGCGAAGTACGACATCGTCGAGATTCCCGCCGACATCAAGGACAAGTGCGAAGAGATGCACCACGAGTTGATCGAGGCTGTTGCGGACTCGGATGACGTGGTGATGCACAAGTACCTCGAGGGCGAGACGGTCACGGTTGAGGAGCTGAAGCGGGCGATCCGCAAGGCCACCATCGCGATGCATATCTTCCCAGTGATGTGCGGCACGGCCTTCAAGAACAAGGGCATTCAGACGCTGCTCGACGCAGTGGTTGAGTACCTGCCGAGCCCGCTGGACGTTCCTGCAATCGAGGGAACGGAGCCCGGCGAGCCTGAGGTCAAGCTGCTTCGTCATGCCGACGACAGCGAGCCATTTTCGGCACTTGGCTTCAAGATCATGACCGACCCGTTCGTTGGTCAGTTGATCTTCATCCGCGTCTACTCGGGTCAGTTGAAGACCGGCGACTCGGTGTTGAATCCGCGCACCGGACGCACGGAGCGCATTGGCCGTCTGTTGAAGATGCACGCCAACAAGCGCGAAGAGATCACGGAGATTATGGCTGGCGATATCTGCGCGGCGGTCGGGTTGAAGAACCTGAACACCGGCGACACGATCTGCAGCGATAAGGCTCCGATCCTGCTCGAGTCGATCGACTTCCCGGCACCGGTTATTGAGGTTGCTGTGGAGCCGAAGACGAAGGCTGACCAGGAGAAGATGGGTATGGCGCTCGCGAAGCTGGCGCAGGAAGATCCCACATTCAAGGTCCGTACCGACATCACCAACGGGCAGACGATCATCTCGGGCATGGGCGAGCTTCACCTCGAGATCATCGTGGACCGCATGATGCGCGAGTACAAGGTTGAGGCCAACGTCGGCAAGCCGCAGGTGAACTACCGCGAGACGATCCGCTCGAACGCGGAGGCGGAGGGCAAGTACATCCGCCAGACCGGTGGTTCGGGTAACTACGGCCACGCGAAGATTCGCGTCTCGCCGAACGAGCCGGGCAAGGGCTACGAGTTTTCGAACGACATCAAGGGCGGCACCATTCCCAAGGAGTACATCAAGCCGATCGACCAGGGCATCCAGGAAGCGATGCTGGGTGGCGTGCTTGCCGGCTACGAGATGGTCGACATCAAGGTGAGCCTGTACGACGGCAGCTACCACGATGTTGACTCGAACGAAATGGCCTTCAAGATCGCCGGATCGATGGCCTTCAAGGAAGCGGCTCGCAAGGCGAAGCCGGTCCTGCTGGAGCCAGTGATGGCGGTTGAAGTGACGGTGCCTGAGGAGTACATGGGCACCATCATCGGCGACCTGAACAGCCGCCGCGGACGGATTGAGGGCATGGAGATGGTTGGTGGCGTACAGGCCATCAAGGCAACCGTGCCGCTATCGACGATGTTTGGTTATGCGACCGCGATGCGCGGATCGACGCAGGGCAGGGCCAACTTCTCGATGGAGTTCAAGCAGTATGAAGAGGCGCCGCGCTCGGTCTCGGAAGAGATTATTGCGAAGGTGCAGGGCAAGGATAAGTAGGCAGGATACGTAAGTAACTACCAGCCGCGCGCTGGAGCCGGCGAAGTTAGCCGGCGCGCGCAAAACGAAATCAGGCGCTAACTTGGGCCTTTGAATTTTGGCAACACGGAGACAGTCATGGCGAAGGAAAAATTTGATCGCAGCAAGCCGCATGTAAACGTAGGGACGATCGGTCATATCGATCATGGCAAGACGACGTTGACGGCGGCGATTACGAAGGTGCTGTCGAAGCACAACCCG
>JBAULP010000103.1:0-31669 GCA_049578265.1 Acidobacteriaceae bacterium
CACCAGCCGCCACCCCAACCGCGCCGGCAGATCAAACACCGGCCACAAACTCAACTCCAGCACCGGCTGCAACCACCCCCGCGGTCACGCCCGTACCCGCAACGCCTGGAACAAGCACCGTTCCGACAGCGGCTCCGTTGTCGCCAGCCGCTCTAGCCCCGGCTCCTGGCTCAACTCCGCCAACAACGGCTGCACCGGAAACGCCCACAACGGCGCCTGCACCAGCCGCACCAGACACAACGACCCCGACGACCTCGCCAACCCCCGCGCCCGCAACCACCTCTCCAACCCAGACGCCGGCGACCACGCCACCGCCCGCAACCCCGGACGCTCCTGCGCCCTCAACAACCACGCCCCCCACCACGACACCCTCCACTACGACGCCGCAGCCCGCAACCACCAGCAATCCTTCCGGTCTGTAGCGTTCGCAGCATCCACAACATGCGATCAACGTCGCATGCGCGACACCGAGGGACGCACGTCGTCGCGACGCCGAACTTCTGCTAAAATTAAAAGGTTGGTTAGTGGATTAGGCAGCTCAACGTCGTTTCCCGGAGTTTCGCGCTTGTCCACACAAGACCAGCCACTCACCTAATCCATTGTTCGGGGCGTAGCGCAGTCTGGTAGCGCACCTGGTTCGGGACCAGGGGGTCGGAGGTTCGAATCCTCTCGCCCCGACCATTTCTCTCCGTTTGCCCTCCGGCAGAACGTCTCCCGCAGCGGCCCAAAATCACGCCGCACACGCTAAGCCAGTAGATACTTTAGCAGCGCCATCCGAATATACAGGCTGTTCTTTGCCTGACGGAAGTACGCCGCGCGCGCATTCGCATCCACTTCCGGCGAAATCTCATTCACCCGCGGCAGCGCATGCATGATAATCGCCTCCGGCTTCAGCCGGTTGGCCAACTCGGCATCCACAACATAGAAATCCTTCACCGCGTCATACTCCTCCTTCGACGCGAACCGCTCGCTCTGCACGCGCGTAATGTACGCTACATCCGCGAGCTCAATCACCCCTTCCATCTTCTCGCCTTCGTGGAACGAAATCCCCTTCTCCATCAGGTACTCGCGATAGCGCAGCGGCAGCCGGAGCTGCCAGGGAGAAATCAAATCCACCGTCACTCCCGAATACAAACAAAGCAGCGGCAGCAGAGAGTGAATCGTCCGCCCATTCAGCAAATCCCCCACCAACGCCACGCGCAGCCCACTCAGCCGCCCCAGCTCTTTCTTGATCGTGTACATGTCCGCCAGCGCCTGCGTTGGATGCTCTCCCACCCCATCACCCGCATTAATGATCGGCACCGGAGAGATCCTCGCCGCGGCCTCCGCAGCCCCCGGCTCGTAGTGCCGGATCGCGATCGCATCCGCATAGCCACTCACCACGCGAATCGTATCGCTGATCGTCTCGCCCTTCGTCGCCGAAGAGTTCGCGCGCGCATTCTCCGCCGTCAACACGCCCCCACCCAACTTCTGCATCGCAGCCTCAAACGAAAACCGCGTCCGCGTGCTCGGCTCAAAAAACAGCGTCGCCAGAATCCTTCCCCGCAGCGGGTCCGTCAACGCCCGAAACACATCATCGCGTTCCATGTGGTGCGCCGATTCGAATAACCACAACAAAAACTCCGGATCCTTGAACTGCGTCGCGCTGATAACGTGCTTGAGCTTCTCCATCGACCGTACTCTCTCAACCTGCCGGGTACACCCTGCCTTGCAATACGCTATAGGTCACACGGCCGGGCATCGTATATCCCTCAAAAGGAGACCAGCCGCACTTCGTCTTCATCTCTTCACGCCGCACCACGTACGTCGCCTTCGGGTTCACAATCGTCAGCGAGCCAACGTATCCCGCTTCAATCGCTCCATACCCTTTTCCAAATCCCTGTGGGAGAAACTCCTTCACAAACATCCCTGGATTCCACGCACACACCCGCGCAATCTCTGGTGCAGAAAACCCACACTCCGCCATCAACCACGTAGCGAACGCCCCATACGTATCCAGGTGCGGGACCCCGCTCACACCCTCCGCCTTCTCCGCCAGCGTGTGCGGCGCATGGTCCGTCGCCACGTAATCAATCAACCCACTCCGCAGCGCCTCAATCAACGCCAGCCGATCCTCCCGCCCACGCAGCGGAGGATTCATCTGCAACAACAACCGATTCTCCTCCGTCAGCATCGAGTCATCAAAGAACAAATGATGTGGCGTCACCTCCGCCGTCACGCGCACACCCTTCGCCTTCGCCGCCGCAATCTTTGGCAGCCCACCCTTCGTCGAGTAATGACAAAGCTTCCCCACCAGCTCATATCGCTCAATCAAATAAAGCGCAAACTCCGTCGCCGTAATCTCAGCCCGCGCCGGCCGCCGCTGCTCGTGCGTAGCCTCGCCTTTGCTCTCGCGCAGAATCGCCGGATCCTCGCAATGAAAGCTCACATTCTTTCCGCGGTACTTCGCAATCACACCTTCAAGCTGCTCCTGCGAAGCAAAAAACAAGTCTCCCACCGAAGGCCCCATGAACGCCTTGTACGGCACATGCCGCGTCAGCGGACTCGTCTCCGGCCCAATCCCCGCATACAACGTCACATGCACCGCCGACGCCGCCGTCAGCTTCTCCTTCGCCGCATACCGCTCATCATCCACCGGCGCCACCGGATTATTCGGCATGTCCGCAACCTGTGTCACGCCGCCATGCACCGCTGCCGCCGAGATCGTAGCAAAATCTTCCTTGTACACCTGCGACTTGCTAACGTCGTCCCGCGCATGAATATGAATATCCCCAAACCCCGGAAAAATAATCTGTCCCTCAAGATCAAGATCACTCTTCCCCATCCGAGGCCCCACGCTCTCAATCAACCCCGTCTCGGTATTGATCTCCACCGCGCCTTCAAACTCTCCATCACGATTCGCAATCAACCCCTCAAGACGCAGCATGAGCACCCGCCTTCGCAGCGATAGCCTTCTCGCGCGCCGCATTGATCTCATCACGCAGCGTCCGCGCCGCGTCAGCAGGATCCTCACTGAACACAATCGCCCGCGAGCTCGCGATCAGCAGCCCCATCCCCTTCGCATCCAACCCCGCACCGACGACCGCAGCCACGTCGCCGCCCTGCGCACCCACGCCCGGCACCAGGAACGCAACCTCCGGCGCAACCGCCCGAATCCTCCGCATCTCCTCCGGATACGTCGCACCCACCACCAGCATGCAATTCCCCGCGGCATTCCACTCCGCGCCCACCTGCCGCGCAACGACCTCCCACAGCGGCCGCCCATCGCAAACCAAATCCTGCAACTCACCCGCCCCCGGATTCGACGTCCGGCACAGCACAATACTCACCTTGTCGCGCCGCTCCAGAAACGGCATCAGCGCCTCGCGCCCCAAATAAGGATGCAGCGTCACCGCATCAAACCCCATCGCATCGAAGATCGACGTCGCATACCCACGATTCGTATTTCCAATGTCGCCACGCTTCGCATCGCACACCGTAAAAATATCCGGATGCTCTTCGCGCAGATACTCCATCGTCAGCTCAAGCTCATGCAAACCCCGCGTCCCGCGCGCCTCATAGAACGCCATGTTCGGCTTGTATGCCGCCGCATACGGATGCGTCTGCTCAATAATCCAACGGTTGAACTCAAACTGCGGCGACTCATAGTCCTTGAACCGCCCCGGAATCTTCTCGAACTCCGGATCCAATCCCACGCACACCAGCGAGCTCACCGCCTTCGCTCGCCGCTCGAACTTCTCCATCCCTGCGCTCGCCATCTCGACTCAAAGCTCCCTACTCAAATCCATGCCGCTTCGCCCACGACCGCGGCTCCGCCAACCAATCCCGCACAACCATCGCACCCGCTTCATCAATCATCCCCTGCTGCACCGCGCACTCCAGCACCACAGGAAACGTCGTCGTAGCATGCAGCCGCACGCCCGACTTCGCAAACAACTCCACCGCCTCAGGAAAGTCGTAGCTGATGATCGCCAGGCAATCACTCACCACCGCGCCCTCAGCCCTCAACGCCTCAATCGCCGCAATGCTGCTCCCGCCAGTCGTAACCAAATCCTCCACCAGCACCACGCGACACCCCGTCACATCGCCACCCTCCACGCGCCTCTTCGTCCCATGCTCCTTCAGCTCTTTGCGTATAAACACCGACGGCAACTTCATCGCAAACCCCAGCGCCGCACTATGCGGAATCCCCGCAGCCTCCACGCCCCCCACCACATTCACCGCAATCCCGCGCTCGCGGATCAACCCCTCAAACCCGCGAATCACCTTCGCCCACTGCTCCGGCCAGAATGGAAACCGTCGATTGTCGCAGTACACCGGCGACTTAATCCCCGACTTGAACGTAATCGGCGCCTCCGGCCGAAACCCCACACCCGCAATCGCAATCAGCGCCTCCGCAATCTCGCGGCTCGCTGCTTCATACCTCGCGGATTCATTGCCGGCCTCATAGCTCATGCGCCTGCTCCTTCACCTCGTGCGCCAGCTCCGGATTCCACATCGCCGCCGTAGCCGACATCACCGCGTCCGCACCAGCTCTCCGATACTCATCGAACGCCGCCGCACTCCCCGCGCCACCCACACCTACAATCTCAAACTTCATTCCCAACTCGTCGCGCAGCCTAGCCAGCTTCCCTGCCATCGACACGCCCGCCCACTTCACCGAGCTCCCGCACACCCCGCTCCGCAGCCTTCCCTCACCCGGCAGCGCCTGCTTCCCATCCTCATCCAGAATCTCGGCCGAGATCGTATTGATCGCCGCAATCCCATCCACCACCCCACCCACCTCGCGCACAAACGCTTCCAGCTTTTTCTCATCCTTGTGGTACGCCAGCTTGATCACCAGCGGCACGCTCCCAATCACATCCTTGATCGCCTCCACGACCTGCCGCGACCGCGCCACATCGAAGCACAACAAATTCGTCGTCCCCTCATTCGGGCAACTAAGGTTCACCTCAATCACCTTCACGCCGGTCTCCATCACCAGCCGCGCACCCAGCCTGAAATCCTCGATGTAATCCTGCGCGCTCCCATTCTCCGGCAACGTCCCTTGAAAGCTCCCCACCACCACCTGCCCCGGCCTCGCATAAGCAGCCGCATCCGCCATATCCTTCTGCCAGAAATCCGGCCCATACGACGGCACACCAAATGAATTCGTAATCGACAGCGGCTCTTTGTACTGATGGTTCGCCACCAGCGTCCGATCCGGCGCCAGATCCCCCTCCACCTTTACCGCCAGCACATTCGGCCAAGGATGGCACGCATACTTGTGCGTGCGCACGGTCTTATACACCGGGATATCGAACCCCATATCCAGCGCAGCCTTCACGAATTTTCCATTGATCAGCGGCCCCGCAGGAATGCCAAAGGGCGCATACACGGGATGCCCCAGAAACTGGTGCTTTGGCTCGATTGTTTGGGAATCAGGAGATGTGTTGGCGAAGAGGCCAAACGGTCCGTGCTCGAAGTTTTCAAGATACGACGCTTCCGGGTCGTAGAACGGCTTAGAGGGCATGCGCCAGACCACCTCTAAGCTTCAAGTATAACCCACCGGTTTTCCACTACCTCGGCTCAATCTGCGTCTCGATCGCATACCGGACAAGCTGCGACCGGCTCCTCACGCCCGCCCGCTCAAACAGCTTCTGCAGCACCGCCTTCACCGAACTCTCCGTCATCTCCAACTGCGCTCCTATCTCCTTGTTGCTCTGCCCCTCCAGCACCCCGCGCAGCACCCTCGACTCCCGCACACTCAACTGCTCCGCCATCGGCCGCTCGCGCGCAGAAGGCAAACCACCCGACGCCAGCAATGCCAGTGACGCGCGCGACGAGATCCACCGCTCTCCCTGCGCCGTTCGCCGAATCGCCAACATCAACTCCACCGTCGGTTCGGTCTTCAGAAAAATCCCTGTGTTCAGGTCGGTCACGGCACGCATCAAATCGCCCGCGCCCATCCCAGCGGTCACCATCAGAATGCGCGCCTCCGGCCGAACGGCTCGAATCTTGCGCACCAGATCCAGACCCGTGCCCAGAATCGTTCCCTGCAGGTCATAATCCACCAGCGCGGCATCGAACTCCAGTCCACCATGCACCGCGGCCAACGCATCTTCCGCATTCGCAAAGTCGCCGCTGATCCGCACATTCGCCTCGCTCTCCAGCAACCTCCGCAGGCTCTCGCGAAACAACGTGTGATCATCCACCAGCAACAGCCGAACCACCTCACCCGCGCTCTTGGACGTCATACCTCCGCCTCCACTGGAATCATCTCCACCACAAACGTAGCTCCACGCGCACTCGGTTCATGCGCCAGGTTTCCATGGAAACTCAGCATCATCGCTCGAGATAAATACAGGCCCAAACCAGAGCTCGATGCCCCGCCTCCGAACGGCCGAAACAGGCTCGCCGGATCGCGCACTCCGGGGCCATTATCAGACACGCTCACCCGCACCAGGCCATCCTGTCTCGTCGCACGCAACTCCAGCCTCGCTTCATCCACGGGTACCAACGCCTTCTCTGCATTGCGCACCAGGTTTAAAAACACCTGCAGCAAACTCTGCTGGTCCGCCCACACCTCTGGCAAGTCCGTCTCCACCTTCCACTCCAGCGCAATCCCCGATTCACGCAGCGATGGCATCAAAATAATTCGCAGCTCCCGCAGAAACGAATCCAGTCGCACCTTCGAAGGCTGTCGCCTTGCCAGCGAAAGTTCCAGCGACGCCATCCGTTCCAACGCCGTCACCAACTGCCGCAGCGCCTCAAAGTCTTCGCTCGGTTCCGCCAGCAGCTTCGTCCGCAGATTCTCCTGCACCACCGCAATCGCCGCGCAGATATTCCGAATCTCATGGAACAACGCGCCCACCGCCAGCCGCGACCCAACCAGCACCTGCTCCAGGTTCGCCTCTTCGCGGTCACGCACCTCCATCGACGCATCCACAATCATCGCCGTCAGCCGTCCCCCCCGCGACGTGCTGTACGACGACACCCAAACATCCGCCAGAAATGCATCACCCGTCGCGCGCAGTCCCTGCGACTGCAGCATCGTCTTCAAATGCTCCCAACCCTGTCGCTGAATCTGAACTCTCGCCAGCGATGGCATGAACATCTGTAATGACGATCCCTCCAACCCCGCTCCCCCACCCGGCCCGTCCGCCGCAAACATCCGCTCCGCCGCATCGTTCGCCTGCAGAATCGTTCCCGTCTCGTCTGACGTGATAATCGCAATCGAAGAGTTCGCCACCACCAGCCGAAGCTGCTCCTCCGCTCCGCGCCGCGCTTCAATCTCGGCCTCCAGCTCCACCAGATGCGATGCTTCCGTCGACCTGCGCGTCAACACCTCCGACACATACAGCCCCGCTGCGGTATACGCGAAGAAGTACAGCACGTCTCTCGCAATTCCATCCCGCAGTGTCCACGGATATCCATTTGCAAACTCCACCACCGCCGCGCATAACAGTCCCAACACCAGGATCTGCCACCTCCGCAGCACCGTGCTCATCAACACCACCGGCACCAGATAAAGCAACGCCAGCGGGATCGCTTCGCTCAACCTGCGATCCACGTATCCAATCACAAGAATGCCCACGATCCCGGCGGCCAGCCGGAACCCACTACTCTTCAGCACTCTTGCAATCACGCTCATCGCATCTTCAGTATCTGTAAATTCACGCGCGGTCAACATCGCTTATCGAAAGATAAACGCTACCATCAGAAGATTAAGCGCATCCAAGCGATACCGCCATTCATCTGAATTACCCTCAAAGAGATTGCTTTTTCCCGAATGGGACGACGCTGCAACCCCCGCACCCTATGATCATGAAACTGAAAAAGCAGTACGACCAAGATTGTTCGCGGCAGACCTCTACCCTTCGGTATCGTATCGCCGTCCCTCTTGCTCTCTTCGCACTTACGTTCGCCGGCTGCAAGCATGATGCTGCATCCCCTTCCGCAGGCGCTCCACCATCGGTGGCGGTCGAGGAGATTGGTGGCTCAAACCTCGTTCATATCGATAACGGCGATCGTTTCTCTCTCGTGCAAGCTTCCACGCAGGAGATTCGCAGCAAGCTCCAGGTAACCGGCACGGTCAATCCCGACGTCTCACGCGAAATTCCCGTTCTCTCGCTCGCGAACGGCCGCGTCGTCGCCCTTCACGTCGGCCTCGGCGACTACGTCCACAAAGGCCAGCTCGTCATGGAAGTTCAAAGCCCCGATGTCTCCACCGCCTTCGACGCTTATCTCAAGGCTGTCAACGACGAGCACCTCACTTCCATCACCCTTGAGCGTGACAACCTCCTCTACAACAAAGGCGCCATCTCCAAGTCACAGCTCGAAGGCGCGCAAAATGGCGAAGAAGATGCCAAGGCCGACCTCACCGCTGCCGAGCAGCAACTCAAAATCCTCGGCGTCGACAAAAATCATCCCAGCGAGACCGTGAAGATCTACGCGCCCGCCAGTGGCGTCATCATTGCGCAGAACGTCACCGCAGCCGGAGCAGCCGGCATCTCCTACGCAGGCGCCGCCGGCTCGCTCACCATCGCCGACCTTTCGCACGTCTGGATCATCTGCGACGTCTACGAGAATGACCTCGCCGGCGTTCACGTCGGCCAGCACGCCGACATCCAGCTCAACGCCTTCCCCGGCAAGACCTTCTCTGGAACCATCAGCGACATCGGCGCCGAGCTCGATCCCACCACTCGCACAGCGAAGGTGCGAATTCAAGTTGCCAATCCGGACCACCTGCTTCGCGTCGGAATGTTCGCCACCGGCACCATCGACGGCGCCCATGCCCAGCAGCACACCGTCATTCCTGCGAATGCTCTCCTTCAGCTCCACGACCGCACCTACGTCTTCGAGCCCGTTGGCCACGACACCTTCAAGCGCGTCCAGGTACAAGTCGGACAAACTCTCCCCGGTAATCTCCTTGAGGTTCTTTCAGGAGTAAACCCCGGTCAGCAGGCCGTCAACAACGCGCTTGACCTGGAAAACGCAGCGGAGCAGCAATGATCAAGCGTTTGGTGGATTTCGCACTGAACAACCGCTTCATCATGCTGGTGGCGGCTGTACTCTTGTTCGGCTGGGGAGCAATCTCCTTCCACAACCTTCCCGTCGAAGCTTACCCCGACGTCGCGAACAACTACGTCAACATCATCACCCAGTGGCCCGGCCGCTCCGCCGAAGACGTAGAACAGCAGGTCACCATCCCTCTTGAGATCGGCATGGCGGGCATCCCGCACATGACCCACCTCCGCTCCACCACCCTCGCCGGCCTCTCCAGCGTCACCATGATCTTCGACGACGACAGCGTCGACGACTGGAACCGCGAGAAGGTTCTCGAGCGCCTCAGCCAGGTCACCCTCCCCGCCGGCCTCCAACCTCAAATCGGCACCGACTGGAGCCCCGTAGGCCAGATCTACTGGTACACCCTCAAGAGCACCAACCCCTCCATCGACACGATGCAGCTCAAGAGCATCGAAGACTGGCAACTCGAGAAAGCCTTCCGCAGCGTTCCCGGCGTCGTCGACGTCTCCAGCTTCGGCGGCCTCACCCGCGAATACCAGATCATCATCGACCCCGAAAAGCTCATCGACTACGGCCTGACCATCCAGCAGGTCCAGCAGCAAATCGCCGCCAACAACGTCAACGCCGGCGGCAGCTTCATCCAGGAGGGCGATCAGCAGATCAACGTGCAGGAGGTCGGCCTCTTCTCCAATGTCCACGACATCGAGCAAGTAGTCCTCAAGACCTCCAACGGCACCGCCATTCGTGTGTCCGACATCGCTCGCGTCATCCAGGGCCCCAAGATCCGCCTCGGCCAGATCGGCAAAACATGTAAGCCCGAAGACGGCACCTGCGACATGACGCCCAAAGAGATTCGTCGCGAAGATGGCAAGCTCGTCGACGACAACGATGTAGTCGAAGGCATCGTCCTCCTGCAAAAAGGAGACAACTCCGACACCACCCTCGCCGCAATTCACGACGAAGTCAAAGAGCTGAACGATCACGTCCTTCCTCCCGGCGTTCGCATCGTTCCCTTCCTCGACCGCAGCGACCTCCTCAAGCTCACCACCTCCACCGTTCTCCACAACCTCACCGTCGGCATCTGCTTAGTCGCCCTCATCCTCTTTCTCTTCCTCGGCAATCTTCGCGGCGCCCTCATCGTCGCCATCACCATCCCCTTTTCGCTGCTCTTCGCCTCCATCTGTCTCGACCTTCGCCACATCCCTGCCAACCTCCTCAGCCTCGGTGCGCTGGACTTCGGCATGGTCGTTGAAGGCGCCGTCGTCATGGTGGAGAACATCGTCCGCCATCTCAGTCACGAACGCCAGCCGGACAAGCCCGTGATGGAGCAAATTCGTGAGGCCGCGCACGAAGTCCAGCGCCCCGTCTTTTACGCCATCACCATCATCATCACGGCTTACCTGCCCATCTTCACGCTGCAATCGGTAGAAGGCCGGCTCTTCAAACCCATGGCCTGGACTGTGGCATTCGCCCTTCTCGGCTCGCTGATCTTCTCCATGCTGCTCGCGCCGGTGCTCTCCAGCTTTATGTTCCCGAACGGCACCACCGAGTGGGAAAATCCCGTCATGCGCTGGCTCACCGGCCGCTATCGCGCCAGCATCACCTGGGGCATCGAGCACAAGTTCGTCCCCATCTCCATGGCCGTCCTCATGCTCGCGCTCGGCGCCTTCCTCATGTTCAGCGGCGTCATCGGGTCAGAGTTCCTCCCCCATCTCGACGAGGGCGCCATCTGGGTTCGCGGCTCGCTTGCTCCCAGCACGGGTCCCACCGAAAGCCTGGCCATCGCCAACAAAACCCGACTAACCCTCGCCAGCTTTCCCGAGGTCACCCAGGTCGTTAGCCAGATCGGACGCCCCGACGACGGCACCGACACCACCGGCTTCTTCAACACCGAATACTTCGTCGATCTCAAGCCCAAAGACCAGTGGCGCCCCGTCTTCCATCAGGACAAAGACGCGCTCATCGCCGCCATGGACGACCAACTCGAAAAGACTCCCGGCGTCGTCTGGAACTTTTCGCAGCCCATCTCCGACAACGTCGAAGAAGCCGTCAGCGGCGTAAAAGGCGAACTCGCCGTCAAGCTCTACGGCACCGACCTCAAGACCCTTGAAGAGAAGGGCAACCAGATCGTCCAAGTCATGAGCACCATCCCTGGCGTCGCCGACCTCGGCCTCTTCCATGTCATCGGCCAGCCTAACCTCACCTACACCGTCGACCGCGCCGCCGCCGATCGCTACGGCATTAACGTAGCCGACATCCAGGCTGCCATCGAAGGCGCCGTCGGTGGCACCATCCAGGGCGCGCCCGTCACCCAAGTACTCGACGGCGAAGCCCGCTACGATGTCATGGTGCGCTACGCAGCGCCCTTCCGCTCCACTCCGAAAGCCATCTCCAACATCCGCCTCCTCGCTCCCTCCGGCGAGCGCGTCTCCCTCGCCCAGCTCACCCACGTCAAAGTCGATGACGGCGCCGAGGAAATCTACCGCGAAGGTGGCAGCCGCTTCGTAGCCATCAAGTACAGCGTCCGCGGGCGCGATCTCGGCAGCACCGTTCGCGAGGCCATCGACAAAGTCAATAAGGAAGTCAAACTTCCCCCCGGCTATCACCTCGATTGGGCCGGCGAATACGCCAGCCAGCAGCGCAGCTCCCGTCGTCTCATGATGGTGCTTCCCATCACCATCCTGCTCATCTTCATGATCCTGTATGGCATGTTCAAGTCCTTCAAGTGGGCCATGCTCGTGCTCGCCAACGTCGCCATCGCCCCCGTGGGCGGCCTCGTCGCCCTTTACCTCACCGGCAATCACTTCAGCGTCTCTTCCGGCGTCGGCTTCCTCGCTCTCTTTGGAGTCTCCGTACAAACCGGCATCATCATGCTGGAGTGCATCAATCAGATTCGCGCAAGCGGCTACACCGTCAAGGAAGCCGCCATCTCGGGTGCCGTCCTCCGCCTTCGCCCCATCATGATGACCATGCTCGTCGCGACGCTCGGCCTTCTGCCCGCAGCTCTCTCCCACGGCATCGGCTCAGACTCCCAACGCCCCTTCGCCATCGTCATCGTCGGCGGCCTCGTTGGAGCCCTCGTCATGGGCGTCTTCCTTCTACCCACGCTCTACGTCTGGATCGCACGTCCCGCCGACGTCCTTCCCCCGCCCGACACGGAGTTCGAGAACTAACCATGAAGATCCGTCCAACCCATCTCGCCGCCTTCACCACCCTGGCCGCCTTCGCCTTCGCGCCGGCCCACATCGTCCGCGCCCAAACTCAGCCAGACCAGCCCCAGGCGACAACTTCCTCCAGCGCGCCAGTCACCCCTACCGAGAGCCCCACCGCCTACGCCAGCAGCGCCAGCAATATTCCCGACCCGCGCACACCGCCCCCCTCCCGGCCCGGCGCGCTCACTCTCGATCAGGTTCTCGACCTCGCCCGCACCAAAAATCCAACCATCCTCGCCGCCGAGCAGAACCTCCGCGCCGTCCGCGCCCAGGAGATCCAGGCCGGCGTCCGCCAGAATCCCAACCTCGGCGTCACCGGCTCCGATATCACCGAACCCGAAAACGTAAACAACCCTTACACCTACAGCGTTCAAATCTCCCGCCTCTTCGAGCGTGGCGACAAGCGCAAGTGGCGCCTTGAAGATGCACGCGCCACCACCAGCCAAACCGAGGCCCAGCTTCAAGACTCCATCCGCCAAACCGAGCTAGCCGTAAAAACCGCCTTCACCCACATGCTCATCGCCAAGGCCTCGCTGCAACTCGCCAGCTCCAGCCTCAAGGACTTCGGTCACGAAGTCGACATCGCCCGCGACCGCTACAAGGCCGGCGACCTCGGCAAGCTCGACTTCGAGCGCCTCGACCTCCAACTCGGCGACTTCGAATCCGACCAGGCCAACGACCTCATCACCCTCCAGCAGTCGCGCTACCAGCTCCAAACCCTCATCGGAGTCGAAAACCCCACCAACACCGACTTCGACATCACCGGCGACATCATTCCCCCTGTACTCACCCAAACCGAACCGCAGCTCGTCCAAACCGCGCTCACCAACCGACCAGACTATGCCGCCGCTCGTTTCGGCGTTGCGGCGGCCGACGCCAACGCTCGCCTGGCCATCGCCAACGGCACCGCCGACCCCACCCTAGAAGGCGAGTACGACCGCTCCGGCACCGAAAACTCGGCCGGCTTCTCCGTCAACATCCCCATCCGCATCTTCGACCGCAATCAGGGCAATAAAGCCACCGCCCGCTTCCAGGCCGACGCCTCGCGCCTTACCGAAACCGCCGCCCGCTTCCAGGTCATCTCCGACGTCGACCAGGCCTGGGTAGGCTACGTTCAGGCCAAGCGCCTCTCCGACCGCTACGGTCATCACTACCTTGACGAGTCCCGCGACGTCCTCTCCATCTCCCAATATGCCTTCGAGCACGGCGGCATCGCCCTCATCGACTACCTTGACGCCCTCCGCGACGCCCGCTCCACCACCCTCGACGCCCTCAACGCCTACCAGCAGACCTGGCTTGCCATCCACCAGCTCAGCGCCGCCTCCGCCACCAACCTCACCCCCTAGCGCATCCGTTTCCTCTCCGAATTTCGTCCACGATCTGCTCCCAGGATGTCATCATGTAAACGTTCCCATATGATGACAGGGGAGACGAAACTTCTTGCCACTGATCAGCGACACTGCCAGTCATCCCGACACCTCCCCGACAGGCCGCCCCATTCAGTGCGTTGCCCCCGCCCGCGTTAACCTCCTTGGCGAACATACCGACTACACCGGCGGACTCGTCCTCCCCATGGCAATTCCCTTCGCCACTCACGCCACCATCACTCCGCGCACCGACGACCTCTACAGCTTCACCAGCGAACTCTTTCCCGACCCCATCGCCTTCGACCGCAACGACCGCTCCCCTGCGCGCGGCATCTGGGCCGACTACCCCATCGGCGTCCTCCGCCAGCTTCAGCAGCGCAACATCCACCCCCCGGCCTTCGATCTCCACGTTGACGGCAACGTTCCCTTCGCCGCCGGCCTCAGCTCCTCCGCCTCGGTAGAAGTCGCCAGCACCATGGCCATGCTTGCGTTCACCGGAGCCTCGCTCTCCATCGAAGAGATCGCTCTGCTCTCCCAGCGCGCTGAAAATGATTACGTCCATTCTCCCTGCGGCATCATGGACCAGTTCGTCATCACCGCCGCCAAGGCCGGCCACGCCCTTCTCCTCAACACCCGCTCGCTCACCTACGAGCACATCCCCATGAACACCGGTGACCTCGCCGCCACCCAGATCGTCGTCTGCAACTCCATGGTGAAACACTCCGTCGCTACCGGAGAATATGGCGTGCGCCGTCGCGAGCTGGAAGAGGGTCAGGCGGTACTGCGCAGCACCTTCCCCGGCCTTCTCGATCTCGGCGACGCCACCATCGACCAGCTCAACCAGTGCGAGCAAAGCATGTCTCACGAAGCCTTCCTCCGTTGCCGCCACGTCGTCACCGAGAACGCCCGCGTCCGCTCTGCCCGCGAGTGCATGTTCGCCGGCGACCCAACCTCCCTCGGCCGGCTCATGCTGCAAGCCCACGTCAGCTACCGCGACGACTTCGCCGCGAGCTGCGAAGAAGTCGACTTCCTCGTCGACACCGCCACCCACCTCCCCGGCTGCTTCGGCGCTCGACTCACCGGCGGCGGCTTTGGCGGCTGCACCGTCAACCTCGTCCAACGCTCGCAAAGCGAAGCCTTCGCTGCCGCCCTCAAATCCGCCTACAAGCAGCAGTTCAACATCGCCGCCGAGATCTATCTCTGCGACGCCGTCGACGGAGCCTGGCTTCGCAATCAACCCGCCCGCATCCTCGCCAACGAGAAGCCCGCCCCATGAACGAAATCTTTCTCCAATCCCCTCACCGCCGCTGGAACCCCCTCAAGCGCGATTGGGTCGTAGTCTCGCCGCACCGCACCCAGCGCCCCTGGCAGGGTCAAACCGAAGACACCGCACCACCCACAGCGCTCCCCTACGATCCCACCTGCTATCTCTGCCCCGGCAACACCCGCGCTGGCGGTCACCAAACCCCCAACTACCCCGGCACCTACGTCTTCGAGAACGACTTCGCCGCCCTCACCCTCGACGTCCCGCAAGCCGCGCTCGACGTCGACCACGCCGGCCTCCTCCGCGCCGAAACCGAGCGTGGCATCTGCCGCGTCCTCTGCTTCGATCCCCGCCACGACCTCACCCTCGCCACCATGCCAGTCCCCGCCATCCTTCGCGTCGTCGAAGAGTGGGCCGCACAGGCAGCCGAATTGAGCGCACGCCCCGAAATCCAGTACGTCCAGATCTTCGAAAACCGCGGCGCCATGATGGGAGCCAGCAACCCCCATCCCCACGGCCAGATCTGGGCCACCGAACACATTCCCAACGAACCCGCCATCGAACTGGCCGCGCAACTCGCTTACTACGCCGAGCACCACCAACAACTCCTCGCCTCGTATCTAACCCTCGAACTCAAACAACAAGAACGCGTCGTAGCCGCGAACGAAACCTGGGCCGCGCTCGTTCCCTTCTGGGCCGTCTGGCCCTTCGAACTTCTCCTCCTCCCCAAACAATCCGTAGCCCGCGTAGAAGACCTCACCGCCCCGCAGCGCGAAGGCCTAGCCGCCATCCTCAAGCAAGTCACCGCCGCCTACAACCGCGTCTTCAACACACCCTTCCCCTACTCCATGGGCCTCCACCCCGCGCCCGCCGACAACCAGCCCCACCCCGAGTGGCTCCTCCACCTCCACTTCTATCCGCCGCTCCTCCGCTCCGCCACCGTGCGCAAATTTATGGTCGGCTTCGAACTCCTCGGCTCCCCCCAGCGCGACATCACCCCCGAATCCGCCGCCGCCACCCTTCGCACCGCCATCGCAACCTCCAGCAAGGAGCCTCAATGAACGTCCTCGTCACCGGCGGCGCCGGCTACATCGGCGGTACCGTCGCAACGATCCTCATGCAGGCCGGCCACCAGGTCACCATCCTCGACAATCTCTGCCACAGCAAGCGCAACGAAGTCCCCGCCGGCGCAGAATTCATCGAAGCCGACATCGCCGACCGCCCTCGCGTCGAGCGCCTCCTCCGCGACCTTCACCCCGACGGCGTCCTCCACTTCGCCGCCCTCATCGAAGCCGGCGAGTCCATGCAGAAGCCCGAACTCTACTTCCGCAACAACACCGCCTCCACCCTCTCTCTCCTCGAAGCCATGCTGGCCACCGGCATCAACAAGCTAGTCTTTTCTTCAACGGCCGCCGTCTACGGCGAACCCACCTCCACACCCATCGAAGAGGCCGCCGCCCTGGCCCCCACCAACGCCTACGGCGAATCCAAACTCCTGGTCGAGCACATGCTCCGCTGGTTCAATCAAATCCACGGCTTCCGCTACGCCTCCCTCCGCTACTTCAACGTAGCCGGCGCTCTCCCCCACCGCGGCGAAGCCCACGAGCCCGAGACCCACATCATCCCCCTCATCCTCGACGTCGCCCTCGGCCGCCGCGAAAAGATCTTCATCTACGGCGACGACTACCCCACCCCCGACGGCACCTGCATCCGCGACTACATCCACGTAGCCGACCTCGCCGACGCCCACATCCTCGCCCTCAACGCCCTCTCGACGCGCGACAAGATGATCTACAACCTCGGCAACGGCAGCGGCTTCTCCGTAAAGCAAGTCATCGAAGCCGCCCGCCGCGTAACCAACAATCCCATCCCCATAGAGATCAAACCCCGCCGCCCCGGCGACCCAGCCCGTTTAGTAGCCAGCTCCGACCAAGCCAAACTCAACCTGAACTGGCAACCCAACCACCCCGACCTGGACGACATCCTAACCAGCGCCTGGTCCTGGCACCAACAACGCTACAACCGCTAATAGCCCTCAGCACAACGCTCTCAGGGCTGCCTTTTCCTCTTTGGCTGTCATCCCGCAGGGATCTGCATTTGCCGTTGCAGTTGCAGTTGCTCTTGCTCTTGCTCTTGCTCTTGCAGTTGCTCTTGCTCTTGCAGTTGCTCTTGCTCTTGCTCTTGCTCTTGCTCTTGCTGTTGCTTGTTTTACGCCGTCATCCTGACCCTGAGCTCGCCGAAGGGGAAGGACCCCCGCATTGGCTTTTGCCTTTGCTGTTGCACTTGCTCGTTTAAGACATCCCCCTACGGCACCGCAATCCGAATCACTTCCCCCACCCCCACGACCGCATACTCCACCCCCTCCGCCGGCAACACCAACACCCGCCAAGGGTCCAACTCGACACCCCCCACCGATAACCCTTCCCCCAACGCAAACACCATCTGCATCTTCTCCCTCATCCCCAACCCAACCCCACCCTCCGTCGCAACAAACCTATCCACCAAAAAATAATCCGAAGCCACCAGCCGCACAAACCCATCCATCGCCACCGGCTTCACCAACCCCGCGCCACTCGACGTCCGCGTCACCGCCAGCCCCGCATCCACATGCAACTCCCGCGGCCTCCCGAAGTCATACAGCCGATACGTAATGTCGCTGTACTCCTGCGTCTCCAAAATCACCATCCCCGGCCCAATCGAGTGCACCGTCCCCGCATCCACAAACACCATATCGCCGGTCTTCACCGGCAGATAATTCAGCTTCTCTTCAAGCGTCCCATCCGCAATCGCCGCACGAATCTCATCCGCCGAAATCTCTCCGCGAAATCCCAGCGCCAACTCCGCACCCGGCTCCGCATGCAACACATACCAGCACTCCGTCTTCCCGCGCCCCAACCCCAGCGCCCCCGCCTGCGCATCATTCGGATGCACCTGCACCGACAGCTTCTCTCTCGGAAACAGCGTCTTCACTAGCAGCGGAAACTCCGCCGCATCCCCACCCGCAAACTCCTTCGGAAACCGCCGCGTCATCTCCGCCAGCGACACGCCCGCAAACTTCCCCGCATCCACCACACACGTCTCCGCCGTCAACCACGCCTCACCCACCGGCTTCCCCGCCTCCGGCTGCGCATACCACTTCGGCAGCGTCTCCACACCCCACACCCGCTCCGAATAAATCGGCCGCAACGACACTGGCCCAATCCTCTGCTCCAATTTCTCCAGCGCCATTCCCCGAACCTCCACAGGCATTCGATGCCGCACGCACCGCGCAGCATCGCCACTCGTAGCCTACTACGCCCTCACTCGCAGCTCCCCAACCAAACCGCATCCCCCGTCGCCGACAGCCGCAACACATCTCCCTGCACTGCAACCGTCGCCCCTCCACTAGCAATCTCCGCCGCACCCAACCGGCACCCCTCCATCCAGGTCATCCCCACCTTCACATCCAAAGAGCTCGCCGTGCCCCCACTCCCCGTCCCCCGATGCATCGCCACCAGCACCCTCTCACCCGAAGCCCCACAACTCCCCTCCACCGCCTTCCCAGCATCGCGCAGATACACCATCCAATCCTGATTCGCCGCCAGCACCTGCTCCGCGCCACATCCCAGCGCATCATGCTTCTTCCGTAACGCATCCAGCTTCGCCACCCACGCAAACGTCTCCTCCTGCACAGCAGTTCGCCCCGCCTCCACAAACGCATCGTCTTTCACGCTCGATGAAGCCTCCGCAAACCCTCCCGGAAAATCATGCCGATTCTCCGGATCGCCCCCGCCCTGCATCGCAATCTCATCGCCCGAATAAATCTGCGCCATCCCTCGCGTAGTCAGCACATACGCCAACCCCAACTTCACCGCCCCTTCATCTCCCACCGCCGTAGCAAACCGCGTCGTATCGTGGTTCCCCACAAACGGCACCAGCCGCTCCGCATGCGGATACAGCGCATCCTCACTCAACACTTCCGCCAACGTACTCATCGGCGCCCCCTTCGCAAAAACACTCCGCACCGCAAAGTAAGTAGGAAAATCAAACGGCGTATACAGCTCCGTGTCCACACCCGCGCGCGTCACCCCTCCCGCAAACGACGACGTAATCACCGGGTCCGCATTGAACACCTCACCCACCTCCGTCAACCGCGGAAACAAATCCTTCAACTCCCCATTGAACCCATGCCAGAACTCCCGATCGACATAAGGAAACGTATCGATCCGCAACCCATCCGCGCCCGTCTCCTCCACCCACCACACCGCATCCTGCCGCAGATACTGCGCCACCGCCGGATTCTCCGTATTCATATCGGGCAGCACATTCGCAAACCAGCCATCCAGCGTCCCCACTTTGTCGCGCCACGGCGCATGGGGATTAATCAAAGCCTGAAAGTCCGTCTGCGCCTTCAAATGATTCGCCGCGGTCCCATGAAACCAATCCGGCGCCGGCTCATCCTTCACCCACGGATTCGCCGGCCCCACATGGTTCGGCACCGTATCCAGCACCAGCTTCATTCGACGCGTATGCAACGCAGCCGCCAGCGCCTTCAAATCCGCCAGCGTCCCATAGTGCGCATCCACGGCATACAAATCCGTAGCCCCATACCCGTGATAACTATCCGCCTCGTGATTCTGATACACCGGCGTCACCCACACCGTGGTCACACCGAGCTTCTGCAGATAATCCAGATGCTCCTCAATCCCCTTCAAATCCCCACCATGCCATCCCCGAGCCTTCGCCCGCTCCGCCGCCGCCGCCGCGCTATCCTCCGCACTCTGCGCATCCGGCCCATCGTTCCGCAAATCCCCGTCTGCAAAACGGTCCGTCAGTATCAGGTACATCACATCGCGCGACGAGAACCCCGCAAACCCATCGCTAGCCGCTCTCCTCTTCTCAAACCGATACCGCGCCACCGCCTCCTCTCCACCATCCCTCGCCGTCAGCGTAACCGTCTCCGCTTCACTCGGCGAAGCCGACAACCACACCTGCGCCCAGTGCCCGTTCTCCGACGCCACCACCTTCTCCACCTTCAGTGCCGCATCACTCACCGAAAACGTCGCCCCACGCAATCCCTCCCCGCGCACCAGCAGCATCGGCGCCGGCATCCCCGCCCACCAGTTCGGAGGGTCCACCTTCTCCATCGCCAACCGCCCACTCTGCGCAAGCATCCCCTGCGCCGCCAGCGCCAAAACCGCCAACCCCAAACCGCTCTTCCACCAACCACCGGTTACCCGCACGTCCCGCATACCCACATCAACCTTCCCGTGTTTCACACCGATCCCAATAGAAAGAAAATGCGCCACGACAGACTACATCGTGGCGCATCTCCCAATGCAACCAGCTTAGAACGTCAGCCGCGCCGCCAACTGAACCTGGCGGTTGCTGTAGTTCTGCGTGCTCGTAATCTTGCCGAAGTTGGAATCGTATAACCCCGCATCCGGATTGGTAAATTGCGGTGTGTTGGTCACGTTGAAGAAGTCTCCGTGCAGTTCCAGAACCACCCGCTTATATAGCTGGAGATTCTTCTGCAGCGAAAGATCCGCCGAGCGCGCCCCCGGTCCGTAGACCTGATCGCGTCCCAACGTTCCCATCCTCGTGAACACATTCACTCCATTCGCAGTCACCGTAGGTGGTGCTGCAAACGAAGCCGTAGAGAACCACTGATTCAGGGTCTTCGGATAGCTCAGCGGCTTCACCAGGTCCGGCCGATCGCCGTCATAGTTTCCGCCAACCGACAGATCCACCGGTGTACCCGTCGACATCCGTCCAATCACGTTCACCTGCCATCCGCCAATCAGCAGATTCACCGGATAGCTCACGCCGCCCGCAAACCTCTGTCCACGCCCAAACGGCAGCTTGTACAGAATCGACGAGCTGAATACATGCCGCTCATCCTGCAGCGAGTTGCCATAGTCCGCCTGCGGATCGTAGTACAGCGCCGCCGTCGAACCCTGCTCCGAACCTGGCGAATCATCCAACGCATGCGACCACGCGTACGACGCCGTCACCAGCAAGTTGTTGCCCTGATGATGCTCGAAGTGTAGTTGCAGTCCGTTGTAGTTCGCCGTGCCGTTGTAGTTGTTGTACGTAATCGTTCCAAATGTCGGGAAGTTCTGCAGCCCCGTATTGAAGCGGAACAAGTTGTAGTTGTAGTACGTCGACAGATGATCCGACTTCGTACCAACGTACGCAATGTCCAGCACGTCGCGCGGCGTCAACTGCTGCTCCAACTGCAGGTTCCACTCCTGGATCTGCTGGTTCTTCTCGTTGCGATTCACCGCCAGCGTGCTCAAGCCAGCCGGTGGAGCCGCCGGATTAAACCCTGGGTAGCCAGGCGCCGGCAACGCCGTTGTCTGCTGCGGTGTCTCGTTGCATCCAAACGTCGATCCCGGTGCCGGCGTCTGGCCCGTGAACGTAACGCAGTATCCGTTCTGCGCGGAGTACGAAACGCTTCCGCCAAACGGAGCCTGTTGGCCCAGTTGGTTGCTGATGCCGCCGTAATCCGGGAAGTAGAAGATGCCGTAACCGCCGCGGACAACCTCCTTGCCATTCCCTCCGATGTCATACGCAAACCCGACACGCGGCGCAAAGTCCGTGTAGTCGTTGTTGATGATCGTGCGCGATACACCGTTTACACCCGCCTCCAGCACCTGGCCGTAGGTTGGGCTGTTCGTGTCGACATCAAACGACGCCTGGCGGTTCTGCGCCTCGTAAGGCCGCGTAATGATGTCATACCGCAAGCCAAGCTCCAGCGTCAGCTTCTGGCTCACACGCCACTGGTCCTGTCCAAAGAAGCCATCTTCATAGCTGATGTTGCTGAAGAAGCCATTTTGCGATCCAATGCTGTACGAATCCGTGAAGCCCGCCAGCATCTCTGCCGACGGAAAGCCCGTGAAGTCGCCATTGCCAAAGTTGAAGTAGCCCTTTCCAGAGATCGGACGGAAGTACTCCATGTTCCGCATGATCCCCGTCGCTCCAAACTTGAACGAGTGGTGCCCATGCTCCCAATCCACGCTGTCGCTGACCTCATACGTATTCTGCGGAACCGCATACAGACCATAGTCGCCCGTATAGTCAACACCTGCATTGCCGCCAATCAAAGCGCCGCCGCTGGTCTCGATGTTGCGATTCGCGTTCACAATTCCCAGCGACGCAGACAACGCGTCGCCATAGAACGGTGGCTGGTAGCCGAAGTCATCGCGGTTGTATCCCAGCAAAAGCTGGTTCACCAGCGAAGGCGTGAAGATGTGCGTGTAGCCCGCGCCATAAGCACGCGCATGCGTGTATGAAGAACCTGTTCCAAAGCCCGAGGGCAGCGTTCCAAGTTCCGGAGTCTCCGTGAACGCCGAGTTGTCATAGCTGAAGCGAACGAACGCCATGTCCTTCGGCGTCGCATCCCAGTCGAAGCGCAAGTCGAACGTGTTGTAATGCGAAAACTCCTGCTTGTGCGTCAGGAAGTTGTTCACCACTCCCGCGCGCGTCGGCGTCGGATACGCATTGAAGTAGTTCACAGCCGCTGCGTTCGGCGTGATCCCTGCATTCGCCAGCACGTTGCCCGGAATCGGCGTGCAATTCACCGGGTTATAGAGCTGCCCGTTCTTTACATACGTCCCGTTCTGGTGAATCAGGCAGAACGGCTCGGAGAATTGGCTGTCCACCGAAGGCCCATTTGCGGTATCAAAGTTCGGCGAGCTCGCCAGCAACTCACTGAAGTCGCCCGTCCGCATCAGCGCCGTCGGCACCGTCACAAAGTAGGAGTTCTGCGGAACTACCTCGCGATACGCCTGGTAGTCGCCAAATCCAAACAGCTTGTCCTTCACGATCGGCCCACCAACCGAGAAGCCCGGCTGATTCCGGTTGAAGGCAGGGTTCGGCGTCTCGCTCGCGCCCAGAAACCGATAATCCGGATTCGAGTCGAACTTGCCGCTGCGATAAAACTCGAACAACGACCCGTGATACTGGTTCGTGCCGCTCCGGATCGAGCTCGCCACAATCGCACCGCCCGCGCGCCCATACTGCGCCGGCGCAATGCTCGTGTCGATCTTGAACTCCTGCGTCGCATCAATATTCGGGAAGATCAGAATCGTGTTAATCAGCGAATCGTTATCGTCCAAACCATCCAACAAATAATTGTCAGCCTGCGGACGAAGTCCATTCACCGAAAGCGCCGCTCCGCCGCTCTCACTGTTCCGGAACGTCTCGGAGTTACCACTCACGCCGCTCGCAGCATCGCCATACGCGCCCCGCGTTACGCCCGGAGCCAGCAGCGCCAGTCCGGTAAAGTTGCGTCCATTAAGAGGCAGCGCCTCCACCTGCGCTCCATCCACCACCTCGCCCATCGTAGCGCTTGTGGTGTTCACCAGCGGAGCCGCCGTCGTTACCTCAACCGTCTGGTTCACCGATCCAGCCGCCAACTTAAACTGCAGCGTCTGGGTCGTCGCAACCGACACCGCAAAGTTCGACGACTGGCTCTGGAACCCCGTCGCCGACACATCCGCCTTATAGTTGCCCCGCGGCACCGCGAAGATCTGGAACTCGCCCGCGTCGTTGCTCTTGCCGTTTAGCTTCAGCCCGGTGTCCACGTTCGTCACCGCAACCGTAGCGTTCGGAATCACCGCTCCCGTGGTATCCGTTACCGTTCCCACAATGCTGCCGTTATCCGACTGCGCGTACGCTCCGATCGCGCCCACAGTCGTGAACAGTGCCAGCAGCATCACGAAGAACCAACCCGTTCGCTTACCGGCTATTCTTTTGTACATACTCATATTGCCTCCGAGAGTCCTTCCGCAGGCCTTGCCGCCGCACTCATGCGCCTGAGCAATCACCTATTGAAGGTTCGTCCGCAACATTCCGAAAACCCACCCCATCAACGCAATCCTCCCCACTCCCTTTGTCTTTCAATTTTTCATCTCCTAATAAGTCACAAAAAATCAGCCGCTTGGATACCGCACATCATCTAACGAAACAGGTGATAAATTCGAAAAGGAGAGGATTTCGTATTGAAATGACGGGCCAGGTATCCAATGCGCGGCTCAGCTTCGGGCTCTATGAGATCGATCTCCAAAGTGGTGAACTCTGGAAAGCCGGCTTCCGCATCAAGCTCCAGGGCCAACCCTTCAAAGTCCTCACCATCCTTTTAGAGAAGCCCGGCCAGGTCGTCTCCCGCGACGAACTCCAGTCCCGCCTCTGGGGCAAAGACACCGTCGTCGATTTCGACCACTCCCTCGGCACCGCCATCAACAAGATTCGCGAAGCCCTCGGCGACTCCGCCGAGAACCCCCGCTTCATCGAAACCCTCGCCCGTCGCGGCTACCGCTTCATCGCCCCCGTTGGCGTCATCGAGCCCATCTCCGACGCCTTCGTCGAACCCCTTCCCAATGGCCGCACCACCGGACGCCTTATCGTTCCGCCTACCTCCATTCCGTCGCCAGCTCTCGCCTCGGAAGCCCTTTTTCCTCAAGCGGTTATCGTTACACCCACTCCAGCGAGCCGCAGAATCTCCCCGATCCTCCTCTGGTCCGCCGTCATCCTCACCGCCACCGCCGCCCTCGCCGCCGGATACTTCATCGGCTCATCCCGTGCCATCATCATCCCTCCCCACATCGCGCAGATCACCCACAACGGCCACCTCGCTCCCAGCATTGACAGCATGGAAAACCTCGCCGCCGCCACCACCGACGGCGTCCACCTCTACGCCGCCACCATCGACGGCGGCCACTCCATCCTCTCCGCCATCTCCATCTCCGGCGGCCTCGTCGAGCCCATCAATATCCCCTCCGAAGTCGCCAGCCCCGCCCTCGGCGACATCTCGCCCGACGGCTCACGCCTTCTCCTCCGCGACCACCTCTCGCCCGAGTCCGAACAGCCCCTTTGGGTCGTCCCCACCATCGGCGGCTCCGCCCTCCGCGTCGGCGACGTCGTCGCCCATGACGCCACCTTCATGCCCGACGGCGACGGCATCCTCTACGCCAACGGCAACGAACTCTACCTCACCCACCTCGCCAACGAGCAACCCGTCCACTACGCCTCCCTCCCCGGCCGCGCCTTCTGGCTCCGCTGGGAGCCCAACGGCAAGCTCCTTCGTTTCACCATCCTGGACCCCATCGCCCACACCCTCTCCCTCTGGCAAATCACCCCCTCCAACCGCACCCCCCGCCGCATCCTCTCAGGCTTCAACCAGCCTGCCGGCGAGTGCTGCGGTGTCTGGACCGCCAACGGCCGCAACTTCGTCTTCCAGTCCTCCAAAGGCGGCAACAATAACCTCTGGGAGCTCCACGGCCTCCAAACCAGCAACCCCGTCCGCCTCACAGACGGCCCTCTCGACTTCGAGTCCCCCGTAGCCGCCCGCACCGGCAACCGCATCTTCTTCATGGGAGCCGACTCCCGCTCCGAGCTCGAATCCGTCTCCCCCAGCGGCGACCTCATCCCAGTCAAAGGCTTTCTCTCCAACGCCGTCCGCGTCGACTACACCCGCGACGGCAAGTCCGTCGTCTGGAGAGACACCCAGGGCCAGCTCTGGCGCGCCCGCTCCGACGGCACTGAAAAGCTTCAGGTCACCCCGGACAATCTCTACTCCTTCCTCGCCCGCTGGTCGCCCGACGGCACCCGCATCGCTGTCATGGCTCGCGAAGCCGGCAAAGCCTGGCAAATCTACATCACCAGCGCCAACGGCGGCGACTTCACACCCCTCCTCCACCAGCATCGCAACGCCGCCGACCCCTCCTGGTCCCCCGACGGCAAATCCATCGTCTTCGGCGACACCAATGACGCCATGGGCAAGGACAACGCCGCGCGCTCCCTTCACATCGTCAACGTTGCCACCGGTGCCCTCCAGGACATCCCCGGTTCCACCGGCCTCTTTAGCCCCCGCTGGTCCCCCGACGGCCGTTACATCGCCGCCCTTACCCTCGATCAGCGCCAGGTCCGCCTCTACACGGTCGCCACCCACACCTGGACCACCCTCGCCGTCCCCTCCGGCGCCGACCCCATCTGGTCCCGCGACGGCCGCTACCTCTTCCTCCACGCCTCCCTCGATCCCGCCCAGCCCATCGACCGCGTCTCCATCCCCGACGGCCACGTCGACGAGATCGTCCGCCTGGCCGACTCCCGCGAACACGACGCCGTAGAC
The DNA here is from genome assembly GCA_049578265.1 of Acidobacteriaceae bacterium. GTDB lineage: Bacteria > Acidobacteriota > Terriglobia > Terriglobales > Acidobacteriaceae > Granulicella. The sequence goes on from JBAULP010000103.1 coordinate 25,966, forward strand.
TACGTCTTCTGTGGTCTCACCCTCGACGAGCGCCCCCTCGTCCGCATCCGCATCTTCACGGGCAACGTCTACTCCCTCGACCTCAAATAGCATCTGCAGCCGCAGTTGCATCGGCATTTGCATCTGCCCTCTTTCTTGTCATCCCGTAGGGATCTGCAGTTGCCGTTGCTCTTGCAGTTGCCGTTGCTCTTGCCCTTGCCCCTGCTCTTGCCGCTGCTTCTGCCCTTGCTTTTCTGGCTGTCATTCCGAGCGAAGCGAGGAACCGCTTCCTCCCGTTCTTGCTTTTCCCCACCACCCCCCGCATCACTCGCTTAACCCACCCTACAAAACCCCTGATAAAAAACCCCTTAGCTGTTGAAGCACAAATGAGCTAGGATGGGCAGTCCTTGCATTGCATTGAAACTCAAACCTCTGGCTCCCTATCCACTATGCTCGCCCTCACATCGGCTTTCCCCTCGAGCGGTCTCCGCAAACTCTGCCTTGCGGCCCTGCTCTCCTGCACTCTGACCATCGCAGCCCAGACCCTCCCCGCCGACGCCCACACCTCCTCCGGCCTCCAACTCTCCGACACCCACCTCACCCTTCGCATCGACGCCCTCCGTCCCGACGTCCTCCGCGTCCGCATCTACCCTAACGCCCACCCGGCAGAAGACGCCTCCTGGGCCGTCCTCCCCGCCTCCCGCACCGCCCGCATCCCCGTCACCTCCACCCCTGACGGCTTCCGCACCTCCGACCTCCGCGTAGCCATTACCCCCGATCTCCGCCTCACCGTCTCCGACCTCGCCGGCCACATCCTCCAGTCCGACGCCCTCCCCGTCTCCTGGACCCCGCACGGCTTCACCGTCACCAAATCCAAGCCCTTCGCCGACCACTTCTTCGGCCTCGGCGACAAGCCCGGCCCCCTCGACCGCAACGGCGAAGCCTTCACCATGTGGAACACCGACAGCTTCGGCTGGCAGGAGTCCACCGACCCCATCTACAAGTCCATCCCCTTCTTCCTAGAGATGCACTCCGGCCGCACCATCGGCGTCCTCTTCGACAACACCTACCGCACCTTCTTCGACTTCGGCCGCCAGAACCCCTACCAATACAGCTTCTCCGCCCCCAACGGCCCGCTAGACTACTACATCCTCTACGGCCCCGACCCCAAACAAGTAGTAGAAACCTACGCCTGGCTAACCGGCACCACGCCGCTTCCACCCCTCTGGTCCCTCGGCTACCAGCAATCCCGCTACAGCTACTATCCAGAGTCGCAAGTCGAAGACATCGCCGCCCACCTCCGCCGCGATAAGATCCCCGCCGACGCCATCTGGCTCGACATCGACTACCAGTACAAGTACCGCCCCTTCACCGTAAATCCCGTCACCTTCCCCAACTTCCCCGGCATGGTCCATAAGCTGGCCGACGAGCACTTCCACACCGTCGTCATCGCCGATCTCCACATCGCCGACGCCCCCAACCAGAACTACCACCCCTACGACAGCGGCATCGCCACCGACCAGTTCGTAAAACTCAACGGTAAAAACTACGTAGGCGACGTCTGGCCCGGTCCCTCCGTCTTCCCCGACTTCACCCAGGCCTCCACCCGCACCTGGTTCGGCTCCCTCTACAAAGACTTCATCCACGACGGCATTGCCGGCTTCTGGGACGACATGAACGAGCCCGCCGTCTTCACCTACCCCACCAAAACCATGCCCCTCGACGTAGTCCACCGCATCGACGGCGCAAAGGCCGAAGGCTTCGCCCCCCGCACCGCTCTCCACACCGAGATCCACAACATCTACGGCATGGAAAACTCTCGCGCCACCATGGAAGGCGAGCTAACCCTCCGCCCCAACGTCCGCCCCTACGTCATGACCCGCGCCTCCTACGCCGGCGGCCAGCGCTACGCCGTCACTTGGACCGGCGACAACCTCTCCACCTGGAACCACCTCCGCATGACCACGCCGCAGCTCCTCAACCTCGGCCTAAGCGGCTTCTCCATGGCCGGAGCAGACGTAGGCGGCTTCGGCGGCAGTCCCTCCCCTGACCTCCTCACCAAGTGGCTCATGCTAGCCGCCTTCCAACCCATCGACCGCGACCACGCCGCCAAAGGCACCCGCGCCCACGAACCGTGGGTTGACGGCCCCGCCCAGGAAGACATTCGCCGCCGTTACATCGACCAACGCTACCTCCTCATGCCCTACCTCTACACCACGGCCGAGGAGACCTCCCGCACCGGCATCCCCATCATCCGCCCCCTCTTCCTCGAGTACCCCCACGCCACCGCCGACAACCATCCCCTCGACGACGACGCCCCCGGCGAATTCTTCTTCGGTCCCGACATCCTCGTAGCCGCATCCCCTCAACCCGACGACATCGCCCCCTACGAAGTCCACCTTCCCCCCGCCATCTGGTACGACTACTGGACCGGCCAGCGCTACGACCGCCGTGAAACCCTCACCGCCCGCGACCTCGAGATCAAAAACCCCACCGCTAACGCCGCCCCCACGCTCCCCCCGCTCATGGTTCAACCCGCCCTGGCTGATCTCCCCATCTACGTCCACGCCGGCGCAATCATCCCCATGCAGCCTCTAACGCAATCCACCGACGAAAAGCCAAACGGCCCCCTGACCCTCCGCGTTTACGTCCCCTCCACCACCGGCGAAGCCAACACCCCCGACCCTTGCGCCGGCAATCTCTACACCGACGACGGCCTTACCTTCGACTTCCGCCACGGCGACTACCTCCGCCTGCACATTACCTGCTCCGTAGCCGCCAACGGCGCGCTCACCGTCACCATCCCTGCCCGCGAAGGCACCTTCCACCCCTGGTGGACCCAATACCGAATCGAGGCCGTAGGCTTCACCCCCCACACCTCCCGCGCCACCTTCAACGGCCACACCGCCGCCCTCGAGCACACCCCCCTCGGCTACGCCATCACAGTACCCGACACCGGCCAGCCTCAGACAATCGTCCTCCAATAACCCCGCAGCCGCGCCGAAACCGCCTCAAAACAATTACTCTTATATCTCGACCCTCGCACCACCACATAGTAAGAAGGAGTTTTTCTTGGCCGCTCCCATCCGCAACATCAGTGCCCCAGGCTACACCGACGAAGGGCAGGTCCACACCGACACACGAGCCATGGGCGTCGCCACCGCCCTCTTCTTCATGGTCGGTTTCCTCACCTGCCTCAACGACATCGTCAGCCCGCACCTCAAATCCATCTTCGGCCTCGACTACGCCCAGACGCAGTCCATCCCCTTCTTCTTCTTCTCCTCCTACTTCGTCTTCAGCTATCCCGCCGGCAAAATTGTCGAGAACTTCGGCTACAAAAAGTCCATGGTCATCGGCCTCTTCGTCATGGCCCTCGGAGCCGTCGGATTCCTTCCCGCCGCCCACTTCGCCAACTTCTCCTTCTTCCTCGTAGCCCTCGTCATCCTCGCCGCCGGCATGACCGTCGTCCAGGTCGCACTGAATCCCTACGTCACCGTCATCGGCCCCGCCGCCACGGCCTCCAGCCGCCTCAACCTCGCGCAGGCCTTCAACTCCGTCGGCACCTTCATCGCGCCCTTCATCGGCACGTACCTCATCCTCCGCCACGCCGGCACGCCCGCCACCACGCAACAACTGCTCTCCATGTCTGCAGTCCAGCGCCACGCCTACCGCGTCCTCGAAGCCTCCACCGTCCGCACCCCGTACCTCATCATCACCATCGCGCTCGTCCTGCTAGCCCTCGCGCTCGCCGCCATCAAGCTCAAGCCCCAAACCGGTCACACCGATCTCACCCAGGACTTCCGCCCCGGAGCCTTCGCCGAAGCCCTCGCCGCGCCCACCAGCATCTGGAAGCACAAGTGGGTTCTCTTCGGAGCACTTGGCATCTTCACCTACGTAGGCGCCGAAGTCACCATCGGCAACCTCCTGGTCAACTACATGGGCCTCCCGCAAATCGCAGGCCTTCCCGAATCCATCGCCGGCTACTTCCTCATGGTCTACTGGGGAGGCGCCATGATCGGCCGCTTCGTAGGCTCCGCCGTGCTGCAGAAAGTTCGCACCGGGCCCGTCCTCACCTTCGCCGCCGTCTCTGCGTTCCTTCTGGTCGTCATCTCGCTGCTAACCCACGGCCATCTCGCCATGGGCACCATGTTAGCGGTCGGCTGCTTCAACTCCATCATGTTCCCGTCCATCTTCACGCTAGGCATTCAGGACCTCGGCCCCCTCACCAGCAAAGGCTCCAGCATCCTCATCGCGGCCATCCTCGGCGGTGCCATCGTCCCCAAGCTGCAGGGCATCGTAGCCGACCACATCGGCCTCCACCCCAGCTTCTTCATCCCGGCCATCTGCTACATCTACATCTCCTGCTTCGCCTTCGCAGCCATCAAACGCCCACCAGCCAAAGACGCTCTACTCCCCGTAGAACCCGTCTAACCGCCAAGCAACAAAAAAACCAAAGGCAGCCAGCAACCTCGCATCCATCGAGCAAGCTGGCTGCCTTTGCCGTTGCGATCGCCTCTATCTTTGCCTATGCCTATGCCTTCGCCTTCGCCTTTGCCTTCGCCTTCGCCCTCGCCTTCGCCTTTGCCTTTGCCTTTGCCTTTGCCTTTGCCTTTTTGATTCTCCCCAGCCGAACTCATAGCAATCGGCTCCGCCCTCTACCCGCTTCTCACAGAACTAGCCCTCCGCGGAACCGGCCACTGGAACGGAACCAGCAAGTGGTCCGCGCGCCTCCTCACCCAGATGAACCCGTTCCTCGCCAGCCAATTCGAAACAGCCTTTCAACATCTCTACCGCACCTCCAACCCTGAGCCATTGCTCCAACTAGCCGACGAACTCCTCCACCCAAACGGCGGAAGACTCTTCGCCACCTACCGCCACAACGCCCCCACCACCTGGCGCAAACCCCCAACCCCAAAACATCCGTAGCAACCCCCCCCGCCCTCACCACTCACCACTCACTACTCACTACTCACTACTCATTACTCACTACTCACCTCAAGGCTCCACCGCCACCGAAGTACTAACAAACCCCATCGTCCCTGTAGCCGCAGCAATCCTCACCACCTGCGCCACCCCCGCCACCTCCACCGGCGTCACCTCCACCATCCCATTCTCATCCGACACCGCTGTACTCTGCGCCGTCATCAACACCGGCGCCGCCGCACAAGCCCCGCGCAGCCCGCAAGCGCCCTCCCACGCATACGCCGTCTGATACACATTCACCGTAGCTCCCGGCAGCGCATGTCCCGCTCCATCGGTGACCTGGAAACTCACCACCGCCGGAGTAGCTCCCTCCACCAAACTCTGTCCCCCACCACTCGTCACCGCAATCGCCCACAGCGGCTGCGCCACGCCATACACCGTCCAACTCGCGCACACCGACGTCCAAGCACATCCCGTCACCACATTCGCCACCTCGCTATTGCCCCCGCCAGCAATCGCCTCCACGCTAGCCACCACACCCTCCGTTCCATTCGCCGCCGTCACACCCGTAGCCGGAGCCAGCACAAACCCTGTCGCACCCGTCGTCCATCCCACCGCAGCCCCATCCGCCGCCGCACCATTCTGCGTAGCCGTCAACGAAAGGCTCCAACTCCCCGCCGCGCCCGCCGCCAGGTACTGCGCCGCCGCTCCAATCGTCACCACCCGCACCGGGTCCGCATCCGCAATCGTAGCCTTTGCCGAAGCACCGCCACTCATCTCCGTCCCACTCACCGTCACGCTC
>JBAULP010000104.1:0-41108 GCA_049578265.1 Acidobacteriaceae bacterium
CGTGTGGCGGAAAAGCGAAAAACTCTATGAAAAGGATCCAGCAGACTGGCCCTATCCGGAAGGCTCTGAGGTGCTTCGCCTGGAAAAGACCGGTCAACTGAAGCTCGACGGAAGGCGCTGGCAGGTCAGTGGCCCGCTCGCCGGTGAACGCGTCCAGCTCATCCGCATAGAACACCGTGTCCTGGTCTTCTTTTGCAACACTCTTATCCGCCAATTCGATCTTGCTAACCAGGGTTCAACCATGGTTGAACCCTGGTCAGCAAAACCCAAAGTGTAAAGGATGTCCCGGAACAATCTGTAAGGGATGTCCTGGAACTTGACAGCTTCAGCCGTGCCATAAACCCGCCACACCAGCGGCGGCTTCAGCCGCTGAGGCAAGCCTGGCCATCTCCCCCCAGCCACCAATCCCAAACCCACCTCAGGGCCTGAAGGCCAACCTTCATCCACCTCCGTCGGCACGGCTAAAGCCATGCCCCTCCGAAGTTTCTTGCTGGTCCCACTCAAGAATCACATCTGGCTCAAGGGCAGGGAGGCACAATCTGAGATACACCTAAACCTCACCTCATCACCACGGAACCCTCGAAGGGGCACGGCTTCAGCCGTGCCATAAACCCACCACCCCAGCGGCGGCTTCAGCCGCTGAGGTAAGCCTGGCCATCTCCCCCCCAGCCACCAAACCCAAACCCACCCCAAAGCCTCAAGCCCCCATCGCATAGCCAAAACCACACCCCTCCAAGCCACCGAGCAGAGCCCCAACTCCCACACCCCCTCAAAGACCCCCACGGAACAGCCCAGCATCACTGCAACGGCTTCAGCCGCTGGGGTAAGCTTGGCAATCTATGGCTATCCCCACCAGAGCAACAAGCCACGGCACCTTCTTCATCACCACCCAGACTTACAACAGGAAGCGTCTCTTCCAGGTCGAGGCCACAGCCCAACTCTTCCTCGAAACCCTCCAACACTATCGCCGCGAAGGCAACTACAAACTCCACGCCTTCGTCCTCATGCCCGACCACATCCATCTCCTCCTCACCCCTCAAGCCATCACCCTCGAACGAGCCATGCAACTCATCAAAGGCGGCTTCTCCCGCAAGCTCGAATCGAAGTTCCCCATCTGGCAGCGAGGCTTCACAGACCGCCGCATGCGAGACCGCGAAGACTTCACAACCCACCGCGACTACATCCACCAAAACCCCATCCGCGCCCACCTCTGCCAACTCCCCGAGGACTACCCCTACTCCTCAGCCCACCCGCCAAATCCTGTCAAGCCCCCAACCCACCTAACCCCAACAAACCAAACCAAATAGAGTTGGCATAGTTACCCCCACCGATTCTCTATAATGGAAGAAGCGGTCCACTGGCAGCGAGCGCCACCACCCAGCCGCACCCGGATAGGACTTCCACTAGCCCCACCCTAACTCCCATCGTTTCAATATCAAAGTCCGAAAAGTACCCAGGGGGGAGGGTCCCCCCCCCCACGCCGCGGATGCACGCGACACATCGAACTCCCCACAACCAAATAGAGGATGCGCGGCAGACGCTAAATCGGCGCCTTCACGTCCCCATACTCATACCGAGACGAATTGATCACCTTGCCGCTGCTCATATCCGAGCGCAGCATCAGTCCCTGGCTCTTCGAGAACCAAACCTGCTGGTCCACCGCGCCCTTGGCAGACTCCGAGTGCGACGCATACACCGTAGCCATCGTCGTGCCCACCATCTCATCCTTCACGTGATGGCAGGTATCCTTGGCGCTCGCATGCTGCTGCAAATCCTTCTCGGACGCTTCCATATCCTTCAGCGACCCGGCCAACGACCACTTGCCGTTGATCTTCATATACATCGATCCATTGGCGTAGATCATCTCGGAGTTGAAGCTCTGGCTGCCAATCTTCGACGTCGTATAGACGTGCGCCGGAGTGCTATGCAGCTTCGCCTGGGCATCGGTGAGCATCTTCATCATCACCTGGCAATCGCTCTGCGCCTTGCACTGCGGAGCGAACATCAGCGGAACTGCGATCGTGAAACCAGTCAGAATGCAAAGCAGTCGAACACGTGCAGTTTGCATAAGCTTGAGTCCTCGAGGCAATAGTACGCCAGCCGTACCGTCCATGGCTCCACCATCATCAACCGGGCGCCCCATCCAGGACGCGCCTCATGTGACACGCGTGGGATTCCCCTCCGCCGAATCCCGCAGCCGAGCCGAATCCCGCACCTCCGCCTATAAAACAGCATCCGCCCCTCGCGCCGCACACGCCTGCCGCCAGCGCAAGCTGCTGCCTCACCGGCGTCCACCGGCAGGCACTCCACTCCAGCTTCCGAATCACCGCCGCCACCCCGGACAACCCATCCCCGCCCCATCCGCATCCTCCCCGAGATGATCATCATCCTCATCATTCTCATTCTTCTCATCGGCGGCGGAGGCTACTACGCTGGCCCCGGCTTCGGCTACTACGGCGGCGGCATCGTCGACCTGATCCTCATCATCGTCCTTCTCTACTTCCTCTTCGGTCGTGGCCGACGGATCTAGCCACCAGGCAATCTGCCCCACCCCCGAGCTGTCTCTAGCTCAAGGGTGGGGCACGCCCATCGGCCCGGCCGCCTACTGCTTACTCACATCCATCGTGTTGTCATCGGACACGCGATCGATCAACTTATTAATCGGATCAATCCCTGCCCGCGTCGGCAACTGGTCCACCACAATCTCGAAGGTCTGCTTCTCCTGCGTAAACTTCGCCTTCTGCAGATACAGCGCCTTCTCGTGGTCCTTCTTCCCGCTGAACACGCCCACATCGATGTAATCATCCAGCGGCATCGGCGTCTGGTTTCCCAGCCCATCCGACTTGAACTTCCGCGCCTGCACCGTCAGCGTCACCTTGTACTTCTTATCGGGAGTCTGCACATACGTCGCTGAGAGCGCCTTGTTGTCATACAGCACAATGTTCTCAAACGAGTCGGTAATGAAGTACTGATACTGCGGCGGAGTCTGCGCCCGCAGCGCTGCCACAAGCTGCCGCGTATCAGGGTAGGGAACATCCTGCGACGTATTCGCGTTCGCGTACCGATACTGCATCAGGAAGTTATGCAGCGCCAGGTTCACCTTGTCCTCACCGATGTAATCCGACAAGCCATAGAACACCAGCGACCCCTTCTGATACCACACATACGCCTCACGCTGAACCTCCACCAACGGCGGTTCCTTCCGGCTCTCCGCCGCGCGCCCGCGCAAATATCCATCCAGCTCATGCTTCAGAAACTTGTGCATCTGGTCATCGCCATACTTGTGCTGTGCAATCCGCAGCGCCGAGTACTCAGCCAGCGCCTCCGACATCATGTTCGACCCAGCCACCGCCCCACCAATCAACTGGTGCCCCCACCACTGGTGCGCCAACTCATGCGCCGTAACAAAATAACTCCGGTCAATGTCCTCCTGCGGATTCACCACGCGCCCAATAAATCCGGGCTCCGTATAAGGCACCGTATTCGGAAACGACTGCGCAAAACCCCGATAGCGCGGATACTCCATCACTCGAAACTGCTTGAACTCATACGGGCTGTAGTTCTTCTCGTAGTACGCCAGCCCAGCCTTCGTCGCCGCAATCATGTCGTCCACGTCGTAAGGATGATGCGGGTCGTAGTACACCTCAATATTGATCGGCCCATTCACCCCCTGGTACACGTCTCGCTTCACATCGTAGCGAGCGGAAACGTACGCGAAGAAGTCGAGAATCTTCACGTCGCCCATGCTGTATGCAAAGTAATGCCGCCCATTCTGATGCCAGTCGCGCTGCAAATACCCTGGCGCAATCGCGATCTGCGGCTTGCCCTCCGAGTCCTTATCGGACGTGCTCACCACCGTGTTGTACGTAATCCAATCCGAGTCCTTCGTGAACAGATTCGTACGGCTGCCAACGGGGTCGCCGCGCTTCGGCAGCTCGGTCACCGGCCCCAGATGTTCCTCCCGCCGCCTGCGCGGATCCGACAGCTCAAGGCCCGGTTCATACCCGATCGCAGGGAAGTAGCTGCTGTCAAAAAATGTCCCCGAGTAGGCAAGCTCCGGCCGCTCGCCCCCATCGCGGAATCCCCGCGACGTGTAGCTGACGTTGAAGTTCATGTTCATCGTCTCGTCCGGCGCCAGTGGTTTATCCAGCGCATAAATCGTGTACAGATCGCGCTTCGCGCTTGAGACCACATGGAACGGTCTATCGAATTGCACATCCGATACCGACTGCTTCGAGTCAATAATATGGATCTGCGAAATCGCCGCGTCCGTCTTGTTCTGCAAAACAAAATGTCCGGTCCCGGAAAAAGACCTGCGCTCCGGATAAATATCAATCTTCGAATCGACCGCGATAATCTTTGGCTGCGGCAGAAACTCATACTTCTTGTAGTCGCGCTCATACTGCGCCTGGATATCGCGTTGTTGCGGCGCGCTCAAAAACTCATTCAGAAAATGTGTGTTGTAGAAATACCAGCAGCCGCTCCCAATCGCGATCAGCAGAAGCAGAACCCCCGCTGGCACCAGCCGCGGCGCACGCAGCCGAAACAGGCGCATGCGCGCTGCCCACCCATCATCGGACCCGCGCACAGCCAGCCCAATCGCCATCACACCAAGGAACGCCGCAATCGACAGCCAGTACGTAATCGACCAGAACAGCGCAGGCACAAAATGCCCATACCCATTCATGTCCGAATAGATATAGGTGGGCGTATTTCCAAACAGGTAAAGCGTGTCCTCCCACCCATGCGCCTGCAGTACCGGCAGCAGAATAAAGCTCCCGATCACGATGGCGTGGCCGATAAACTTATTCTTCACGATCGTCTGCAAAAACAGCGCGAGCAGCGTGTAGATCAAAACCTGCGGGAAGACAACTAGGTAGAGCTCCTTCACATACTCAATCAGCTCGTAGTGAAAATAACCCGCGAAGGTCTGGCTAAGCACGCCGCAGAACATCACGACGGTCAGCAGAATAATCTCAATCACCGCAAGCGCAGCCAGCTTGGAGAGCCAGTCCGTAGACTCGCGCATCGGCAGCGCGTCATGTATTCCCGCAAAATGGGTATCGCGTTCCCTCCACACCAACTCGCCCGCATACAGCGTTGCAACCACCAGCAGCAGCACAAAGGAGTTGCCCCGCACCGCATCCAGCATCAGGAACGTAACCGGATACACATTGGCGTCATTTACGTGGCCTGCAAAGTGGCCCAGCAGCAGCGCATACATCACCATCACGGCAAAGATCGCCCAGAACGGCAGCTCTGTAAAGATGCTCTTCACCCGAATGCGAGTGAGCGACACGAACTGCGCAAATGTAGCGGACGCGCTAAATACCTGGTGCACCACCGGCAGCCGCTTGCCAACCAGGGACCGCGGGGCCTTCGCAGCCGCCGCATCATTCTCCCGTTCGCGCGCTGCTCTTCGTCCCTGCGAGACAGAAGTCAACGTCTCCACCGACAGCGGAAACAGCGCGTACACCACGATCAAGCTCACCACGCCGACACTCATCCACACCAGCCGGTTGTAGAGGCAAACCCCCGACCACGAAAGTTGCAGCGTGTTCTGTTCCACCGGCGTCCAGTATCGTGTCACCGAATCCAGCAGCCGCAATCCAACCGGATCGAAGATCGCTGACCAGAAGTGTTCCAGCGACCTCGTCGCGGTGAAGATCACGTTCAACACCAGGTAGACAACGAAGAACCCAACGCCCTGCAGGTACACGACGAACAGCTTCCGTGTCAGTGCTGCGATCGTGAAGAACACTGACCCAAGGAAGAAGATCTGCACCACCGTGATCAAAAGAAACGCATGCAGATACCAATGGAACGCGCCATGAGCAATGCGCGTGTGGTCCGCCCACGGCGCCAGCGTTCCCGCTGCCTCGCCGAGCATCAGTCCGCTGAACACCAGCACCGTCGTAACAAACGATCCCGCCCAACGCCCTCCAAGATAGGCAATCTTCGTAATCGGCTTCGTGAAGAGTATCTGGTACGTATCGCGTTGAAAGTCCCGCAGAATCGACGTACCAAAGATCGCCGCGATCACAATGCAGCCGAAGAAGCTGAAGATGATGTAGATCACGCTGGTGGAGAGCGGTCCATTCAGCAGCACCTTGTCGTTGCCGGTATTCACAAAGTCCTGCACGGCGATGCAGCAGAAGCTCAGGAAAAACCAAAGCGCAAAGTACACATACGTAGAAACGCTCTTTGCGCGAAGCTTAAGCTCGAAGGTAAAGAACTCCCAGAACTGTGCCATAGATGAACTCGTATCTCCGTATCACGGCAGATGATTGCAGATAGCCCGAGGGGAAATCAGTGGATGGTCTGGCTTGCCGAGTGACTGGTGAGGTTGAGGAAGTACACATCCTCAAGCCCGGACTCCACCGGCTTAAAGTCCGCGCCCGGATTCGTATCCGAATACACGCGCACCTCATGCAGGCCTCCCACCAAATGCGTCGAGATCACGTTGAACGACTTCTCCATATCGCTCAACTCCGCATCCGTTGCCACCACCTTGGAATAAATCTTTCCCTGCAACGCATCCAGCGCAGCCGCAGGTGAGCCCTCAAGCAGCACCTCTCCGCTGGCAATAATCGCCATGCGAGGGCAAAGTTCCCGCACATCTTCCACAATGTGCGTCGAAAGAATCACCGTAACGTTCGACCCAATCGAGCTCAGCAGATTCAAGAAGCGATTCCGCTCTGCAGGATCCAATCCTGCCGTCGGCTCGTCCACAATAATCAGCTTCGGATTCGCGAGCAGCGCCTGCGCAATTCCAAACCGTTGCTTCATTCCCCCGGAGTACGTGCTCAGCGACTTCTTGCGCACCGACCACAGATTTGTCTGGTTCAGCAGCGCGTCCACCATCTGCGTGCGCTCCGTCTTGTTGGAAATCCCCTTCATAATCGCCAGATGATGCAGCATATCCAGCGCCGACATCCGCGGATACACTCCAAACTCCTGCGGCAGATATCCAAGCACCCGCCGCACCGCCGTCTTGTCCTTCAGCACATCGATGCCGTCTAACTGCACGGACCCCGAATCCGGATCCTGCAACGTCGCCACCGTGCGCATCAGCGAGGACTTCCCCGCACCATTCGGTCCGAGCAGCCCAAACATTTCATTGCCTATCGTGAGAGAAAGATTCTTGAGTGCCTTAACACCGTTCGGATACGTCTTCGAAAGACCTGAGATGGTGAGTGCCACGCGCGGTACCCTCCGATACGAAGAAGCTGAATTGGATGCAGTAGCCGGACTATATCACGCACCGAACCGGCGAGTCATCGGAGCCCGCACGTTTCTAGGCCCGCCTACCGGCGTCCCAGCGGCACCACATACAGCAGGATCGCAAAATAGTGCGCGATACTCCCAGCCAGAACAAACACATGCCACACTGCGTGAAAGTACCTCAGCCGGTCCATGGCGAAGAACACAATCCCAAGCGTATACGCGAGCCCGCCTGCAAACAGCCAGAGCAGTCCACCCCATCCAACGGCATGCAGCAGCGGCCGCACGGCAAACACCGCCAGCCATCCCTGCAGCACGTACACCACCACCGACACCACAGGCAGTCGTCCCAGCGCCACGCTCTTGAACACCACCCCAGCCGCGGCCAGCCCCCAAACAATCCCAAATAGAATCCACCCCACCGTTCCCCGCATCGCCACTAGCAGAAACGGAGTATAGGTTCCGGCAATCAACAGGTAGATCGCCGAATGGTCCAACACCTGGAACACATGTCGCGCAGGCGTCGTCACCAGCGAGTGATAGAGCGTTGAGCAGAGGTACACCAGCACCAAGGTCCCCGCAAAGACAGAGCAACTGACCACGCTCCATCGGCTCCCACCCGCCGCAGCGACCATCAGATATGCCGCTCCCGCCGCGGCCAGCGCAAACCCAACGCCATGCGTAATCGCGTTGGCAAGAATATCGCCCAGCGCGGTCTCGGTCGTACTCATCGTTGCCTTCGTTGCCGTGTTCCTTCGCATAGCGCTCAAACAGACGCCCACATCTCACGTCGGAGATGTGGGCATCGCACAACGTTCTTCATCCGTTACCGCGGGTGTCCGCCGCTCGCATGCGAACCACCGCCGCCGCTCGCGTGAGAACTACCGCCGCCGCGATAGCCCGGCAGTGCGTGCTCGTTCGCGGCACTGTGGCTGTCCTTCACCACGCTCCCGTGACCATCCCGCGCCTCATTGCCCTGGAAGTGGTTGAACGCCTGGGCACCGTGCGAAGGCACCGGCCCCCTGTACCCGTGGCGCGGATCAAACCGATTGTCCACATGCCCGTGGAATCCGTGCGGTCCATGGAACCACGGTCCAGCACCCAGGAACACTCCATCGACAAACCAGTCCGGCCCGTAGTAGCCATAAGGAGCGCAGTCGTATGGAGCGTAATCAAAATACCCGTAAGGGCAAACGGGCGCGACCCCGATATCAACAACGACCTGCGCATGGGCAGTTCGTCCTGGCAACAACATCACGGCGGCAATCGCCGCGCATAGCAATAGCGGTTTCCAACTGGACATAACGTTCATCTCCTCGAACCTTCTACTTCGGCGTGCTACGAAAACTCTCCGAACGTGCCTTTGGCACACCCGAAGTATAGGCCATAACTCTAATTTTTTGAATAATTTAGACCGATAATCACAACGCCGCGGCAAACTCCCAATCACGCCAACTGGTCTGGCGTCTGCGCCGCAACGGCTCTCCGCCGCGCGGGCAGAAACGGATGGATCAGCAACTGATACGCAGCGCCGCCCACCACGCCACCCAGCAGCGGCGCCACGATCGGAACCCACCAATAGTGTTCCGGAGAGGGAAACGCCGAGCTCCCCCATCCAGTAAAAAAGCAGAACAGTCGCGGCCCCAAGTCACGCGCCGGGTTGATCGCCCATGACTCCAGATATCCCATGGACGCCCCAATCACCGCCACGATCAGCCCAATCATCACCGCCCCAAAGTTCGCCCCCGGAGCCTGCTCGTTATATTGCTCGGTCACCGCAAAGATCCCGAAGATCAGGAACGCAGTCAAAACAATCTCGTCACCGAACGCATGCATCCGCGTCACGGCCAGCCCTGGATGCGTAAAGAACACACCCGCCGCGCCGCCGTCCGCGCGCGTCAGGTGATGCGCAAGATTGAAGTGCGCAATCACCGGCCCAAACAAAAACAGCACCAGCCCCGCACCAAGAAATCCTCCCACCGTCTGCGCCACGCAGTAGGGCACCACCTTCTTCCACGAAAACTTACGATAGATCGCCAGCGCCAGCGTGACGGCAGGGTTCGCATGGCATCCACTCACCGCTCCCGTCGTATAAATCGCTATCGTCACGGCCATGCCCCAAGCAATGCACACCCCCCAATAAGCATTCGCATAAGGGCTCGGATCATAGAGCGAATACATCGCAGCCACCGAATCGCCCAAGCCAATGATGATGAACATCGCGATGGCCTCAGAGATCAGCTCGCCCATCGACACAAACAAAGGTGTTTCCATTTCACGCTGCTCCTAACCAAAATCCTCGATAGCTGCCAGCCTCAAGCGCGGATCGTTTTATGTCAATAGCTTTGCGCAACTTCCGCTCTCAAACTCGTGCCGCGTTTCCAACCCTCACCTGGCGCGCATCTAAGAAATCCATAGGAGGATCGTCCCCTGCACATCGCTAAGCGCAACATCTTCCCCACGTTCCTCCTGGCCGCCTTCATCACGTTCCTCTGCGGTCCATTGGCTGGCGCTCAGCAACAAACCACCCCTCCGCCACCCGCTCAGACCCCTGGAACGTCGGCAACCCCCGGCACCAAACCGCCCACCGCCCAGCCGCCAGGCCGCAGTGCTGCCGGAGACGTCGGCAGCGGCGCCGGCAACATGGGCAAAGGAACCGCCCAGGCAGGCGGCAATGTCGCCAAGGGCGCCGGAAACCTCGTCACCCTCCACCCCGTCGGCGCCGGCAAAGATCTCGGCAAAGGCGGCAAGGATCTCGGCGTAGGCGCGGTCAAGGGCACGGGCAAAATCGCCAAGGGAACTGGCCGCGGCATCGGCCATCTCTTCCACCACCACCACAAGCAATCCTCGCCACCATCCAGCTCCCCCTCAAATTAATCCTGCACTACCGGCGCCATGCTACCCTTCCCCCTCTGGAGGATTCCCATGAGCGACGCCAACAAGCGACTCGTCCATCGTTGGTTCGATGAAGTCTGGAACCAGGGCAGCACCTCTGCCATCGAAGACCTCTTCCACTCTGACGGCAAAGCCCACGGTTTCCCTGAACCCGGCGCCATTCTCACCGGCCCCTCTGAGTTCAAGCAGGTGCACGCTCTCTTCCATGGAGCCTTCTCGCAGATCCACGTAAACATCGAAGAGATCCTCTCGGAAGGCGACCACGTTGCTGCTCGCTGGACCTGCACCGTCTCTCACACCGGCGAAGCCCTCGGCTTTCCGGCGACCGGTCGCCGCGTCGCCTTCACCGGCGCCAGCTTCATCCACTTCAAAGATGGCAAAATCGCTCATGCCTGGAATGACATGGATCTGACGCGCGTCATCCTCGATCTTCAAACTCCGGCTACCGCGAAACCATCGTAGGCCCTCCGCTTCACCCACCCCCCCTATCGACGTTCCACGAGGAGACGCATGACCCTCACCCAACTCCGCAGCCTCAGCATCGTCATTCTTCTTCTCGCCAGCGTAACCGCCGCAGCGCAAACAACAACCACGCCGCCACACCCCACACCCCTCGTCGGCTCCATTGCCGCGCATCCCGGCTGGCCAGTCGCAAAACCAGAAGACGTCAACTCACCCGAAGCCATTCTCAGCGCCGTCTACAGCGTCATCTCCGGCCCCAAAGGCCAGCCGCGCGACTGGACGCGCATGCGTTCTCTCTTCCTTCCCGACGCGCGCCTCATCCCCACGCTTCCCGCACACAACCACGCCGACGCCATCTTTCTCACCATCGACGGCTACATCGCCCGCGCCAGCTCCCGCATGGAAGCCGACGGATTCTTCGAGCACTCCATCCACAACGACACCGAACAATTCGGCAACATCGTCCAGGTCTGGAGCACCTACGAGTCTCGTCACGCCGCCACCGACCCCGCCCCCTTCGCACGCGGCATCAACAGCTTCCAGCTCCTCAAAGACGGCAACCGCTATTGGATCGTCAACATCTTCTGGGACGCAGAATCTCCCGCGCACCCCATCCCCGCGCAGTATCTTCCCACCCATCCCCACTAGCTCGTGCAGATTTCATCAAGGTAGCGCGTTGTCCTCTCGACCGGAGCAGGACGGCTCTATCGTCCTGCGGTGTGGAGAGACCCGCAGCTCTGGCTGCCGCGCCTCCACGACATCAGGAAACTCGCCCTAAACAGCCTTGCGCTGGAACGTTGTCTTCTTCGTGTTCGCAAAGTTGCTCTTCGCCTTCACGGCAGCAGTCGGCGCGTTCGCCCCTGGCTTCGCATCGGTCTTCACCGCTGCAGCCTTTTCCCGCATCGCCTGCAGACGCTGCGCCTTCCGGCTCAGGCCGCCGACCTTCACTCCGCCCGCCTTGGGAATAAAATCGCTCATCCTGAAATCATCTCACGCACCGCATCGTTTTCGTTCGAACTCTCCAGCACCACGCTGAGCACATATCCACAACCTGTGGTCTTGTGCCGCCCACGCACACAAGATATAGTCACCACATTCCACGGTCTCTCCTTCGGGAGAGTGAATAGGGAATCCGGTGAAACTCCGGAACTGCCCCGCAGCGGTAAGCAGGTACGAACGCCCTCAGCACCACAGACGACACTGGAAGCGCGCAGCACGATCGCAAGCGACTGGGAAGTCAGGGCAAGTAGGTCCGAACCTGCAGAGTCCGAAGACCTGCCATGGATATATTCGCTCGCGCCTCCGAGGGGAGGCGAGGTGGCAGCGTTCCGCAGTCCTCCGCCACGGAGGCTTCCCGCTGTTTCTTCGCAACACTTCAGAGGCCAAGGAGATTCATCCATGGCCGCTTCCAATCAGATCGAAATTCAAACCACTCTCTCCGACCTCGCGCCCGGCTTCCCCCCGCGCGACGAACCCTCCCTCATGCACGTCCGCAAACGCAACGGCGCACTCGAACCCGTCGACGTCAACAAGATCGTCCGCGCCGTGCAGCGCTCCTCCCACGGCCTCACCCACGTCGACGCCATCCGCGTCGCCAGCAAAACCATCGGCGGCTTATACGACGGCGCCACCACCCGCGAGCTCGACGCCATCTCCATCGACACCGCCGCCTCGCTCATCGCCGAAGAGCCGCAGTACTCGCGTCTCGCCGCGCGTCTTCTCCTCGCCACCATCGTCAAAGAAGTCTCCGCCCTCAACCTCCACTCCTTCTCGCAATCCATCGCCTACGGCCACACCGAAGGCGTAGTCTCCTCCGCCACCGCCGAGTTCGTCTCCACCCACGCGCGCAAACTAAATCACGCCATCGACGACACCCTCTCCGACCGCTTCGAGTACTTCGGCCTCCGCACCGTCTACGACCGCTACCTCCTCCGCGACCCCCTCTCGCGCTCCGTCATCGAAACCCCGCAGCACTTCTTCCTCCGCGTAGCTTGTGGCCTCGCCGGCAGCCCCCACGAGGCCATCGACTTCTACCGTCTCATCGCCTCGCTCGACTACATGCCCTCCTCGCCTACGCTCTTCAACTCCGGCACCAGGCATCCGCAGATGTCCTCTTGCTATCTCCACGACAGCCCGCAAGACTCCCTCGACAGCATCTACGACACCTACAAAAACGTAGCGCTCCTCTCCAAATTCTCCGGCGGCATCGGCCTGGCCTTCCACCGCGTGCGCAGCGAAGGCTCCCTCATCCGCGCCACCAATGGTTTGTCGAACGGCATCATCCCCTGGCTCCGCACTCTCGACAGCTCCGTCGCTGCAGTCAATCAAGGCGGCAAGCGCAAGGGCGCCTGCTGCGTCTACCTCGAGCCCTGGCACGCCGACATCGAAAGCTTCCTCGAGCTCCGCGAGAACACCGGCGACACCGCGCGCCGCACCTACAACCTCAACCTCGCCAACTGGATCCCCGACCTCTTCATGCAGCGCGTAGAGACCGACGGCCTCTGGTCTCTCTTCGATCCCAAAGACGTCCCCGAACTTCCAGACCTGTACGGCCAAGCCTTCACCACCGCCTACGAAACAGCGGAAGCCAACCAGCTCTACCACCGCCAGATCAAGGCTCGCGACCTCTACCTGCGCATGATGCGTTCGCTAGCTGAAACCGGCAACGGCTGGATGACCTTCAAAGACGCCACCAACCTCAAGTGCAATCAAACCGGCGCTCCCGGCAACGTAGTACACCTCTCCAACCTCTGCACCGAGATCACTGAAGTTAGCTCGCGCGATCAAACCGCAGTCTGCAATTTAGGCTCCATCAACCTCGCGCGCCACATCACGATCGACGCAAACAACCAACCCACCTTCGACTTCGCCAAACTAGCCGCAACCGTTCGCACCGCCATCCCCATGCTCGACCGCGTCATCGACATCAACTTCTATCCCATCCCGCAAGCCGCCTCCTCCAACGCCAGGTGGCGACCCGTAGGCCTCGGCCTCATGGGCCTGCAAGACGTCTTCTTCCAACTCCATCTCGCCTTCGATTCCTCCGAAGCCCAAACCCTCTCCACACAAATTCAAGAAGAGATCTACTACCACGCTCTCTGCACCTCCTGCGACCTCGCAGAGAAACAGGGCCCCCACGAGACCTTCCCCGAAACCCGCATGGCCAAAGGCCAATTCCAATTCGATCTCTGGAACATCACGCCCCTCGATCCTGCTCGTTGGAACGCTCTGCGCATCCGCATCGAGCAACACGGCCTTCGCAACTCTCTCCTCATCGCCATCGCCCCCACCGCCACCATCGCCTCCATCGTCGGCTGCTACGAGTGCATCGAACCCCAAATCTCCAACCTCTTCAAACGCGAAACCCTCTCCGGCGAATTCCTCCAGGTCAACCGCTACCTCATCGAAGAGCTGCAATCCCGCAGCCTCTGGACCGAAGACATGCGCAACCAACTCAAGCTCTCCGAAGGCTCCGTGCAAACCATCGCTGAACTCCCCGCCGACCTCAAGCTCCTCTACCGCACCGTCTGGGAACTCCCCATGCGCTCCCTCATCGACATGGCCGCCGCGCGCAACGCCTTCATCGATCAATCGCAATCCCTCAACCTCTTCGCCGAATCCCCCAACATCGGCAAGCTCTCCAGCATGTACATGCACGCATGGAAGCGCGGCCTCAAGACCACCTACTACCTCCGCTCCCGCCCCGCCACCAAAATCGCTAAAGCCACAGTAGCCACCACCACCACCCGCGCCAACGCAGCAACCTCCAACGCACTCGCCGCCTCTCCATCGAAACACGCTGCAGCGGTCACTTGCTCGCTAGAAAACCCCGGCACCTGCGAAGCCTGCCAGTAGCGCCAATCGCTTTGGAAGGGACGGGATTCAGCCCGTCCGTCTACGCCCAAAAATAAAAGGGGGCTTTAGCCCCTGAGGGAATTTCCCTCCCTCAACGAACTCCACTCAGAAAGCGAGCCGCCCATGTCCGCCACTCCCGCAACGCATTCCTCCGTCGCCGCCCCCACGCACATCCTCGATCCCGGCCTCTGCCTAACCCTCCGCCCCATGCAATTCCCCATCTTCTACGACATGTTCCGCGACGGCATCAAGAACACCTGGACCGTCGAAGAGGTCGACTTCCAAACCGACCTCACCGATCTCAAAACCAAAATCTCTCCCGCCGAAGTCCACGTCATCCAGCGCCTCGTAGCCTTCTTCGCCACCGGCGACAGCATCGTCTCCAACAACCTCGTCCTCAATCTCTACAAGCACATCAACTCCCCCGAAGCCCGCCTCTATCTCTCGCGCCAACTCTTTGAAGAAGCGGTCCACGTGCAGTTCTATCTCACTCTCCTCGACAACTACGTCCCCGACCACGAAGAGCGTGCCGCCGCATTCGCCGCCGTAGAAAACATCCCCTCCATCTCCAAGAAGGCCGCCTTCTGCATGAAGTGGATGGACTCCATCCAGCAACTCGACGCCCTCACCACCCGCGAGCACCGCCGCCAATTCCTTCTCAACCTCATCTGCTTCGCCGCGTGCATCGAAGGCCTCTTCTTCTTTGCGGCCTTCGCCTACGTCTACTTCTTCCGCAGCAAGGGCCTGCTCCACGGCCTCGCCGGCGGCACCAACTGGGTCTTCCGCGACGAAAGCTGCCACCTCGAGTTCGCCTTCGAAGTCGTCAACGTAGTCCGCTCCCAGGAGCCCGACCTCTGGGATGCCGCGCTCGAATCTCAAATCATCATCATGCTCCGCGAAGCCGTAGACTGCGAAGCTCAGTTCGCCGAAGACCTCCTCGCCGGTGGCGTAGCCGGCCTCTCTCTCCGCGACATGCGCGACTACCTCGGCTACGTAGCTGACACGCGCCTCCACCGCCTCGGCATCGCCCCCGTCTTCAACGTAAAAAATCCCTTCTCCTTCATGGACCTCCAGGACGTTCAAGAGCTCACCAACTTCTTCGAGCGCCGCGTCTCCGCCTACCAAACCGCCGTAGCCGGAGAGGTCAACTTCGGCGAAGACTTCTGATCGCCCAATCCAAACCCAACCGCGCCCCCATCCATCAGCCCTCCAGCAAACATTTTCTTGCAACCAAAGACAATCGTTTGACTAAAGCACGAACGCAATGGGATACTTCCGGCCAAGACTCGCCTCTCTACCGGCGGTGTCTGTCCAGCAAAGGATCTCCCATGCACCCACGAACCGTCGCCTCACTCCTTTTCGCAATCCTGCTCACCGGTTGCAGCGGCGGCAACTCCTCCAACACCACCACCACGACACCGCCCCCGCAGGCCGCCGCCACGCCCACCTTCGCTCCCGCTCCCGGCCTCTTCACCACCGGCCAATCCGTCACGTTAGCCGACGCAACCACCGGCGCCACCATCTACTACACCACCGACGGAACCACCCCCACCACCGCGTCCTCCACCTACACCGCCGCCATCCCCTTCACAGCCGACACCACCATCCAGGCCATCGCCGTAGCTACCGGCTACACAACAAGTCCCACCGCGCAAGGCCTCTACCAAATCGCAGGCCCGACCGTATACGTCGTTCAAAGCACCAACGACCAAACCCAGCTCATGGCCGCGCAACCCTCCACCCAGTTCACCGACACCACCGCCGGCACCAACAACATCACCGTCGACGAAACGCAGCAGTACCAAACCATCGAAGGCTTCGGCGCAGCTTTCACCGACTCCGCCGCCTATCTCCTCGAGCAAGTAGAATCGCCCTCATCCCAGGCCAGCACCCTCAGCGATCTCTTCACCCGCAACGGCAAAGGCATCGGCCTCAGCTTCATGCGCGTCCCCATAGGCGCCACCGACATCGCCCGCTCCCTTTACTCCTTCGACGACATGCCCACCGGCCAATCCGACCCCACGCTCGCCAACTTCTCCATCGCCCACGACCAGACCTACATCATCCCCCTCATCCAGCAAGCGAAGGCCCTCAACCCGCAGATGAAGCTCCTCGCAACTCCGTGGAGCCCTCCCGGCTGGATGAAATCCACCGGCTCCATGAACTCCGGCACGCTCCTCCCCACCGCCTACACACCCTTCGCCAACTACCTCGTGAAATATCTTCAGGCCTACAAGACCGCGGGCATCCCCTACGACTACCTCACCATCGTAAACGAGCCGCTCAACCAAACCACCAGCTACCCCAGCATGTACATGGACGCGCCCACCGAACTCACCGTCATGCGCGACTACGTTCTCCCCGCGCTCACCACCGCCAACCTCACGACCAAGCTCTTCGTCTACGACCACAACTGGGACACCCCCGCGTATCCCGAGACCGTCCTCGCCGACCCCACCCTCGCGGCCTCGCCGCTAGTCGCCGGCACCGCATGGCACGGATACGCCGGCACGCCCGGCGCGCAACAGACCGTCCAGAATATGTTTCCCAACCTCGGCACATGGGAGACAGAACACTCAGGCGGCACCTGGCAGACCAACCAATTCACGACAGACTTCATGGAGATCACGCAGGTCATGCGCAACGCCTCCAAGTCTTTCGTCAAGTGGAGTCTCGCGCTCGATCAAACCCTCGGCCCCAACCTCACTGAGCTCAACACCGGCCTCGGCGGCTGCGCCACCTGCACGCCCATCGTCACCATCAACAGCGCCACCGGCGCGCCTACCAAGGACATCGAGTACTACACGCTCGGCCACTACAGTAAGTACGTCCTACCGGGCGCCAAAAGAATCTACTCCAGCAATAATCCCGCCATCGTAACCGCAGCCTTCATCAATCCCGACGCCTCAAAAGCCCTCATAGCCTTCAACAACGCAACCACCACGCAGACCTTCCAAATCCAGTGGGGCACGCAGTCGTTTTCCTACACGCTCCCCGCCTTCGCCGCGGCAACGTTTACTTGGACCGGAACGCAATCCGGCACACCCCTCACCCCCGCCACCTCGCAGATCCAGGGCTCCAGCTACTCGCAGGAGTCCGGCCTCGAAACCGAAACTACCGGCGACACCACCGGCGGCTACGACCTCGGCTATGTCAGCCCGGGCGCCACCGCGCTCTACAAAAGCATCAACTTCGGCGCCTCCGTTAGCACCGTCAGCGTCCGCACCGCCAGCGCCGGCGATGGTGGCACGCTCGAGTTCCATCTCGACAGCATCTCCGGCCCTCTCATCGCCACCGCAAACCTCCCCGTAACAGGCGGCTGGCAAGTCTGGCAGACGGTCACTGCCCCCGTCTCCGGTGCCTCCGGCATCCACGACCTCTACCTCGTCTTCAGCGGATCCGCCGCCGGTATCTCCAACGTCAACTGGTTCCAATTCAACTGACCGCCCCGTGCGAAAATCGACAACCCTCAGCCCCCCACTTCAAGACACGGCAGCCAGCAGAGGCTTCCAGCATCGAAAATTTCCTAACAAAACGGTCACCCTCCGCCTCCACACGATGATCCAGCTTTCACTCAATCAAAGGTTCTATATCGGCCTAATAAGATTGCTTGACAAACGAGGAATCGATATTGCAGTATTGTCGGCGGTTTCCTATCGACTTAAAAGACAAACGTTTGTCCTAGTTCCATGCTGCGTCAAGGCCATCGTTTCGTGAAAAGAGTTGGAAGGCGATTCGGACAAGACCCATCCTGTTCACCGGTCGAGCAGGGTAGGTCCGGAAACCCCGATGAGCGCGAGATTTCGTCGATCCTGCTTCGACGCTCGACGCATCATCGGTTGTTCTGAAAGCTGGTCATTTAGGAGGAGGCACGTATGTTGAAGGCGAAACACCTACTGTACGGTTTTGCGATAGCTGGATTGCTATCCGCTGGAACCGTTCTCGCGCAGAATACAAATTCCGCGGATCTCACCGGAAGCGTGACAGATGCAAGCGGCGGTCTGATCCCAGGCGCTACCGTCGTCGTCAAGGACGTCGACAAAGGCACCGAGCGCACATTCACTTCGGACAAATCCGGTCTCTACGACACCGGCTCCATCGTTCCGGATCACTACCTGGTCACCATCACCGCGCCCGGCTTCAAGACCCTCGTGCGCGGCCCCCTCGACCTCGACGTAGGCACCCACACCCTCAACGCGCAGATGCAGATCGGCGATATCCAGCAGCAGGTCGTCGTCACCACCGATCTCCCGCTCCTTGACACCTCTAACGGCTCTCAGACGGACACGCTCTCGGGCAAGACCATGGCGCAGCTCCCGCAATACGGCGCCGACTGGGAAAACTTCGTCTTCCTGCTCCCCGGCTCTTCTTTCAGCTATCGCGCCGGCCAGTCAACCTCCATCAACGGCAACCTGCCCTACAGCTCCATCCTCGCAGACGGCGCAACCACCACCCTGCCGATGAGCACCAACTCCGACGTCACCGTCTTTGAGACCACGGCCGAAGTCAAAGTAGACGCGAACGCCTTCTCCGCTCAGTACGGCCTCGGCGGCATCATCTTCAACCAGATCACCAAGGGCGGCACCGATCACTTCCACGGCAGCGCGTACGAGTACTTCCAGAACAACGCCTTGAACGCCGCAGACTATGCCTTCGGCAATAAAGGCAAACCAGCATTCCAGCGCTTCGACAACTACGGCTTCTCCGTCGGCGGTCCTGTGCCGCTCCCGTACTTCAAGCACAAACTCTTCTTCTACTTCGACTACGACAAGACCTACAGCAACGGCGGTTCCGGCAACCAGTTCGACACCGTTCCCACCGATGCTGAAAAGGCCGGCGACTTCACCGGCATGCCCACCATCTACGACTACAACACGCAGGTCCTGACCTATAACAGCGCCGGCGCTCCCTCCGTGACCCGCGAGTCGTTTGCCAATGAATACGGCAACGGCAACAAGATCCCGGCTGGTTACGCAGGTCTTTCCACCGTTGCGGCTGCTGTCCAAAAATACTTCCCAGAGCCGAACGTGACGACTGGCACGACCACCACCTCTCTCGGTCTGCCCTACAACAACTACTTCACCAACGTGCCGAACCTGGCTCCGTTTACCAAGTACTTCGGCCGCCTCGACTATACCCCCGTTGAGAGCCACCGCTTCACCATCTCTGAAACTGAGAGCGATAACCCGGCAATCAGCTACGGCAACGGTAAGCAGCTCTGCCCTCTGAACTGCCAATACCAGGATGTCAGCCGCGACAACGCTCAGGTCTCGGATGTGTGGACCATCAGCCCCAACATGGTCAATGAAGCTCGCTTCGGCTTCACCGACCAGCTCAACTTCTTCTCTCCCTTCTCTCAGGGTCAGGACTTCCCGCAGAAGATCGGAGCGCAATGGACCGTTGCCAATGCCTTCCCCAACTTCGCTTGGAATAACTACCTTGGCCTGGGCTCTCCCACCAACGCCGTCTACAAGGAGTTCGTCTTCGATCCTTCGGACGTCTTCACACTGATCCATGGCCGCCACGTTCTCCACTTCGGTGGTGAGGTCCTGATCAATCGCGCCGACTCCACCGCCTGGGGCAACCAGAATCCCGCCTCAATCGACTTCCAGGGTTACTACACCGACTACGCGCTCAATACCCAGGTGCCAAACGGTACTGCAAGTCCTCAGTCCACCGATCCGACGGACTATGCTGACTTCCTGCTCGGCTATAGCGCCGATTGGTATGGACAGAATGATCCTGAGTTCGGCGCTCGCATGAAGAACCCCCAGTTCTTCGTTCAGGATGACATCAAGCTGCGTCCTAACCTCACCCTCAACGTCGGCATCCGCTGGTACGGCACCACGGGCTTCACTGAAGTCCATGGCAACATCGCAGCGTTCGACCCAACCATCGTCAACCCCGGCACCGATCCCAACGGAAACGTGAACACGCTTGGCGCCGCATGGTACGAGTACAGCCACGCCGGTGGCCGTACCCACCTGCAGGCCCCTGTGTGGAGCACCTTCCTTCCGCGCTTCGGCTTCTCCTACTCAAAGGATCCCAAGACCGTCCTCCGCGGTGGCATTGGCCTCTATAACTACACCTGGTCGGAAGACACCTACGGCGGTGGTATGGGCAATGCTCTCGGATTGAACTCGGGTGAGTTCGATAACTCCGGCGGCATCTATCCCGTGCTCCTTCTGGACTCGAATGGAAGCGTCGACTATCAGCAAGGCTACGGCGTGAGCGTTCAGAACCTCGAGGCGCGCGTCAACCCAACCGGCCCTGCTGGCTATAACGGCGCCGGCATGTCATACAACCAGTACCACACGCCAGTTCCTAAGATCTGGCAATACAATCTCACGCTCCAGCGCGAGCTCGGAAACACGATGATGGCGCAGATCGCCTACGTCGGAAGCAAGGGCTGGAACCTCAACTTCCCCGTGGACATCAATCAGGTCCCCGTCGACGAGCTATCGGCAACCGACACCACCCCTGGCAAGAACGAGCGCCCATACCCCAACTTCACGGGATTGGGTGGAAGCACCAACAACGCCAGCTCCAACTACAACTCCTTGCAAGTCGAGTTCAAGAAGAACCTGAAGTACGGTCTTCAATTCCAGACGGCCTACACCTGGTCGAAGTTCCTCGACTCGCAGGACTCTTCCGGCTGGGGCAGCAGCGCCGGCTCGCAGGACTACCAGAGCAGCTACTGCGTCAAGTGCAACTGGGGACCGTCGAACTTTGACGTTCGCCACGCCTTCACGTTCTCCGGCGTCTACACCCTCCCGTTCGGGCGTGGGGCCATGTTCCTCAACAAGTCCTACGCCGAAGACCTTATCCTCGGCGGATGGCGCTTGGCCGCAACTTCGCGTGAGAACACGGGCTCGCCCTTCACTCCCACGATGTCCACCTCCACCACCAACGCTCAGGCCGGTAACCAATTCCCAAACTTGATCGGCAATCCACTTTCCTCAGTTGAGCCTGGTGGAGCTGCCAATAACCCAAGCTTTGGAGGTCAACAGCCGCACGTCCATACAATCCAAAACTGGTTCAACAAGTATGCGTATGCGGCGCCGGCGCAGTTCACCTACGGCAATGTTCGCCGTAACTCGGTGTACGGTCCGGACTACAGCAACCTCAACGTCTCCTTCGGCAAGACCTTCGACATCTACAGGAACTACAGACTCGAAGTCCGTGCCGATGCGCAGAACTTCCTCAACCATCCAAGCTTCAACGCGCCCGACTCCGGGATCGGTGATAGCAAACCGGCTGTGATCTCCAGCGTTACCGACGGTGGCCGTCACATCCAACTCTACGCAAGGTTCAGCTTCTAACCGGAATCGCGAACCCCAACCGAAGAGGACGGCGCTCGTCGCCGTCCTCTTCGCATCTGTTTCATTTGCTCTCCTCGTCGCGGTATCATCGGGTTCTTATGTCGTCCAAGTCGCTGTCCTTCCTCCTCGCTCTCCTTGTCTTCCCGTGTTCCGGCTTCAGCCAGGCCGGCCATCCTCAGAGCCAGCTCCTTCAAAACCACATGCAAAAGGCCCAGCAGGATCTCCGCGAGCGCCGCCCGGATCTAGCCATTCCCGAGTTCGAGGCCATCCTCGCCATCAGTCCGCATAGCCTCGACGCGCAAGCCAACCTCGGCGTCCTCCTCTACTTCGGCAACGACTTCGCCAAGGCCATCCCACACCTCCAGGCAGCTCTCGCCCTCAAGCCCGACCTCTGGAAGCTCCAGGCCCTCTTAGGCCTCGCGCAGATGCGTCTCAACAATCTCACCGACGCCCGCACCAACCTCGCCTCCGCCCTCCCGCACCTCACCGAAGAAAAAATTCAGGACGAAGTTGGCGAAGCCCTCATCGCCAACTACTCGCAAACCGGCGACCTCGAAAAAGCCGCCAACACCGTCTCCA
Organism: Acidobacteriaceae bacterium; assembly: GCA_049578265.1. GTDB lineage: Bacteria > Acidobacteriota > Terriglobia > Terriglobales > Acidobacteriaceae > Granulicella. The sequence goes on from JBAULP010000104.1 coordinate 22,338, forward strand.
TCCTTCTCGAATCTCAGCCAACCAACCCGGAATTTCTTATGTTGTCGTACAGCCTCTACTCTGACATCGCTAATCGCTCGATGCTCACCATGGCACTCACCGCGCCAGATAGCGCACAGATGCACGCCATCATGGCCCGTGAGCTCCAGCGCCACGGCGACGACACGGCCGCCATCGCCAACTACCGCGACGCCATCCAGCTCAATCCCAAATTGCCCGGCATCTACTACGAGTTCGGCCTTCTCCTCTACAGCTCCACCGACGAAAAACTTCAAGCCGAAGCCGCAACCCAATTCCAAAATGCCATCGCAGCCAATCCCCGCGATGAAAAATCCGAGCTGATGCTCGGCGAGATTGCCGCCAAGAACGGCGACATGCAAGCCGCCTTCGACGCCGACTCCCGCGCCGTCGCTCTCCAGCCCAACGACGCAGACGCATGCACTGAGCTCGCCAAGGCCCTCATCTACAAGAACGAAAAGCAGAAGGCTCGCACCCTCCTCGAGCACGCCGTCGAAATCGATCCATCCAACTACACCGCGCACTATCGTCTCAGCACCCTCGATCGACAAGAGGGAAGATCAGACGACGCCAAGCGCGAACTCGCCGACTACGAGAAGTACAAAAGCATGCAGACCAAGCTGGAGTCGATCTTCCACGCCATGCGCGTTCAAGTCGCTGCCAAGCCAGAGGACACGGATGGGCCGTCGAAGTAGCCGCCCGGCCTCCGCGTGCAATCCATCCCCGCGATGGCTTCGCACCGGCATCGCCTGCATCGGCTTCCTCCTCGCCTTCGCATCCAGACCCTCCGCCGCCCAGTCCACAAACTTCCCGCAACTCGTCGACATCACCGCCTCCACCGGCATTCACTTCGATCACCTCTCCTCCCCCGAGCAGCGTTACATCGTCGAATCCATGAGCGGCGGCGTCGCGCTCATCGACTACGACAACGACGGCTATCCCGACATCTACTTCACCAACGCACCCAGCGTGCAAATGGCCCTCGACGGCAAGAAAGCCCGCTCCGCCCTCTACCACAACAACCACGACGGCACCTTTACCGACGTCACCGACAAGGCCGGCGTCGGCTATCCCTGCTGGGCCATGGGCGCAGCCGTCGGCGACTACAACAACGACGGCCTTCCCGATCTCCTCGTCACCTGTTTCGGCGGCGTCATCCTCTACCGCAACAACGGCGACGGCACCTTCACCGACGTAACCAAACAGGCAGGCCTCGACATCGACAAAGCCTGGGCCACCGGAGCGTCCTTCGCCGACTACGACAAACAGGGCCGCGACAGCCTCTTCGTCTCCAGCTACGTCGACTTCAATCTCTCCGACATGCCAAAGTTCGGCTCCAGCAAAACCTGCCAGTATCACGGAGTAGCCGTCCAGTGCGGCCCCCGCGGCCTCAAGGGCTATCGAGACTACCTCTTCCACAACAACGGCGATGGAACCTTCTCCGAGGTCTCGAAGCAAGCAGGCGTGGACGACGCGCAAGGCTTCTTCGGCCTCACCGCCGTCTGGACCGACATCGGTGGCGACAACCTTCCCGACCTCTTCGTCGCCAGCGACGGCGAACCCAACTACCTCTACCGCAACAAGGGCGACGGCACCTTCACCAACGTCGCAGAAGACGCAGGAGTAGCCGTCAATCAGGACGGCTTCGAGCAAGCCAACATGGGCGTGGCCATCGGCGACTACAACCACACCGGCCGCTTCTCCATCGCCGTCACGCATTTCAGTGACGAGTACACCGCGCTCTTCCGCGACGACGGTCCCTTCAACTTCACCGACGTCTCCTACCTCGCCGGCATCGCGCCCCCCACCCGTCCCTACGTCGGTTGGGGCGACGCCTTCGTCGATCTCGACAACGACGGCTGGGCGGACTTCTTCATGGTCAACGGCCACGTCTATCCGCAGGTCAACGTCGCCGGCGTTGGAATCAAATATCGCGAACCAGCCCTGCTCTTTCAAAACCTGCACAACGGAAAGTTCCGTGACATCAGCCAACTCGCCGGCCCCGCCATCCAGACTCCGCAAGTAAGCCGCGGCCTCGCTGTCGGCGACCTCTTCAACGACGGCCACATGGAACTCGTCATCGAAAACCTCGAAGGCTCGCCCATGATCCTTCGCCCCGAAGGCGGCGCCCCCAACGACTGGATCGGCCTCACCCTGCAAGGCACAAAGAGCAACCGCCTCGCACTCAACGCGCGCGTTCGCGTAACCGCCGGCGACCTCGTTCAAACCGACGAAGTGCGCAGCGGCGGCAGCTACATCTCCCAAAACGATCTGCGCCTCCACTTCGGTCTCGGCACTCACGACCGCGTGGACAAGGTTGAAGTCTTCTGGCCCTCCGGCGCAACTCAAACCTACACAAACCTCGCGGCAAATCACTTCTACACCCTCACCGAGGGAAGGGAAGCGGCAGCCTCGCAACCACCCAATACAAACTTTCATCAGGCGCCTGAGTCGAGCGAGCGCCGAAACACACGGTAGTCATTTCACCTCGAAGGATGCGAAACCCATGAGCCAACAAGAAAAACGAAATTGCAGCAGCCTGTTCCCGCGGTTCCAGAAAAAATCGGAAGTCAGAGCATTAGCATCCTGCACCCTCGCTCTCAGCCTCGTACTCGCAGGCTGCGGTGGCTCAAGCGGCACCAACACTGGCGGCGGTGGTGGTGGAACCACGCAGGCCGTCCAGGTAGCAACTCCCGTAATCGCGACTGCGGCTGCGCAAAACGGCGCGCAAATCGTCTCGCTCAGCGACAGCACCGCCAACGCGACCATCTACTACACCATCGACGGAAGCACGCCCACCGCTAACTCCCCGCAATACATCGCGCCCTTTCTCCTCGCATCTAACGTCACTCTCAACGCCGTGGGAGTCTTCACCGGAGACACCAACAGCACCGTCGCCACGCAGACCTTCGCTCCGAACATCCCTTCGGGAACCCTCGTCTGGAGCGACGAATTCAGCAACACCACCTCATCCAACGCCGAACCCAATCCCGCCATCTGGACCTACGACACCGGAGCGTCCGGCTGGGGGAACGCTGAGCTCGAAGATTATTGCTCCTGGGGTTCGACCGCTTCACCCTGCAGCACCGCCAGCCCCAACGCCTACGTCGGTACCGATGGCTACCTGCACATCGCCGCCCAGCAGCCCTCGTCAGGCGTCTACACCTCCGCCCGCCTTAAGACCCAAGGCCTCTTCAGCTTTCAATATGGTCGCCTGGAATTCCGCGCCGAAGTTCCCGAAGCACAGGGCTTCTGGCCCGCAGCCTGGCTCATGGGCAACAACTACGCCACGGTAAACTGGCCCGCATGCGGCGAACAGGACGTCCTTGAGCGAGTCGACGCCGCGACGACTCCCGACTTCAATGTAGGCTCCGTTCACGGTCCAGACTTTACTGGTACCTCACTCGGAACCACCTATGATTTTCCCACCGGAGAAACTGCCAGCACCTGGCACACCTATGGAATGATCTGGAGTCCCGGCAAAGTCGAATACTACATCGACGACCCGACAAACATCTACGCAACCTACACGCCATCGAGTCTGTCTGGAATTCCAGGCGCAACCTGGCCATTCGACGGTGGCCAAAGTAACTTCATCATCCTGAATCTAGCGGTCGGCGGAAGTTATCCAGGCTCGCCTACAGCCACCACCCCATTTCCATCAGAAATGTTGGTGGATTATGTAAGAATTTATACGAATTAATCGCTGAATATTAATTCAGCACCACCTAAATGTAGAAAAGCCGCCCGCGACTTATAGGCTCAGGCGGCTTCAACCTACTTCGCCTTCGCTGGTCTCTGCCGCGGAATGCTCGTCGACTCCCGAACAATCAGCTCTGGTTCCACCGTAATCTGCGGAGGCAGTGTCTCCTGCGCCAGCCTTCGCAACAGCGCAGCCGCCGCCGTGCTCCCCATTAACTTCAGCGGCTGCCTCACCGTCGTCAAGCTAGGCACATGGTACGACGCCGACTGAATATCATCGAACCCCATCACCGAAATATCCCGCGGCACCTGCAGTCCATAATCATGCAGCGCGCGAATCGTTCCCATCGCCGAAATATCGTTGAAGCAGAGCACCGCAGTAAATTTCTGATGATGCTCCAGCAGATCATGAATCCCCGGATAACTAACCTCCGGCGAAGTCGAATCCATCGCAAGCTCGATCGTAAGTTTCTCGTCGATCGACAGCCCCAACTCGCGCGCCACCCTCATCGTCGCCGACCAGCGCAGCTCCGTATCTGTACTTACAGACTGCCCCTTCATATAGACAATCTTGCGATGCCCCAGGTCATACAAGTGCTGCATCGCCACCCGCGCCGCCAGTTCATGATCCAGCACAACGTTTGTAACCTCGGCCAGCGTCGTGTGCCCTGCAATCAACACCGCCGGCAGCGGCAGCGGACTCGTCAGCTTCGTATCGATCGCCAGAATCCCATCCACTCCCCGCGCCTGCAGCAGCGCCGGATACTCCTTGATCAAACTCTCCTTATGCCGATGATGCACCGTGAAGTAGAAGTAACCTTCTTCCATCAACAGGTCGCCAATCCCCGACAGCACCTGCGAATGATATCCCTCGCCGAGCACCGGCAGAAGAATCCCAATGCTCCGCATAGGCTTGCCCAGCAAAGACCGCGCAATCATGTTTGGCTTGTAATTAAACTCAATCGCTGCAGCGCGAATCCGTTCCCGCGTGGCCTCCGGGATCGATCGCCCCGGCGTATTGTTCAGCACAAAGGAGATCGTCGAGGGGCTTAAATTAAGGTGTGCCGCAATATCTTTCAGGCTCACCCTGCGAGGATGACCACTCTTTGCCTTCCCCGTCAAATCATTGCCGTGAGCTTCTCGCATAGGGTCCAAAGTTCGTTCGTATCAGAATAGCAACACTCTTTGGCCTTTCCGCTCGGGCTCCCTGAATTAGCGCCCCCGGCGGCTCCCGTATCCTTTAGAGCTTCCCCTGACTTTCTTGCCGCGTTTCTTTATAGACATAAAAACAAACGTTTGTCTAGAATGTCGGTACTCTATTGGTCGAAAAGTTGCCGCTCCTCTGTGCAACTGTCTTTTTTCGAATGACGCGGCGGATGGAACATTTGAACTTCGGAGATTCTTGATGCGCGCACGAACTGTCCCATCCCTGCTGGTCGTATCTGCTGTTGCTGCCATCCTCAGTCTCACCGCAACCAATCTTTGGCGCTCCATCAAGGTCGTCTCCGCGCATCAGATCACCAAGCCAGTCCCCACCACGCCCGCCGACGACGAAGCTCGCGCCTTCGCCGACAAACTGATCAGCCAGATGACTCTCGCCGAAAAGATCGGCCAGATGACCCAGGTCCCGCTCAACTCACCCCCACCGCAACCCGTCGACGAGATGATCCGCAACGGCGAAGTCGGCTCCTTTCTCTTCATCACCAACGCAGCCGAGATCAACCGCATGCAGCACGTAGCCGTCGAGCACAGCCGCCTGCACATTCCTCTCCTCTTCGGCTTCGACGTCATCCACGGCTACCGCACCATCTATCCCGTGCCCCTCGCGCTCGCCGCCAGTTGGAATCCCGCCGTCGAAGAGCGCGCTCAATCCATGGCCGCGCGCGAAGCCCGCGCCAACGGCATTCAGTGGACCTTCGCTCCCATGGTCGACATCGCGCGCGATCCCCGCTGGGGACGCATCATGGAAGGCGCCGGCGAAGATCCCTTCCTCGGCTCCGCAATGGCCGCAGCCCAGGTGCGCGGCTTCCAGGGTCCCTCCCTCGACTCTCCCGACCACATCATGGCCTGCGTCAAGCACTTTGCAGGCTACGGCGCTGCCATCGGCGGTCGCGACTACGAAGAGTCCAACATCTCCGACGAGCAGCTCTGGAACGTCTACCTCCCACCCTTCCACGCCGCCATCCAGGCCGGCGCCGGCTCCCTCATGAGCGCCTACATGGACCTCAACGGCGTGCCCGCCACCGGCAATCACTTCCTTCTCCACGACGTCCTCCGCGACGACTGGAACTTCCAGGGCATGGTCGTCAGCGATTGGGCCTCCGTCCACAGCCTCACCACGCACGGCTTCGCCAAAGACGACGAAGACGCCGCCGTCCGCGCCGCAAACGCTGGCGTAGACATGGAGATGTCCAGCTTCACCTTCCAGGACTCGCTCCCCAAAGCCCTCAAACAGGGCCTCGTAACCGAAGCCACCATCAACAACGCCGTAGAAAAAATCCTCATGGCGAAGTACAAGCTCGGCCTCTTCAAGAATCCCTACATCGATGTCGCCAACGCCGCAGCCCAACTCGTCACGCCACAGCAGCGCGCCACCGAGCGCAAGCTCGCCACGCAAACCGCCGTCCTTCTGCGCGACGAAGATCATCTCCTTCCGCTCAGCCCGCACTACAAATCCATCGCCGTCATCGGCTCTCTCGCAGACTCCAAGCCCGACATCATGGGCTCCTGGAGCCTCGCCGGCCATCCGTCTGACTCCGTCACCGTCCTCCAGGGCATGCGCAACCACTACGGCGCCTCGCACATCCTCTACACCAAGGGCGTAGAGATCGAGCGCGCCCAGCCCTCCATCTTCGACGCGCAATTCTCCAGCCCCAAACCCACCCTCACAACCGAAGCCCAGCGCACCGCCGAGTTCCACCACGCCCTGGCCCTCATCCGCCAGGCCGACGTCAGCGTGCTCGTCCTCGGCGAGCTCCAAAGCATGAGCGGCGAGCGCGCCTCCCGCGCCACCCTCACCCTCCCCGGCAGACAGGAGCAGCTCCTTGAAGCCGCCGTAGCCACCGGCAAGCCCATCGTTCTCGTCCTCCTCAACGCGCGCCCCCTCAACATCACCTGGGCCTCCACGCACGTCCCCGCCATCCTTGAAGCCTGGTATCCCGGCACCGAAGGCGGCAACGCCATCGCCGATCTCCTCTCTGGCGACGCCAACCCCGGCGGCAAGCTTCCCATCGCCTGGCCGCGCTCCGTAGGCCAGATCCCCATCAACTACGCGCGCAACCTCACGCAAATCCCCGAAGCTCCCGACACCCGTTACTGGGACGAGTCCAGCGCCCCTCTCTATCCCTTCGGCTACGGCCTCAGCTACTCCTCCTTCACCATCTCGAACCTCCACACCGCCGCGCCCACCGTCCACACCGGCGCAACCCTCCAGGTCTCCGTCGACGTAGAAAACACCAGCGCCCGCGACGGCGACGAAGTCATCGAGCTCTATACCCACCAGCGCTCCGGCAGCGCCTCCCGCCCCGTCCGCGAGCTCAAAGGCTTCCAGCGTATCTCTCTCAAAGCCCACGAGAAGCGCACCATCACCATCCCCCTCAACACCACCGACCTCGGCTTCTGGAGCCCCCAAACCCACCACTGGTCCATGGAGCCCGGCACCTTCGACCTCTGGGTAGGCGACATCGAAACCGCCACCAACCACACCACCTTCGATCTGCTTCCGTAGTGAAGACCCGAATCAGTCTTTGCTTTGAAAGGGCGGGACTTTCGTCCCGCCGTAACTCAACCCATCGCATGCGGCTTTAGCCGCTGAGGGAATGCAAAGGACGCGGTAAACCTCCCCCAGCACCGACCCTTACTTCGCCGTACCCAACCGCATCGCATACAACGACGTCCGCGCCAGCACAAACAGCGTCCGTCCATCCTTGCCACCGAAGATCAAATCGATCGGCCGCTCTGGCGTGTCAATCGACCGCAACAACTTCCCATCCGGCGAATAAACGAAGATCTCTCCCTCCGCCACATACACGCGCCCATCCGGCCCCGCCACCACGCTCTCTCCTCCGCGCTCCGCAAATAACTTCAGCTTCGCAAGCGATCCATCCGCGCCCACCGTGCCCACAAACGTCTTATGCTCCTCTTCGTCGGTGAGATAAAACGGCTTTCCCGCCTCCGCCTTCGCCAGCGCAAACGACCGCAGCACATTCGACATCTTCGTCCCGTAGTAAAGCTGCCCCTGCACAAACCCCTCACTCGCCGGAAGAAAAGTCGTCCCATCCGGCGACACATACTGAAACGCCGTCTGCGAAGCCTCCGGCTGCTCGCGGCTACCGCCCAGCTTCCATTGATCGTTGGGCAAATACGCATCCATCCCAGCGCGCGCCACACCAGGCTGCGGCTTCAACACCGCAAGCTCATCCAGCGGCGCATCCGGCTTAAAGCTGTACACGGTCCCATCGCCGTCGTAAGAAACCACCATCAAATCTCCCGCCCGATCGATCGCCAGATTCGTAGCATCCATCGGGCTATCGCGCAGCGTCTCCAGCCCCTTCGCCGGAGACCACCGATAGATCTTCTGCCACCGCGCATCCACAAAATAGACGCGTCCAGCCGCATCCACCGTAGCCCCGGAGATATTAAAGAACCCCGTAGCCACGCGCTTCATCGCAACACTGTCCTTGCCCTCCGCCGGCACCGTCTCCGTATCCGGAATCACCAGCGTAGCCAGCTCGCGAAACCGCGTACTCACCCCGCGGTCTTCATCCATCACCGAATCATTGAACGACACCTTGCTGTCGCTATCCACATGCAAGTTATAAAACCGCACATCCTTCGAGTGCTCCACGCGCACCGCATCCGGAAACGTCTGCTTCATCCCCACCACTCGATACGAATGCATATTCGCCACCAGCACATTCTTCGAGTGATCAATCTCCAGCGGCAGCGCAAACTGCCCCTCGCCGTGTTCCTCCTCCGTCTGCAGCGCGACAATCTCCCAATTCGCCGCGCGCTCCAGCTTCACCTCCGTTCGCACATGATGCTCGCTCGAAAGCTCATACACCCGCCCTGGCGTCTGCGTATCCGACACATACATCCCCGCCTGCGCAAACGTATCCGGCGTCCAAATGTCCGCGAACGTCCCACCGCCACCGTCCAGCACCCACAAGCTCGGATACTGCGCATCCCACCGCCGCAAAATATCCGGGTCCGCCGAGTGGTCGTTGTTATAAGGATTCACCCTCGTCCCATCTGCGTTATTCGTTCCATGCCCACCCAGGAACCGCACATCATCCATCAACGAATCCGCCCCCGCCTTCCACATCGCACCCACCGCGCGACGATTAATTCCATTCGCATACAGCCCAATCCCCCTAACAATATTCGTCCCACCCGGCGGCGTCTCCAGCAGTGCCACCGGCCCACCCACTCCATCAAACGCTGGCGTCTTATCCGCCAAATCAAACTGCGTAGTGCTAGGGTGCAGCCCAATCAACACCGTATCCGGCTTCAACAAAATCGTGCGGGTAACAAGGTAGCGTCCCGAAGGAACATAGATCGTCGCATGATCACGAATCGCCGCTAGAATCGCGTCCGTATCATCCGTCACCCCATCGCCCTTCGCCCCCAGCGACTTCAAGTTCACCCACGTCGAAGCCTCCGGCAAACTCCGAATCACCGCAGGTAGTTGCTTAGGCAACTGTTTCAATATCTCACTCTTGAACACCGTAGCAATCTCACTGCGCCCACCCAGCTCCACCGTCAACCCATGCGAAAACTCCCGCACCGCATAGGTCTCCGCAGGCCCTGCAACGTTCTTTCCACTCTCCCGAAAATGCGCCAGCACCGGAACCTTCCGGCAAACCACATCCTCCGCATGGATCTCCGTGCGCGCGTTGTTCTCATTGCTGATCACAATCGCCGGCCCGCTCACATCCTCCATCCGCACATGCTGCATCCACAGTTCATCCGCATATCCTGCGTCGATGCTCACCACCGTAGGCACATCGCTGAACGCATCATGCACCAGCGTCAATCCCGCCTCATGCTCATCAATCGCAGCCTCACGCTGTCCATCAAAGCTCGAGTCGAGCAACGTAAACTGCCACCCCGGCGAAGGCTTCTCCGTCACAATCCCAAACCGCCCTCCATGAAAATGCAGGTCCTCCGCCTCGTTGCCCACATCTTTCATCGCCGCATATCCAGAGCCGATATGGAAATCCATGTGCGTCATAAAGCAATGCTGCGCCGCATGAAACCGAATCCCCACCGCCCCCGCATTCCCCTCGCCAATCTCAAAATCAATATTGCTGATCGCCGAATAAAACGTCCCAGGACTCGCATCAATCATCTCCACCACGGGCACCGTCCCCGGAAACGGCCCTCGCGCCCGCATCGCCCGCATCGGCCGCATCCCTCCGCGCCGCCGCATTCCCTCCGCTCCCGGCCTCCCTCCGGCGAAGAACATCATGTACGCAACGCCGTCCTGAAACCCCGGAGTATTCGCCCCCAACACAATCACCGGCCGCTCCGCACCATACCCAATCAGCCGTACGCCCGGCCACACATAAATCGTCCGGCTAATCCGATACCGCCCCTCCGGCACAAACACAATCCCTTGCCGCGTCGTCTCCTCCACGCGATCAATCGCCTTCTGCAACCCAACACTATCGTCTGCCAAACCGTCGCCATGCACCCCAAACTCTGCCCGCGTCAAATACACCGCCGCCGCATCCTCAGGCTTCTGCGTGTACACCGAAGCACCAAGCATCGCCACCGGCGCCCCCGCCAGCAACACCACTCCAACCCATCTCAGAACATTCATGCCGCGCTCCAATCAAGCAGAAAGATTAGGCGACACCAGCCTAAGAAGTGTCAAGAAGAGAATAGCTAAATCCCCAGTAAACAAACGATTGTTTGAAGCCTACCCCAAATGCATCTCCCCACCCGCAAACCGATCCACCCAACCTCCAAGGCAACCCGCATCCCAACTCAACGTCGATAGATCGCAACAATCGTCCCCAGCACCGCCAGCGAAACAATCTCCACCACCAGATTCAAATCCACCTCCCATACCCGCCCTCTCACGCGCAGCCGCACCGGTGGAACCCCATTCACATCCGCCAGCCGCGCATCGAACCACGCGCGCACAACGCACGTCACCAGGAACGCGACGGCCGCCACCGCAGCCAGCACCAACGCCAGATAAAACCCTTGGCCTTCATCCACCCAGCCGCCCCACAGCAGCCCAACCTCCACCCCAGCCAGCAGCACCATCGTCAGCACCTGCCACACCGAATGAAACCGCGCGTGCGGCGTCCACACCGGGTTCTTCGCATGCGTCCGCGTCAGATCAATCGCAACCGTCCCCACTCCCTGCAACCCACAGAACACCGTTAGCAAAACGCGCGCGACAAGTCGATGCTCCACAGATCACTCTCCGCCGCGCGCCCTCAACATCCTCACCCCGCCATCGTCGCCGCAGCCGTCGCCGGCTCCTGCAATGCGCCAGCGCTCGGCAACGCAATCGTCAGCCGCGCTCCACCCTCTGGCCGATTAGACGCAGCAACCGTCCCTCCGTGCGCCCGCACCACCGCCTCCACAAACGCCAATCCCAGCCCGTGCCCGCTGGATCCTTTACCCTTCACGCGTTGCTCAAACATCCCACTCCCCACCTCGTCTCCGAATCCCGGCCCATTGTCCTCCACAATCAACATCGCATCATCGTCTTCCTGTTGCAGGCAGATCACGATCGTGCAAGCCGCCGGCAGATGCTTCAGCTCATTGTCCAGCAAGTTCGCTACCGCGCGATGAATCAGCGCCGCATCCGCAAACACCTTCAGCGTGCCCGCGCTGCGCAACTGCATTCGCAGCCCGCGCTCACTCATGCACGGCTCATACAAATCGATCATCACGCGAATCAACTCATCCAGATCAATCTCCGACCGCGTCAGCCGCAGCGCATCCGCCCGCGCCTCCGCCACATCCAGCGACGTATTCAGAAACTCCGTCAGCCGATCCAGCTCATCAATGGCCGAGACAATCATCGGCTCACCCTTGCTCTGCGCCTCTTCCGCCAGCGACATCTCCAGCTTCCCGCGAATCGCCGTCAGCGGACTACGCAGATCATGCGCCAGCGAATCCGTAATCGTGTGCAACTGGTGCACCGAGCTCTCAATCCGATCCAGCATCCGATTCAGCGTCAGCGCCAGTTGCCCAATCTCATCATTGCGCTCCGTCGTCGGCACGCGTCTGCCCAAATCCGACTCACCTATGCCCGACGCCGCCTCCGTAATCCTGCGCACATGCCCCAGCATCCGTCGCGTCGTGTAAAACACAATCGCAAAACCAAACAACACAATCAACAATCCCAGCGACAGAAACCGCAGCCGCAGATTCCCCAGCACCCGCAGCTCATCTTTCTCCGACAGACCCAGGTAGATCGAACTCCCATCGCCGATCTGCGCCTCCACCACGCGAAACGGAACAGGGAAGCCCTTCACATTCAAATGAAACGGAACATCCGGCTTCACCTGGCTCGCCCGAATCGCGGCCAGGTTCGCCTCGCCATTTCCCGCACCCACCCACAACGTCGCAGGCCCCGTCGGCCCCGCCTGCAAAAAGAACACCGAGTCGTTCTCATTCGGCTTCGGCGCATCCTCATCATCATCCGGCGCCTTGTCCGGCACCTCTTTGCTCGCGAGCTCCGCCACCTCTCCCACCACGCGGTCGTACAGCCGATCCTTGGGCGTGCGTTCGGCCACGTCGCCCAGCGTCTCCACCTCGCCGGAGAGCCACGCATCGTTCCGCTGCTGAATGTCGTTCGCCACAAACCGATGCAGCCCCGCAAACACCAGCGTCGTCCCAAACGCAAACGCCAGCGTCGCCCACAGCGAAATCCTCCACGCCGCGCTATGCGATCGCTTGTTATCCAGCTTTGAGTACATATCCGACACCACGCAGCGTCTTGATCAACGGCTCGCGCCCCTCTGTATCGACCTTACCGCGCAACCGATAGATATGCACGTCCACCACGTTCGTGTCCGGCTGAATCCGCATCCCCCACACCTCGGCCAGCAGCATCGACCGCGTCACCGTCCGCCCCGCATGCCGGCACAGATACTCCAGCAGCACAAACTCCTGAGGACTAAGATTCAACAACTCTCCCCCGCGCGAAGCCCTGCGCCGCAGCAGATCAATCTCCAGGTCTCCCACATGCAGCATCGTCGGGCTCGCACTCGCCGTCGCATTTCTCTTCAACAAATTTCTCAGCCGCGCCAGCAACTCCGCCAGCGCAAACGGCTTCGTCAAATAATCATCGCCGCCCTGCTCCAACCCCGCCACGCGATCATCCACCGACCGCCGCGCCGACAAAATCATCACCGGGCTGCTCACTCCCAGCCGCCGCAACCGCAGAATCAAATCGATCCCATCCTGGTCCGGCAACCCCAGGTCTACAATCAGCGCGTCATACACTCGGGTCGACGCAAACTTCTCTGCCGTCACCCCATCTCCCGCGACATCCACCTCATACCCTGCGTCCGCGAGCGACGTCTTCAAAAAGTCCTGGATCTCAAGTTCATCTTCTACCAGCAGCAGTTGCATGCACCGATGCTAATCCCTTCATTGCGTTGGGACAGTGCCTCTGAACGCTACATCCCCCCGTATGAACAAATCGTCATCGCGAACCGCCCCTCCAAAGTGCTATCAACGAAGAGAACGCCACGTCTCATCTTGTGTACGCGAGCGTCGATACCTGGGTGAAGCTCACCATCTTAATCTCGGAGGCTGCCAGGGCCACCTCCTCTCCGGGAAGCCAACGCGGGACACCCTATGAATCATCAGCACCACAAAAATTTGCGCAACACGTTTACTGACTCCTTTCCTCTCTCGCCGGAGATCGAGCCCCATCTCCGCGCCGCGCTCGACCGCGTCCTCACCAATCCCGGCAGCCTCATCCGTCCGCAGATCGTCGCCAGCATGTTCGCCGCGTACAACCTTCCCTCCACCCACGCCACCCAACTCGGCATCGCGCTCGAATACTTCCACACCTCCTCGCTCCTCTTCGACGACCTCCCCTGCATGGACGACGCCACCGAGCGCCGCGGCCAACCCTGCATTCACGCCGAGTTCGGCGAAGCCTCTGCCATCCTCACCGCCCTCGCCCTCGTCAACCGCGCCTACGCCCTCACCTTTCGCGCCGTCCTCGGCTGCAACCCCGCGCGCCCATCCCAGGCTCTCGATTACATCGAGCACCACCTCGGCGTCGGCGGCCTTCTCAACGGCCAGAGCATGGACCTCAACTTCGCCTCCACCCTGCTCAACAGCAGCCAGCGCCGCTCCGACCACCAGGTCACCGAAGCCATCGCCATCGGCAAAACCGTTGCCCTCATCCGCCTCACCCTCGTCCTCCCCGGCATCCTCGGCGGAGCCTCGCCCGAAGAGCTCCAACTCCTCGATCGCGTCGCCCTCTGCTGGGGCCTCACCTACCAAATCGTCGACGACCTCAAAGACGTCTCGCAGTCCTCCGAGCAAAGCGGCAAGACCCACTCCCGCGACGTCTCCATGGGCCGCCCCAACATCGCGCTCGCCATCGGCGTTCCCGCCGCCGTCCATCGTCTCCAGCGCCTCATCGCCATGGGCGATCGCATGCTCCAGCGCCTCGTCCTCCGCCGTCCCGGAGTTGCATTCCTCCAGGACCTGCGCGTCCAATTGAACGCAGAGGCCACTGACATCATCGACAACGCCTGCAACCGCCCCGCACCTCACGCCCGGCCCCACTCCCTGCAGGGAGCTGCATGATCTTTTTCAAGCTCATCCTCACCAATCTTCTGCGTCACCGTATCCGTTCTCTGATCAGCATCGCCGGCATCGCCTTCTCCGTCGCAGCCATGCTCACCATCGTCACCATCCTGCAAGGAGCCGTCGGCATGTTCTCCGGCATCCTCTCCTCCGACAGCCAGGTCATCGTCTTCGAGCGCAACGTCTCCGACCTCTTCTTCAGCAACGTCCCCGCCTCCGCACTAACCGAAATCTCGTCCTGGCCCATCGTCCAGCACGCCGACCCCGTCCTCTTCGGCGTAGTCACCTCCTCCGACCACCCCATCATCACCTGCTTCGGCATCACCTCCGCCGACGCCCGCCTCCGCAAAGCCAAGTGGCTCGAAGGCTCCCGCGCAAACTTCGCGAAGCAACCGAACGACGTCGTCCTAGGCCAGCGCGCCGCCGAGTTCCTCCACGCGCATCTCAACAGCTCGGTAGCCATCGGCAACGGAACCTTCCACGTAGCCGGCATCATCCAAACCGCCAACGGCTTTGAGGACGGTGGCGTCTTCATGCCGCTCCCCGCCGCGCAGGACTTCTTTCACAAACCCGGCGCCTCCTCGGTCATCACCATCAAGCTCACCGACAAAAAGTTCGCCGACGAATTCAAGCAGCGCATCAAACAAACATTCCCCGACCTCATCGCGCTAGAAGACGAAGAGTTCACCCGCACCTACTCACAATTCAAAATCCTCAAAGCCACCGCGTGGACCGTAGGCGGATGCGGCCTCATCCTCGGCGGCCTCGGCGTCGCCAACACCATGATCATGTCGGTCTTCACGCGCATCCGCGAGATCGCCATCCTCCGCGTCAACGGCTTCTCCAACACGCAAATCGCCACCATGATCTTCGGCGAGTCCGCCTTCCTCTCCGTCTTCGGCGCCATCACCGGCCTCATCCTCGGCGCACTCTTCCTCTTCATTTTAAAATTCATCCCCGCGCTCCACGGCTACGTCGACGTCTCCATTCAACCGCTCGTCGTCGCCATCGTCATCGTCCTCTCCTTCCTCACCGGAGTAGCCGGCGCCCTCTACCCAGCCCTCTACGCCATGCGCATCCGAGCGGTGGAGGCGCTGCGTTTCGAATGATCCCCTCGAACCCAAACACCGCGCAACCCAACATCGTCCTCCGCGCCACCGCCGTCCACAAGTCCTACGACGCCGGCGCCATCACCGTCCTCAACGGTGTCGACTTCGAAGCCATCGAAGGCCAGACCGTCGCCCTCTGCGGACCCTCCGGCTGCGGCAAAAGCACCCTCCTCCATCTCCTCGGTGGCCTCGACGAACCCGACAGCGGCCACGTCTCCGTCAACAACATCGAGCTCAACCGCCATCGCAACCGCCTCCATCTTCTGCGCCACCAAATCGGCTTCGTCTTCCAGCTCCACAACCTCATCCCCGACCTCACCCTCGAAGAAAACTGCCTCATCCCAACCGTCGCCGCGGGCATCAGCCGCACCTCCGCGCAAGCCCGCCTCAAGCAACTCACCGACCGCACCGGCCTGAGCCATCGCCTCCACAACCGCATCCAGAAACTCTCCGGCGGCGAGCGCCAGCGCACCGCCCTCTGCCGCGCCCTCATGAACCACCCCCGCATCCTCCTCGCCGACGAGCCCACCGGCTCCCTCGACGAATCCACCAGCTCCACCGTCTTTCAACTGCTCCTCGACATCGCCGCCACCGAAGGCGTAACGCTCGTCATGGCCACCCATGACCGCGCCCTCGCCGCCCGCTGCGACCGCTTAGTCGAGATGCACGATGGGAGGATCCGTGAGCCCCACCCCCTCTAGCCCGCACGTCTCGCTCGACCAGCCCACCACTCCCATCGACGCCACCGACGCGCAAACCGAAACTGCGTCCGCCCACCCAAAATCTGTCATCCTGAGCGCAGCGCGCAGCGCGCAGCCGAAGGACCCCGACGCCGCCGACGTCACCCATACGCTCGTCCCCTTTCTAACCGACCCCGCCCCCACCCCCACCCCCACCCCCACCCCCTACGCCATCACCGCCTACCACGCCCTCGCCTGGCTAACCTTCGCCAACGCCCTCGGCGTCCTCCTCGCCATCATGCTCCTCCTCCCCTCCACCAACCGCCTCTTCGACACCTTCACCTACGGCCGCTGGCTCATCGTCCACATGAACCTCGAGCTCTACGGCTGGTCGAGCCTCCCGCTCCTCGCCTTCCTCTTCAAGGTCTACGCCGTAGACAAACAACCCGCAGCAAAATGGGCCCGCCCCATCCTCTGGATCTGGTCCACCGCCCTCGCCCTCTGCGCCATCTCCTGGCTCACCGGCCACTCCAGCGGCAAGCTCTTCCTCGACTTCACCGGCTACTCCCGCATCCTCTTCCCCCTAGCCATCTTCGCCGTCTGGCTCCTCCTCACCTACGCCTTCGCGCGCGCACCACGCACCACCCTCCCCGCAACCATCGCGAAGATCACCGGCCTCGCGCTTCTCCTCCTCGTCCCAATCCTCCTCTTCATAGCCGCAAGCCCCAACCTCTATCCCCCCATCAACCCCGCCACCGGAGGCCCCACCGGCGCCAGCCAGCTCGAATCCACGCTCGTCATCATCGCCATCCTCCTACTCCTCCCCTTCGGCCTAACCCACCGCAGCACCAAACCCTCCCGCGCCGTATCTGCGTCGTGGATCATCTTCGCCGCCGAATCCCTCCTCTGCCTCGGCCTGGGCCGCGCCGACGTCAGCAACCACCGCCCCACGCAATACATCGCCCTCGCCAGCCTCCTCCTCTGGATCCCTCTCATCCCCGCCTACTTCGCGGCCTTCGCGTGGCATCCCAACACCCGCCGCTGGCGCATCGCCTTCCTCGCCTGGTGGGCCGTCCTGGTCCCCACCGGCTGGGCGCTCTTCCTACCCTCCGTCCTCGACCACTTCAAGTTCACCGACGGCCTGGTAGGCCACTCCCTACTAGCGATGGCCGGCTTCGCCACCGCGCTGCTAAGCTTCGTTCTCGTGCAACTCCTCGGCGAAGGCGGCTGGATCTTCAACCGCACCTGGTCCTTCTACACCTGGAACCTCGCCGTCCTCGCCTACGTGATCCTGATGTTCATCGCCGGCTGGCGCGAAGGCTCCGACCCCGCCTTCACCATCCTCCCCGGCACCCTCCGTAACACCCTCTACACCCTCCGCCTCCTCACCGGCATCCTCATGTTCTTAGCCTCCGCCGAGTGGCTCATCGCCGCCTCCCAACTCCTCCGCGAACCCGCCTACACCAACCCTTCCCTCAACACCCTCACGCCCGCGCCAGCAGGGAACTCGTCCACCCCCGAAGGGAGCCCAATCGCATGACCCGTCCCCGCCAACTCCTCTTCCTCTATCAAATCCTTCTCACCCTCTCCGACACCACCACCGGTCTCCTTCTCCTCATCGTCCCGGCCTTCACCCTTCGCCTCATGCACCTCCACCCTCCACCCCTCAACGACCCCGCCCTCCCCTATCTCTCCTACATCGGAGCCTTCGTCCTCTCCACCGGCCTCGCCTGCCTCTACGGCGCCTGGATCACCACCGCCCCAACCTTCACTCCCAAACTGGAAGTCGTCTGGCTCCTCACCGCCCTCACCCGCGGCTGCGTCTCCCTCTTCGTCTTCACCGCCGTCTTCAGCAACAAGCTGGAAACCGGCTGGCTAACGGTAGCCATCTCCGACGGCCTCTTCGCCGCCCTCCAACTCATAGGCCTAACCCGCAACTGGCTCGATATGATCCAAGCCGCATAACGCAAGTCCCATCACCAAGCCCAATCCCAATCCGATGACCACCCCACCCCAACCCGCCGCCGCACCGCAACAAATCACCAGCCCACGTGCCTCATCCGGCTGGCAAGGCATCGCCCTCATCGCCATCACCTACGTCTACTTCCTGATCTTCGCCCAGTTCGCCTTCCTCCACCGCCTAACTGCCCTCCACATCGCCGACGCCCACCTGAAAACCGTAATGGCCGCCATGGCCCTCGGTGGAATCCTCTTCAGCCTCCTAACCCCCCGCCTCGAAACCCCAGCCCGCGAAGCCTCCGCCACCACAAACCCCGGCCCCCCCACTTCAGCCGCCGTCATCCTGACCCTGAGCGCAGCGAAGGGGAAGGACCCCCGCATTTCGTCTCCCGGTGAATCCCCCGGAGACCACCCACCAACCCCCCGCCGCCCAACCCGCACCCTCCAACTAGCCCTGGCCGCCACCGCAACCGCAGCCCTCTTAACCCTCCTCCCCCTAAACC
>JBAULP010000105.1:0-2112 GCA_049578265.1 Acidobacteriaceae bacterium
GCGTCATCGTCGCCGAAGATGGGAGCCGACACCACGCCCCGCCTCAAGCTCCTCGGCCACCGATCCTTCCCCTACGATAAGAAGCTCCGCGCCACCATCCTGAATATCGCCGCCGGCAACAAAACCACCGCATCCGAACTCACGCAACTCTCCTGGCGTCTCGGCGAGCTCTACGCCAACTGCATCGCCACGACGGCGCGCGACCTCAACCTCAAGCCACAACTTGCCGCCATCCACGGCCAGACGATCTACCACCAGGCCGCGCCCGCAAAGTTCCTCGACGCCCCCATCCGCTGCACCTCGCAGATCGGCGAGCCCGCGCCCATCGCCGAACTCCTCCACATCCCCGTCGTCAGCGACTTCCGTCCCGCCGACCTCGCTGCCGGTGGCCAGGGCGCGCCGCTGGTCCCCATGCTCGACTTCACCTGCTTTCGCCACCTGACGAGGAATCGGCTGCTATTAAACCTCGGCGGCATCGCCAACGTGACGGCCCTCCCCGCCGCCTGCACCACCGACCAGGTTCTAGCCTTCGACACCGGCCCCGCGAACATCCTCATCGACATACTGATGCAACAACTCTACAACCGCCGCTACGACAAGAATGGGGCGATCGCCGCCACCGGCCGCGTCCTCCAGCCAGTCCTCGATCAACTCCTCAACACGCCGTACTTCTCCGCCCCCGCACCCAAGTCCTGCGGCCGCGAAGAGTTCGGCGGAGCGTTCGCGCATGAACTCCTAGCCCTCTGCAAACGCGCCAAAGCCCGCAACGAAGACGCCATCGCCACGGCCACCGCGCTCACCGCCGCATCCATTCTCGACGCCTACCGCCGCATCGTCTGGCCGCACCTTGGCCAGAACGCCCCCCTCGCCCGCGCCACCGACCTCATCGCCGCCGGCGGCGGCACCAACAACCCAACCCTCATGCGCCAGCTCACCGAAGGCTTCGCGCAGCTAGGCGTCAACGTCTCCACCACCGCCTCAGCGGGCCTTCCTGTCGAAGCCAAAGAAGCCGCGGCCTTCGCACTGCTAGGCTGGCTAACCTGGCACCACCTCCCCGGCAACATCCCCAGCGCCACCGGCGCAACCCACCCCGCCATCCTCGGCAAGGTGACATTCATATGAAACTCGGGGATCGAGAATGAGCTCCGATCGCATCCTCAAGCGGCTCGCAGCAACTGTCATCGCAATTGTGGTCGTCGGAGTCGTCGCCGTCTACCTCGGCTCGCGTGGCATCGACGTCCATTGGACCGGCTGGGCCCCGTCCCCGAACCCAACCACTCTCACGTTCCTCATCGAGTCCTCGCCCAACAACCTCGACGTCCGCCAAGGCACCGACTCGCAATCCGAGCGCATCGGCGAACTCATCTACGATCCCCTCGTTCGCAAAGATTCCCACTTCAACCTCCAGCCCTGGCTAGCCACCCGTTGGGACCGCCCCGACCCACTCACCTGGGTCTTCCACCTCCGCCCCGACGTGCACTTCACCGACGGCCACCCGCTCACCTCCGCCGACGTTGCGTGGTCCATCCGCAGCATGACCAACGGCTCCATCATCACGGCCAAGGGCGGCGCCTTCAAGGCCATCACCAGCGTCGAGACGCCCGATCCCCTCACCGTCATCGTCCACACCAGCGCACCGCAACCCAGCCTCCTCTTCAACCTCAGCGACGGCCTCTTCGGCGTCGTCGAGCGCGGTGCCGGCGCCGACGAAGGCCTGCACCCCATCGGCTCCGGTCCCTTCCGCTTCGTCTCGCAGGTGCAGGACAAAGACGTCATCCTCGACCGCAACCCAACCTACTGGGCCGGTCCCGTAAGCCCCACCATCCAGCGCATACGCTTCCAGGTCGTCCCCGACACCATCACCGCTGCGCTCGAAATGGAAAAAGGCAGCGCCGATGTCGAGAGCAACGTCCTCACCATGGACATGGTGCACGCCCTCAGCGACGAAGCCCGCAAATCCGCGCACCCCAATCTCGTCGTCACCACAGGCTCGGGCGCGCGCGTCGACTACCTCAACTTCAACGTGCAAGACCCCGCCCTCCGCGACCCGCGCGTGCGCCAGGCCATCGCCTTCGCGATCGATCGCCCTGCGCTCATCGCCGCTCTGTGGCG
>JBAULP010000106.1:0-20778 GCA_049578265.1 Acidobacteriaceae bacterium
ATGCCGGCCGCTCCGCATGCGCGGGTACAGCTCGCGCCGCCGCTCCCACAATCATCGTGCGTTGCGGCGTCACCAGCGGATGCGGCAGTACCGGCGCCGCAGCCAGTGTCCCTCCGCCCACCTGCACCTTTGACTGACCCACCGGCCGTCCCGCCGCAAAGCTTGCCTGCAACACGGCCACGGTTGCCTGCGGACGATTCGCATATCCATGCTCTCCCGGCGATGCATACGCGCTCGCCAGCGTCGTCTCGTCGTAACGCCTGCGCACCTGGTCCACGTTCGGATCGTAGATGCTGGCCGTATTCAATCGGTTCTCATACAGCGGGCTCGCGTGATACCACGGCACGTATGTCTCGTGCGGACCCAGCGCAAACCACGCCGTCACCGGGCCTCCGCCCGCAGCCACTCCCGGCCCGCCAACGAACGCCACCATCGCGGGCGAATAGACCGGCCGCACCGCCGGCGGTCCCGGCACCCATCCCCACCGGTTGCCGCGATGCACCCAACGGCCATAGTGGAACGGCGCAAATCCCCACGAGTAGCAGTCCACCCACGTCCATCCCCACGGCGCCACCCACGTCCAGTTCCCGCAACCATAAGGCACCCAACTCGCCGCCACGCCCGTCGGATACCAGACCGCTCCGTCGTCCGTGTCGGTCTCCCAGTCGCCGTTCGAGCTCAAATCCTCCGCGCCAATCGTATCCGAATTCACGTACGCCTCTTCACCCTGCATGGCGGTCTCATACGCAGCGTCGCGATCATTCGAAAACTGATCGAGCCCATCCGGTGTCGCCGCGTCCAGCGGTTGCGCACTCACTGGATCGCTACCCTCCAGACGCACACCCTGGCCCTCCTCCAGCGTCTGCTGGTATCCGTTCCCCTCCACCCGCGCCAGCCCCGACACCAGCGCCACCGTGGTCACACCCTCCGGCGTTACCCCGACGCGCACGTCGCCTGGCTGCAGCACCGTCACGGCCACGGTCGGCGTGTCTAATTCCACGGTCGTTCCCTGCTGCAAGGCGAACGTTCTCAGATGCACCGCTCCCTGCGCCAACCCAAATTGCTCCAGCGAGTCCGTCATCGCCGTCACCGTAAGGTCCGTTTGCTGACCCATCCGCACGGCCAGCATCCCAGTCTCCAGCTCGGCGTTCGCGCCTACGTCCGCATACACTCGATCCCCGGTTGTCAGGGGGTCATTCACCTGCGCCGCGCTGAACTGGTCCACGCTCGCCGGCTCCACCGACACATTCCCCAGCATTACGCTAAGCCGCGCCACCTCCGCCGGCGGATCACCCTCCGGTTGCTGCGCCTGCACCGGCGCCGCCAGCGCGGCGACCGCAAGCACTGCGATAGCAAGCAACGACTCTCGAACTTCGCGAAACCGTGTGCGCTGGGAGATAAGCATGGCCTTCATCCTCCTGGCCCCGCCAACCAGGCCCAAGGCGCGAGCTAGCAGTGTAAACCCGTGTCCAAATAGAAAGATGCTCTTCGTCTTTAGACGCGCCCCGGCGCCCATCCGAACAAATCCATGGAACTATATTCCTCCTACCGGCGTATCCTCTTGTCGTAGCCAAAACGACCGCGCGGAGTCGCGCCTTGCGTACGCGCTGGAGGATCCATGAACCGTTCGCTTCGTATCGCGACCACCCTTGCCGTTGCCGCTCCTCTTTTTCTCCTGATCGCCGGCTGCCATGTCACGGAGAACGACCACGGCGACTCAAAGAACGTCGACATTGGCACTCCCTTCGGCTCCATGAAAGTGGACACCAACAAAAACGAGGACGCCTCCAACATTGGTATTGCCATCTACCCCGGCGCAACGCCCGTGGAAGACAAAGGCGACGACAACAATAACGCGAATATCAGCATGAGCTTTGGCGGCTTTCACCTGGGCGTGAAGGCAGCCGACTTTCAGACGCCGGACTCCCAGGACAAGGTCCTCGCCTTCTACCAGAAGGACCTCTCCAATCGCTACGGCGCCCCCATCGAATGTCGCGGGCACAACGCTATTGGCTCCGTCACCCACACCTCCCAGGGCCTCACCTGCAGCGACGATCAAGGCAGCCACATCAAGACCAGGGACAACAACCACAACGGCATTGCCATCATGAGTGGCGACTCCTCCACCGACATCGAGCTCCGCGCCGGTTCACCGCAACATCTTCACATCGTTGGCGTGGAGACCAATGATGGCGGTACGAAGATCGGCCTCGTCTCGCTCGATCTGCCTTCGCACCTCTCCAGCCACGACCGCTCCGATAGTGAATAGCCTTTGAAGGGTTTGCTACGCGGCCACCGCTCGGCTACCCTTCAAAGGAGTGACTCCTCGCGTCTGTTCCCGCTGCCACGCCATCCTCCACCGAGAAGATGAGGGCTCACTCGTCTACTGCTGGAACTGCGGAGCTCCCCAGGTGCAGCTCTCCGAAGAGCTGCGCGATCAGCTCGACCAGCAGATCACTGCGCAACAGGCAGCCGCTGATCCCTCCGCCCAGCCATCCACCATTCCCGCAGCGCCCCGCAACGCCATCGTCTGGAGGGGCGCCATTCAGACCGCGGGCCTCGCAGGAGCGATCGCTGGTGGCCTCGCCCTCCTGACCTTTGCCTTGCCGCCGGTCTCGCTGCTCTCATTCCTCTGGTTCGTCTCCGCGCCCATCGTTGTGCTCGGCATCTACAGCTCCCGCTTCCGCCAGACGCGCGTCACCACCGGCTTCGGCGCCCGCCTCGGCTTCCTTACCGGCCTCGCCATGTTGTGCTTTACTGTCACGCTCAACACCATCGGCCTCGTTCTTCAGCGCTTCGTCTTTCACTCCACCACCGAGCTCGACTCCCAACTGAAAGACTTCTACACGCAGATGCACACCAACTTTGCTGCGAAATCGCCGGAGGCGGCGAAGGTCGTTGCGAGCACGCTGGCCGTCCCCGAGTTCCGCGCCGGCCTCCTGCTCAGCGCCATCTGCATTGCCCTGATCTTCTACCTCATCTACGCCGCCACAGCCGGCGCCTTTGGTGGCTATCTACGTTCCCGCGCGCCGCGCAGCTAATTCCTGCCGCTCTGCGCCGATAGCCGGACAACTCCCCTCTCGCAACCCCTCGGTTCCATCTGCGGACGCTGCTATCATGAAGGGCAAACCATGAGCGATTCAATCAATACCGCCGCCGCTACGTCTTCCTCCCAGCCCCACCTCCGCGAGAAGGGCCGGCTCATGTCCGCATCCGAGATCGAACGCACCCTCGTCCGCCTCGCGCACGAGATCGTCGAGCGCAACAACGGCAGCGCCAACCTCGGCCTCATCGGCATCAAGCGCCGCGGCGTTCCCCTCGCCCAGCGCATCGGCAAGCTCATTGAAACCATCGAGAAGACCCCCGTCGACACCGGCGTTCTCGATATCAGCTTCTACCGCGACGACCTCTCCACACGCGACATCCGCCCCGTCGTAGAAAAAGGCGACATCGGCTTCGACGTCAACGGCCGCGATGTCATCCTCATGGACGACGTCCTCTACACCGGCCGCACCATCCGCGCTGCGCTCGACGCGCTCTTCGACCAGGGCCGCCCCAAGAGCGTGCAACTGCTCGTCCTCATCGACCGCGGCCACCGCGAGCTCCCCATCGAAGCCCGCTTCATCGGCCGCACCATCCCCACCTCGCGCCGCGAGATCATCGAGGTCAAGCTGCGTGAGGTCGATAACGACGAGCAGGTCATCCTCGTCGAGCTAGCCGACTAAAAATCCCATCGCATCCCGCCATATTTCCTGCAGAGACGCCGCTCCGCAGGAGAAAAATCGCATCTCGCCCCTCATCTCGCACATCTTTAAGCGGACTCCCATGAGCGACGAAGCCCTTATCCAGAGCGAGGACGTGTTCGACGCCCCCACCGTCGAGGCCATCCCAATTCCCTCGCCCATCCCCGATCCGCTCTCCATGAGCGAGGTCCTTCGCTTCGCCACCATGCGCCGCCTCTGGTACGCGCAGATCGTCAGCGTCTTTGGCGACTTCCTCGCGCTCTTCGCGGTCATCACCATCATGACCTTCCGCCTGCACGCCACCCCGCAGCAGGTCACCGGACTCAACATCGCTTACCTGCTGCCCATCGCCGTGCTCGGCGTTATCAGCGGCGTCTTCGTCGACCGCTGGCCCCTCAAGCTCACCATGGTCGGCTCCGACTTCACTCGCGCCGCGCTCTGCCTTCTGCTCTTCTTCGTGCACAGCATCTGGGGCTTCTATGCCGCACTGGCCACCATCAGCATCTTCTCCAGCCTCTTCTCGCCCGCCCAGGGAGTCGCCATCCGCTCCGCCGTTCCCTTCCACGGCCTGCGCTCCGCCAACGCCCTCATGCAGCAGGTCATGTTCATCCTGCGCATCATCGGCGGCCCCATCGCTGTCACCATCGTCCGCATCTTCGGGCCCGACACCTGCTATGCGCTCGACGCCGTCAGCTTCCTCGCCTCCGGCTCCCTCATCGCCTCACTCGCCCTCATCGTCCCGCGCAACCCGCTCGCAGAAGAAAACGCGGAACCGCACCCCCAAGCCTCAGCCATCGCCCGCATCCTCCACGACATGAAGGTCGGCGCCAACTTCATCCTGCACCACGCCGCTCTGCTCTTCGTCATCGTTGCACTCGCCACCGGCATGTTTGTTCTCGGCTGCTTCATGCCGCTCATCGCCGTCTATGTGCGCGACACCCTGCACGCCTCGTCCACCATCTTCGCGGTCAACAGTGCGGCCATCGGCGTCGGCCTGCTCTCCGGCGTCAACCTGCTCAACATCTTCGCCAAACGCATCCCCAACACCACGCAGGTCTATCTCGGCCTGGGCGGCATTGCGGTGGGCACGTTGATCCTGGCCGCCGCGCCGCTGGCCGCAATCTTCCTCCCGCACCTGAACCTGCCCGTAGCCGTCACGGTCTTCGGTTGCTTCACCGTTGGCTTCTCCTGCGCCGGCATCATCGTTCCCTCGCAGACCCTCATCCAGGAAGAGACGCCCGCCGAGCTGATGGGCCGCGTCGGTTCCACCACCATGTCCGCCGTCTTCGGCGCGCAGATCCTCGGCCTTCTGCTCTCCGGCATCCTCGCCGACCACACCAGCGTCCGCGGCGTCTTCGCGCTCTGCACGGTGCTCCTGGCAGCCCTCATCGTCGCCGGCAAGCTCTGGATGGAGCCTGACAATCACCCGGCACTAGCCTGACCACCCGTGCACGCCGCGCGTCGCCCTACTTCTTCGCGAACGACCGAACCATGATCACCATGTTCCAGATCTCGTCCGGCTTCGCACGGCCAACCTCTGGCGTCATCGCCCCGCGCCCGTTGGTGATCACGTAAAACATCTCACCATCGGTCACATTCTGCAGCGTCGCAGGATTCGTCCAGTCCTTCGGCGCGGGTTTCAGCGTCGCTGCGATGTCACCCTTGCCGTCGCCATTCACTCCGTGGCAAACCGCGCAGTCGTAGCTATAGATCTTCCTCGCTCGCGCCTGGCCCTCCGGCGTAGCCTTCACCGGGTTGATCATATGCAGCGCTTCCGGCGGAACCGCCGGGGTCGCCGCAGTCGCCGGCGCCGGTGCCGGCGCCTGCTGGGGCGCAGCTCCCATCAGGAACATCAGGGACAACATCGCAAAGGTCTTCCACATACATCACCCTGCCAGGCAGCGCCCTAACCCCACCCCTTGTTGAGGCTGCCTGTCAGCTCAGTCCGCACCCAGCCTCCCACCCCGGGACACGAATGTCAGTGACTGCCGTCACGACCCGTCGCCGACGACAATCTCAACCCCGCTTGTGCGCAGCCCGCGCCATCAACACCCCGCTATACGCCGCGCCAAATCCGTTGTCGATGTTCACCACCACTACATTCGGGCTGCAGGAGTTCAGCATCCCCAGCAACGCCGTCGCTCCGCCAAACGACGCACCGTAGCCCACCGACGTCGGCACCGCAATCACCGGCACGCCCACCAGCCCGCCCACCACCGACGGCAGCGCCCCCTCCATCCCCGCGCACACAATCACCACGTCTGCCTCCAGCAGGTCCCCGCGCACCGCCAGCAGACGATGCAGCCCCGCCACGCCCACGTCATACATCCGAGTCACCCGCGCACCGAACGTCTCCGCCGTCACCGCCGCCTCTTCCGCAACCGGCAGATCACTCGTCCCCGCACACACCACGGCCACATGCCCGCTGCCTTCCCCGGGAGCCGTCTGTCGCAAGCTCACCGTCCGCGCCATTACATTATGCGAAGCCTTCGGATTCGCCCGCACCAGCGCCGCTGCCGTCTCCGCATCCACGCGCGTCACCAGCACATCCACGCCATCTGCAAGCAGGCTCGCAAAGATCGCCAGCGTCTGCTCCTGCGTCTTGCCCGCCGCATAGATCACCTCCGGCAGCCCACTGCGCAGGCTGCGATGATGGTCCACGCGCGCATGCCCGAGGTCCTCAAACGGCAGCCTCGCCAGGCGCTCGGCCGCGTCCGCTGGCGAAACTCCGCCGCGCTCCACCTCCGCCAGAATCTTCAGCAGATCATCCCGCGTCATGCGCTCTCTTCCTCACTCGTCTTCTCGCGCTGCTGCGCATACGCCACCATCGCCGCCTGCTGCACCCGCTTCAGCGCAGCCTCGCACCGAACCGCCGCCACGCGACAATCCTCAAACTCCGGCGCCGCATTCATCACCTCGCCGCGCAGCACGCCAACCTTCACCCGAATCTCGCCAAACTCCGTCGACACCGTCACATGATGCCGTTCTAAACACTGTCGCTGGTCCTGCCTCACGCGCACGCCCAACGTAGTCGTCTCACGCAGGATCATCGCCGTCAGGCTCTCACTGTCCGCGCCATTGCACAACACCGTCAACAGCGTCCCCGGCCGGCCCTTCTTCATCACCACCGGCGTCAACATCACGTCCAACGCGCCTGCCGCCAGCAAACTCTCCGCAACCCAGGCCAGCACCTGCGGCGATAGATCATCCAACGCCGTTTCAAGCACCGTCACCGACTCCGTTCCCGCCGCAGACACACTCTCCGCCTCACCCACACTCAGCCGCAGCGCATTCGGAAACCCCTTCGGATTCCGCGTCCCCGCACCATATCCAATGCGCTCCACGCGCATCGCCGGCTGCGCCCCAAACGCGGGCTCGAGCATCCGCACCAGCGCCGCGCCCGTAGGCGTCACCAGTTCCTTCTCCACATGCGCCGAGTAAGTCGGAAACCCGCGCAACAAATCCGCCGTCGCAGGAGCCGGCACCGGGAACGTCCCATGCGCGCACTCCACCATCCCACTGCCAACATTCAACGCCGAGCAATGCCACGCATCCACTCCAAGCGCCTCAATCCCCGCACACGCCGCCACAATATCGACGATCGCATCCACCGCGCCCACCTCATGAAAGTGAATCTTCTCCACGTCCACGTTGTGAATCTTCGCCTCCGACTCACCCAGCAGCTCAAACGTCCGAATCGCCCGCCGCTTCACCGCATCCGCCAGCGCCGCGCCATGGATCAACTCGCGAATCACACGCAGGGAGCGCCCATGCGCATGCTCCTGTTTGTGATCGTGGTCGTGCGCGTGACCGTGATCGTGAGCCTGCTCATGCGAATGCGTTTGCGTGCTGGCTTTCTTCTCCGCCAGCTCTCCGCTCTCCATCACATGCACCTTCGTGCAGGTAATCCCGCTTCGATCCACCTTCTCGAACGTCAAGCTCGCGCCCAACTTCAACGCAGCCGTAGCCTCCGTCAACACCTCCGCTGCAACTCCTGCATCCATCAGCGCGCCGAGCAACATATCGCCGGAGACACCAGCGAAGCAATCAAGATACGCAATCCGCATGAACTCTCTTTCTCACCATCAGCCGCTGCCGCCAGGTCTCGCGCGGCTCTTTAACCAACACGTCGCGACCCTCCCACCAATTACATCGCAGCAGCAATCGATGTCACCGGCAACACATCATTCATCGAGCCCGAACGATAGCCCTGCATATCCAGCGTCACATACAGAAACCCCGCACGCCGCACAGCCTCGGTCATCGCATCCAGCATCTCCAGCGTCAACGCCCGCGGCAAGTCCTCCCGCGCGATCTCTACCCGCGCCAGCTCTCCATGGTGGCGCACGCGCACCTTCGCAAATCCCAGCGCATGCATCGCCTCTTCGGCCTGCTCCACCTGCGCCAAATTCTCCGCAGTCACCTCGCGCCCGTACTCGATACGCGAGGAGAGGCAAGCACTCGCCGGCTTATCCGCCAACGACAGCCCAGCCTCGCGCGCCAGTGTCCGAATCTCCGCCTTGCTCAACGCCGCATCCACCAGCGGCGCCAACGCTCCATGCATCGCTGCGGCGCGCTGCCCCGGCCGAAACTCTCCGCGATCATCCAAATTCATCCCATACGCCAGGCACTCGAATCCCAGCCGCCGCCGCGCCTGCTCCATCTCTGTGAATAACTCATCCTTGCAATGGAAGCAACGCTGCGCATCGTTGCGCGCATACTCCGGCTTCTCCAGCTCGTGCGTCTGCAGCACCCGCACTGGGATTCCATGCCGCTCCGCAAACGCCATCGCATCTGCAAGCTCCTTGCGCGGTAGCGAAGGCGAATCCGCGATCACCGCGAGCATCCGCTCACCCAGTGCACGATGCGCCGCATAGGCCAGGTACGCCGAATCTGTTCCACCCGAATACGCCACCAGCAACGACCCCACCTTCGCAAGGTTCTCGTGCAGCAGCCGCGATTTATCCTGCAGAGTCATCGACAAAAAATTCTCCGTGCATCAACCCTTGCTGCGATCCGTAAACCGGAAGAACAACGACTGCTTCGCCACCGGCCCCGCCAGCTCATCGATCGATGCCATCTGAGTCGTCGAGAGCGGCGTAAAGTTGCTCGCCAACTGAACGTTCTCCTCTAACTGCGCCACCGAATCGCAACCAATGATCACCGTGCTCACCGGATGCGTCAGCGTAAAGTACATCGCCTCGCGCATATTAATCACGCCTGGCCGCGTCGCAATTGCCGAGCCCTCCCACGAGTGTTCCTGCTGCTCCAGCGACGGCGGCGTCCAATTCGAAAGCAACCGCCCGCGCGCCGGCACCTTCATCCCGATGACCCCCATCTGCTTCTCCACCGCCAGCGGAAGCAGCGCGTCCTGGAAGCTGTAGATGTGCGAATCAGCCGCATTCAGCGCCATCAAAATCGTATCGAACGGATAGCGGTGAATCGCATCCATCAGCGCATCTGGCCGATAGTGTCCCGTCACGCCGAGAAACCGCACCACCTTCTGGTCGTGCATCTCGATCAGCGCTTCCATCGCGCCGCCCTTCGCAAAGATCGCATCGACGTCCGCAGGCAGCCCCACATCATGCAACTGCCACAGGTCCACATGGTCCGTGTTCAGCAGCTTCAGCGACTTCTCAATCATGCGCAGCGATCCTTCGCGCGTCCGCTCCTTGGTCTTCGTCGCCAGAAACGCCTCGCTGCGGCGGCTCGGCATCACCCGTCCGTAGTACTGCTCGCTCCAGCGCTCCGGACCGCCGTAGATCGAGGATGTGTCCAGATAATTCACGCCGAGATCCAGCGCGCGCTCAATGATCGGCACCGCGACATCAAAGTTGTTCGGCTTCTCCAGCGCCGCCTGCCCCCCGAGGCTGAAGATCCCCACCTTGTATCCCGTCTTGCCAAGATTGCGGGTCGGCATCGCGCCCTGCGTTCGAGGATTATCCGGAAGCGCACCCATCGTTCCCGCAGCCGAAGCATGAGCGGACAATCCCGCAGGCGCCAGCAACCCGGCCGCAACCGCGCCGCTCTTCTTCAGAAAACTACGACGATTCCCAGCATTCGACGAACCGGCCATCGCAACGAGCCTCCAGACTTCTACGCACAGGATTCAACTGACGTCTGATTTTAGTCCAGAATCCCATTCTTTCCGCGAAGCCCCTCGTTCGTTACGGCAAACTTCCCGTCGGCGGACTCGTCACCGCCACCGAACTGTCTCCGGAAGGAATGGGCTCTCTCGCCGGCTCAACAGCCGGTTCTGGATCGTCCGTGTTCTCCTCGTCGCTGATGTTGAACACCGCTGTTCCCTTCGGCAGCTTGAGTCGCCCATCTGCCAGGTACGCCACCACCACCCCGCCGGTCACCTCGGGCGCAAGAATCGTCAGCGGAATCAAATACTTCTTACTCTTCAGCAGCGACTCGGCCACGCCATCGACCGCGTGACTTCGCGCAATGCTCCCCGGCACCTGCGGAATCACAAACGCCGTCATCCCCACCGCGGGATCCTTCTGGCTGTACTTCACCAGCGATCGCGCCACCTGCTTCGGCGTCATCAGCCCAACATCCGCGATGAAGTTGCGATGAATCGCGTGCGGCAGGTAAAGGTCCAAGACCACGCGCGAGAAGTCCGCGCAGTTGTGAAACAGCAGATTGAAGTGCCCCACATTCTTCCGATCATTAAAGATCGCGATGAAGCGTTCATCCTGCTCCGGCGTACTGTCCACCTGGAAGCCGTACATCTTGCGGATGTACGCCTCTCCGACCAACTCCCTCCACTCGCCCTTCGGTGCGCGGCCCTTGCGATTATCCGGCGCCAACCCGAGCAGATGCTCCCTGCGATACGCGTTCTGCAGCGCCGCCACCTGGACCTTTTCCGCTGTCGCTGGAACTTCGTTCACGTTATCGACGGCATAGAGATACCCCAGCAACGGCATCGCAATCCAATCGTAGCCATCGATCTTGTGATATCGACTGATGACCACGCCATACTCGCCGTCATGACACGGCCGGAGTACCGTCGGCGAATCAGCGCAAATGTGGTTCAAGTAAATCGCCGCGTGGCCCGTCGGATTGAACGCACCGAACATCCCATAAGGCTCTTCCATCAACAGCGCCACCGACGCGTGCGCCGATGCCCCCGCCATCAGCAGAGCAACGAGCACCGCGGCCGCTCGAAAAACGATTCCTGTATGGCTCGAACCAGGCCGGCTGCCACTCAGCCTCACGCTGTCCATCATCTATTTTTTGATGCGGAATCGAGTCCAGCCGTTGAGGAGGACACCCGAAATTAACGCCGCCCGACACGAAAGAAAGCACTTAGCAGCCCACTACCCCAACCAACTCTCGTCGAGAATCCGTCGGTGAACCCCGGTCGAAATTCCGGGGTTCACCTCTAGAAATCTAAGCGTTGTACGTAGACGAAGACACGCGACCGCCATGCCCTGTCCAGTTCGTGTGGAAGAACTCGCCGCGAGGCTTGTCCGTCCGCTCATACGTGTGTGCGCCAAAGAAGTCGCGCTGCGCCTGCAGCAGGTTCGCCGGCAGCCGCGCCGTGCGGAAGCCGTCGTAGAACGCCAACGCCGTCGAGAACGCCGGTGTTGGAACGCCCAGCTCAATCGCCGCGATCAGGGCCTTGCGCCAGCTCCCCTGGTACTTATTCAGCGCGCTCGCAAAGAACTCGTCCAGCAACAGGTTTGCCAGGTTCGGATTCTTGTCATACGCAGCCTTGATGTTGCCCAGGAAGATGCTGCGAATGATGCAGCCACCGCGCCACATCAGCGCAATGCCGCCCATATTCAGCTTCCATCCGAACTCCTTCTCCGCCGCGCGCAGCAGCATGTAGCCCTGGGCGTAGCTCACCATCTTCGAGCAGTAAAGCGCCCGGCGCACAATCTCGATGAACTCCTTGCGTTCCATGTCCGTCTTCTTTGCAGCCGGTCCTTCCAACACCTTCGCCGCCTGAACACGCTCATCCTTCAACGCCGAAAGGCAGCGCGCAAACACGCTCTCGCCAATCAGCGTCACCGGCATGCCAAGGTCCAGCGCAGAGATCGCCGTCCACTTGCCCGTGCCCTTCTGTCCTGCTGTGTCCAGAATCTTGTCCAGAATCGGCGTTCCGTCTTCATCCTTCTTCGCGAAGATCGTCGCCGAAATCTCGATCAAATAGCTGTCGAGCTCGCCTTTGTTCCACTCCTTGAACACCTCGGCAAACTCATCCGTGCTCAGCCCCAGGCCATCTTTCAGCAACTGGTACGCCTCGCAGATCAACTGGATGTCGCCGTACTCGATGCCGTTGTGCACCATCTTTACGTAGTGCCCGGCGCCGTCCTCACCAACCCAATCGCAGCACGGAGTTCCGTCTTCCACCTTGGCCGAAATCGACTGGAAGATCTCCTTCACCGCAGGCCACGCAGCGGGGTTTCCGCCCGGCATAATCGACGGCCCGAAACGCGCACCCTCTTCACCGCCCGAAACACCGGCCCCGATAAACAGGATGCCCTTCTCCGCCAGGTCCTTCGTGCGCCGGTTGGAGTCCGTAAACAGCGAGTTGCCGCCGTCGATGATGATGTCGCCCTTCTCCAGGTACGGCAGAATCTGCGCGATGTTCTGGTCCACTACCTCGCCAGCCTTCACCATGATCATCACGCGGCGTGGGCTCTTCAGCAGCCCGCACAGCTCTTCAATCGAGTGCGCGCCCACGACCTCAGTGCCCTTGGCTTCCTGGTTGATGAAATCATCCACCTTCGACACCGTGCGGTTGAACACCGCAACTTTGTATCCGTGGTCGTTCATATTCAGGACAAGGTTCTGTCCCATAACTGCCAGTCCAATCAATCCAATGTCACAACTTCCATTCGACATAAATCGTTCTCCATTTTGCAGATCGCAGCTCTCGGCTCGATCCTGTGCTTCGTTCGCTGTCGGTAGAGACTCGCTCGAACTTCAAGCGCAGTCTGGGTACACTCAAAAACGCAATGCGTGCGCGACCCGTCTTATTATCATATCCACCCAGCCCCCAACCCGTGACGACGCGCACAGCGCGATTCATCCCGCTGTCATCTCGCGCTGCCTCAAACCGTGGCACTTCGCGCCGCTCGCTCCTCCGCCAGCCACGCCATCCACTCCCCCATCCCCGCGCCATTCTTCGACGACACCGTCAGAATCCGCATCCCCGGTCGCACCGCCCAGATATTCCTCCGCGCCGCCTCCAGGTCGAACTCGCAGGCCTCCGCCAGGTCCATCTTCGTAATCATCGCCACGTCCGCCGAGTTGAAGATTGTCGGATACTTCAGAGGCTTATCCTCGCCCTCCGTCACCGACAGCAGCACCACCCGTACATCCTCGCCCAGGTCATAACTCGAAGGGCACACCAGGTTCCCCACGTTCTCAATAAACAGATACTCAAACGCGCTCAAATCCCAATCCGCCAAATGGTCCGACACCATCTGCGCCTCCAGGTGGCAGCGCCCATCCGTCGTAATCTGCTTCACCGGAACGCCCGCCTCGGCCAGCCGCTTCGCATCATTGTCCGTGGCCAGATCCCCCACGAGCGCCGCCGCCGTCTTGCCCTCTTCGCGCAGCGTCCGCAGCGTGCGCTGCAAAAAAGCAGTCTTCCCTGACCCCGGACTCGACACCAGGTTAATCGTCAACAGGCCGCTCGCACGCAGCCGCGCTCGCAGCCCGCGCGCAATCTCATCGTTCTTATTCAGAATCCCTTTGCGAATCTCCAGCACCCGCGTTTCCATCTTCTTCTCCTGACAAACCCTCTCCCGGCAGATCAACCTCAATCGCCTCTACATCCATCTCGCGCCCCTGCCGCAGGTCTCCGCTCGGCGTATCACAGCGCGGACAGCAGAAGTACTGCACGCTCCGCAGCTCCACCTCCATCTCGCATACCTTGCAGTACACCTTCGCCGGAAGCTCCCTCACCACCAGAGTAGACCCCTCCAGCGGCGTATCCGCACACGCAACCTCGTAGCTGAACTCCAGCGCCCCGCGCACCACCCCTGAGAGCGCCCCCAGCCGCACATGCACCTCCCGCACGCGCGTGGCGCCCGCCTCCCTCGCGCTCTCGGTCGCAATCTCCACGATGCTGTACGCAATCGATAGCTCGTGCATCGCTTACATCCTTCCAACCCCGCCAATATTCGCGCAGCGCTCCCATCTTACGCACAGCGCCGTCTGCGCCGCTGTGAAACTGGTTACAATTCTGCCTGGAGAGTTCCCATGCCTCAGCTCAGCCGCACCGGCGTCTCGCTCGACGAAGATCTCCTCAAAGAGTTCGATCAGCTCATCACCCGCCGCGGCTACGAGAACCGTTCCGAGGCCATCCGCGACCTCATCCGCGAGGCCCTCCTCGCCGAAAACGTCAGCTCCAACAAGCCCGTCGTCGGCACCCTCACGCTGGTCTACGACCACCACGTTCCCAACCTCTCCGAAAAACTTACTGCGGCCCAGCACTCCGCCGGCGCTATGATCCTCGCCGCCACGCACGTCCACCTCGACCACAACTACTGCCTCGAAGTCATCATCATGAAAGGCCACAGCTCCGCCCTCCAGGACCTCGCCCACCGCATACTCGCCCTGCGCGGCGTAGAGCTCGGCAAGCTAGTCCTCACCACCTCCGGCAAAGAACTAAAGAGCAGCAAGCACTCTCACCCGCACACCCATTCGCACTAAGCCAAGCCGCTTCACCTCTCCGCGCCGAACCTCCACGCCACCGATCCCCCCACATACGACACCATCCGTATCCCCACGCTCCGCTCCACCGTTCCGCAATCGAAGTCACTCGCCAACCCACTCGGTCCCGATCCCGGCGCACAGTACGGAAGCACCGTCGCGCTCGTCGCAACGCTCCATCCTGGATCGAACGTCTCCGTCGTCTGCCCCGTATACCCGCGCGCCACCAGCCCATCCACCCCCAACTCCAACCGCTCATCCAGAAACGATCGCACCACAGCCAACCGCGTTTCTCCCACAGGAATCGCTTCGTATGGCGCCGGATGCAGCGCATTGCCCACATCCAGAAACTTGTGCCCCACATACTCATACTCCGCCCGCGCCCGCAGCCCCAGCGGCAACCTGTCCAACGTGGCCAGCACATCGAAGATCGTTCGCGGAGCCTCCGGCGTCACCGTGCCCGCCGCGCCATCAAACGCCGCCAGCCGCGCATCCGCCTTCGACACCACCGCCTGCAACATTCCAACCCCAAAGTCGTGCCGCACGTTCACTGTCAAAAATTTAATCGTGCTCGGCCCCAGATCCTCCGCCGTTCCATTGTCCGGATCGATCTTCCCCAGCGTCGCGGTCGTCGTCGTTCGACTCACCGTCACCCGCACATCTGTTCCCGCAAACCGCTTCTCCACCACCATCTGCTCCGCATGCGACCGCTCCAACAGATTCGCCGCCCGCATGCCCGTTGTCGTCGCAGATGCCGCCACCTGGGTGCGCGGGTCTTCCGTAAAAAACGCCTGCCCCACACTGAGCGAAGCCGACGGCCACCACCGCATCTGTCCATCCCCGGGCGACCAAGTCAACGTCGCCTTCGGACTTTCGAACACCGTCCACTCGCGGAACGAATCCTCGGGCTTCATCTTGTCCGTGTTCGCCACCTCGATCGCGTCGCTGCGCAGCCCCGCGTATACATGCACATGCGTGCCCAGGTCACCGCGCATCGCCGCATACGGCGCCAGCTCCCGAATCGTCACTTCATTCGCAAGCACCTTCACAAAGGCTCCATACACCCTGGCTGCGTCCGATAGAGAATGGTCCAGATCGTCGTTCCGGATGTCGTCCTCGTTGTACAGCATCCCCACCATCCCCTCAATTCCCTTCGCAAACGCGTGCGTCTCGCGCCCTCCGCGCCCTCTACCGTGCGAAACTCGCTCTGCCGAATCAGCCCCTCCCCAAAGTTCGAAAACAGCGCCAGGTTGTACGTCCGAAAGAACCCCGAGAAGGCCGCCTCATCCCTCTTCCCTGCCTGCCACTGATCGTTCACCGCCAGGATCGACGTGTGCGTCTGATCCATCTGTCGTCCATCCACCGTGTCCCTCACCTGCACGCCAAACCCAATGGGCACGAGGTTCCCCTCATGCGACACGCCAAAATATCCATCGCTGAATAACGAAATCTCATGGCGCCCCGCGTCCCACACCTGCATCCCATTCCACTTGTACTGCTGCCGATGCTCCAGCGTCAGCATCAGCCCATTGCCATAATTTGCCTCCAGCGCGAGCCACCCTTTCTTCGCTGGATCCGAAGGCGCCAGCCCCACCGTAGCGTCCACATCCCGGTAGTCCCCCGTCAGCGCAACAAACCTCCGCAGTCGCTGTCGCAGGCCATACGTAGCCGCCAGATTCAGCGAGTGATTCCCCTCCAGCACATTGAACGCCCCCGCATCCGTCTCCACGCTCCCCAGCGCGCCCGCCACATAGATATTCGGATCGGCATACCCGTTCCCATGCGCATTCGCCGACAGACTGTTCGGCACCAGATACCCGCCCACCGCAATGTACTGAGCAATCGGCTCGCCATGATCTCCCGCCACCCCCGGCGCAAAGTACTGCGGCGCCTTGATTCCTCCCGATGCCGTCTCAATCGGCAACCCCGGAATCGACACCGGCGCTCCCGGCCGCCCCGGATTCGCATCCAGCAACTCCTCTCGCACCATCACCCTCTGCGAGGGATCGGGCGAATCAATCCCCACCTCGCTCACATCGGCAGTCACCACCACGTTCTGCTGCACCATCAATCTCTGCTTCGACGCAGTCGTCGGCTTACCATCCGGAATCTTTGCGCAATCCCGATCCGGGCCCCCATCACCAGCAAACACGCAAATTCAACCCACCCGCGCCCGCTCGTCCTTCCTCCGCTCCGGCGCTCAAACCGCATCCAGCCTCCCTTCATCAGGCGTGTTATAGAATTGCAATTCGTGTTACGCCGGGACCGCACGCTGCCGCGGAGTCCTGCCCGAATTCGCTTCAGCCCTTCCCAACGTATCTTTACTCTCCCGGATTAGCCGGTAAGTGACCATCATCACGAGGTCACCACGCTCAAAATGTTACGATTCTAGAATCCGTGCTACCACGGTACCGCACGGCACGCCACGAAGGAAACCGATGCGCCCCCCCAACCCCCCATCGCTGCGTTCCCTCTTCAACGACCAGCCGGGCAACACCCGCTCCAAAATCATCGCCATCTACGTGCTCCTCGCCATCTTCAACCTCGGCGCCTGGGCCTGGGCCGTCATCGCCTTCCACCGTTTTCCCGTCCTGCTCGGCACCGCCTTCCTCGCCTACAGCTTCGGCCTCCGCCACGCCGTCGATGCCGACCACATCGCCGCCATCGACAACGTCACCCGCAAGCTCATGCACGACGGCAAGCGCCCCGTCGCCGTCGGCTTCATGTTCTCGCTCGGCCACTCCACCATCGTTGTCCTGGGTTCCATCGCCATCGCCGCCACCGTGCTCGGCCTCCAGCATCGCATCGACCATCTCCGCGACATCGGCGCCATCCTCGGAACCCTGGTCTCCACGCTCTTCCTCTTCGCCATCGCCGTCGCCAACCTCCTCATCCTGCGCGCCGTCTACCGCACCTTCCAGTCCGTCCGCCGCGGCGAGCCCTACGTCGACGAAGACTTCGATCTCCTCCTCAACAGCCGCGGCTTCCTCGCGCGCCTCTTCCGCCCCATCTTCCGGCTCATCCGCAGCAGTTGGCACATGTACCCGCTCGGCCTGCTCTTCGGCCTCGGCTTCGACACCGCCACCGAGATCGGCCTCCTCGGCATCTCCGCCGCCGAAGCCACCAAAGGCCTCTCCCTCTGGTCCATCCTCGTCTTCCCCGCGCTCTTCGCCGCCGGCATGTCCCTCATCGACACTACCGATAACATCCTCATGCTCGGCGCCTACGGCTGGGCCTTCGTCAAACCCATCCGCAAGCTCTACTACAACCTCACCATCACTTCAGTCTCCGTCGTCGTCGCCGTCGCCGTCGGCGGCATCGAAGCCCTCGGTCTCATCGCCTCCCAGTTCCACCTCGACGGCCCCATCTGGTCCCTCATTGCCAAGCTCAACAACAACTTCGGCGTCCTCGGCTACTTCATCATCGGCCTCTTCGGGCTCAGTTGGATCCTCTCCATCGCGATCTACCGCTGGCGCCGCTTCGACCACCTCGAGCTAGCCCCACCTCTCGCAACTCCCTCCGAGTCCGACTAGCAATCTATCGTGCTCCAGCCAAAGCTCTCTCCTCTTCCGTATACTGTCCTCGCATCTCGGAAGAAAGTAGGGTGCTCCAACAAATGGCAACTCTCCCCCGCCGCACCGCAAGCCGCGCAGCTCTCTTCGTCGCACTCACCTTCGTTTGCCTCACCTCCTGCGCCCTCGCGCAGCAACGCCCCGCGATCACGGGCATTTCGCACATGTGCGTCTACGCGCACGACATGGCCGCCTCCGACAACTTCTACGGCCACATCCTCGGCGCGACCAAAGCCCCCGACCCGCAGAATTCCGCCGGCGAGCGCTACTACTTCAGCCCAACGCAGTTCATCGAAGTCCTTCCGCTTCCCGCCGACCACACCATCAGCCGCATGGCCTGCGTAGCCTACACCACCACCAACGCCGCAGCGCTTCTCAACTATCTCCACGCACACAACGTCGGTCACCTCTCCGAGCTCCACACCTCCACCGACGGCGCCCACTGGTTCGACACCCAGGACCCCGAAGGCAACGCCGTGCAGTTCCTTCAGCCCGGCCATCCACAAACCATCACCACGCACCCCATCAGCGACCACATCATCCACATGGGCTACATGGTCCACAGCCGCGCCGACGAAGATCACTTCTACCGCGACCTCCTCGGCTTCCGCCCCTACTGGTACGGCGCCATGAAGCCCGGCGCAGTCGACTGGATCTCGGAACAAGTCCCCAACGGCCACGACTGGCTTGAGTACATGATGGTCGGCGACGGCTCCACCACACCCATCGATCACCTCAACGAACGCCAGCTAGGCGTCATGAATCACTTCTCCCTCGGCGTCCCCAACATGGAGCGCGCCGTCACCACGCTCTACCAGCAGGACCGCCTTCCCCCGCGCCACGACGGCCCGCAGATGGGTCGCGATGGCAAGTGGCAGGCCAACCTCTACGACCCCGACGGCACCCGCGTCGAGCTCATGGAGTTTCAGCCCGTCATGAAGCCCTGCTGCTCAGACTTCACCGCCTCCAGCCCCCTCCGCTAAACAACAAGCGTCTAACCCATAGCTCTCAAGCGCGCATGGATCCACTTCGTCCAATTCGTCGCCGCCCGTTTCTTCAATCTATCGGCGCGGCAGCCGCTGCATCCACGCTGCCCCAGCCCCTGCGCGCCTTGTCGTTGTTCGGCTCCCACTCCACGCACCTCTACCTCAACCAGCTCGGCTATCTCCCCCACGACGCAAAAATCGCAACGGTAGTCCATCCGTCAGCCGGCACGCAACCAGCCACCTTCAAACTCTGGTCGCAGCAACCCGCCGTGGTGGTGCTCGAAGCCAAGCTCACCGCACCCGCACGCGACGCCGCCTCCGGCGACACCATCGCGCAGGCCGACTTCTCCTCCATCACTACTCCCGGCACGTACCATCTCGAAGGAGCCGGCGCCCACTCCGACCCCTTCCCCATCGGCCCGCAAGTCTACGCGGACGCACTACGCCTCACCACGCGCGGCTACTATGGCCAGCGCTGCGGCTGCGCGGTCGATCTAGGCAACGGCTACAAGCATCCCGCCTGCCATCTCCACGGAGCCTTCGATCCCACCTCCGGCCGCAGCGGCCCCATGCCCAACACCGGCGGCTGGCACGACGCCGGCGACTACGGCCGCTACGTCGTCAACTCCGGCATCTCCACCGGCACCCTCCTCTGGGCCTGGGAGCTCTTCCCCGACGCCCTCCGCAACCTGCATCTCGACATCCCGGAGTCCGGCCGCATCAACGAAGACTCCGGCAAGCCGCTCCCCGACTTCCTCGCCGAGATCAAATGGAACCTCGACTGGATGCTCTCCATGCAGGATCCCACCGACGGCGGCGTCTGGCACAAGCAAACCAGCCTGCACTTCTGCGCCTTCATCATGCCGCAGGACGACACGCTCATCAGCGAAGTCATCGGCACCGGCGCCGCGCCCTACAAGAGCACCTGCGCCACCGCCGACCTCGCCTCCGTAGCCGCCATCGCCGCCCGCTGCTACGCACCCTTCGATCCCGCCTACGCCGCCCGCTGCCTCACCGCCGCGCGCCGCGCCTGGGCCAGGTGTGTGCAGCATCCCAGCGTCACCTTCACCAACCCGCCCACCGTCTCCACCGGCGCCTACAGCGATCCACACTGCAGCGACGAGCTCCTCTGGTGCTCCGCCGAACTCTTCCGCTCCACGCGTGAGCCCCAATACGAAACAGCCGTCCTCGAAGCCATCACGCCGCACCTCCCCACGCTTAAAATCGGCATCCCCAGTTGGGGAGACGTCGCATCGCTGGGCCTCTGGAGCTACGCCTTCGCAACCAG
Source organism: Acidobacteriaceae bacterium (assembly GCA_049578265.1). GTDB lineage: Bacteria > Acidobacteriota > Terriglobia > Terriglobales > Acidobacteriaceae > Granulicella. The sequence continues at coordinate 20,267 of JBAULP010000106.1, forward strand.
CAAATCAAACCCAGCCAACCAGGCCATTCAACAAGCCACCCAAACCGCCGCCGCCGAACTCATCTCCCGCACGCAACAAAACGGCTACGGCAACTCGCTAGCCCTCACCGACTATCATTGGGGCTCAAACTCCAACGCCGCCAATCAATCTCTTCTGCTCCTCATCGCCAATCACTTCCATCCCAACCCAGCCGCACGCAACGCCGCGCTCGCAAACCTCCACTACCTGCTAGGCCGCAACTGCTTCGGAGTCTCGTGGGTCACGCAGCTAGGCCGTCGCCCCTTCCAGCATCCGCACCATCGCCCCAGCGCAGCCGACGGCATCGCCGCCCCCTGGCCCGGTCTGCTCTCCGGCGGTCCCAACGCGCACGGCGGCGATCCCGTGGCCGACGCCCTCCCCAAAGCTCCACCCATGCGCATGTGGATCGACGACCAGCGCGCCTACTCCCTCAACGAAATCGCCATCAACTGGAACGCCCCGCTGGTCTTCCTACTAGCCGCCGCCAACAGCA
>JBAULP010000107.1:0-10435 GCA_049578265.1 Acidobacteriaceae bacterium
GTGGGTCGTTCGACTTCGCGCTGCGCGCTTCGCTCAGGATGACGGCGTGGAACGGGCAAGGGCAAGGGCAAAGGAAACTGCGGGTCTCTCCGCTGCGTCCGCGAAGAGCGCCGCTCCGGTCGAGATGACAAGGTATGAGTGGGGAATGCGGGGTCCTTCGACTTCGCGCTTCGCTCAGGATGACGGCGTAGAACGAGCAACGGCAACTGCAGATCCCTACGGGATGACAACAAGAGAGCAAGGACAACGGCAACAGCCAAGGCGGCGGCAGACGAGGTCCGCTGTCTCCTTGGCTGTTTTGCGTGGGGTTGGTTATTTGCCGATGTAGGTTACGCGCCAGATGGAGCGGGAGCCGTCGTCGGTTACGTAGAGGCTGCCTTCGGGGCCTATGGTTACGCCTACCGGACGGCCCCAGACTTCTCCTTTGGGGGTTACGAAGCCGGTTAGGAAGTCGTCGTATTCGCCGGTGGCGTGGCCGTCTTTCATGGGGATCACGATGACTTCGTAGCCTGCGCGGTTGGCGCGGTTCCAGGAGCCGTGCTCGGCGGCGAAGGCGTCACCGTCGTAGAAGGTTGGGAAGGCGTTGTGGTACTTGGACGTGAGCGGTGGCTCGGGGTAGAAGGTCATCTCGAGGGAGGCCATGTGGGGCTGGACTAAGACGTCGGGGGTGCGGACCTTGGTGGACATGTCTACGCGCTTGCAGTTTTTGGCCCGGTCGGCGGTGAGGGGAGCGGAGAGGCCGGGGTTGGGGCCGGTGCCGTTGGCGCAGGGTTGGGGGAGGCGCGGGTCCTGGTGGCCTCCCATGTAGTACCAGGGCCAGCCGAAGAAGCTGCCTTGCGGGACGGAGGTGACGTAGTCGGGGACGAGGTGGTTGCCGAGGTTGTCGCGCTCGTTGGTGGAGCACCAGAGGGAGCCGGTGGTGGGGTTGATGGCTTCTCCGACACAGTTGCGAAGGCCGGAGGCGTAGACGGAGATGAACTTGCCGTCGGCGGTGTACTCGAGGATGTCGGCGCGGTGGAACTCGCGGGGGTGGGTGTCGGCGTCGTCTACGTTGGAGCCGGAGCCTACGGAGACGAGGAGGTACTTGTTGTCGCGGGTGAAGACGACGTCACGCGTCCAGTGGCCGCCGCCGCGTAGCTGGGCGTAGCCGGGGATGTTGGGGACGATGGTCTGGGCGGGGCCGGAGGCGTGGAGGTCTCCGTTCTTGTAGGGGAAGCGCTGGATGGTGGTGGCGTTGCCGATGTAGACGTACTGGGGATTGGGGCCGTTGGGATAGAAGGTGATGCCGAAGGGATGGTCGAGGCCGGTGGCGAATTTTTCGATGGTGGCGGCGCGGCCGTTGGGAGCGAGGCCGCGAAGGACGAAGATGGTGCCGGCGCCGGAGTCGGCTAAGAAGAGATCACCGTTGGGGGCGGTGACGATGTAGCGAGGCTGGGTGAAGGTGCCGTTGGAGAGCTTCATGTGCTCGCCGGAGGCGGAGCGCTCGAGGGGCGTGGCGTCGCCGCCGGCGTAGAGGGTGACGGTGAAGTTGGGGGGAGCGATGGGCCAGGCGGTGATGGGGCGCGGAACAACGTTGGGGCCGTTGTCGACGGCTTCTGCGGGGTTGGGCGCGGGGAGGTCGGCTACGGTGATTTTGTGGCGGACGCCGGGATGCTGCTGGGCCCAGTCGGTGTAGGCGGACTGGCCGGTGAGGAGAGGCTGCTGGGCTAGAACGAGGGGCGCGGCGGTGGCGCAGAGGGTGATTGCGGAGAGTGCGACGATGCGGGCAAGGACGGCGGAGGACTTCAGCATGGACTGCTCCTAGACTTTGTCTCTGGGGCTCTATCTCTGAGGCTCTAACTTTGGCTTCGGTTGTTGGGGTGCGTTTTGTTGCGCAGTTGCTTAGACGCACGAAGAGCGGAATGAGTCGCATGGGGGGTCCTGCGCGGACGGCGAGGGTTTGTTGTGGCGGTAAGAGCAACTGCAACTGCGACTGCAACTGCAACTGCAACTGCAAAGGCAAATGCAAAGGCACCCCTTCGTTGCGCTCAGGGACAGGATGACGGCGTGAAACGCGCAAAGGCAACAGCAACGGCAAACCTTAGGGCTAAAGCCCTGGCTCGATGGGCGGCCTATGAGACCCGAGGCTGAAGCCTCGGGGTACCTGGTGCGGGGTACCTGGTGCGGGGTACCTGGTTCGGGGCACCTGGTGCGGGGTACCTGGTGTTGCTACCTGGTGCGGGGAACATTGGTGTTGCTACCTGGTTGGGGCTGGGGATGGGGCGGAGGGGTTGGGCTCGAGGGGGGAGGCCGCGGGGTTGTGGGCGGTGGTGAGGGCTTTTAGCTGGTCGAGGCTGGCGGTGGCGTTGAGGACGGCGATGCTGTCGTGGTGGGAGAGGGTGATGGAGTTGAGGATGGCGGTGATGGCGGTGGTGGAGGGGTCGGGGGGTTGCTGGGTGGCGGCTTGCTCACTGCTGATGCCGCGGAGGACGGCGAGGAGGGTGGTGATGGTTTCGGCGGTGCTGGCGGCGGCGGAGGGGTCGGGGGCGAACTCTTCGATTCTGAGGCTGACGGCTCCGCGGAGGTGGACGGGGCCGCTGGAGAGGACGTTGGCGGCGGGGGTGTAGCGGAGGCTGGCGACGAAGTCGGTGTCGGTACGGAGGGGGAGCTGGAGGCCGAGAACGGAGATGAAGCCGGGAGCTCCGTTGGGAGGGGTGGCGGTGGGGTCGGTGTCGGTGAAGGGGAGGCCGATGTGGCCGATGCCCCAGGCTTCGGAGAGGATGGGGACCTGGTGATAGCGGGCGGCGAGGAGCGAGGAGCCGGGGGTGGAGAGGGCGCCGGCGCGGAAGCGGTCGAGCATGGAGTGGATCTGCTCGGGGGTGGGCATGTTGGAGGCGGCGATGGCGTCGTAGGAGAGGATGGCGACGCGGAGGGTGCGGGCGACGGGTTCGCCGACGGGGATGGTGTAGATGGTGCGGCCGGCGTAGGAGTCGGTGGAGGAGGCGATGGAGGCGAGGTAGTGGGCGAGGCGGGTGCCGTCGAAGCGGCCGATGAAGACTTCGGAGTAGGCGACGGGGCCGTTGGGGCCGGTGGGGTCGGGCATGCGGTGGAGGGCGAGGGCGACGGAGTCGAGGTCGCGCTCGGGGACGATACCGGTGGCGTCGATGAAGTGCTGGAAGTCGGGGGAACGGGTGATGGGGGACTGGTCGAAGTGGGTGAAGGAGCGGATGGACTTGAGGTTGAGATAGACGATGGCGTCGGATTCGGGGAGCAGGCGCGCGGCTTCGGGCGGGGCCTTGGCGCGGAGATAGAGCGTGACGCCGAGAGCGCAGAGCAGGAGGACGGCGATGAGAAGCGGGATCAGCGTGCGTTTACGCATGAGTCCCTGGATTTTGGGGGGTGGTTATGGGTGCGGGATGCGCCGAGTCCATGGGTGTCATGGTAGCACTGGGGGGAGGGGAAGGGCAGGGGATAGGGGATAGGGGATAGGGAGAAAGGCGGGTGGTCGGCGATGGTTGGGTTTTGTGTGGGGGTCTTTGGGGGTTGCTGCGCGGTGCGCTCGGGATTGTGGCGTGAAACGGACGAGGGAGGGGCGAGAACGGGTGCTCGCTCGAGCGAGCGAGAAGCAGGTTCCTCCCCTTCGGTTACGCTCAGGGTCGGAATGACAGACAGAAAGGCAAGGGCGAAGGCTAAGGCGAGAACAAAGGCAAACCTTCGGGCTAAAGCCCGTTCTTGTTTGGTGGCTTATGAGACCCGAGGCTGAAGCGTCGGGGTACCTGGTTGGTGGCTGAAGAGTCGTCGGTTCAAAGCGAGAACAAAGGCAAATCTTCGGGCTAAAGCCCGTTCTTGTTTGGTGGCCGATGAGACCCGAGGCTGAAGCGTCGGGGTACCTGGTTGGTGTCGGTGCGTCGGGGTGGTTGGTTGGGGCCGGTCCTTGCGGTGGTTAGGCGGTGGCGAAGGCGGTGGCGGTTTCTAGTTGAACGGCTCTTGGGAAGAGGATGTTGTTCTCCAGGTGCATGTGCTGGCAGAGATCGTGGGAGAGGTTGTGGAGGCCCTCGTAGAAGCAGCGATAGGTGGGGCAGGCGCCGAGGGGAGGGGTGAAGTTGTGGCTGAATTCGCGGAGCTGGTTGAGGAGGGTGCCGGTCTCGTCGTGGTCGTGGGAGAGGACGGCGACTGGGTCGGCGAGGAAGCCGAAGCAGGAGACGGGATCTTCTTCGGGATCGATGATGGAGCGCTCGAGGCTAACGATGTAAGGGAAGAGGACGCCTTCTTCTTTGGCGAAGTGGTCGTTGAGGTCGAACTCGAGCTGGGTGAGGGTGGCGTAGATGGCGGCGAGTTCGGGGTGGTGCTGGCCGTGGCGGCCGAGGACGTTGGAGGCGAGGTCGATGAGGCGAGGGAGCTCGCGGCGGGCGAAGGCGTGGTGCTTGACGATGATGTGGGCGCAGAGGAGTTCGAGGGAGGCTTGTCTCCAGTCGGGCGCAGGAAGGACGGGGCGGCCGGCGGCAAACTCGAGAGCAACGAGGACGGCGTTGACGTCGAGGTTGACGACGCCGCAGGCGTCGGAGAGGGGCTTATCGCCGCCGCAGCAGTAGTCGATGCCAAGGTGCTCGAAGACACGGATGGCGGTGGGTTGGTGGAGGGCGATCTCGCGAACGGTTTGGGTGGTAGTAGGCATGCTCAGCTCCGGTAGGTGACTTGTGTGGCCCGTAGAGATGAAGGTACGGAGGTGGAGGGAAGCCTGCTGCGATTCAAATCACACGTTTCAGTTTTTTTTCGAGAAAGAATGTCGGCTGGGAGCGGCGCGGGAGAGGCGTGGAGGTGTAAGTGAAGTGATAACGAAGAAAGAGAAGAGATAAGAAGGGAAACGAGGGGTGGACGGGAGAGGTGGGGAGATTAGAGGCGGGCGAAAAAAGATTGTAAGACGTGTGACCAAAGTCGCAGCGGAGGTTGGGCGGTGATCGGTAGGGTGGGTTTGCAAGAGAAATCAGAGAGGAAACGCGACCATGTTTTGCTACCAGTGTGAACAGACTTCAAAGGGTGTGGCGTGCCAGACGCAGGGCGTCTGCGGCAAGGATGAGACGATTGCGGCGCTGCAGGATGTGCTGCTGTATGCGGTGAAGGGGATCTCGGTGTATGCGCATCATGCGCGGTTGCTGGGCGTCGCGGATGCGAAGCTGCGGGTGTGCGATCCGGAGATTGATGCGTTCACGATTGGGGCGGTGTTTGCCACGCTGACGAACGTGAACTTCGACGCTGACCGGTTGGTGGAGATGATCGGTGAAGCGGTAGCGATGCGCGAGGCGGCGCGGTGCGTGTATGAGCACGCGGCGGCGGAGAGTGGGATTGCGGCGGTGGAGTTTGGCGGGCCGGCGGCGTGGACTCCAGCGACGACGAAGGAGGGGCTGATTGAGCAGGGCAAGCTGGTGATGCTGCCGGTGCGGATTCTGTATGAGAGCCGCGAGGTTGCGAACCTGCAGGAGCTGGTGCTGTACGGGATCAAGGGCGTGGCGGCGTATGCAGTGCATGCGCTGGCGTTGGGCGCGGGCGATCCGGCGGCTTATGGGAAGATCCACGAGGTGCTGGCGTTTTTGACGCACACTGAGCCTAGCGTGGCGGAGCTGCTGGCGATGGCGCTGAGTGTGGGCGAGCTGAACTATCGCGTGATGGAGATGCTGGACACGGCGCACACGGAGACGTTTGGGCATCCGACGCCGACGAAGGTGCGGCTGGGTGCGCGGAAGGGGAAGGCGATTCTGGTTTCAGGACATGATCTGCATGACTTGTTTGCGCTGCTGGAGCAGACGAAGGATTTGGGGATCAACGTTTATACGCATGGGGAGATGCTGCCGGCGCATGGCTATCCGAAGCTGAAGGCGTTTGCGCATTTAGCGGGGAATTACGGCGGCGCGTGGATGGACCAGGCGGCGGAGTTCGATGCGTTTCCAGGGGCGATCCTGATGACGTCGAACTGCATACAGCAGCCGAAGGTGACGTATAAGGACCGCATCTTTACGGCAGGAGAGGTGCAGTGGCCGGGCGTGCTGCATATCGAAGGGCAGGATTATGCGGCGGTGATTGATGCGGCGTTGCGGGCTCCGGGATTTTTGGAGGACGGCGGCGATGAGGAGATTACGGTTGGGTTCGGGCACGCGGCGGTGCTGGGTGTTGCGGATAAGGTGGTGGAAGCGGTGAAGTCGGGCGCGATACGGCACTTCTTCTTGATTGGAGGATGCGATGGCGCGCGGTCGCAGCGGAACTACTATACGGAGCTGGCGAAGGCTGTGCCGGAAGACTGCATGATTATGACGCTGGCGTGCGGGAAGTATCGGTTCAACAAGCTGGAGTTTGGCGAGATTGCCGGGCTGCCGCGGTTGTTGGATATTGGGCAGTGCAATGATGCCTACTCGGCGCTGAAGATTGCGATGGCGCTGGCGGGTGCGTTTGACTGCGGGGTGAATGACCTGCCGCTGTCGCTGGTGCTGAGCTGGTATGAGCAGAAGGCGATTGCGGTGTTGTTGACGCTGCTGCACCTGGGGGTGAAGAACATGCGGATTGGGCCTACGCTGCCGGCGTTTCTGTCGCCGGGGGTGCTGGCGCTGCTGCAGGAGAACTATAACCTGATGGCGATCCATACGCCGGAGGGGGATCTGGCGGCGATGTTGGGGCCTGTGGCTGCGGTTGGAGCGGCGTAGGGCGTTGGTGGGGGGAGGGTGCGTGCCCGGAGAGGACTCTCCGGGCACGCGTGTTTGTCTTAGGGGCTGGAGCCCTTGTTGTGGTGGGTGATGGTGTCCTGGCTGAAGCCCGGAGCTATCTCAGGGGCAAGGGCGGGCGCGCGCTTCGCGCGCTGGAAGCAGGTTCCTCGCTTCGCTCGGAATGACAGATAGAAAGGCAAAGGCAAGGGCGAAGGCAACGGCAAAGGGTTGCGCTTCGGTGCTGGCTTGGGTGGGGTGAATTTTCTTTGTTGAGTTGCTGTCCTGGGGTTTGTTGGCGCGTCTATGATCCATGCATTGGTTGGTGGATGGAGGAGATTCGGTATGAAGAGGATCCTTGGCGTTTGTGGTGTGGCGGTTCTCGCGGTTGTTTGTGGGGGTTGGGCGGGGGCGCAGCAGGTTGTCCCCGTCGATGTGCCTTCGCAGGGAGCTATTCATGCGAATGGGCAGGGGGTTGAGGTGCTTTCGGATACGCAGGGCGTGGACTTTCAGCCTTATCTGAAGGTTGCTATGAGGCAGATTTATGAGCAGTGGGTGAGGTTGCTGCCGGACGGCGCCCGGGCACCTGAGAACAAGCACGGGTTGACCGCGATCCGCATCACCATTCATCCGGATGGAACGATTGCGGCGGTGCATCTGGAGGGATCAACGCAGGATGAGGCGCTGAATCGGGCGGCTTGGGGAGCGGTTACGGGGGTGGGACATTTTGCCGCGCTGCCGAAGGAGTTTCATGGACCCGATCTGGAGCTGCGGATTCAGTTTAAGGTGAATGAGTCTTGATAGGGAGTTAGTGGGTGTAGTCGTCGGCGTTGGGGACTAGCTGCTGGTAGACGGAGTTGGGGAGGTGGGTCTGCCAGTGGTCTGTGATGCGGGCTATGCCGACGATCGAGAAGAAGACTATGGCCAGGATAATGGCGACGGTGCGCGGCTGGAGGGTGCGGTTGTGCCAGCGGGCGTTGGTGAGAGCTAGCGATTGCGCGGCGGGGCTGGCGTCGGCGAGCAGGGGGGAGGTGGGGTTGCGGTGTGGGGGGAGAGCGAAGTTGAGGGCGTTTTCGGCGGGGCAGATGGCGATGCAGCTTAGGCAGCCGGTGCACTCGACGCTGCGGATGGTGACGAGCTGGGCTACGGGGAGGTTGGAGGGGCAGACCTTGTTGCACTTGTTGCAGTCGATGCAGGCGGATGGGTCGCGACGGACTTTTACCGGGCTTAGGGCGGAGACGATGCCCATGAGGGCGCCGTAGGGGCAGAGGAAGCGGCACCAGGCGTTTTTGATGACCAGGGAGAGAGCGCCGAGGGTGAAGAGGACGGCCATGCCGATGAGGCCCATGTGGCGGAAGAAGTCGAGCATTTTGACGTCGGCGATGATGCCGAAAGGAGCGCGGAGGAATTGGAGGAGGCCGTCGGCGTTGAGGGTGAGGGTGACGTAGAGGAAGAAGGCCAGGAGGATGTACTTGAGGCTGCGGAGGGAGATGTCGAGGGCGCGGGGGAGGGTGAGGCTGCGATGGAAGAGGCGCTGGCCGAGGTGCCAGAGGGCTTCGGATGCGGTGCCTACGGGGCAGAGCCAGGAGCAGAAGGATTTTTTGAGGAGAAGGCTGCTGAGGAGGAACGCTATCAGAAGGAACATGGCCGCGGGGTGGATGGGGGAGACGTGGCGGGTGACGAGGAAGTACTTGAGGTTCATGAGGCCGGCGATGGGGAGCCAGCCTTCGACGCCGGCAGGGCGCGAGATGTGGAGGCTGGCGCCGTTGGTTTCGTAGTAGCGGACCCAGAGATAGAACTGGACGCCGAGCCAGGCGTTGAGGGCGAGGAAGGTGATCTGGATGATGTGGCGGAGGCGCTGCGAGGTGTCGGGGAGATGGCGGCGGATGAAGGGCTTTTTGGTGGGCGCGGCGGAGAGGGGTGGGGCGTGCTGGATGTCGGTCTGGGTGGACATGATTACCTTCTGTTGTTGACAGTAGCGGGTGGATGCGCGAGGCGATATGACTTAGGTCACAGAGGTGGGAAGGAGGGTGTGCGGGAGCGGGTTTCGCGGGGGTGTGGGCTATGGTAAAGTTAGAGTTGCGCTCGGGCGTTTTGACGAGCGTTGTTTGCTGTTAGCACCCTGTCAGGCAGAGAGCGTCGGATCGGGTACGGCTTGAATCGAGCTGGCGTAGCTCAGCTGGTAGAGCACCTGATTTGTAATCAGGCGGTCGGGGGTTCAAATCCCTTCGCCAGCTCCAGATTTCCGGGGCAGCAGCGTGTGAGTTTGGAAGTAGATGTTGGTTGTACCTGCCAGTTGTTCCAGCCTTGCAGTGTTCGCCATCGACAACTTCGGCAGAGGGTTCCGTGAGCGGTTGGCGCGGGAATGAGACGCGCGAGCGGTCTGCAGGAAGCGATGGAATGCAGGAAGGGCGACTGGAGTTGCAAACGGGCACAGGTGGCCGAGTGGTTAATGGCAGCAGACTGTAAATCTGCCGCGTTATGCGCTACGGAGGTTCGAATCCTCCCCTGTGCACCATTTTTAGTGGTTAGTGGTTAGTGGTTAGTGATGTGGATGGAGTGAGTGGATGGAGCAGACACTCAACCCGGCGGCGAATCGCAACAGGATGTATGCGGCGCTGGGAGTTTTGGTAGGCTTAGGCTTGCTGTCGTGGTTCACGATTGATCCGGCGGCGGTGATCCATGTACACGGGTATACGAGCCGGTATGTGGCGTTTGAGGATCGGGATGTCGAGGTTCGATGGCTTCCGATGTTGTTTTTAGGGCTCTTTGCGTTTCGGGTCGTGATCGCGAACATGCGGGCGCGGCTGGAGGAGCGGAAGAGTCGGGAAGGCTGATGTAGCTCAGTGGTAGAGCACTCCCTTGGTAAGGGAGAGGTCATGGGTTCAAGCCCCATCATCAGCTCCAGAATTCTAAGTACGGCTTCTGGCTTTTAGCTGCCAGGTTCTAGCTAAGGGCAAGAACAAGGGCGGTTAGCGGAACGGGTTCGAGGCAGCTAGTTTTTGGCTAGAAGCTAAAAGCCAGGAGCTGAAGGCTAGAAGCTAAAAGCTGTTTTTCGCGGGAGTAACTCAGTGGTAGAGTCACAGCCTTCCAAGCTGTTGGTCGCGGGTCCGATTCCCGTCTCCCGCTCCAATGATTTGATGAGTTGAAGGAACGGATTAGAAGATCATGGCGCAATCGCAGTTTCAGGTAGACCGCACGACGGCGTTGTATGAGCGTCCGGCGATGGACATTGTGGACGCGGCGACGTTTGCTGCAGTGAAGCAGACGGTGGAGAACGCGTTTGCGCCGGCGAATGTGGACAAGTTTCTGACGTCGGTGGGACGCGGCGGGATGCGCGTGCGCGACTTTGAGGCCGTGGTGAAGGCGGGCAAGCTGGGCGGAAGCGCGGCGGCGGAGTATGCGAAGTTGTCGAATGGCGACCAGGGACAGATACGCGAGTTTTATCTGGCGTCGGTGGAGAAGGTGGAGCTGCCGCTTCGTGATAAACATTTCAAGATCTACGCGTATTACTAGAGCAGCACGCTCGTTGATGAGATGAGTGGGACGCGTAAGGGCCGGTGAGCCGGCGATCGTTTTGAGTCCAATTTTGATGAGAGTTTGAAGTACAACGTTTTCGAAACCCGAGAGGAAAGTGAGTAGTCATGGCGAAGGAAAAATTTGATCGCAGCAAGCCGCATGTAAACGTAGGGACGATCGGTCATATCGATCATGGCAAGACGACGTTGACGGCGGCGATTACGAAGGTGCTGTCGAAGCACAACCCG
>JBAULP010000108.1:0-1532 GCA_049578265.1 Acidobacteriaceae bacterium
TACTACTGAGTCATAAAGTCGCAGCTTAACATTGAGAGAATCAGTTATTGGGCAAGATTCACGCTTCTGCGAGAGGATCCCAATATGGATGGTCGCCAGATTTCAGACGATAGTGAATCGCGATTTGCGGCGTTTGTCGATGGGATTGTGAGTGTGATCGGGCACGCGGATCGCGCCGGACCGCTGCGTGACTACTGCATCGGCCTGATGATGCCGAGCGAGCGCAAGAGCGTCGAGCCGATGGCGGCGTTGACAGCTCCTGAACGGACGGCTGCGCAGCATCAGTCGTTGCTGCATTTCGTTGGCCAGGCGGCTTGGTCGGACGCGCAGGTGTTGGCCAAGGTTCGCGAGATGGTGCTGCCGCGTTTCGAACGTCACGAGCCGATCGTAGCGTGGATCATCGATGACACGGGCTTTCCGAAGAAGGGGCGGCACTCGGTCGGGGTGGCGCGGCAATATTGCGGTCAGCTTGGCAAGCAGGACAACTGTCAAGTTGCAGTGTCGCTGTCGCTTGCCAATCATCATGCGAGCCTGCCGGTGGCCTATCGGCTGTATCTTCCGGAAGACTGGGCGGCTGACAGCGAACGACGGCGCAAGACGGGTGTGCCCGAGGAGATTACGTTCAAAACCAAGCCGCAGATCGCGCTTGAGCAGATCCATGAGGCCTGCTCGGCCGGCCTTCCGCGCGGTGTGGTGTTGATGGATGCGGGTTATGGTTGCAATACGAGCCTACGCTCTGGCGTCAGTGCGCTCGGGCTGATCTATGTGGCCGGCATTCTGCCGAACACCTCTGTGTGGGCGGCCGGAACGGGTCCGTTGCCGCCGAAGCCGTGGTCGGGTCGCGGGCGACAACCGAAGCTCATTCGCCGCGACGACAAGCATCAACCGGTGTCGGTCAAGCAGCTTGCGCTCGGTCTGCCAAAGCGAGCTTGGCGTACAATCTCGTGGCGCGAGGGAAGTACCGAGAGGCTGTCCTCGCGGTTTGCCCGCGTGCGTGCTTGCGTCGCGCATCGTGACTACAATCGCACCGCCAGCCGACCGGAAGAGTGGCTGCTGATCGAGTGGCCCGAGGGCGAGAAAGAGCCGACCAAATACTGGCTTTCGACTCTTCCCAAGAAAATCACATTCCGGGCGCTGGTCGACCTGACAAAGCTGCGCTGGCGGATCGAGCGCGACTATCAAGAGCTCAAGCAGGAGGTCGGGCTTGGGCATTTCGAGGGGCGAGGATGGCGCGGATTCCACCACCACGCCACGCTGTGCATCATGGCTTACGGGTTCCTGGTCTCCGAGAGGGAGACGATTCCCCCCTGTGGATCTCGTGCCACCACGTTCTTCAAGGAACCTGCCATTCCCAACGGTTATCGACCCAGAGGCTCCGCCGCTGCGAACCGAACGACACGTCCCGAACTCGATCGCCACCATGCGCCGACGCTTGATCGTAGCGCTCGTCAGCAGACTGTCGAGATGCCCATGTTGCGCGGCTCCAATTCAGAGAAACCTACAACGCAGACGTTTGTGACGCAGTAGTACTA
>JBAULP010000109.1:0-65430 GCA_049578265.1 Acidobacteriaceae bacterium
GATGCTGCTTCGCGGCACCGTCACCATGGCCACCGACGCCTCCAACCCCGGCGGCTGTCTCTGGGTGCAGGGCGCTCTCGTTGCCAGCACCGAGGGCGAGCCCATTCGCCGCGAGATGGCCGCCATCCGCGAGCGTGGCATCGCGCAGATGCGTGAGCGCTTTGAACGCGCGCGCCGCGAAGGCGACTTGCCACCCTCCACCGACGTGGCCGCCCTCACGCTCTTCCTCGTCAGCATGATGAACGGCCTTGCCGTGCAGGCGTGCAGTGGTCACAGCAGCGAGTCTCTCCACAGCGCGGTCGACCTCGCGCTGCTGGTCTGGCCCGACGGCGCGCCCGATCCCACACCCAGCGTGTGACGGCATAAGAAAGGCCGCCCGCACTGGCGGACGGCCTCTCGTAAAGCAAACTGGACTATCTGGCTTTATGATGCTCGGGCGTTGAGCCGCCGACCATCGCTTCTGCCTGGTCGATCGCCTGGTAAAGATCCGACACGTCCTTCACCTGGATCCAGCCTCTCGGCGTCACCACCACAATCGTCGGCGTCTCGGTAAGCCCCAGCTTCAGCCCGAGAGCGTTGTCCGCATCGACTTCGCGCGCCAGTTGCCCGGTCGGATCAATCACGAACGGCAGTTGCTTACCGTGCTTTGAAAAAAACTCCTGCGTGAACCGGTTGAGATCCTCAGGGCTGGCGATCTTGAACTGCGAAGCAAACACCTCGCGGCGATACTCGGTTGCCAGCTCTGGAGAAACTTTGTCCTGCAGATAACGGGCAAAGATGGAAGCCTGGTGGCTCCATTGGTGGCCGGGGATATGAAAGTCGTAGCGGATATAGGGGATGTGGTAGTGGTCGATCGCCATGTGCACGAACGGGAACGCATGCGCGCACGCCGGGCACTCCATGTCCTCCCACTCAATCAGCGCCACCTTCACTCCCGGCGGGGGCACCAGCATCGACGTGTCGCGGAAGTGGTCCACCTGGTTGGGAGGAACTGACGTCTGAGCCGTCGCAGACACCGCGGTGAGCGAGAACATGAGGGCTAGGGGCAGGAAAAATCGAGACATACCAGATAGACGCAAGCGCAGTACCTTTGCGAGCAAGTGTGCTCCAACACCATTCAATCACCAAGCGGTCAAATCGCCAAACGATATAGTCATTTCTCAGCCATCCACAGGGAGTTTAGCCGTCGCGTCCTGCCAGCGATGCTATCCTCCAAACGAAGCAAATAGCGAAGGAAAATCGAAATGATCACCGCCCTCATCGCCCTCCAGATCATCACTCTCATCGCGATTGTCGTTCTTTTTCTGCGCCGCAACGCGCCCGCCGCTCCGCCTGAAGACGCTCGTCTCACGCAGCTCCTCGCCTGCGATCTCCCCGCCCAATTCACCCGTCTCGACGCCCGGTCGCAGAATCTCGATCAACATCTCCGCGCCGAGCTCTCGCAGCTTCGCAGCGACAACGCCGCAGCCAGCGCCTCCCTCCGCTCCGAAGTTCTGACCAACATCGACACCCTCGGCAACACGCTGCGCTCCACCCTCGAAGCCTCCCGCACCGCCGCTGCCAACCAGGCGACCGAGAGCCGCGAAGCCCTCCACTCTCGCCTCGGCGAGTTGCGTTCCGGTCAGAGCGAGCACCTCGAAGCTCTCCGCAAGACCGTCGAAGAGCGACTGGACAAGCTCAACACGACCAACGCCGCCAAGCTCGAAGAGATGCGCCAGACGGTTGACGAAAAACTCCACGCCACGTTGCAGACGCGCCTCACCGAAAGCTTCGGCGCCGTCACCGACCAACTCACCAAGGTCCACACCGGCCTGGGCGAGATGACCAAGCTCTCCGCCGGCGTCGACGATCTCTCTCGCATCTTCACCAACGTCAAATCGCGCGGCACCATCGGCGAAGTGTTACTGGAAAACCTGCTCATGCAGATGCTCGCCAGCAACCAGTACGAAAAGAACGTCAAGCCCAAACCCAGCTCCAACGAGATCGTCGAATTCTGCGTGAAGCTCCCCACCGCGCAAGGCGAGATGCTGCTCCCCATCGATTCCAAGTTCCCGCGCGAGTCTGGCGAGCGCCTCGAGACCGCTTACACCAACGGCTCCGCCGAAGACATTGCCTCGGCCGCACGCCTCTTCGAGTCCGATATCCGGAAAGAAGCCAAAAAAATCTGCGACAAGTACATCGCGCCGCCCCACACCACCTCCTTCGCCATCATGTTTCTTCCCACCGAAAGCCTCTACGCCGAGGTCATGCGCCGCGACGGCCTGCAGTCCGACATCCAACAAAACTGCCGCGTCACCATCGCTGGCCCCAGCACGCTCTCCGCCATCCTCACCAGCTTTCAGATGGGATTCCACATGCTCCAGCTCCAGGAAAAGGGCGACGACGTCTGGAAGGTCCTGGCCAGCGCCCGCAAGGAGTTTGGCACCTTCGAGACCCTCATGAGCAAGATGACCGACGACATCGGCCGAGTGCAGGGCACCATCGACAAGCTCGGCGTCCGCACCCGCGCCATCAATCGCACCCTGCGCGACGTCAGCGTCGATCCCGCCCAGACCGCACTTCCCACCGCCTCGAACGCCGGCTTCGACGGCCTCCTGCCGATGCTAGCCGCTAGTGAGGACGAATAGCGCACGGCCGGGCCGGCTCTACCCACTCTTTCGCATTAATGTCTTGCGACGACAGATTGCGCACTCCCACGGATACCACCCCAGCGCCGTCAGAACATATCGCTGAAACATCCCGCGTCGATTAACTCTGCGGAATTTCGTGGATCCGCACCAAAAACATACTTTCACTGCCATGACTGCGCCGATCTCTCTCCCCTCAAGCCCCATGTCCCTTGCAGGACGATTCACGCTAGAATATACCTGAGTTTTGTTCGCCGAGGGCGTTTCCTTAGCGGCTGCCGGATGCTTCCACAGACCCCGCTTCCTCGGCTTCTTTACACCGTCCAAACGCGTCGGTATGCTTTCACATTGGGGCAGTCAGTCGGGTACCTCAATTAGAGATTCCCTTGTTCGCGCCCAACCCAGGACTTCATAGGAGATCGCACGATGGCAGCAGTTGATGAGAAGGTTAAACAGATTATTGTCGAGCAGCTTCAGGTGGATGAGGCCGAAGTTACTCCCGGCGCCAGCTTCCAGGAAGATCTCGGTGCCGACTCGCTCGACGTCGTCGAGCTCGTCATGCAGTTCGAAGAGGCCTTCGACATTCAGATCCCCGACGAAGATGCCGAGAAGATCAAGACCGTCAAGGATGCAACCGAGTATATCGAGAAGCACCAGAAGGCCAAGTAGTCGCCAACTGGCAACTGGATTTGCAGCCTGGATTCCCGGCTTGCATTCCCAGCCTTGGATTCACAGACAAGGAATTGGAGCAAGATGTCGCAGCAGCGTCGTGTCGTCGTAACGGGCATGGGCCTCCTCTGCGGGGTGGGTAACACCGCACCGCAGATCTGGGAGGGCTTGCTCGCTGGTAAGAGTGGCATGGCTGAGATCACCGCATTCGATCTCACCGGTCACTCCGTCCGCATTGCCGCCGAAGTCAAGAACTTCGACCCGCATGACTTCGTGGATAAGAAGGAGGCCCGCAAGATGGGCCGCTTCATCCACTTCGCCATGGCGGCCGCACAGGAGGCCATGCAACACTCCGGCCTCCAGATCACCCCGGAGAACGCGGAAAACATCGGTGTCCACATCGGCTCCGGCATCGGTGGATTCGACGTCATCGAGCGCGAACACACGGCACTGATGAACGGCGGCCCGCGCAAGATCTCTCCCTTCTTCATTCCTGCGACGATCATCAACCTGGCCGCCGGCCACGTCTCCATCAAGTACGGAGCCAAGGGCCCTAACGAGGCCACGGCCACCGCCTGCACCAGCTCTGCGCACAGTATCGGCGACGCCTTTCGCATCATCCAGCGCGGCGATGCCGACGCGATGATCGCCGGCGGCACCGAGGCCGCAATCACCCCTCTCTCCGTCGGCGGGTTCGCTGCCATGAAGGCGCTCTCCACCCGTAACGACGACCCCACGCACGCCTGCCGCCCCTTCGACAAGGATCGCGACGGCTTTGTGGTCGGCGAAGGCGCTGGCATCCTCATCCTCGAAGAGCTGGAGTTCGCGAAGGCTCGTGGCGCGCACATCCTCGCCGAGATCATCGGCTACGGCATGAGCGGCGACGCCTACCACATGACCGGTATGGCTCCTGAAGGGGATGGCTGCCGCCGTGCCATGCAGGCCGCCCTCCGCGTCGCTGGCATCTCGCCGGACAAGATCGACTACGTAAACGCTCACGCCACCTCCACGGCCGTTGGCGACGCCCTCGAATCTCAGGGCATCGAGAACGTCTTCGGTGAGAGAGCCAAGAATGGTGAACTTCTCGTCAGCTCCACCAAGTCCATGACTGGCCACCTGCTCGGCGGCGCTGGCGGCCTCGAAGCCGGCATCACCATCATGGCGTTGATGAATCAGATTGCTCCGCCCACCATGAACCTCGCGAACGTGGATCCGGCCTGCCGCCTCAACTACGTGCCTAACAAGCCGCAGCCGGCAAAGATCGATCACGCTCTCTCCAACAGCTTCGGATTCGGTGGAACCAACGGTTCGCTGGTGTTCAAACGCTGGGGTGCAGAGTAAACACCCACCCTCAGATCAATCGTTCGTTAATCGCATCAAAGCCCGGCTTCGCGCCGGGCTTTTTTCGTTTCTGCCGCATCCAACAGACCGAACCAGCACATTGAACAGGAGAACGACCATGGCATTCCTCAACGTTGGTAAAGAAAACAGCGCAGACATCGAGCTCTACTACGAAGACCGCGGCACCGGGAAGCCCGTCGTCCTGGTGCACGGCTGGCCGCTCAGTGGCGCCAGTTGGGAGCGCCAGACCGCGGCCCTGCTCGCCTCTGGCCACCGCGTCATCACCTACGACCGCCGCGGCTTCGGCCGCTCCTCCCAGCCCAGCCTTGGCTATGACTACGACACCCTCGCCTCCGACACCTACAAGCTCATCGAAGCCCTTGACATCCACGACGCCTGCCTCGTCGGCTTCAGCATGGGAGGCGGCGAAGTGGCCCGCTACCTCGGCAAGTACGCTGAGCCCGGCCGCGTCAACAAGGCTGTCTTCATGTCGTCCATCGCGCCCGCCCTGCGCCACTCCGCCGACAACCCCGAAGGCGTCGACCCAAAGGTCTTCGAAGGCATCAAGCAGCAGATTGAGGCCGATCGCTTCGCTTTCCTCGAAGGCTTCCTGAAGAACTTCTACAACCACAAGCTGCTCTTCAATACGCGCATCTCTGACGCTGCGATCCACGCGAGCTTCAACATCGCCACCGCCTCCAGTTACCACGCGTTTCTCAACTGCGTCGACGCCTGGCTCGAAGACTTCCGCGGCGACATCGCGCAGATCAAAATCCCCACGCTCGTCATTCACGGTGACAGCGACCAGATCCTGCCCATCGAAGCCACGGGCGAGCGCACCGCGGCGCTCATCCCCGGGGCCCAGCTGCACGTCATCAAGGATGGCCCCCACGGCCTCAACTGGACCCACGCCACCGAGGTCAACAAGGCGCTCCTTGAGTTCCTCGCGAAGTAGCCTCCAACCAACAAAACGATTCACGTGCGGCAGAAGCCGGTTAGCTGAAAGCTGCTGCGACGCCCGCACTGACAATCAACCCCAGCAGCCACCAGCCCACAACGATGATGGCCGACTGGGTCTTCGTCTTCTTCGAAATAATCGCCATCCCGATCACGAGCAGCGCCAACGCCCACAATCCGAATACATCGAAGAAAGATCCTGCCGCTTTCATCGTTGGGTTGGACATGAAGTAGCCCAGGTTCGTTCCCGCCGGATTCTGAATATCAAACGAGTCCAAGCCCACACCTGAGAACAGCAGCGCGATCGCGATCACATACACGAACATCTTCGGCAATCCCGCGTAGAGCAGCACCGCGAATACTTGCTTGAATGTCGTCTTCGCGCCTAGCCCGAAGTTGAAACTCGCCCACAGCACGAGCGCTTCAATTGCCAGGATGGCGAGGACCAATAGGCCAAACGCATACGTCGTATATCGTGTCCCCACAGCTCTCTGGTGCATCATCCTGGCGCGGTCTGCGGGGGCCATCTGGTCAAGCTGGTCGGCAACCGTATGCACCTTTTCCACCTGCTGCTGGGCCACTGCGTCATAGCCCACCGTCTTGTCGACCGCGTAGGCAAACCCAAGTGACAGCACCACGATCAACAAAAACGGCACCCACCAGCTCGTGTTACGCAGAATGTCCGTGAACGTCTTACTCGGCGCCACAAACGTGTCCACCACACGTTCCACCTGCGACAACCCCTGCGCCTCGGGAACGGATGACCCACCCACTATGACTTCTCCCATGTCAAAGCTCCTTTAATTTCATTGCATCGGATGTACGGCAGTGTACGCTGCCCGGCAAATCCACGCGAATAAATTTCTCTCCCCGCGCCTCCGGCGATTCGCCACGAACCGATCTTCTAGTCCCGGTGCATCGGTTGCACGAATCGCAATGCCTCTTCCTTCGTCCTGACGGACCCCTCCAACTGGGCATCTTCGGCGGCCTCCAGCATCACGCGAAACCCCGGTCCGGGCTTATACCCAGCCTGAATTAAATCCTTTCCGGTCAGCAGAAGAGCTGGCCGAATCTCTTCCTCTCCCATCTCCTCAAAGTGCCGCTTCGCAAACGCGTAAAGGTCGAGCTTTCCATGCGAGCTCAAACAATCCGCCTGGTGAAGCGCAAGATGTTCGTCAAACTTTGGCAGCCGCAGGAAGCGCTTCAGCGTCGACTGCTTCATCTGCATCACATCGCCAAACTGCATATGGTGCTTCACCAAGGCCAGAATCTGCTCGCACGCATCATTACTGAAACGCAGCCGCGTGAGGATCATCCGGGCCACCGCAACGCCCACATCCACATGCCCGTTGAAGCGTATCCGGTCGCCTTTCCGCTTCGGGTCCGGCGGAGTAAACGTAGCCGGCTTGCCCACATCATGCAGCAGCATCCCCCAGGCCAGCGTAGCGCTAGCACCCGCGGGCAAATGTTCCAACAGCATCAGCGTGTGCACCCAAACGTCCCCTTCAGGATGAAACTCCGGTGGCTGCTCCACGCCCTGCATCCGCTTCACCTCCGGCAATACCTCGGCCAGCAGCCGAGTCTCATCCAGCAGCTCAAACCCGCGCCGCGCATGGCCTTCGGTAAGAATCTTCGTCAGCTCATCACGCACCCGCTCGGCCGACACCACATCGATCGACGTCGCCTGCTCCCACATTGCATCCATCGTGCGCCGCTCGATAGCGAACTCCAGCCGCGCCGCAAACCGTACGGCGCGCAGCATTCGCAACTTGTCCTCCGTAAATCGCACCCGCGGCTCGCCAATCGCACGCACCAGCCGCGCATGCAGATCGCCCCGCCCACCCACATAATCAATCACGCAGCTCTCGATCTTGTCGCCGGCATCGTAGGCCATCGCGTCCAACAGCAGCCCATTGATCGTGAAGTCCCGGCGCAGCACATCTTCGCGCGGGTCCAGCGAAAACTGCACGGTGTCCGGGCGTCGCCCGTCGCTGTAGGCTCCGTCGTGCCGAAATGTCGCCACCTCCGTCGTCACGCGTTCGCGCGCCAGGTGATCGATCACCAGCACCACCCCAAAGTGCGCGCCCACCGCCTCTGTCCGAGGAAACGCCGCCAATACCAGCTCCGGTGTGGCAGACGTGGCCACATCAAAATCCTTCGGCGCAACCCCCAGCAGCAAATCGCGCACGCATCCGCCTGCGAAGAACGCCACATGCCCCAGCGCGCGCAGCCGCCGCACAATCCGCAACGCTGCAACGTAGTTCGCACCTCTCACCACTGCTCAACTCCCAACCACACACTACTAGCCTAGTACGATAGACGCTGTGCCCGGCAACCTCATCCTCGGTATCGAGAGCTCCTGCGACGAAACCTCCGCAGCGGTTGTGCGCAATGGCACCGAAGTCCTTAGCAATGTCGTCGCCTCACAGCTCATCCACAGCAGCTACGGCGGGGTTGTGCCTGAACTCGCTTCGCGCGAACACCTGCGCGCCATCGTCCCCGTAGTTCGCGAGGCCATGCAGCACGCCAACGTCGCCTACTCCGACCTCGCAGCCGTCGCTGTCACCGAAGGCCCGGGCCTCGCCGGAGCGCTCCTCGTAGGCATCAGCTTCGCAAAATCGCTCGCCTTCGGAGCGGACCTTCCCCTCATCGCGGTCAACCACCTCGAAGGCCACATCCACGCCGTCCTGATGGACGCTACTGACACCTTCTCCAACGCCGACCCGTTGCTCGCACTGGTCGTCAGCGGCGGCCACACGCACCTCTACCTCGCCACGCGCACGCCAGAGCAAACCTGGCACTACCGCAACGTAGGCAAGACGCTCGACGACGCCGCTGGCGAAGCCTACGACAAGGCCGCCAAGCTCCTCGGCCTGCCCTATCCCGGCGGCCCCTGGATGGATGCGCTCGCCGCCCACGGCACCGCCGACCCCACACTCTTTCCCATCGCGCAGATTAAGCACAAGGCCACCGGCAACACCGCCCCCAAGCTCGCGCGCGAAGCCAGCCTCGCACCCGACGAAGACGCCACCCGCTTCGACATGTCCTTCTCCGGCATTAAGACCGCGGTCCGTCGCTACGTTGAGCTCCACCAGATGCACAACCAGATCCTCTCCCGCGAGGCAGCCCTCCGCGAGCTCGGCCTGCATAAAGCCAAGCCCGACACGGCCAACATCGCTCGCGCGCTGCCGCACTTCGATGCCCAGACACTCAACCTCATCGCCAGCTTCCAGCACACCGTCGTGAAGAACCTCGCCCGCTCCACCTTCCGCGCCGCCGAGCATTATGCCGCGCAGGGCATCCTCGTCAGCGGAGGCGTAGCCGCCAACAGCCATCTTCGCCGCATCTTCACCAGCTCGGCCGACGCCGCCAAGCTCCCCATCGCCTTCCCTGCCATCGCTCTCTCCACGGACAACGCCGCCATGATCGCCGCCGCGGCGTGGCTCAAGCTCCTCGCCCGTGACTTCGCGCCCGATACCCTCGAGCCCACACCACAGCTCCGCCTCGGCTAACGGTCAGCATCGATTCTTGCCCTCCCTTTGGTACCCTGACACTGCCACCTAGCGCAAACTTTATGATCGACGTCCATCCACCGCACAAGCCCTTGAATCACTGGAAAGACTTCTGGATCCATCTCGGCACCATCACCGCCGGCCTGCTCATCGCCATCGGCCTGGAGCAGAGCGTGGAGGCGATGCACCGCCTGCACGAGCGCCACATCCTCCAGCATGAGCTCCACGATGAGGCCATCCGCAACGAACGGATCCTCATTCGCGATATCCAGATTCTGCACGCCAGGTCCGTCTTCCTCGCCAGCCAGCGCAGCAACGTTGACGCGTTGCACCGCGGCGCATCCGCAGCCTCTCTCTCTCAGCCCGAAGAACCCGCCAACGAAGATCCCTTCATGCCCAGCGCCGGCACCTGGACCTCCGCGCGCGACAGCTCCCAACTCGCCCTCCTTCCGCGCGAGCAGGCCTCCGTCTACGAAGAGCTCTACGCGCAGCGCGACTTCCTTCAGCAAAATATCGTCGATATCTTCCGCACCGCCGATGAGCTCGATAGCTTCATCTCAAACACTGAGGCCGCCGAATCGTCCACCCAGCTTGACCCCACAAAGCTCACCGCAGCAGAGCAGGAGGAGTACTCCAGGCTGCTGAGCACCGAGATCACCCAACTCAACAGCACAGTCAGCGAACTCGAATTCTACGAAGCGGAGAACGCAGCCATCGTCGAGGGCGTCACGGACGTGGACGAACTCCACCAGAGAGTGCTTTCGCGGGAGAAATCCGCCTCTCCATCTACAATCAATAGAGACGACTCTCCACGAAAGAACCCGTAACCTTGCCGCTAGAACTCTTCAACACCCTCTCCGGAAAGATCGAACCGCTCTTCGCCTCTGACGGCCACGCGCTGCGCTTTTACTGCTGTGGCCCCACCGTCTACGATTACGGCCACATCGGCAACTTCCGCACCTTCCTCCACGTCGATCTCCTTCGCCGCACAGCCCGCCTCAACGGCCTCGCCCTGCATCACGTCATGAATATCACCGACGTCGACGACAAGATCATTCGCAACGCCGCCGCTGCCAACAAACCCATCGGCGAGTACAGCGCGCGCTTCGAACAAGCCTTCTTCGAGGACATGGACGCGCTCAACATCGAGCGCCCTGAGAACATCGCCCGCGCCACCGAAAACATCCCCGGCATGGTCTCTCTCATCGAGCGCCTCGCCGCCGAAGACATCGCCTACAAGGCCGACGACGGCAGTTGGTACTTCCGCATCGCGCGCTTCCCCGGCTACGGCAAGCTCTCCAAAAAGGACCTCGCCGGCATCGAAGACGGAGCCCGCGTCGATCTCGACGAATACGACAAAGACGCAGCCCGCGACTTCGCTCTCTGGAAGGCCACCAAGCCCGGCGAAGCGACGTGGGACACGCCCCTCGGCGCCGGCCGCCCCGGCTGGCACATCGAGTGCTCTGCCATGGCCATGAAGTATCTCGGCGACTCCTTCGACCTCCACGCCGGCGGCGAAGACCTGATGTTCCCGCACCACGAAAACGAGATCGCCCAATCCGAAGCGGCCACGCACAAGCCCTTCGCGCGCCACTGGTTTCACGTACGATTCCTGCTCGTCGAAGGCAAGAAGATGTCCAAGTCCGAGGGCAACTTCTTCACCCTTCGCGACCTCCTGCTCAAGGGCTACCGCGCTTCCGCCATTCGCTTTCTGCTGCTCAGCGTGCCCTACCGCCACCAGCTAAACTTCACCTTCGACGGCCTCACCGAATCCACCAACGCCGTCGATCGCCTGCGCACCTTCAACGACCGCATCCGCAAAGGCACCTGGCCCGACGCCGCCCCCACGGACGACTCGCTCACTCAACTCATTCGCAAAGGGGACGCCGACTTCACCGCTGCGCTAGCCAACGACCTCAACACCGCCGAAGCCCGCGCCGCCATCTTCGACGTTCTTCGTGCGGTCAACACTGCCGCCGACCAGGAGCGCCTCACGCGCCTCGACGCCGAAGAGACGCTCGCTCTGCTCAACAAGTTCGACAGCATCTTCGCCATCCTCGAAGACCGCGACGCCGAACTCACTCGCGCCGCGCTCACCTGGGCCGAAGCCGAAGGTCGCATGTCCGACGTCTCGCCCGAGGTCCTCGAAAAGTTCGGCACCAACAGCCTCACCGACGCCGCCATCGACGCGCTAGTAGCCGAACGCACCAAGGCCAAGCAGCAGCGCAACTTCGCGCGCGCCGACGCCATCCGCAAAGAGCTCCTAGAAAAAGGTATCCTCCTCGAAGATTCCAAGGAAGGCGTTCGCTGGAAGCGCACGTAGCCTTCACAAGTATCAATCAGCGAGCCTATTAGGATTTTGCTGCCGGCAGATAGCGGACGACGTAGAGGGTCCCCGGGGTGGAGTAAGGCCAGCGGGAATAGTGCACGGGACTGAACGGAGCCAGACCATAGCAGGCGTTGGGGTCGAAGGAGATACCGTAGATAGGGCGGATGTGCGGCGTGACTTCGGAAAGGGGCATTGAGCAGGTTCCGGGGGGAAGAGGAGCCGGCGGAATGTAGCCTCTTGCGGCCGTCCTCAGATGCGGATCGTTCAAGTGACTGGCGTGCTGGAGTTCGACCGCAACGTCATACTCCCAGCCGTTGTCGACTTCGGTATCGGGAATGCCGGAGGAATGCAATTCGGCGGCGATTTCCAAGCGGGCTCGGTAGAACGCGAACGAGTCATGGACAACCGCCATACCGTAGATTGCCGTGAGACAAATCATTAGAGTGCTGGCCACCGGGAGGCGCGGCCTGATCCACTCCTGGTAGTAGCGCACAAGGCAAAGCAACGAAATGACAAGCAGCGCCAACAAATAACGACCATAGATTCCTACTGATGTGGCTCGCGGAAAGAGAAGAAGAGCGTACGCGATAGAAAAAGGAACTACCAGTACGCCGAGCTGCCGCCATGTAAGGACGGTGTCGGACTCCACCGCCGGTGGGATTCGGCGGTTGCGGAGAAATGAAACGATCAAGCCAACCAGGCCTCCAAAAGAGACAAAGGTCAGCAGTATCCGCACATCCGTATTAAGAAAGATCGGTCGAGCCCCCTTCATAAAAGTGAACTCATAGATCCCATGAATATTGCCCCACACGCTAAGGATTGGCTCAAGTGGGAATCGGCCGCGAAGATGGCTTGGGTAGATAGCAACAAAACAGTAGCCAATGAAAAGCACAATAAGTACAGCGATCGTGCGAAGACGAAGTTTGCGAATCTGCGGGAAAAATAAGATGACGATCGCAAGCAGAAGAAAGGAGATGTCTATGAAGGAAAAAGTGAGATCCCAAACGCCTTCGCCGATAGAATAGGTCTCCGGAATCAGGTGCTCAGGGAGGGCGTAGGGCTGAAGTCTTAGCCAGTGGAGAGAGGCGAGAACCAAGACATCACCGATCAAGGTGAAGAGAGCGCCCGCTACAACGACTCTGCGATTAGAGCGAAAGAGCCACAAGGTAGAGGGAACCATCACCAGGACCCCCAACCACGCGATCTGGCGGGAAGTACCGCCCACGGCGTTCGTGAGCGCAGCGAAGGCGATCCAAGCGATGGCCGAGCGTGAGGTAGGAGCCTGTAGGGCGCGAAGGCAGCCGTAGAGACAGAGAACGACTGCGAAGAGGCCGGTGATGTCCGTCATGAACGTGACGGAGAGCGTGAGATAGGTCGGGGATAAGACCAGCGCCAGAGTTCCAATCGTAGCGTTGCGCTCGTTCGTCCCGGCACGGACCAGTATGCGTTGCAGGACGAAGGCCATGAGAACTGCCACCAGCAGAATGCTCATGCGCACAGTAGTGAAGGAGAAGCCGAAAAGCTTGATGAACGCTGCACCAAGATAGAGTTGCCACCCTAACATGGGAGCGGCCCAGCCGTTATAGGCTATATGGCCAGTAGTGGCCACATGTCTGGCCATAAAGATGTAGGGCCCATCATCTGCGAATCCCATATTGGCAAAGGGCCGGCTAAGGAGCTCGCACAACACAACGGCGAACGCGCAGAATACGGCTAAGAGACGGTACCTGCGTGCGAATTGCAATGAGCCTCCGGTCAAGTCTGTTGAAAACATGTCTCGGATCGGTGTCCGGCCTCGAGTGTCTGGCCGAGCCTGCTGGCGCTAGGACGGCCGTTTTTCAACTCACACGCCAACGGAATTTTCGCATCGGCGGCAATTTCATCGCGAAATTTTGCCGAATTCGCTGGATGAACCTCAGTATATCGTGTCGAAGAAACTCGCTGCTCAGGCTGCACCGCCCTACTCCACCGCCTCGCCAGCCATCCCCACAATCTCTCGCTTGCCGCGGTCTACGCGGCTGTACACCACCATCGCCACCGCGCAGACGATCACGGCCATTCCGGCAATCTCCGTCTTTACCAGGTGCTCGTGCAGCAGTACCACACCAATCAGCACTGCAATCACTGGATTCACGAACGCATACGTCGACACCTTCGTCACCGCAACATTCTGCAGCAGATAGGTAAACGCAACCAATCCGAAGAGCGATCCAAAGATCGATAGATAGACGATCGATCCAATCCCGTCCCAGCTCCACGCCGCGCGATGCCATCCCCCAGTAGCAAATGCAAACGTTGCATTGAAGATTCCCGCCGACCCAATCTGCCAGCCCGTAGCCACAAACGTGTCCGCAGTGAAGTGAAACCGCCGTGACAGCACCGACCCAATTGCAAACGCCAACGCGGCCCCCAGCAGCACGACCACGCCCAGCAGCGCCCGCGATCCCAAGCCGCTCGGCGCCCCGTGCGCTGGATGCAGCGAAGGCCACACCAACACCCCAATCCCCAGCGTGCCCAGCAGCGTCCCCGCCCATCCACGCTTGTTCAGTGCATCGCCCCCCGGTAGCACCATCTCAATCAGCGCGATCAGGATCGGCATCGTCGACACAATCAGCGACGCAAACCCCGACGGCACCATCGTCTCGCCCCACGTCAGAAGCATATTGTTGCACGACATGAACAGCAGCCCCACCACCACCAGCTTCCACCACTCGCCCTTCGGCACGCGCACGCTCTTGCCGCGCAGCAGGCAGATCAGTGCAATCAGCGTGGCGGAGATCAGCGATCGCGTCGCCGAAACCACGGGCACCGGCAGATGTTCCCCAGCAATATGAATCGCGCTGTATGTCGATCCCCAAAATAGATACACGCTGCCGAAGGCCAGCAGCACCAGAGTCGATTTCGGCAGACGGGAGAACATCTACCTCCATGCTACGGGAGTTTTGCGTGCAAAGAATGAAGCCCGCCTCATTCGAGACGGGCTTCATTACATGGAGTGTTGCTAGCTAAAAGTGGAGCGACACCTCCGCCGTGATCGCCCGCGGTGTCAGGTAGTGCGTTCCAGAAAATGTAGAAAGGAAGTTGTACAGCGCGTACTTGTCGGCAACGTTGATCGCCGTTATGCGCGCGCCGATCTTGTAGTGCGCTTGCTCTCCAAAGTGCACCACATCGTCGTCACCCATCGCCATGTCAAACACATTGCGCGGCCGTATACGCTGCGGGTTTTTATCATCGTCCTCAGTACCCGGCGCCGGAATCACAATCAGATTCGACGTAAGCTGAGACGCAAGGCACTGGGTCAACCCGGCTGTCGGCGTGGCCTTCACGCCGTTGCAAGTCAGCCCAGCCTGAAACTGCTGGTCCGGACTCAAATAGCTCAGGTTAATTCCCGGCTGACCGTTGATCGTGATCGAAGGCCCTCCGTTGAGTGGATTGCAGATGCTGTTCGGATCGGTCACGTTGTAGCAAGGCGAAGCCCCTGCCACCAGCCCCGAGTCATACCTCCAGTTGAACGCGAAGAACATGCTCTTCCGGAACGGCATCGCGTACTCCAGGTGCGTCGTCTCGTTGAAGTGCTCATCATGATCGATGCGGAATGGAGACGTGCTTCCAACCTGTCCCACCGTCGCTCCCACGCCACCTAGCTGCGGATTGAAGAAGCGTGCCGCAACCGAGCTTCCATTGAATCGCACCGACAGCCCTTTAACATCTGTGAGTGCAGCAGACAGCGCGAATCCTGGAATCTTCGAATTGTGCCACTCAATCGGGAACGTAATCGGCGTGGTGCCAAATACGCTGAAGTCGTAGGCGTTATGCGTGTACTTCCAGATGTACTCCGCATCCAGTTCAAAGTGTCGTCCAAAGGATTGCCCGAGCCCCGCATGAAACTCGTTTCGGAATCCCGGATTAAACGATGTCACCGATTCCGTCGCACAACTGCCCGCCGATAGCGTCGCAAAAATGCTGTACAGTACCGGATTGGCGCAGCCCGTCGACGACAACACAAGGTTCTCGTTGAACGGCGTCTCCTGCGTACGCGCATAACTTGCACGCAGTACCGTGCTCGTCTTCTTAACGTTGTAAGAGAGTCCAACGCGCGGCTCCGCTTGCCGCTGTATGGTCAGCCCGTTATAAAAATCCCCGCGGATCCCCAGGTTAAACATCCAGTTGCCGGTCGTGATCTGGTCTTCTCCATAGAAGGCAAGCTGCTTCACGTCCGTGCGGCCCTTCCACTGATACAGCGTTCCACCCTGGGTCAGGTCATACGGCGCCAGAATCGGGTTGTAGTTGGGATTAGGAGCTGCGCCAATACTTCCGCAGTTGGTGGGATTGCCGTCTGCATCGAGGCACGCCGGATCGACAGCCGGATCAATCACGCCCACGTTGTCGTTCTCGCGCAAAAACGTCTGCTCGTAGACTCCACCGAGCTTCGCGTTGTTGATCCCCTTCACATACGACACATCGGCATGCACACCGGCGTTGGTCAGCGTCCGAAACTGGCTGATCGTCTCCTGCTGCTGGTCCAGCGCATAATCCGCGAACGGGTTGTTACTCGGATAGTAGTTATACCCATCGCGACGGAAATAAAGGCCGAGATTCGCCACCGAGTTCGTGCTAATCACGTGCGTATACGTCGGCGAAAGATCGATGGTGCTGATCTTCGAGCGCTGGTCCGTATTACCAATGTCATTGCCATTCGGCCCAATCACATTCAGATTCTCGTAATCATCCGGCGTCTGGAACCACGACCGAGTGTACTGCGCATCCAGGTGCATCGAGTCCTTCGGCGTGAAATCGTAATCCACGCGGTCGAAGAAATTCTCTTCGTTCCCCTTGTCGTGAATGGTTGCAAACTCCGGCCCATCCAGAAAACGTCCCGTCTGCAGGCCGTCCGCCGCGATGAAGTTGCCCCACTTCTCGCCGCCGTACGCCACGTTAAACGCAAGATCCTCGGTCCCGAACGAACCATAAGAAGCTGTCACGCTGCCCGTTGGCTTCGTAACGCCCTGCCCGGAGCGCGTTGTCACCTTCACCACCAGTGACGTCTTATCGCCATACTCCGCCGGCGGTGCTCCATCAATCACCTGCAGCGACTGCACCGCCGAGGCGGGAATCTGGTTGGAAAACACCTTGCTCTGCTGGTCCGTAATCGGCTGGCCGTCCAGGCTGAACGAGTTCTCCGCATGATCTCCCAATCCATGCATCTGCCCATTCGAATCCGCAGCAACTCCCGGCGAAGCCAGCGTGATAATCGAGCTCAACTGGCTCGAGGG
Source organism: Acidobacteriaceae bacterium (assembly GCA_049578265.1). Lineage (GTDB taxonomy): Bacteria > Acidobacteriota > Terriglobia > Terriglobales > Acidobacteriaceae > Granulicella. The sequence continues at coordinate 16,709 of JBAULP010000109.1, forward strand.
GCTCTCCACGGGCAGGTGATTGATCTCCGAACGATCAACATCCGTGTGAAACGTCGGCGACTGTTCCACAGTCTCCGGCGTGCTCTCCACCGTCACGGTAGATGCCACGTTGCTCAATTGCAGCGGCACGGTAAGCGTGACCGGCACCGTCGACGAGATCTGGATCTGCTTGCGCGTTGTCGCAAAACTCGGATCACTGATCGTCATCGTGTACTCGTCGAAGGGCAGATTAAAAAAGTGGTAGTTTCCACTCGAGTCAGTCACCACCGTCCGCGAATATCCGCTCACCGGATTTGAAATCTCCACGGTCGCACCCGGAACCAGCGCGCCGTTCGGATCCGTTACAGTGCCATTCACGCTGCCTGAGGTGCTCTGGCCATAAGCCGCACCCGCGACGAACATCATCATCAAACCCACCACCAACGCACCCACAAATCGGTACAAGAACGCTCGTTGCATGATCGAAACTCCTGTCTGTTTGAACCACAGGCGCCGCAGCCCTTGGGTGGCTGCGACGGATCCAGCAGCGCCGTCATCCTGGCGCAACGCTGAATACCTCAAGAAGACCGCCGGCGAAAATGCCGGTCCACGCGCTCGTGCGAGCGCGCTTTCTTCTGTACGGATCGTTTAGAGAGTTTCTACGGGCGGTGGCCTGCTGAACATCGCATAGTGCCACTGCGTCTCAGGCGCATGACTTACCGCCTGCAACACCTTGCACTCCACCAGCACCAGCCGAATCACTTCTACATGCGCGGCCGCCGGCATCGCCGAGTGCATCGCCATGCAGAGCGGGCAGTGTTCTTCGCCGCCCGGTACCTGCCCCCCGCTCGGTAGGGCCGCCGCCCGGATTGCCTTCTGCGGCAACCACTGTCCGTGAATGTGGATTGCCTGGAAGGAACTCGCGCCCACGACGAGCACCAGGCAGGCGTATGCCAACACGCGCAGCCAGAAGGGATGCACGTGCTCAACGGATGCGCGTTGGACTCGCTTGATCACAGTTCAAGTCAGAAGGAAGTTCGGTCACACCGATCTATCCCAGTATGACGCAAATCCAGCGAATCAAGTCTGTTTTTATTTTTTGCCCGACCTCAACCCTATCCGCGGATCGCCTTCGTCAGCGCCGGCACTACCTCAAACAAGTCTCCCACCACGCCAATGTCTGCGATCTCGAAGATCGGCGCGTCCGCATCTTTGTTGATCGCAACGACCGTCTTCGCGCCCTTCATTCCCACCAGATGCTGAATTGCGCCGGAGATTCCAACCGCCAAATACAGCTTCGGCGCAACCGTCTGTCCCGAGCTCCCCACCTGCCGCTCCATCGGCAGCCAGCCCGCATCGCAGATCGGCCGCGACGCCGCCAGCTCCGCTCCCAGTGCGCTCGCAAGCTCTTCCACGAGCTTCAGATTCTCCTGCTCGCCAATCCCGCGTCCCACGCTCACAATCACCGGCGCTGTCGAAAGATCGACCGTCTGCGCCGCCTCGCGAAACGCCTCTCCCGGCTTCGTACGAATCTTCGCCGCATCCAGCTTCGGCGCGAATGCCTTCACCTCACTCGCACCCTCCTGCACCGCATCGGCACGAAAGCTGCCGGCCTGCACCGACACAAAACACACGCCGCCCTCGCTCCGGTGCTTGTACTCCGCATTCAACTTGCCCTGCATCCACTGCCGCAAGAACAGCGGGCCGCTCTGCCCGTCCGCAATCTGGACCGCCGTCACGTCGCCAATCAAGACCTCACCCAGTCGCGTCGCCAGCGCGGGCGCAAAGTCGCGCACCTGGTACGTATGCGGCAGCACCACAAACTTTGGCTTCGCCTCCTCGATCAACTGCTCCAGCGCTGCGACCCATCCATCGGCCGTATATTGCTTCAGTAGCCCATCGCTCACCGCCCACACTGCGTCAAGATTTTTCGTCGCCAGCTCCGCGGCGAGTGGCGCAATCGCAGAGCTCTCACCCAGCACTGCAGCCGAGCACGCCACGCCTAACTCACCGGCCAGCGTCTGCCCTGCAGCCAGTGCCTCAAAACTCATCCGGTGCCAGCCTGCGCCCTTGGTCTCCATCACCACCAACACATTGCCGCTCATCATTGCTCCTTAGCTCTCAAAATCCTCAAGACTCCCACGTCGTACCCGCCGTGCGCGCAGCACTTCACAGCACCTTCACCTCAAACTTCAGCTTCTCCACGAGCTTCGCCGCAATCTCATCCGCCGACCCTGTAAGCATCTCTGTCTGCTTCGTGCGCACCGGCAACGACACCTTCACCACCTCATCCACACGCTTGCCAGCAGCCGCAGCCGTCGACTCGCGCATCTCCTTCTGCCGAGCACGCTTGATGCCCATCAGCGTCGCGTAGCGCAGCCGATTGCCGCCGGATTGAATCGTCAGCAACGCCGGCAGCGACATCTCCACATGCTGCATCCACCCATCTTCCAACTCGCGCTTCACCTTAATTCCGCTACCCGTCAGCTCCACCTGTAACACCAGCGTCGCATGCGGAACCCCCAACAGCTCCGCCATCACCACGCCCGTCTGCCCCGCGCCCAGATCGTCCGACTGCAACCCCGTCAGCACCAGGTCCGGAGCCTCACCCTTCACGGCCTCAGCCAATAGCCGCGCGACATCCAGCGTGTCTCTCTCCGCCAACGATCCCTCACCGTTCTCCGGCGTCACCACATGAACCGCCCTGTCCGCACCTTTGGCCAACGCTTCACGCAGCGTGCTCTGCACACGCTCCGGCCCCGCGCACAGAACCACCACCTCGCTGTCTCCTGAACCTGCGGCACTCGCGCGCTCCTTCAACTGCAGCGCCTCTTCGAGCGCGTACGCGTCCGGCTCGTTCATCGTCCACGCTACGTCACTCTCATCCACGCTGCGCCCGTCATCGGCCACGCGGACCACCGCATCGCGCTCCGGAACCTGCTTCACCGCCACAACAATCTTCATTCCCAACTCCACATAGAGACGCAACGCGCCAACGCCAGCCTATCGCACCAGCGGCAACATCGTCTTGACCCGCGTTCAGTTTTGACCGGTATTCACGCCTTCGTCCCGCGACTGCGCCGGCAGCCCGCGCGCCACAAGTTGAGCAATATCCAGCAACTGCGGCGGAGCCTCACCACCTACCGCACCCAGGGCATCACGGAACATCGAGTTACAAAAAGGACAAGCCGTCCCAATCGTCTGCGCGCCCGTCGCCACCAACTCCTTCGCCCGCACATGGCTCACGCGGTCCCCACTCTCCTCACCCAGAAACGCCAGCCCGCCTCCAGCTCCGCAGCAGAACGACCGTTCGCGATGCCGTTCTGCCTCCACCAATTCGCCCGCCGTCTCCACCACCGCACGCGGCTCGTCGTAAACATCACGATACCGCCCCAGATAACAAGGATCGTGATACACGACGTCCCCCACATCCTGCTTCGGCAACCGGTCCGCATGTCGCGCCATGAACTCCGAGTGGTGCTCAATCTCCGGCGCGACGCCATACTCCATCCAATCCGTCGCAATCGTCCTAACGCAATGCGGACAGATCGTCACAATCTTCTTCACGCCCGCCGTCGTAAACGCCTTCAGTCCCTGCTCCGCCAGATCACCAAACAGCAGGTCATTCCCCAACCGCCGCGCCGGATCCCCAGTACACTTCTCCTTCTTCAGCACTCCAAACGATGTGCCCAGCGCCCGCATCACGCGCGCAAAGTCAGCCACAATCTCGCGCCCCTTCGGATCGTAGCTGCCCATGCACCCCAGCCAAAGGCAGTACTCCTGCGTGCCATCAAAGAGTGGAAACTCCTGCTTCGCAATAAACTTGTCGCGCTCCGCCGCACTCATCCCCAGCGAATTCCCCTGTTTCTCCAGCGCCAGAAAAAGCTTCGTCCCATGGCGGTCCTCCCACGCCCCGGTATTCACCGCGCCGCACCGCAGCCCAATCAACACAGGCAGATGCTGCACTCCGACCGGGCACTGATACTCGCAGCTCCCGCACGTCGTGCACTGAAACGCTGCCTCCATGGAAAGCGCGGGTTGCGCACCATCGAGCAGCTCTACCTCGCTGCCCGCCCCATTCGCATTCAGATACGACCGCACCCCCAGCACGATCTCCTTCGGATTAAGAACCTTCCCCGTCGTCGCTGCCGGGCAATGCTCCGTACACCGCCCGCACTCCACGCAGCTATACGCCTGCAGCGCAATCAACTGTGTCAGATCCTTGCCCGCGACCAACCCAAAGTCTTCATCGCCCTCCAGCTTCGGAAGCTGCGAAAACTCCGGCCGCTTCAAGAAAACCGTCAGCGGGCTCAGCACCAAATGCAAATGCTTGGTCCCCGGAATAATCGGCAGAAACGCCAGCAGCACCAGCGTGTGCGCCCACCACAATCCCTGCGCCGCAGCCGTTCCACTGGCAACAAACAGCTCCGCCAGATACGTAGCCATCAGCGCAAAGATCAGTCCCGCAATTACGCCCGACTCCACCGAAACCTTCTCGCCCAACCACCGCGGCCGCACCACAAACCGCCTTACAAACAGCCCCGAAATCCCCACCGCCACCAGCAGCGCCCACACTGCCGCGAACGCCACATAGAACGTTCCGAACCATCCCGCATACTTTAAGAACCCAACCCCAAATCCCACCGCAATGTGATTCATCGTCACCAGCGCGAACGCCAGGAACCCCCAGAACACAAACGCATGCGCCAGCCCTGGCAGCGGCCGTTGCTTGATCACCTTCGCCTGGCACAGCACTTCCGAGAAGAACTTCCACACCCGCGCGCCCACCGGACGCAGCGAAAAATCCGTGTCCTTCTTCGATTCCCACACGTTGCGCGCAATCGGCGCCAGTCGCCAAGCAAACACGCCCGCCGAAGCAGCAATCAACGCCGCCAGCAGCAGCTTCTCGCCCACCCCAAACGCCATCGGCTCCGCCAACCGCACGCTAGCCATCACCATCGCACCAGCAACCACGCCTGCCTCCAAACATCCGGCGACGCCACGATAGCAGACCTGCCCCTCAACTTGCCGTGACGCGCACCCAAACGAAAACGGCGAGCCGAAGCCCGCCGTCTCCTCAAACCAAAAGTCGCTTAGTAGCTGAAAAACTCATTCAGACCACGCCGCAGCCGGACGCCCCACACAAAGCACACCAGCGACGTCAGGTACAGGAACACATTCCAATACCCAAGCGGATGAATCCAGCCCGGCGAGTACGTAAAGTCCTGTCCGCTCCACAGCGTCACAATCGTTCCAATGATGAACGTCTGGAAGCCAATCACCAGCAGCAACTGCCCGCGACGGCGCCGCCGATCGATCAAGTCCACCTGCTCCGGCGTCAGATGACGCTCTTCCACGGGGATCAACATGTTGGCCATGCGGCTTTGTCTCCTGCTGCAAACTGCGCGTAGTGTCTTCAACCCACGCTCCCCGCATTAAATCACAGATCGCCATCTCCGCGAAACCACGCGATCCAGCCGACGCAACCATGTGCCCGCAATCCAGCATCACACCCACGAGGCCTACCCCGGATCCATCCTCCTTGTCGAGTAGCCGGGTTTCCCGGTGAACATTCTTTGTCCGCTGGAGTTCAAGCCCGCATAACCGTCTCTCCCGTGCACGTAAGAGGGAAGCCATGTTTCGCCATACCATTCCCATCGGCCGCATCCTTGGCATCCCCATCGACGTCGACTACTCCTGGTTCCTGATCTTCGGCCTGGTTACCTGGCTGCTCGCCGTCGGCTACTATCCTGCCGAGCTCAAGGGCGCGCCACGCGCGGAGTTCTGGCTGATGGGCGCGGCCACCGCCCTCCTCTTCTTCGTCAGCATCGTTCTCCACGAGCTCGCGCACTCCGCCGTCGCCATTCACTACAAGATCCCTGTCCGCCGCATCACGCTCTTCATCTTTGGCGGCGTCTCCCAAATCGCCGAAGACCCTACACGTCCTTCCACCGAGTTCTTCGTTGCCATCGTCGGACCCCTCGCCAGCTTTGCGCTCGCCGCCATCTTCTTTCTGATACAGCCTCTGCTCACGCATGTCGCGCCCGCTCTTGCCGTCGCCAAATATCTCGCCTACATCAACTTGGTGCTCGGACTCTTCAATCTCATCCCCGGCTTCCCACTCGACGGCGGCCGCGTCTTTCGCGCCATCGTCTGGGGATGGATCGGCGACGTCCGCCGCGCCACACTTATCGCCGCTAACGTCGGCCGCTTCTTCGGATTCCTCTTCATTCTGGTTGGCGTCTGGATCGCCCTCAAAGGCCAGCTCTTCAACGGACTCTGGACAGCCTTCATCGGCTGGTTCCTGGAAAGCGCTGCCGCCTCGCAGGTGCAGCAGCAGCTCCTCAACAACCTCCTCGCCGGCCACAAAGTCTCGGAGGCCATCGGCAACGACTGCCTCCGCGTCCCCGCCGGCGCACCCCTTCAAGACATCATCGATCAGCAGGTCCTCCGCCACGGTCGCCGCTGCTTCCTCGTCCAGCAGCACGACGAAGTCCTCGGCATGCTCACCCTGCACAGCATCAAAATCATTCCCGAGACCGCATGGCCCACCACCACCGCAGGCGAGGCCATGATCCCCATCAACAAGCTCAGCACCACCTCACCCGACGCCGAGCTCTCCACCGCCCTCGAAAAAATGGGTCGCGACGGCATCAACCAAATGCCCGTCATGCAGGGCAGCGACTTCGTCGGGATGCTCTCCCGCGACGACGTCGTCCACTACCTGCAACTGCTTCAGCAACTGCACACGCGCTAGCCCGCGTCCCTCCGCGGGCCTTCTGCGCCGGCGAACCTACCCCAGCGTTCGCCGCCCAAACGCCGCGCGAATCCGCTCCGCGCGATTCTCCGCCGTGCCCACCGCAACCTCCTGCAGGTCGGCGACCGACTGGATCCCCACCACCTCAAACCGCTTGCGGCAGCGAATATTCTTGCACCCCACCAAATCGTCCCGCCGCACCATGTAGCTGCGCGCCTTGGCAAACTTCGCGCGGTCCATGTCGTCCGCGCCGCGCGGCACCTGCGGCCGCTTCCGTCGCACCAGCCAGCTCAGTTGATACTCGCCCGGCTGCCCACAGTGCGGACACACCATCGTGTGGATCTTCTGCTCCGTCACTTCGTCGAAGAAGTCGCGCTCTTCCATCGGTACCCCTCTGCTCTTCAAACTCGGTCTACACACGCGCGTTCGACCTGCTCACAGGATACGCCTCCACCCTCCACCAGCTCCTACCCACCTCTGCGAATTTTCTCCGTCAAACCCTTCAGCCCGGGCCCCCACCCGGAGTAGGCTGTTTATCACACAGGAGACTCCCACCCCATGCCCACATCGAAGCACAAGCCGAAGGCAAAGAAAGAAGTGTTCTCCTCCACCAAGGCCGTCAAAGCCAACTCCCGCGAGCGCCTCGGCACACCTCCGCCCTCACACCCGCTGCCCACCATCAAGGACAAGATCACCGCCCGTCCCAAGCACAAAGAGACCTTCGCCGACCTGCTCGAAACCAAAGAAGACGAATAGCTTCTCCAAATCGCCGCACCGCAACAAGGACGCCCGCCCATGCCCCTGCTCCACCTCGCCGCCATTTCGACCCTCTGCATCGCGGTTCTTCCTCTAACCGCTCAACAGATTCAGATCAGCAAAGACAACAAGACCATCGCCATCACCACCAGCGCCGACGCCGAAGCTCCCGCCGACACCGCCGTCGTCACCATCGGCTTCAACACCTACGGCAAAGATCAGGACAGCACCTACGCCGACGCCAGCAAGACCTCCAACGCCATCATCTCCGCCATCACCACCTCCGGCGTCAAGAAGGACGCCATCCAGAGCGACGAACAAAATCTCTCCGCCATCAACCCCGGCAACGGAGACGACGCACGCCGCTACAAAGACGGCATGCGCTTCCAGTTCTCCCAGAGCTGGCGCGTCACCGTCCCCGCAGCCGACGCCGCCAACCTCCTCCATCTCGCCATCACCAACGGCGCCAACAACAGCGGCAACATCGACTGGCAACTTAAGAACGACGACGCGCTTCAAGCCGAAGCCGCCGCCAAGGCCCTCCACCACGCAAGAGAAATCGCCAACCAGATGGCCCAGGGCCTCAACACCAAACTAGGCTCCCTCCTCTACGCCAGCAACCAAACCCCGCCTATCAACGGAATCGGTTTCGACAAGCGGGCGCGGTTCAACGCGATGATGGCCCCCCCTCCCGCGCCCGAGGTCAAACCCCTGGCCATCTCCCCCGACCGCATCACCCGCTCCGCCACGGTCTACGCCGTCTTCGCCATCGAGTAGCGCCCTCTCCGTCGAACCATCCCCTCGCCGAGCGCCCGCATCCTACGCCATGAGCTATCTTGTCGTACCTGCTGCCGTGCCTGTTCCGTTACTGTCGAAGAAACATCGTCACACAACCAATCCGTCAGGCAGATCTGCTCGTTCTCCTGACGAAGCAATGCAGTAGCAAGTGCTGGCGATCGCCGCAGTCAACCCGCCGCGGCCAGGCTTCGCAAAACGATGCACGCCTCCGACAATCAGCACCGGAGAACCCACTCTTCTCGTAGCGTTTTTCCGTCTTTGAAGACCGTTCAAAGCGTCCGCGGCTCTGTGTTTTCTTCCACCGCATTCGAACGGCCAGGTCTTTCATCCACACCAGCAAAACCATCCATCAGGAGATCACCATGGCAGTAGGCAAAGTAACTCAAGAGATGATCGACAGCGTAGTCAACCGCCGCGCTTTTCTCGCCGGAGCAGGAGCCGTAGGCGTAGGCGCTGCAGCGGCTGCCCTCATCGGTTGCAGCAACAGCGGCAGCATGGGCACCACCACCATCGTGGGCGCGGCCGCAACCACTGACACCGCCACGCAGATCTTCACCGCGGCGCTCATCGCCGAAGATCTCGCCATCACCACCTACTACAACGCTCTCATCGGCGGCGTCATTCAAGATCCCAACCTCGCAGGTCCCGGCGGCACCGCCACCAACGTCTCCGCCAGCGGCAGCCAGGTCAACGTCGCCTATCTTCAGGGCGCGCTCCTCGAAGAAGTCCAGCACGCGCAGCTCCTGCGCACGCTCCTCGGACTCGCCAGCAGCGGCAGTGGCGACGTAGGCGCCGGCGTTCCCGCCACCTTCTACTACCCCACGGGTACTTTCGACAACCTCACCAACTTCCTCCCTCTCCTGCTCGCACTCGAGACCGCCTTCATCGGCGCCTACATGACTGCCGTCGAAGAGTTCGCCTCCATGGCCGCCGGCTATAACGGCTTCAGCTCCACGCAGGCCAACCCCGCCATGAGCGGCAGCAACTACAGCCAGGCCGACCTCATCCTCTACGCCAAGGTCGCCGCGTCCATCCTCGGCGTCGAGTCGGAACACCGCGCCCTCATCCGCGCCATCCCCTCCGTCACCATCGCCAACCCCACCTTCGCCGCCACCAACCTCATCCCGGCGAACAACGTCAACTATGAGAGCGACGCCAGCCTCACCGGCCTCATCGTCGGCGTGGGTGGAACTTCCACCACGGCTGCCACCGCGCTCGCTCCGTTCCTGTCCTCCAGCGCCGCACAAAGCGCCGGCTTCAGCTTCTCGACGGCAAACGGCAGCTACAACTCCGTCATCACCGCCGGCGTCACCACCACTGGCACCATTCCCAACGCCGAGTAGCTACCCTCCCCCCTACTCGGCTTCCCCGCTCCACAACCATGGGCGGCAATACAAAGCGGAGACAGCTCTCGCTGTCTCCGCTTTCGTTTGCCCTCGAGTCCGCCTGCATTGGGAACATGCTGCAGTGCAGCTTCGCCCCAGGCAGTCCCGGTGACATCGATGCGAAGAGTCTATACCCTCCCCCAAACCCTTCGCCACGCCACCGGCCGCCGCTCCCTCCCGTAAACTAATTCCATGCCGTTGATCGTTGCGCTAATCGTCTTTGAGCTGGTCGTCATGGTTCTCTCCATCTCCCTTCACGACTGCGCGCAAGCCTGGGCCGCCAACCGGCTCGGCGACCCCACCGCCCGCATGATGGGCCGCCTCACCATGAATCCCGCCCGCCACTTCGACCTCCTCGGCATGGTCGTCTTCCCCGTCATTTTCATCTACCAAAGCCCGCTTGTCCTCGGCTGGGGCAAGCCCATCACCTTTACGCCGCGCAACTTCCGCAACCCCTCCCGCGACGAGATGATTGCCACCCTCGCCGGCCCGGCCGCCCAACTTATCGCCGCCGTCGTCGCTCTCCTCGCGCTCATCATCGTGCGCCACACGGTCCAGGGCTCTTTGTACTCCCTTGTCGTCGCCTCCGAGTTGGCCATGCGCAACTTCAGCCTCGGCACCCAGGGCCTTCCCGGCATCTTTCCTCTCATCCTCTTCCTCTACTACTGCATCCTGGTCAATCTCCTCCTCTTTGTCTTCAACCTCGTCCCCCTCCCCTTCCTCGATGGCGGCAAGATTCTCACACATTACCTCCCTTACAACGCCGCCCAGGCCTTCCAGCGCTACAGCTTGTTTTTCATGATCGCCTTCTTCTTCCTCGGCTTCTACGTGATCGAGATCTTCTTCCTGCCCATCATGGGCATCTTCAAGCTCCTCCTCTTCAGCCTGTAAACCCCAACGAAATAACCCCAGCAACCCCGAGGCCCTCCCACTATGCCTTGCAAACACGAAGCCCTCTGGACCCGTGTCGATAGCTATCTCAACGACACCCTCCACCCCTCCGACCCCCAGCTAGAAGCCGCGCTCGCCGCCAACACCGCTGCCAGCCTTCCTTCCATCGACGTCGCGCCCAACCAGGGCAAGCTCCTCACCCTCCTCGCCGAAACCCAATCCGCCCGCCGCATCCTCGAGATCGGTACCCTTGGCGGCTACAGCACCATCTGCCTCGCCCGCGCGCTCCCTCCCGGCGGCCAGCTCGTCACACTCGAGCTCGACCCCCACCACGCCGAAATCGCCCTCGCCAACGTCGCTCACGCCGGCCTCGCTCACCTCGTCGAGCTCCGCATCGGCCCCGCGCTCGACTCCCTCACCAAACTCCACGACGAGCACGTCGCCCCCTTCGACCTCATCTTCATCGACGCAGACAAAGTCAGCTATCCCAAGTACCTCGCCGCTGCCCTCAAACTCTCGCGCCGCGGCACCCTCATCCTCGCCGACAATGTCATCCGCGAAGGCGACGCAGCCGACCCCAACTCCACCGACATCAACACCCAGGGCGTCCGCCAATTCCTTGCCGACCTGGCCGCCAACCCCCACCTCTCCGCAACGGCCATCCAAACCGTAGGCAGCAAAGGCCACGACGGCTTCGCCATAGCCCGCGTCCTAACCGCCTGACAACCAGAAACTGACAACTGAGAACCGAGAACTGAGAACTGAGAACCGAGAACCCACCCGCTCCACAATGTATCCTTGAAGTTCGACTCATGACCACAGCAACCTCACGCTCGACCCCCCGCCCCCGCGTCCTCTCCGGCATGCGCCCCACCGGCCGCCTGCACCTCGGCAACTACATGGGAGCCCTCTACAACTGGGTCCACCTCCAGCAGGACTACGACTGCTACTTCTTCATCGCCGACTACCACGCCCTCACCACCGACTACGCCGACCCCGGCGACGTCCAGCAGAACAACATTGAGATCACGCTCGACTTCCTCTCCGCCGGCCTCGATCCCGGCCGCTGCGTCATCTTCAAGCAGTCCGACGTCCCCGCCCACGCCGAGCTCTGCCTCCTCTTCGGCATGTTCACCCCCCTAGGTTGGCTCGAGCGCGTCCCCACCTACAAAGATCAACAAGAACAGCTCCGCGAAAAAGACCTCGCCACCTACGGCTTCCTCGGCTACCCTCTCCTCCAGGCCGCCGACATCCTCCTCTACAAGCCCGACTTCGTCCCCGTAGGCGCCGACCAGGTAGCCCACGTCGAGCTCACCCGCGAGGTAGCCCGCCGCTTCAACGCCCTCTACCCCGGCGACTTCTACACCTCACCCGAAGCCGCCCCCTGGGAGCTCCCCGCCATCCTCGAAAAGGCCCGCAAGCTGGCCGGCGAACCGCAAGGATCCACCCGCACTGACTTCAGCCCCCGCCAGCTCTTCGAAGCCGCCAGCCAGACCAAAAAAATCTCCCCCTTCGGCCGCAAAGAGATCCTCCCCGAGCCGCAAGTCCTCCTCACCCCAAGCCCCAAGCTCCCCGGCCTCGACGGCCGCAAGATGTCCAAGTCCTACAAGAACCACATCGAGCTCTCCGAGTCCGACGAGAGCATCCGCGCCAAACTAAAAACCATGGTCACCGACCCCGCGCGCATCCGCCGCGACGATCCCGGCAACCCCGACGTCTGCCCCGTCTTCGACCTCCACAAAGTCTTCTCCACCGAAGCCGTCCAGCAGGAAGCCGCCGCCGGCTGCCGCAGCGCCAGCATCGGCTGTATCGAATGCAAGAGCTGGGTAGCCGACGCCATCGTAAAAACCATCGCCCCCATCCGCGAGCGCCGCGAAGACCTAAGCCGCCGCCCCAGCGTAGTCAAAGACGTTCTCTTAAACGGCAAGGACCGCGCCGCCAAGCGCGCCAACCAAACCCTCGAAGAGATCAAGCAAGCCATGGGAATCGCCTAAGCATGAGCGAAGAAACCAACCTCGATCCGCAAAAGGAAACTTCCGCGCAGGAAGAGCTCGCGCAGCAAAATCCCGAGCCCCCAAACAACTCTGTCATCCTGAGCGAAGGGCGAAGCCCGCAGTCGAAGGACCCCGACGCCGCCAATCCCGCCGACACCGCTCCAACCATTTCCACCCCAGAAGCCCCGACCCCAGACTCCGCCGAACAACAACCCCCCGACGACAACACCCCCACCCCCCACGCCCCCTTTGCCCTCGAACACCCCCCGATCGCCCCACCGCCCCAACCCAAGCGCCCCGACCGCGACAAATCCAAAGACGAAGCCTCGCAATCCCCCTTCAGCATCACCGTAGGCCAGGTCTACGACGGCCCCCTCGACCTTCTGCTCGACCTCATCCGCAAGCAGAACATCGACATCTACGACATCCCCATCGCGAAAATTACCGCGCAGTTCCTCGAGTACACCCACCACCTCAAGGACACCGACGTCGACGCCGCCGGCGAGTTCATCTACGTCGCCTCGCTCCTCATCCACATCAAGTCCCGCATGCTCCTCCCGCGCGACCCTCTCACCTCCGAGTCGGAATCCGAAGACCCGCGCCGCGAGTTGGTAGAGCGCCTCCTTGAGCACGAGCGCTTCAAGGCCGCCGCGCAAATGCTGCAACAAAAACAAGTCCTCGAAGAAGCCACCTGGACCCAACCCGGCCTCAGAAACTTCCTCCACGACGAGGGCCTCGACTCCGTAGAAACCGAACGCGAGATCGACGCCGACACCGTAGACCTGGTCCGCGTCTTCCAGGACATCCTCAACCGCCTGCGCAACCGCCCCGTCCACCGCATCGACGAAGAAACGGTCACCGTCGCGCAGATGATCAACTTCGTCAAGCAGCGGCTGATCATGGAAGACAAGCCCATCAGCCTGCGTCGCCTCCTCCACAACATTAAGAGCGAGCGCGCCGTCATCTGCACCTTCTTAGCCATGCTGGAGCTAGTCCGCCTGCAAGCCATCCTGCTCCGCCAGGGCGAACACTTCGGCGACATCATGGTAAAAAAATCCGACCGCTTCGACCAGGTAATCACCGAACAAGCCGCCATCCGCGACGACTGGTCCTAACCCTAAGGACAAACCTAAAAGAAGCACGCCAAACGCAGAGTGAAAACTTCCGGATGGGCGACACCCGATCGGGACCTGCGCTCGCTACCGTCGCAGACGTGTCCAATTGCAACGAAATTAACACAGTAAATACGATTCCAGGCACTCTACGAGGAGCGTCTCTTCTTTCTTCCCTGGTGCGCGCTTGATTGCGGTGAGGTGGCGCCGCGCGACGATGATGTTCTTTCTCTCGCCTTTGTATCAGCAGGGGTAGATGGTTGGTCAGCTGATCCATGCACTTCCTTACATTCGCGGTGCGCGAACGCTGGTAGAAGTGGGGGTGTAGCGCGAGATCGATGACGCGCATGGAGGAAGTATGACGATGCAACGGACAGTTTCGATGGGATGCAGGCTGGGTGTTCTGGGTGGACTGCTGGGCGGATTGCTGTTGCTGGCAGGGTGCGGAGCGAGCGCGAGCGGGGATGGGTCTGGAAGCGGATCCGGAACCAGCGGCGACGCTACGGTGAACTTCACGGTGAGCGACACGCCGCCGACTGCAGTGACGGTGCTCTCGTTCCAGGTGCAGATTGCGAGTGCGGTGTTGCAGCCCGGGAATGTGTCGCTGCTGCCGAGGGCGGTGACGGTGGACCTGGCGCAGTTGGCGAGTGACACGGGGTTCCTGGCGTCGGAAGTGATTGGGTCGGGAACGTACACGAGCATGACGCTGACGCTCGCGAACCCGCAGGTCACGTTGATGAACAACACGAGCGGAACGCTGTCGCTGAATGAACAGAGCTGCGCGGCAGGCGCTGTGTGCACGTACACGCCGGCGCTGGACCAGGCGAGCGTGACGGTATCGAATGGCGTGTTTCCACTGACGGTGACGGCGAGTTCGTCGACGGGATTGAATCTGGATTTGAGTATTCCGGATTTGTTGCAGAGTGATCTGTCGGTGTCGCTGGCGAATGGGAGCTCGGCGAATCTGTCGTTGTTGCCCGCGGCGAGCAAAGCAGCGCAGCAAGCGGAGATCGCGGATGTGCTGGGTACGGTGACCAGCGTGAGTGGCAGCACCATCAATGTAACGACAGCGTTTGGCGATTCGCTGGTGCTGACGACGGGCGGGACGACGGTGTACAAGTATCCGGCGGCGATGTGCGCTAGCAACACGTCGGCATGCGTGACGGTGGGGCAGGTGGTGACGACGGACCTGAGCATGCTGGGCGATGGGTCGCTGGGTGTGAATGCGCTGTCGTATGCGGGGGCGAGCGGAGCGCAGGTGGTGAAGGGGCTGGTGCTGAGTGCGGCGAGCGGCTCGGCGCAGATGCTGGTGCAGCGAGAGGTGAATGCGTCGGGGCTGGCAGCTGGACAGGTGGCGACCGTGTCGATGCCGGCGGGTGCGACGTTTGGCGTGGGGACGGCGGTGTATCCGGCGGTGACGGGCGGAGGGTTTGCGAGTGCCGCAGACGTGATCGCGGGGCAGGAGGTGGTGGCGAGTGTTGGGTCGGGATTGGTGACGGGGTCGGCACCGGCGTTTACCGCGGGGACGGTGTATTTGGAGTCGTCGCAGGTGGTGGGCGAGATAGCTACGGTGAATAGCGGGAGTGGGTTGATAACGATGAATGGGCTGTCGGGATTGTTTACCGGGGAGCGGCCAGCGATCCAGCAAGTGGATGTGCAGACGGACTCGGCTACGGAGTACACCGGGTATAGCGTTGGATCGTTCAGTGCGCTGGCGGCTGACGATTTTCTGGCAGCGAAGGGACCGCTGTTCAATGCTGGGGGTGTGCCGACGGTGGGGGCGGTGGAGTTGCGGGCCCGCACGATCGGGAACTAGGTCCTCCGCGGACGACAAGGGGGCTTTGCGTGGTGTGCGCGTAGCCCCTTCGTCGACTTAGCTTGCGACGACGCGGCTTTTCAGGAACGGTCGTGGCGATGGGTCGCATCGCCATCTCCTGGCTCAACATAGGTCGGTACGGCCCGAGGACATCTGTCGCGAGGACTTTGCACGCATGGTAGTTGCCGAGCCCTTGCTTAGAAAGACCACCACCAACCCGTAACTCTCCCACCTGCGTTACCCTAGACTCTCCTCACCCCATCACTCTCCCCGGAGCCCGCCATGCGCCCACGCATCCTAGCCCTAGCCGTCTCCGCCCTCGCAGTTCTCCTACCCATCTCCAACGCCCAGACCCCGCAACACCCCTGGCCCATCCGCGCCGTCATCGTCACCACCTTCGAGGTCGGCCACGACACCGGCGACGTCCCCGGCGAGTTCCAGTTCTGGGTCGAGCGCGAGCACCTCTCCGAGACCCTCCCCTTCCCCGGCGGCCCACTCGACGCCAACGACCCCAGCGGCACCCACCCCATCCGCACCAACCCGCAACACACCATCCTCGGCATCGTCAGCGGCACCACCCTCGTGAACTCCACCGCCTCTATGATGGCCCTAGGCCTCGACCCCCGCTTCGACCTCACCCACGCCTACATCCTCATCAACGGCATCGCGGGCGTCGACCCCAAGATCGCGTCTATCGGTTCCGCCGCGTGGGCCAACTACGTCGTCAACGACGTAGCCCGGGAGATCGACCCCCGCGAGGCTCCCAAAGACTGGCCCTACGGCATCTTCCCCTCCGGAGCCACCCGTCCCGACGCCCACGCCCTCACCACCACCACCTGGACCCGCTCCAACCTCTACACCGTCAACCCCACCCTCACCGCCTGGGCCTACAACCAGACCAAAAACCTCCACCTCGGCGACGACCCCAAAGTAGCCGCCTTCCGCGCCGGCTTCACCCACGACCCCGCCGCCCGCCGTCCGCCCTTCGTCCTCATCGGCGCCACCTTCGCCAGCGACTACTACTGGCACGGCAACATCATGACCCAGTACGCCCGCGACTGGGTCCGTCTCTTCACCGACGGCCGCGGCACCTTCACCACCACCGAGATGGAAGACGCCGGCTTCATGAACGCCATTGAGCGCCTCGGCAACATGCACCGCGTCGACCCCAACCGCGTCCTCGTCCTCCGCACCGCTTCCAATTATTCCGAGGAACGCCCTGGCCACGCCGCCGCCGAATCCATCTCCGCCCCCTACATCGGCGCCCGCCTCGCCCTCGAATCCGCCTACCTCTGTGGCTCCGCCGTCATCAACAAACTCCTGGCCAACTGGCCCACCACCTACGACCACATCCCCGCCAACTAGCGCGGCCTCCCCATAGAGTTGTCATCTCGACCGGAGCAGGACGGCTCTTTGTCCTGCGCAGTGGAGAGACCCGCAGTTCCCTCTGGCACGCGCCCGCACCATCACAGGACCCTTACGACCGCCGCGCCAGCGCCCCTACCCAATGCCGCGCAAACGCCTGCCACCCCGCATTGAAGAACAACGTATTCGCAACCACCTCCACCGCCACAATCAACCCCGCGCCCACCAGGAACTGCCGCATTACCCGCCCCTTGTACCAGTCCCACAAAAACATCGACAGCATGATGGTCCACGCGCCGCCGTAATAAAAAAAGTACTGCCCCAGCCACGTCGTCTGAGCGGGCACAAACAACCCCAGCATCCGCGCAAATCCCGCATCCGCCATCGCAATCGTCGACAAGATCATCACGCGCCGGTGCGCCGCCGTATTGCTGCGCAGCATCACCCCCCATGGAAACAAGATCGCAAAACAAAGCACGCCGCTAAATGCGATCGAAAGAAACTCCGGCGGCAGCGCCCCCGGCGTATGCAGATTCACCGCCTGCCACGCCACCTGCGCCCACGGCGGCAGCACCACCATCAGCACCGCAACGTACGCCGCAAACCACCCCAGCCTCCGATGCAGCTTCACATTGTCGAACTCCACCAGCAGCACCAGCGCCGTCACAATCAACAGCCAAAGTGTCGCCATCATCGCATGCACATGCACAATGAAAGGCACCGCCGGCGACTCATGCAGATAGTTATGCAAGTCGAACCCAAACCCAAATCCCATGAAGATCCAGAAGATCCCCAGCCAGACAGCCGCAGCCCTGCGATCGTCGCGCGCACGCCAGGTTGCTCTTGTATGAATTTGCAAGAAGTTGCCCCTCGGGAGAAGTGTTGTTCGGGGCCCGGTAACACGGTGAAAGATACCCCAGCCTAACCCAAAGCAGCGGGCGCGGCGGAACTTTCTTCCCCCGCACCGAGCGCCCTCCAAATTCCACCAACCGAGACCTCCGCGAGCCCCTCGCCCAGCCCAACCCCTCCATCCAAATCGGTCGACCTCCCCGTTGTCCTCGACTACCTTTTCAACATGCTCGCCCGCTAATCCACACCATCCATAAGGCCTTTGCACACCAAACCCCTGCCCTCCTCGCGGTTTTCGTCCTTTCGCCCCACGACAGCGGCCCAACCGCGCGATGACGCGCAAAATTCAACGTTTCGCCACTGCGGAGCTCCCGGTGGCATCCAGTCGGGGTTAGACTCTTAGAGGGTCTGTAACAAATCCGTAACACCTTATTCATGAAACCCTCACCCCAGCAGCTTGCCGCGCTCCGCGTTCACTCCCAAGTGAGCTAAGACCACCTCAATGGCCACGCCAGTACTCAGCCCTCAAGCCGCAAGCTCCAAGCCCAAATCCAGTCCCGCATCCAGACAAGCCTCCCTCCTCGACGCGAAGCTAGCCGCGTCCTCTCCCGGCAAAGCCGGAGTCATCGCCTTCGCGGTCCTTCTCATCGGCGGCCTCGCCTACATCGCCGACAAGCTCTCCACCGACCTCTCCACCGTTCACCCCGCCTCCATCTTCCCCTTCGTCCTCCTCGGCGTGGCTCTCCTCATTGCCCTCGGCTTCGAGTTCGTCAACGGCTTCCTCGACACTGCCAACGCCGTCGCCACCGTCATCTACACCCACTCCCTCGACCCGCACATCGCGGTCGTCTACTCCGGCGTCCTCAACTTCGTCGGTGTCCTTCTCAGCTCGGGCGCCGTAGCCTTCGCCATCATCGGCCTCCTCCCCGTCGAGCTCCTGCTCAAGATCAGCCACGGCTCCGGCTTCTCCATGGTCTTCGCCGTGCTCATCGCGGCCATCGTCTGGAATCTCGCCACCTGGTGGCGCGCCCTCCCTGTCTCAAGCTCCCACACCATGATCGGCTCCATCCTCGGCGTAGCCCTCGCCTATCAGTTCACGCAGGGCAACCGCGCCGCGCTCGACTGGAACCAGATCAAAAAAGTTCTCGAAGCCCTGCTCATCTCCCCCGTCATTGGTTTTGTCTTCGCCGGCCTGGTTCTCATCCTCTTCAAGTTCGCCGCGCGCGATCCCCGCCTCTACAAGGAGCCCGAAGGCACCGCTCCGCCGCCCTTCTACATCCGCGCCCTCCTGGTTCTCACCTGCGGCGGCGTCTCCTACGCGCACGGCTCTAACGACGGCCAAAAGGGCATGGGCCTCATCATGCTCATCCTCGTCGGCACCGTCCCCACCGCCTTCGCGCTCAACCACCACGTCAGCCTCGCCGACACCCAGAACTTCGCCGCAATCTCCACCCAGGCCTCCACCGCCCTCAGCCACTACGCAGGCCCAACCATCCCACTCTCTACCTCCGCCGACGCCGAGCTCCAGCACTTCCTCTCCACCAAAACCTACGACCCCGCCGTCCTCCCAGCGCTCGAGTTCCAAATCAATACCCTCCGCGACGAAGTCGCTTCCGTAGGCTCGCTCGCCACCGTCCCTCCAGCCATGCAGTCCACCGTGCGCAACCAGATGTACCTCGTCAGTGAGACCCTTCGCCTGCTCCCCGCCGCCGCGCACGCCCCGCATCCAGCCTCCGCCGACACCGCCACCCTCACCGCCTACCGCAGCCTCCTCGACCGCTCCATCCGCTTCATCCCCACCTGGGTCAAAGTCGCCGTAGCCCTGGCCCTGGGTCTCGGCACCATGGTTGGCTGGAAGCGCATCGTCATCACGGTAGGCGAAAAGATCGGCAAGACCCACCTCACCTACGCGCAAGGCGCAGCGGCCCAACTCGTAGCCATGTGTACCATCCTCGTAGCCGACACCTACGGCCTACCCGTCAGCACCACCCACGTCCTCAACTCCGGTATCGCCGGCACCATGACTGCTAACGGCAGTGGCCTGCAGTGGAACACCATCCGCAACATCGCCATGGCCTGGGTCTTCACCCTCCCCGCCGCCGCCCTCCTCTCCGGCGGTCTCTTCTACCTTTTCAACATCCTGGCCCGCTAATCCACAGCCCACGAACCGAAACCCGCAGCGCCCTTGCACGCCTGCATCCCGCCGCGAGGTTGATACACTCAACTCTGCATCCATGAGTCTCAAAGCCAAGATCGAAGCCGTCATCTACGCGTCCGAAGAGCCCGTCACGCTCGCCCAACTCACCGGCCTCCTAGGCCAGGAGGGTCAGGCAGAACTAGACGCCATCGCCGCCCAGCAGCACACCCTCGCCCTCCAGCAAGCCGACGAAGCCGACGCCGACGCCACCGAGCCCAACCCCACCCTCGACCCCGACACCCCCGACGCGGACGCCCTCAACGCCGAAGTCCTCGAAGACGCCGAGCCCGCCACCGAATCGGGTGCCCCGGGTCCCGCTTCTGTGACCCCGGAACTACCGTCAACCGAGCCCGTCGAAGCCAACGAACCCGAAGCCCCCAAACCCTCCGAGGCCAACCAGAAAGAAGCCGCCCGCAAGCTCCGCGACTACTTCCGCTCCCTCCTCGACCAGCTCATCGCCGACTACGCCAACGGCGACCGCGGCCTCGAGATCCGCGAGGTCGCCGGCGGCTTTCGCCTGGCCACCAAGCCCGAGTACCACGACGCCGTCCGCGGCTTCGTTAAATCCCTCAAGCCGC
This sequence comes from Acidobacteriaceae bacterium, assembly GCA_049578265.1. Classification (GTDB taxonomy): domain Bacteria; phylum Acidobacteriota; class Terriglobia; order Terriglobales; family Acidobacteriaceae; genus Granulicella. The sequence goes on from JBAULP010000109.1 coordinate 37,186, forward strand.
CCCTAAAGCTCTCCCTCCAGGCGCTCGAGACCCTCGCCGTCGTCGCCTACAAACAGCCCGTCACCGCCCCCGAGGTCTCCGAGATCCGTGGCGTCGACTCCGCCGGTGTCCTCGGCTCGCTCCTCACCCGCAAGCTCGTCACCACCGCCGGCCGCAAGCAGGTCATCGGCCGGCCCATCCTCTACAAAACCACCAAAGACTTCCTCCTCCGCTTCGGCCTCAAGGACATCAACGAGCTCCCCTCCATCGAAGAGTTCGAAAAGATGGCCGGCGAACTCAATGAAACGCTCTTAGACCAACCACTGGAACCCGAAGCCCAGGAAGAGATCCACATGGAGCACCCCGAAGCCGAACCCGGCAACGAGGCCCCCACCCCCGGCGATGGAGCCAGCTCCGACCCAGCCGAGCTCGAAGGCCACAACCTCCAGCCCATCCAGCATTCCGAGCCCACAGAAGACACCGAGCCCGACGTCCCCACCTCCGAGCCCGAGTCCATCTCCGAAGCCGGCGAGGAGCCGCCGCAGGAACCCGGGTCAGAACCCACTCCGGATGCGCCCCCCGAGCCCGAAGCCTGACCCTTCAATTCCCTGATTCCCCATCCGCTTCGCACCTCCGCGCATCGAATACCTGTGCGACCGATGACCCGCTCTCCCCGCACACGTCTAATTCTTGAGCGTAGGATTAAGCTCGTACCACTGAACAACGAGGCACGCCATGGAACCCCGCGACACGCGCAACAACCCGATCATCATTGACGCTACCAACAATGCACGCGACCGCGTCCAGCCCTTCGACCGCGTCGGCGGCGTCATTCAGTCCCGCAGCAGCTCCTCTCTGCTCAGCCGGGTGCTGGTCATCTCCTCTCTCGGCTTCTTCGTCTCGGCCATCGGCGTATACATCGCCCCGCCGTACTTCGCCGGTCCGGCTTTCTGGCTCTGCGTCATTGCCACCTTCGGGCTCATCTTCGCCATCCGCGCCACGCGCAACAACACGCTCGTCTCGTTCAGCCTCTTCCTCCTTCTGGCTCTCGCCATGGGCTTTGAGATTAGCCCCTGGATCAATCAACTGCTCCACACCGGCCACACCAACGCCGTCTTCAACGCCGCGCTCACCACGGCCGTCGGCATGGCCATCATCGGCATGGCAGCGCAGATCTTCACCTTCGACTACCGCCGCGTCCAGAACTACGCCTTCGCCGGCCTCATCGCGCTGGTCATCGCCGGTGTCCTGGGCATGTTCTTCCACTTCATCAATCCCACCTTCTACTCCTACGCCACACTCGCCATCTTCAGCGTCCTCGTAGTCGTCGACTTCATGCGCATCCACAAGGGCGGCGACGGCGCCACTCCCGTCGAGCTCGCCCTCAGCATCTACCTCGACGGCATCAACATCTTCCTGGCCCTAACCCAGATCTTCTCCGGCGGCCGCCGCGACTAACCCACCCCGCAGCACGCTTCGCTAAGCTCTCTGCTGGCTTCATCCCATCGAACGCCCGCGAAGCGTGCTCGAAATCCGCCTCACCCCCGCCAAAAGTACAACGACCCCCTCCACCTCCTGCATCGAACCTAGGCTGATGACCCCGCCGCGGCCTGCGCATCCCGGCACGTCCCGGCCTCCGACGACGCGACAAGCCGCCCCTCCGCTCCCGTCATCCCATCCCTCACCTCACAGGAGGCACGTTGCATGACCATCCGACTCACCCAGATCTCTCTTCTCGCAGCTCTGCTCTTCGCCGGCACAACCGCGCTCGCGCAGAGACCCGCGACGCAGCAACCCAGCCAGCCGCAGGACACTGTCCAGCCCGCAGGTGGCCCCGATGGCGGCATGACCTCCAACAACAACTCCACCCCAAACTTCGCCGATCAGTCCTTCGTCGAAGACACCCTCAAGAGCAACCAGGTGCAGGTCCAGGCCAGCCAGCTAGCCCAGCAGAAAGCGTCCAGTGGCGACGTCAAAGAGTTCAGCCAGCGCATGATCCAGATTCATACCCAGCTCACCACCCAGCTCACGCCGCTCGCCAAGCACCTGCAAATCAGCCCCGATCAGAAGCCCTCCAAAAAAGAGCGGGAAGAGCTAGCGAAACTCGACCAACTCTCCGGTACCGACTTCGACGCCGCCTACATGCAGATCATGGCCAAAGAGCAGCAACACACGCTCAAGCAGTTCAAGCGCAACGAGTCCGCCTCCAGCCCCTACATCCAAAAAGTAACCAAGGCCGACGACCCCGTCCTCAATCAGGACTACCAGATCCTCCAAAAGATCGCCCAGACCCACAACATCCCCCTCGACGCCAAAGACTAGGCCCTCTTGAAACCGTAGCCGCACCGGAACTCGTGGCGAACTACGCGCCCTCTGCGTGAGCTCTATCCCTCACCCCGCGTACACTGAATGCATCCCCACGACCGCGCGACGCACCGCGGACGGAAAGCAGGCACCATGTCCACCCCCAGGAAAGACGTCCCCACCCCTGAAGCCCCCTCCGGCGAGCGGTTACAAAAAATCCTCGCCCACGCCGGCATCGCCAGCCGCCGCGCCGCCGAAGCCATCATCCTCGAAGGCCGCGTCCAGATCAACGGCCAAACCGTCACCGAGCTCGGCACCCGCGCCGATATCCACCGCGACCACATCCGCGTCGATGGCAAGCTCCTCCACGGCCCCGAACCCACCAAGTACTTCATGGTCAACAAGCCGCGCGGCTACGTCACCACCACCGACGACCCCGAAAACCGTCCCACCGTCACGCAACTCCTCGGCCAGGACAAGCAGAAGAAGGTCACCGGCGAGCACTCCAGGCTCCCCCGCCTCTACCCTGTCGGCCGCCTCGACTACCTCAGCGAAGGCCTCCTCCTCCTGACCAACGACGGCGACCTCGCCAACAAGCTTTCCAAGGCTTCCTCCGGCGTCTCCAAAACCTATCTCGTCAAGGTCTCCGGCGCCCCCACCGAAGCCGCCATCGACCAGCTCCGCCGCGGTATCATGATCGACCGCGGCCGCCTCGCCGACACCCGCTCCACCGGCCGCCGCGACCGCATTCTCACCGCCCCCGCCAAAGTCGAGCAGGTTCGCTCCGGCGACAACCCCTGGTACGAAGTCACCCTCACCGAGGGCCGCAACCGCCAGCTCCGCAAGATGTTCGAAGAGATCGGCCACCACGTAGAAAAGATCCGCCGCATCGGCTACGGAGCCCTCACCCTCGACGTCCCTCCCGGCTCCTTTCGCGAACTCCTTCCCGGCGAAGTTCAGGCCCTCAACCGCGCGGCGGCAGGCAAGAAGGTAGAGCGCAAAAAAGTCCTCCCTGAGGCCGCGCAGCTCAAGAAGCCCGTCCCTCCCCGGCGCAAGAACAGACAGTAGTGAACAGACAGCAGCGACTAGGCAGCAGACGGTAGGGAGTGTCGTCCTTCGCGGCAGGCGGAGGATCTGCTTCTCGCACCTACCGGCTCGTGTCGCAGGGCAGCGCAAACTGCCGTCTACTCACTACTGTCTACTCACTATTCACTACTGTCTTTCCAATGTGCTACACTGATGGTGCGTTGAAATGTATTCACGCAGGGCACCGCGGGCAGATGACTCCAATTGGATTCGAGTCTGGCCAGAGACCGCGAGCGCCACATACCCCACCCACCGCCCGCTCTCTAAGCGTTGGTTGCTCTGGCTAGCAGGCCGATCAATGGATCATGCCTCGCCGTGCAGCAGCAGTGCTTACCGCGTACCACTTAGAGCAATGCTGAAACAGGAATCCACGCTACCTTCGCAAGCCACATGTGTGCTTGCCAGCCGTATGCGTCACTGCATTCCCTTTCTCCCTTCACCCATTTCAAAGGAAACCCTTGTCTACTCTTACTCTTGATTCCATCCTGAACCCTGAACCACTCCAGGTCTCGCGTCACATCACCGCAACCCCCGAAGAAGCAGCCACCCTCACCTTCACCGACTTCCAGATCTCGGACTCGCTCAAGGCTCGTCTCACCGCTGCCGGCTACGTTCACCCCACCCCCGTGCAGGCCGGAGCCATCCCGCCCGCGCTCGAAGGCGACGACATCCTCGCCACCGCATCCACCGGCACCGGCAAGACCCTCAGCTTCCTCGTTCCCATGATCGAGCGCCTCGAGGAGATCTCCGTCGCCAGCACGCGCGGCAAAAAGACCCCCGTCCTCGCGCTCATCCTCCTCCCCACCCGCGAGCTCGCCATGCAGGTGCTCGAGCAGTTTCACAAGATCTGCCCCACCCAAAAATCCGACGCCGTCCTCGTCTGCGGTGGCCTCTCCGAGAACACGCAGATCGAGCAAATCTCCCGCGGCCCACGTCTCATCGTCGCCACCCCCGGCCGCCTCGAAGACTTCCTTCGCCGCAAGGCCGTCAACCTTCGCGACGTCGATATGCTGGTCCTCGACGAAGTCGACCGCATGCTCGACATGGGCTTCCTGCCCGCCATCAAACGCATCGTCGGCGCACTCCCCAAAGACCGCCAGACCATGTGCTACTCCGCCACCCTCGACGCCAACATCCGCGAGATCGTCAAGGACTACGTCCAGGATCCCGTCCGCGTCGAGATCGGCCAAACCTCGCGTCCCTCCGACCGCGTCGAGCTTCGCCTCTACACCGTCATGCAGGACCAGAAGCTCGCCCAGCTCGACAAGATGCTGAACGAAGAAGAGGGTACCTACCTCGTCTTCTCCCGCACCAAGCACGGCGCTGACCGCATCGGCCGCAAGCTTGAAAAACTAGGCCACTCTGCCGAGATCATCCACGGCGACCGCTCACAGTCGCAGCGCACCGCAGCCCTCAAGAGCTTCTCCACTGGTCGCAGCCGCATCCTGGTCGCCACCGACGTGGCCGCTCGTGGTCTCGACATCTCCAACATCGCGCACGTCGTCAACTACGACCTGCCCAACGGCTCGGACGACTTCGTGCACCGCATCGGCCGCACCGGCCGGGCCGGCGCCAACGGTGTCGCAACCACCTTCGTCACCCCGCTCGAAAAGGGCGACGCCCGCAAGCTGGAGCGCGAACTCAAGATCAAGTTCGACTGGCACGAGGCCGACAAGAACCTCGCCAAGGAAGAGCGCAACAAGCCCATCGACCTCGGCAAGCCCGGTGCCGGCATCAGCGACCTCCTCCAGATGGAAACCCGTAGCTGGAAGAATGCTGACGGCACCGTCAACGAGTCCGCCCCTCAACCCCCGCAGCGCCGCAACAGCAACTCGCGCAACAGCAGCGGCGGCCGCTCCAACGGTGGCCGCAGCAACAGCAGCCGTCCCCACGGCGGCAACGCCGGCCGTCCAGCCGGCCGCCGCTCCGGCAACAGCCGCCACCGCTAAACCCAAACGACCCGCAATATCCCAAGGGCGAGGACACAATCCTCGCCCTTGTGCTTTAAGCAAGACATCGTGCTCCGACAAATTATCGTTGACTGGTCGATCGAGTCACGATATATTCCTCTAACGGTTTACGAGATCTTCTTCTGTTGTTGACGTTCTCTTCACCTACCTATGTTTGCGGCCCACGCAACATGGTTCTTCCTTTTGATAGGGGTTTCCCCTTATCGCTGCCACTGGAGGTTCTCTTGCGACTGAAAATTGCTTACTATGCCGTAACTGTCGCCATGCTCTTCTGCCTTTGCCTCGGCCTCGAGCGTCGCGCCTACGCCTACGTCGATCCCGGCTCAGGTCTGCTCATGCTCCAAGCCGCCGGCACCGTCTTCACCGGGGTGCTCTTCACCCTCCGCAAGCGCATCAAAGCGCTGATGACCCGCAAGAAACCGGGCGACGTCGCAGTGGAGTCCATCAGCCCCGAGACGGAAGCCTAACCAATTGTCCCCAGCGCACCCCACCCAGAGCGTCATCGCGGAGCCGCGTCTGAAGGCTCTGGCACGAACCGTGTTCGTAGCCTTGGGCTTCACCACAATCTTCCTGCTTTGGCTCATCCGGCCAGCTGTTGACCCTACACAACAGGCTCTCTACCACTGGAGCGGCAACGTCGCCGACTTCTTCGTCCCGATCGCCATCGATTTCCTCGGTACTTTGCTGGTCCTTATTCTCCTACTATGGGCTCTGCGATCTCCTGGCAGGGGAAGAGTCCTGCTATGGTCGGCTCTTCTGTTTTTCATCCCGTGGTTCGCGCTGACAAACCTGGAAATCATAGGGTTAGCCAATGATCATGAGTTAGGCCGCATCCTCTTTCTCAGCGCCTTCCTGGCTGCCATCCTGCTAACCATCCGCTGGCGCCCGGCCTTCGCGAATCGCTTTGAGAGCGTCGTCACCTGGGCAACGACTGTGCTCATCTTCGTCGGCATCTTCGGCGCCTTTCTACTTTGCCGTCTAGCATGGTACGGCCGACAGGCAAGTCTGTTACAAACGCAATTCCCCTTGCTTCACGCGCAGATAGAATTCCCTCCCAAGCCCAATCGGATCATCTGGATTATCCTTGACGAGCTCTCTTACCAGCAGACCTATGAGCGACGATATCCAGGCCTCCAGCTCCCCGCCTTCGATGCCTTCGCAAACGACGCAACCTCCTTTACCGATGCCATCCCCCCAGCGATCTATACCCAGACCGTCCTCCCTGGGTTACTCGAGGGAAAACCCTTTGACCAGATCCACACGTCATCCCTCGCCCGGCTCTCGGTTCATGACCCTTCCACTGGAAGTTGGCAGCCGTTTGATCCCTACAACACCGTCTTCAGCGATGCATTCGATGCCAGGTACAACACAGCCATCGCCGGCTGGTTCAACCCGTATTGCCGTCTACTCTCGCCAATTGTGAATCGCTGTTTCTGGACCTATCGTCCTGTCGACTACGCGTTCGGAATCGTGCCTTCCGGAACGATACTGTCCAACGCCCTCGCCCCCATACAGATGATGATCACAAGGATGACCAAGGTCGGTCCTTTTCGCATTCAATCTCCTCTTTTGCATCTGCTCCATATCCCGCTCGAGAAACCGACCCGAACTCTTCTGCAAACCGAGGATTACCAGGCACTGGATGTTGCTTCTCTTAAGCTGCTTCGTAATTCTTCCGCTGGCTTCGTCCTGCTCCATCTTCCCGTCCCTCATCCTTGGGGAATCTATAACCGTCACACCGGCAAGTTCACCACGGCCAGTTCCTCCTACATCAACAACCTCGCCCTCGCCGACAAGTGCCTCGCAGGCATCCGTAAGACCCTCGAAGATACCGGCCAGTGGAACTCCTCCACCGTCCTCGTCATGGGCGATCACAGTTGGCGTACCAAACAGTTGTGGCGACTTTCCAAAGTCTCCTACGCCTGGTCGCAGGAAGACGAAGACGCCAGTCACGGCGGCCAGTACGATCCTCGCCCCGCCTATCTCGTCAAGCTCCCCAACCAAACCACCCCTGCTCTCATCAACGCCCCCTACCGCACCTTCCGCACCCGCCAGCTCTTCGACAAGATCATGGCTCACCAGATCACTACTCCCGCCGACCTCGTCAACTGGGTCCGCTCCCTCCCCGCCGCGCACTAATCCTCCCGCGACCTCTTGCCGTCTGCGTGGCCAGCCGCGCCCTTGCGCTGGGTTGCTCCCGTGGCAGACAATCCACCCTATGTCTTCCGATCACACCTGCAAATCCGTCATCGCCACCAACGCCGCGCCCGCCGCCATCGGCCCCTACTCACAGGCCATCCGCACCGGTAACCTCCTCTTCACCTCCGGCCAGGTCGCACTCGACCCCTCCACCGGCCAACTCGTCTCCGGCGGCATCGAAGCCCAAACCACCCGCGTCTGCGAAAACCTCAAAGCCGTCCTCGCCGCCGCCGGCCTCGACTTCCCCGCAGTCATTAAAACCACCGTCTTCCTCAAAGACATGGCCGATTTCGCCGCCATGAACGCCATCTACGCCACCTACTTCGCGCCCGAAGGCTGCGTCCCTCCCTCCCGATCCACCGTCCAGGTCTGCGCCCTCCCCAAGGACAGCCTCGTCGAAATCGAGTGCATCGCCACCGCCTCCTGAAAAGCGGGATAGGGGGGGGGATAGGGGAAAAAAGCCACGAACTCAACCCGTCTTTCTCCCCTATCCCCTCCCCCCTATCCCATGTCGTCCCCCGCATCGCTCCCCACCCAGCGAGCGTCTAATCTCCAAGGAGTCCCCATGCCTGCCAAACTCGAAAAGTCCGACGCCGAATGGCGTCAGCAGCTCACCCCCGAGCAGTACCACGTCCTTCGCGAGAAGGGTACCGAGCGCCCCTTCACCGGCGCCCTGGTCAACAACCACGACGACGGCATGTACCACTGCGCCGCCTGCAACGCCCCTCTCTTCAAATCCGGCACCAAGTTCGAATCCGGCTCCGGCTGGCCCAGCTTCTTCGAGCCCGTCACCCCCGACGCCGTCCAGCTCCACGAAGACAAGAGCTACGGCATGAAGCGCGTAGAAGTCACCTGCGCCAACTGCGGCGGCCACCTCGGCCACGTCTTCCCCGACGGCCCCCAGGACAAAACGGGCCAGCGCTTCTGCATCAACTCCGCCTCCCTGGCCTTTGAGAAGCAGTGAGTAGAGAGTAAGGAGCAAGGAGTAGAGAAAACAAAAGCCCCGGCAATCAGCCGGGGCTTTTCATTTCCATATCTCGTCAACTTCCAGATGCAGAGCCACAAGAGCGCGATCCACATCGCACCCTCTACTCTCTACTCCTTACTCTCTATTCCCTAGCCTTTAACGACCTTGCCGGCCTTGATGCAGCTGGTGCAAACCTTCACCCGCTTGGTGCCGCCGCCCGAAGGCGCAGCAGCCTTTACCGACTGCAGATTCGGGTTCCAGCGCCGACGCGTTACGTTGTGCGCGTGCGAGATGTTATTGCCAAACTGCGGTCCCTTGCCGCAATACTCACATACCTGTGCCATGACTTCGCTCCAAAAATCGAAACTTCAAAACCTGTGACGCACTTCCCCATCTTCGGAGAAATCCAGAGAACTCCACGCGCATCGAAAACCCAACTCGGCAACCTTGCCCGGTCTCGATATCCCAAAACTTCTGTGGGGTGAGTGGTAGGCACGAGCGGATTCGAACCGCTGACCTCTACCGTGTCAAGGTAGCGCTCTAACCAACTGAGCTACGCGCCTCTGGTGCGTCTTATCAGTGTACCCGACCCAATCCCCACCCGCAAGCGCAAAGGGCAGCCAGTGCATAGTAGAGACTAGTGGGCCTTTGCGGCCTTCAGACGCTCGAATACAAAGCCGGCCAACAGCAGCCCCTGGCGCCTTGCACCCGTCTACTCCTTAATCCTTCACTCACTACTCCTTGCCTCTACCACCGGCTCACTCACTCTCCGGATCACGATCCACGCATACTCCGCCGCGCTCACCGGCGCCAGTATCGCGATCCCCCACAGCAACAGCTTCCGCAGATCCTCCAGCCCCGCTCGCGGAAACACCTCGCACGTCATCACCGTCAGCACACCCAGGATCTGCACCAGCGTATTCAGCTTGCCCAGCCTGCTCGGCCTGAAATTCCGCAGCGTGTTCGTCGCAAACAGCAGCGTCGCAATCAGCAGAATCCCGATGTCCCGGCTTAGCACCAGCACAGTCACAAACCTTGGAATCGCCTCTACGTGCGTCAGCACCACAAACAGCGTGCTCAACAGCACCTTGTCCGCAATCGGGTCTAAGTACTCTCCCAAAGTGGTTCGCTGTTCCAGCGCCCGCGCCAACAAACCATCCAGCCCGTCGCTGATCCCCGCCACCCACAGCAGCGCAAACGCAAGCTCCCAGTGCCGATTCAAAATCGTGATCACCAGGAACGGCAGCACGAATAACCGCAGCATCGTCAGCAAATTAGGCGCAGCGCGAAATTGTCGAAAGGCAGTCACAAAACGCTCGAAAACCGGGTAGACACCACGACCGGGGATATGCCATCTTAGCCGATCTTCCCCTGCGAAGCGCCAGCCCACCCCCTTGCGCCAACTGCTAACCGATTTCCCTCCTTCGCCCCCGATCCATCGTCCCCCGAATCCCGACCAATTTGGTCTTGCTTCCAGCCGCCCAATTCAATACACTGAAGATGGCAGAAGTCCGCGCCCGCACACTGCGCGCCACTTCCGCCCACATACCCATGCTCAGGCTCACCAAAAAAGCGGACTACGGCCTCATGGCCCTCAAGTATCTCGCCGAGCAGGCCGACCTCGCCGAAAAAGCCGGCGCCGACCTCAACCTCTCCGGCGCGCGCTCCGCAAAGGACATCGCCGAGGCCTATCACATCCCTCCGCAGCTCCTCGCCAAGATCCTCCAGACCCTCGCCCGCGCCGGCCTCCTCGTCTCGCACGCCGGCACCAACGGCGGCTACGCCCTCGCCCGCCCCGCATCCACCATCTCCACCTTCGAAGTCATTCGAGCCATCGACGGCCCGCTCTTCATCACCAGTTGCATCACCATTCACGGAACCTGCGACCTGGCCGGCCATTGCACCATCAAAGAACCGTTGCGCAAAGTGAACGACAGCATCACCACCCTGCTCTCCGGCATCAGCATCTCCGACCTCGCCGAACCCGTGGACCATCTCCCCGCACCCATGGCCGGCGGCCTCGTAAGCATCGAACGCTAACAACATCGTCGGTCTCTCTGAGAACTGAGAACTGAGAACTGAGAACCAGGCGCGTAGCGCCACCCTTTAGGAGCAACAACACCATGGCCGAAACACTAGGACTCAACGTAACCCAGTCGACCCACCCTCTCCCCGCCGGCGTCAAGCTGCCCATCTACATGGACAACCATGCCACGACGCCGCTCGACCCACGCGTCCTCGAAGCCATGATGCCCTACCTCACCGGCATCTTCGGCAACGCGGCCAGCCGCAACCACTCCTTCGGCTGGGAAGCCGAGCAGGGCGTTGAAAAAGCCCGCGAGCAGATCGCCCGCCTCATCGGCGCCACCGCCAAAGAGATCGTCTTCACCTCAGGCGCCACTGAGAGCACCAACCTCGCCATCAAGGGTGTAGCCGAGATGTACCGCGAGCGCGGCAACCACATCATCACCCAGGTCACCGAGCACAAGGCCACCCTCGACACCTGCAAGCGCCTCGAAAAATCCGGCATGCGCGTCACCTATCTCCCCGTCCTCGCCGACGGCCTCATCGACCTCGATGACCTCAAGCGCGCCATCGTCACCGAGGGTGACAACAAGACCATCCTCGTCAGCATCATGTACGCCAACAACGAAATCGGCGTCATCCAGCCTGTGCAGGAGATCGGCAAGCTCTGCCACGACAAGGGAATCCTCTTCCACTGCGACGCCGTGCAGGCCGTAGGCAAGATCCCCGTCAACGTACTCACCGACAACATCGACCTGATGAGCATCAGCGGCCACAAGATCTACGGCCCCAAAGGTGTCGGCGCTCTCTACGTTCGTCGCCGCAACCCGCGCGTCCAAATCTCCGAGCAGATCAACGGCGGCGGCCACGAGCGCGGCATGCGCTCGGGCACTCTCAACGTCCCCGGCATCGTCGGCCTCGGCAAGGCCTGCGAGATATGCCAGGAAGAGATGGCCACCGAAGCCGTCCGTGAAGCCGGCCTCCGCGACTACCTCAAGAACAAACTTGAGGCCGCGCTCGACTACACCCAGGTCAACGGCAACATGGAGCACCACCTCCCCGGCAACCTGAACATGAGCTTCATCTACGTCGAAGGCGAGAGCCTCCTGATGGGCATCAACGACATCGCGGTAAGCTCCGGCTCAGCCTGCACCTCGGCCACCCTCGAGCCCAGCTACGTCCTCAAGGCTCTCGGCCTGGGCGACGACGTAGCCCACAGCTCCATCCGCTTCGGCATCGGCCGCTTCAACACCAAGCCCGAAGTCGACTACGTAGCCGACAAGATCATCGACGTAGTGGTCAAGCTCCGCGAGCTAAGCCCCCTCTACGAGATGGTCAAAGAAGGCATCGACCTCTCCAAGATCGAGTGGGCCGCTCACTAAAGATCCGTCCTGCCAACCGCACAAGGGCGCTGCTTCGGCAGCGCCCTTCTCCGTCTCCGCACACAACCCCGCTTGCATTGCGCAGCAAAATCTCCGATAGTGCTCCTACCACTTCCAAGCCTTCGGAGCGCACGCCATGAGCCGCATCCTGCGAGTCCTTCTCGCCGCAAATCTCTTCGCCCTCGCGCCCACCGCATCCTTCACCTCGCTGCACGCGCAAACATCCAACCTCTCCGCGTCCTACCAGCAAGGCCTTGAAGCCGAGCAGAACGAAGAGCTCGACGTTGCGCTCGATCGCTTCCAAACCGCGCTCAAGCAATCCCCCAACTCGCCCGTCTGTTACGAAGCCATCGCCCGCGTCCAGTCCGAGATGGGCAACGACAAAGCCGCCATCGCCACCACCGCGCAGATGATCTCCGCCGCTCCCGACGTACCCGCCAAAGCCCACGCCGAGATGCTTCAGGCCAACATCTACTACCAGCAGTTCTCCGCTTACACCATCGGCGGCGGAGCCTACGAGAAGAATCCCAAACACGCCCAGCAGTCCCTCGAAAAAGCCGAAGCCGCTCTCGAGCGCGCCTCCGCCGAAGATCCCTCCAACGAGCCTCTGCGCATGCTCCACGCCCACGTCCTCGCCGACCTCCACCACGACGAAGACGCCAGCCGTGAGTTCCAGGCCTGCGCCGCCATCCCCGGCACCAGTCCCACCGAGTGCGCGCGCGCCCTCAAGCTCTCCCACAACGCCGAGCTAGCCCGCTTCGAACCCGCGCCCTCCTTCAAAGCCACCACCCTCGACGGCCAGCCCGTCTCCCTCGACTCCCTCACCGGCAAAGTCGTCCTCATCGACTTCTGGGGTTCCTGGTGCCACTTCTGTGTCAGCGATTCAGACTACGTTCAGTCCATGCTCGACAGCTTCGATCCCAAATCCTTCGTCCTCCTCGAAATCAATGAAGGCGACTCCCGAGAAGACTGGCTCAACTACGTCAACACCCACCGTCTCCACGGCGTTCAGGTCCAGGACACCGACCGCCAGCTTCAATCCCTCTTCCACGTCAGCGGCTTTCCCACCTACATTCTCATTGACGCCGACGGCCTCGTCCGCATGCGCGTCTCCGGCGCGGTTGGCGATCTCCGCGGCGGCATCCGCAACGTCCTCACCAACCAGCCGCCCACCCCGCTCACCGGCAACTAAATCCCGCCAAGCTCCAGCGATCGCGCGATCCCGCGTCTAACCAGAAGGTCTGCCATGAAAAACAAACCATCGTGGAAATTCTGGATCGCCTGGTTCGTCACCTATTCCATCCTCGACATCATCGGCGAAGCCATCCTTCACGGTGGCCCCGCATGGAACCAACTCCCCGGAGCCATCGAAGGAGCCTTCCTCGGCTCCATCCTCACCTGGTTCTTCGCCCTCTTCTTCTGGTACAAGGCCCAGGACCGCTTCTAGCCCGCTCCCTCCTCTTCCCTCGACCTCCATCTTTCTCGTCCGCGCGAGGCATCATTACGCTCCGTTCATTCCATCCGATAGGACGAGAGGTTCTCCCCGATTCATGAAGTCTTTTCGCCGACTGATCGCCTTTGCCGTCTTCACCTGCCTGTTCGCCCTCGCAAAGCCCGCTCGCGCCTACTCGCTCCTCACCCACGAGCAGCTCATCGACCTCACCTGGAACAGCGCCATCGTCCCTCTGCTCCTCAGCCGCTACCCCACCCTGACCCCCGCACAGATCGAGCACGCCCGCGCCTACGCCTACGGCGGTTGCGTCATCCAGGACATCGGCTACTATCCCTTCGGCGACCTCTTCTTCTCGAACCTCACCCACTACGTTCGCTCTGGTGACTTCGTCGTCAACCTCTTCCGCAACGCCGGCAATGCCGACGAGCTCGCCTTCGCCGTCGGCGCTCTCTCCCACTACATCGGCGACAGCGTCGGTCACTCCGAAGCCACCAACCTCGCCGTGCCCGTTGAGTTTCCTGCCCTCCGCGACAAGTACGGCCACATCGTCACCTACGGCGAAGGCGAACACCAGCACGTCCAGACCGAGTTCGCCTTCGACATCAACGAAATCGCCCACGGCCGCTTTGCCCCCGTCCACTACCTCCGCTCCGTCGGCCTCGAAGTCCCCACCAAGCAACTCGCCCTCGCCTTCTACCAGACTTACGGTCTCCGCGAAGACTTCACCCAGACCCGCCACCACCGCATCAACGTAGGCGCCTACCGCTTCTCCGTCCATCGCATGATCCCGCGCGTCGCCTATGCCCTCAATGTCCTCCACCGCCACCATGAGCCCGCCGATCCCACTCCCGCTGAGCCCCACGCCTACGCCGAGCTCCAGCAACTCGTAGCCCAGGTCACTGCCGTCGAGCAGGAAAACAACTGGGCCGCCTACCGCAAACACCCCGGCATCGGAACTTACTGCCTCGCCGGCTTCATTCGCATCCTCCCCAAGATCGGCCCGCTCAAGCTGCTCGCCATCAAAGGCCCCACCCCCCAAACCGAGGCAGACTACGTCCACTCCGTCCTGGTCAGCACCAACGCCCTCCGCCACGAACTCCGTCGCTTCACTCCACCCCCCGCCACCAAACCCACCGCCCAGGAGGCCGCCGCCTCCGACACCCACTCCGAGCCCCCTCCCGGCATTCCCCTCCCCATCGCACCCGGCTCCGCCCAGAACATCCCCCGCGACTCTACCGACCCCAGTCACCCCCTCATGAACCGTGATCTCGACACCGGTTTCCCCGTCCGTCCCTCCGGCTACGCCCTCACCGACGAGACCTACGCCACCCTCCTCCAGCGCCTCACAGAAACTCCCACCAACAAAATCCCTCCCGGCATCAAAACCAACGTCCTCGCCTACTACTCCAATCTCTCCCTCCCCTTCGCCACCAAGAAAGACCCCCAGGAATGGGCCGCCGTCCAGAAGAACCTCGTCACCCTTCGCTCCATGAACACCAGCACTGCCCCCAAACCCTTTCCCACCTACGCCGACGGCAACAATGGCATCACCCCCGCCACCGGTTCACCCTCCCCCGGCGGCAAAAACTCCACCCCCAGTACCGGAACAGTACCCGCCACCGCCCAGGGCGCCCCGCAGAGCTCCAACAGCACAAAGTCCCAAATTCCTGCCACACAGTCTCCTAATAAGCTGTGATCTGCATCACAACAATTGCGCACCAAATCAGTCCGAGTTATCATCATATGGAGTGAGGTACAGCACATGGCATATAGCGAAAAGGTAGTCGATCACTACGAGCACCCCCGCAACGTCGGCACGCTCGACAAAACCTCGTCCGAGGTAGGCACAGGCCTGGTCGGCGCACCTGAGTGCGGCGACGTCATGCGCCTCCAGATCAAAGTCAATCCAGAAACCCAGGTCATCGAAGACGCCAAGTTTAAGACCTTCGGCTGCGGCTCGGCCATCGCCTCCAGCTCCCTCGCCACCGAGTGGGTCAAAGGCAAGACCGTTGCCGAGGCTCTCACCATCTCCAACACCGACATCGTCAAAGAGCTCGCCCTGCCGCCAGTAAAGATCCACTGCTCAGTCCTCGCAGAGGACGCCATCCGCGCCGCTATCGGCGACTGGAAGGCCAAGAACGGTGTTGCCGAAGAAGCTGCCGTGGCCGTAGCAGCCCACTAAACAACTCCCTGGGTTTCTCCCAGCAATGAGCGCGCCCGCAGCGGCGCGCTCATTCCATTTCGCCTCTACTCTGCGGTAGTCGGATCAATCGTCGCACGAACCTCCGCCACCGAGTTCGCGGGAAACCCACCCTGCATCGCATGCTCTCGCACCGTAGCCTCATCCGGCGCAATATACACGCAATAAATCTTGTCATCGGTCACGAACGACTGCACCCATTGAATCTGCGGACCCATATTCCGCAACACCCCGCACGACGTCTGCGAGATTCCCTTCAATTGCTCAGCCGTCAAGTTTCCAGCCCCTGGAATATTCCGTTCAATCACAAACTTCGGCATCGCAGCACCTCACTAGCGCTGCATCCTACCACTTTCAACCAACCCTGCATCGTCCGGAAAAGACTACAATCTAACCAGAGAGCGCTTATGTCCATCGTTTCCATCTCGCCCACCACCAGCCAGTCGCGCAGCGCCCCCGCGCAAACCCACGACACCCCAGGCGCCGCGGCCAACGGAAAACCCGACCCCTTCGCAGGCATGATCCTCCTCACCGCCGAAGGCCAGCAGCCCCGCGCCAAGGCCGCCATCGAGATCACCAGGAACGCCCTCAAGCGCATCCGCGTCGCCATGGCCAAGGAAGGCATCTCCCCCGAAGCCGGCGGCCTGCGCGTAGGCATTCAAGGCGGCGGCTGCAGCGGCCTCAGCTACAACATCCGCTTCGACACCCAGCCCCGCGAGCGCGACCGCACCTTCATCTTCGGCGAAGGCATCGAAACCCCCAACGACCCCTCCGGCGCCAAGCCAGTCCGCCTCTTCGTAGACCCAAAATCCTTCCTCTACCTGGCCGGCATGGTCCTCGACTTCGAAGAAACCCTCATGCGTCAGGGCTTCAACTTCATCAACCCCAACAGCACCAAGAGCTGCGGCTGCGGCTCCTCCTTCTCCGCCTGATATAGAAATCTAAAAATATTAGATTGCTATAATACTCTGGAAATGCTAGCCTGACAGTTGGAGGCAGCCATGCGTTCAACGGTTGAGGTTGTATCTCCAAAGAGATCCATCCATCAGAAGGCCAAAACTGAAAATCTGACGGTCGCCGACGCCGTATGGGTTGGAACTGCGTTGCTCCATGAAAAATATCAGGCCAGGCCACATTTTTCGGTCGCCGAGATCGTCAGGTCCGTGGAAGAAAACCATCTGACCTCTGGAACGCACAAGTCCATTGAGCAGCATGTGAAAATACACTGCGTTGCTAATCGCAAACCCCAACCCAATCGCTCTCGCATGCTCTTCGCCACCAGGGAAGCGACAGACACCGCTGATAACTTTCGCCGGATATTCCTTGAGGGTGATCGCTATGATCCCGCGCGCGAAGGTTCTCTAACGCACCCTTCTCCGGCAAAACTTCCGGAACGATATCGCTATCTGCTCGACAAGGTTCCCGATTTGCTCAAGCGATGGCACAGGGTTCACGCCATACCAATTGTCGATCCTCTCCTGGCGCTGATCGGTGTCGCCAAAGGCTGTTGGGGCGGTCTCTCACCCGACCAGTACGTCGCTTCCCTTCGCGAAGGTTGGGAAGATCGTCAATGAGCCGGATCTTCTGGGACACAAACCCCTACATCTATCTTCTCGAAGGCGCAGAACCCTTCCTCGGACCAACCCGCGCCCTGCGCCAGCGAATGATTGCGCGGCGTGATGAACTCATCACCTCGACGATGACGCTCGCCGAGATTCAAGTAGGCCCACGACGCGCGGGAAACCTTGCGCTGGCCGCTCAATTGCGCGAGGCGGTCCTCCAGACATCGACCATCGTGCCCTTCGACTTGAAGGCTGCGGACCTGTACGCGCAGCTGCGTGAAAACCCAACCATAAAGGCGCCAGATGCCATTCAGCTAAGCTGCGCCGCCTCCGTTGGCGTCGAACTTTTCATTACGAACGACGTGGCGCTTCATCGCCTGACCATCCCAGGCATTCATTTCATCACCTCCCCAGCGCAAGCGCCGCTGGGTTAAGGCGAAGCCTGGGCCTCTCCACGCTCTACACTCAATCCCCCGCCTCACCTCGCCGGTACCACCTGCTCACTCACCACCATCCCATACCTCTTCTCCAACATCCCCTCATACACCTTAGTCGGCGGCAGAAACACCACGGCCCGCCGAGCATCCAGCCCCTCCGGATCCTCCACCTCAATCATCGCCATCTTTCCGCCGACCACCTTGAACTGCGTGCCATAGCGTTGCGGCTTGCCCTCGCTCACCAGCTCCTTATCCACCACCGTCGCCAGCGCCGACCCATCGATCTTCCCCTCCGCCGCGAGCCTCTCCAGCTTTGGCAGCATCGCCCTCTGCCACGCATGGTTCGGCGTGTGCGTCAGCACCGTCATCGCATCATCCGACGCATCGATCCCCACCAGCCCAATCGTCGGCCACCCATGCCGCGCGACAATCGCCTTCAACTCCGCCGTCAATCGCCGATCCACCTCAGCCGTCTTCGCCGTATACATCGGGTGCCCCGTCCCCGCACCGCGCGCCGCCTGGTCCTCCTGCCCCATCGCCATCAACTTCGCGTGCAGCGCCGCATCGGTCCCCGGCCCATTGCGCTTCACCAGCTCCGCCCGCCGCGTGGCCAAATCATTTCTCCAGGCCGCGCCACCATCATCTGAAGCCTGCCCCACAGCACCCATCACCATCGCTAAACACAACGCGAGCGGAACCCACACCCTCAGCATCTTCATGCCAACAAGTGTAAGCCCGCTCGCTCGCGTGCACTGTACCCTGCGGCTAATCCGAGTCTTCGTCCTTATCTTTCTTCACCTCAGGCTTCTTCTCCTTCTCCACCTTCGGCGTCATCCCGCGCACATACTTGTCATACCAATCAAACCAGTAGTTATACCGGTCCTTGATAAAGCTAGGCCGAGTGAACCCGTGGAACTGCCCGGGATACACAATCAACTCCGCCGGAGTCCCAACCGCGCGCAGTGCCTGGTACATCTGCTCGCCGCCCTCCACCGGAACATTGAAATCCTTATCGCCGCCCATGAACAGCGTAGGCGTCTTGATCCGATCCGCATGCAAAAACGGATACGACAGCTTCACATACAAATCAAGATTCTTCCAAGGCGCACCCAGCTCATCCTGATACTGCAGTATGTACTGATCGATCCCATAGAACCCCAGCAAATTCCCCATGCCCGCACCAGAAGTCGCCGCCTTAAATCGATCCGTGCTGGCAATCATGTAGTCGGTCAGAATCCCGCCGTAGCTCCATCCCCCCACGCCCATCTCATCGGCATTAATCTTCCCGGTAGCCACCGCCGCGTCCGTCATCGCCATCAGGTCGATCACTTCCTTATCGCCCCAGTCCGCATTGATCGCCATGCTGTACGCCTGGCCACGCCCCGTACTCCCGCGATAGTTCACCTGCAGCACCGCATACCCATGCGCGGCAAACATCTGCCGCGACATATCGAACTCATGCTGATCCTCCGCCGTTGGCCCTCCATGGATAAACAAAATCATCGGAGCCTTCGTCCCCGCCACATACCCAACCGGCATCGTCAGCAACCCATGCACATCATTCCCATCCTTGGTCTTCGCCTCCAGATTCTCCGTAGGCGCAATCTCCAGCGTCGCCATCAGCGCATCATTGTGCCCAGTCAACTTCCTCAGCTTCTCGCCATCCAGCGCATACACCTCGGCCGGCGCAGCATCGGTCGTCCACAGCAGCGCCACATGCCCCGCGGCCTCATTCAATGCCATCGCCGACCCACTTCCCTCAGTCAGCCGCTTCACCCTCCCACTCCCATCCAGCGGAATCTCCCCCACCCACTCCTCGCGATCCACAGGAATCTCCGTCAGCACCGCACGCCCACCAGGAGCCATCACCGGGGCCCCCACCCAGGCATCCAGCTTCGGCGCCAACATCTTCGGCGCCCCACCCGCAGCCGGAATGATCGCCATCTGGCGCAGGTCATAGATCGAATAATGCGGCACCGTTCCCTGCCGATACACAATCTCCTTCGAGTCCCGCGTCCACACCAGCGGCCCCGAATCCGTTCCCGTAAACGTCGTCAACTTCCGCGGCGTCGACCCCGCCTTCGCCTCCACCACAAACACATCCGGATTATCCACGCGGTCCGGATCAGGCGCACTCTGGTTGCTCACAAACGCCACCATCGTTCCATCAGGACTCCACGTCCCACTCTCCTCCGCATACGATCCATGCCCATCCACCCGCCCGTTCGTAAGCTTCGTCAACTTCTTCGTCGCCACATCAAACAGATAAAGATGCGGTTCCTTGTCCGTCAAAAATCCCACGCGATCTTCCTTGTAGTGATACCGGTCGATCACAATCGGCTTCGGTGGCGCAGGCCGCGCGCTCTTATCCTGCAGCGGCTCATCGCGCTCCTGCAGCGTCAGCAGCAACATCTTCGAATCCGGCGACCACTTGTACCCTTCCAACTCGTCCTTCACATTCGTCAACTGGTGCGCCTCGCCTCCGCGCCGATCCAGCACCCACACCTGGCTTCCCTTGCCCGTGTCCTTCCCTTCGGCCGCCCTCCCCGTCGTAAATGCCAGCCACTTCCCATCCGGACTCCACTGCGGATCGCCGCCACCATCCTTGTCATACGTCAGCTCCACATCCTGCTTCCCATCCCAACTCACCATCCAAAGCTGCGTTAGATTCTTGTCATCACGCGGATCGATGCGACTCACCGTGTACGCCACCCAATCTCCATCCGGCGACACCACCGGCGCACCCACCCGCGCCATCTTCACCAGGTCATCCGGAGTAATTCCATGCTTCGCCGCCGCTCCTTGCGCAGCACACACACTGAGAGAGATCGCGCAGCCGGCAACGGCCGCAGGAAGGGAGAACCATGTCATTCGCATAGCCGGGAGTGTAGCACCCCACGCACCGCCGAAAACCAGAAAACTTAGAACGTACAACTTACAACGTACAACTCCCCTCAGTGCCCCTCCGGCGCCTTCCCTCCCAACTTGAACGGCCGCGTCAGCCACACCAGCGGCGCCGCCACAAACGTCACCACCCCGATGATGTAGAAGCAATCCATAAATCCCAGCAGCTTCGTCTGCGCACCAAGCTGGTCATAAAACCGCAGCGTCGCCGCCCGCATCGCATCCGCCGCCGAATACCCATGCGCCTGCAGAAACGCCGCTGTCTGCCGAATCCCCTCCTGCAGTCCCAGCTTCGACGCCGTCAATCCGCCCCCCACTCGCGCCTGGTGAAAGTCCTGCCGCCGCTCCGCCATCGTCGTAATAAACGCAATCCCAAAACTTCCACCCCAATTCCGAAAGAAGTTCGTCAGTGACGACGCCTTATTATTCTGCTCTGGCTTCAACTCCGAATACGCCAGCACCGTCAGCGGCACAAAGAAGAACGCGTACCCCAACCCCTGCAGCGCCCGCGCCCACGCATAGTGCGCATAATCGGTCTGCAGATTGAAGTGGCTGTAATGAATCATCGACAAGCCCACCACCACCAGCGCTCCAAATAGCATCACCCGCGAGTTCACAATGCCGCGCTGCACCAACTGCGCTCCCACCGGCGCCAGCAGCGTAATCACAAACGCCCCCGGCCCCAGCACCAGCCCTGCATCAATTGCGCGATACCCATACAACTGCTGCAGCATCTGCGGAATCATCGTCGTACTCGCAAACAATCCAAACCCAAACACAAAATAGAAAACATTCGCGATCGCAAAATTCCGCACCTTCAACATCCGAAAATCAATCACCGGATCCTTCTGTCGCAGCTCCCACCACACCGCCGCCGACAAGCACCCCACCCCAATCACAAATAGCCAGCAAATCAGCGACGACCCAAACCAATCCTCAATCTGCCCCCGATCCAGCAGCACCTCCAGCGCGCCCGACCCCACCGCAATCAGCGCAATCCCCACGCTGTCCACGTTCAACTTCCCTCGCGCATCCCGCACCGTCTTCCGCTCCTTCGCAAACGACGCCGGATCATGCACAAACCTCCCCGTCAAAAACAAGCTCAGCAACCCAATCGGAATGTTGATCAGAAACACCCACCGCCACGTGTAGTTATCGGTAATCCATCCGCCCAGCACCGGCCCAATCGCCGGCGCCGTCACAATCGCCACCGTATACAGCGCGAACGCCGACGCCCTCTTCTCCGGCGCAAACGTGTCCACCAATATCGCCTGCTCCACCGGAGCCAATCCTCCTCCGCCCACCCCCTGCATCACCCGCGCAATCAGCATGATTCCCAGCGTCGGCGCCACGCCACAAAAGAACGACGTCACCGTAAACAGCGCGACGCAAGCCATGTAATAGTTCTTCCGCCCAAACACCCGGCTCAACCACGCTGACATCGGCAGCACCACCGCGTTCGCCACAAGGTACGTCGTCAGAATCCACGTCACCTCGTCGTACGACCGCCCCAGCCCGCCCGCAATATACGGCAGCGACACATTCGCAATCGACGTATCCAGCAGCTCCATAAACGTCGCCAGCGTCACCGTCAGCGCAATCACCCACGGGTTAATCACCCTCGGACCGGCCCTGCGCGGCTGAGCCACCACCGCCACGCGCTCCTCCACCGGCAAAACCTCAACCGCAGTAGCCATCAGGTCCCTCTGATCAAATCGATATAAAAGAAACCAATCGGTCTCTTTCGCCATCAGATGCTACAGAAAAGAGACCGATGCGTCTTTTTTCGATATGCTGGAGGACATGCCCACCGGGAAGCCCATGGGAAAAGGCGAAGCAACACGACAGCGCATCATCGCCGCGGCCGCGCCCATCTTCAATCAGCGCGGCTTCGAAGGCGCGTCCATGCAGGACCTCATGCAGGCTACAGGCCTCGAAAAAGGCGGACTCTACCGCCACTTCGCCAACAAAGAGGAGTTAGCCGCCGAAGCCCTTCGCTACGCCCTCGCCGAAAACATCAAGCTCCGCACCGGCCACGTCGCCAACATCCCCAACGCCGTCGACAAGCTCCGCGAGCTCGTCCGCATCTTCGTTGAAACCCCCTCCACCATCCCTGGCGGCTGCCCTCTCATGAACAGCGCAATTGATTCCGACGACGGCAACGAAGCTCTCCGCGACATCGCCCGCAAAGGCGTTCAAGCCTGGCGCAACCGCCTCTGCCGCATCATCGAAGCCGGCATCCACGCACGCGAAATCCACCCCTCCACCGACCCTCGCCGCATCGCCAACACTCTCATCGCCACCCTCGAAGGCGCGCTCATGATCGCCCGCCTCGAAAACAATCGCAACGCCTTGCGCGACGCCCAGGACACGCTCGAAGCCACCCTCACTAGCATCGCCGCCACTTAGCCCTTCGCCGCCACCTTCACCGCACGCTGCAATCGGCGCTTCACCTTCCCCCACTCGTCGTCGATCACGCTATACATCACCGTATCCCGCCGCCGCCCATCCGGCTGCAACACATCCGCCCGCAGCGTCCCCTCCTCCACCGCGCCCAGCGTCTTCAGCGCCGACCGCGACCGCGCATTCAACCGGTCCGCATGAAACTCCACCCGCACGCACTGCAGCACCTCAAACGCATGCGTCAGCAACAGGAGCTTCGCCTCCGTGTTCGCGCCGGTCCCCCACGCCGGCCTGCAATACCACGACCCCATCGTAGCCCGCCGATTCTCCCGCACCATATTCTTCAGCCGCGTCATCCCCACCAGCCGCCCGCTCGCCGTCCACCGCACAACAAACGGCAACGCCGTCCCCGCCCTCCACTCCTTCAACGACGCCGCCAGATACTCCCGCAGCCCTTCCTCCGACTCAATCTTCCGGCGCTGATACTTCCATATCCGCGCATCATCAAAAATATCCTTCAGCTCCGCCTCATGCCGCATCGCCAGCGGCTCCAACCGCACCAGCGAACCCTCCAGCGTCACCCGCACCATCGGCCTCGTCCATTCCATCTTCATTCCCCTAGCTTAACTCCGGCACCCAATCCCGCCTCCAGATACTCTAAGAACACATGAGCACCGACTACTTCACCCTCTTCTCTCTCCCGCAGCATCTTCACATCGATCTCGCCGCCCTCGAGAAGAATTTCTACGCGCAATCCCGCAAGCTCCACCCCGACCGCTTCGCCAGCCAGCCCCTCGAAGCCCAGCATGCCGCCCTCGCCGCCAGCTCGCAACTCAACGACGCCTACCGCACTCTCCGCGATCCCATCCTCCGCACCGAGTACGTTCTCTCCCTCCACGGCATCCAGTTAGAAGAGCAATCGCGCGCCGCCACAGACCTCGCCAAATCCACCGGCACGCAGAAAAAACAAGTAGCCCCACCCGACCTCCTCGAAGAAGCCTTCGAGCTCAACATGGCCCTCGAAGAACTCAAGATGGGTGGCGACGACCCCGAAGCCCGCGCCCAACTGGAAACCGCCCGCACCAAGTTCACCGCCATGCTCAACGAAACGCAGCACTCCCTCGAAACCCTCTGGACCCAGTGGGACAACGCCATCGACAGCAACGATCACGCTGCCAAACACGCAACCATCCAGGCCATCGTCGCTCTCCTCAACCGCCGCACCTATATCCGCAACCTCGTCCGTGACGTCAACGCCGCGCTCGACATCTAACCCCGAGAACACATCTCCACCCCGCGAGAACCCCATGCCTCTAGTCCGCATCTCCGTTCACGACACCATGCCCTCCTCCAACCGCCGCGCCGTCGCCGACGCCGTCTACGCCGCCATGCGCAACACCCTCGGCATCCCCGAAGGCGACCGCTTCATCATCCTCTCCGCGCACACGCAGGACGAGTTCTACATCGATCCCTCCTTCATGGGCGTCAATCGCTCCGACAACTTCGTCCTCGTCCACGCCACCTTCCGCCGCGGCCGCTCCACCGAAGTCAAACAAGCCTTCTATCAGGAGACCGCGCACCTCCTCCACCTCCGCGCCTCCATCGACCCCCAGGACGTCATGATCGTCGTCTCCGAAAACGACATCGCCGATTGGTCCTTCGGCCGCGGCGAGGCACAGTTCCTCGCCAACCCTCCTGTTCCCTCCCCTCCCTCAACAACACACGTCTCCGACTCCACATCGACTCCCAAGCCCGAACCAAAGATCGAACCCAGCCCCACCCCCAAATCCGAACGATAGGGTACCCCAAGGCTTTAGCCTTGGGTCTCATAGCTCGGCGCAAATAGGGGCTTTAGCCCCGGGGCATGCGTGGTCCGCCGCAAAACACTAAATCAAATCCTCAAGCCCCGCCTGTTGCTTCTCTTGAGCCTCCACAGCCCATCACAGGCCCGCTTAAGATATCCATCATCTATGCGCGCCCTGCTGAAACTCGCCCTCACCCTTGCCATCATCGCTCCACTCGCCGCGCCCCTCCACGCGCAAGAGAACCTGGCCGACTGGACCACCCCGCTCCCACCCTTCCAGATCGCTCCCAACCTCTACTACGTCGGCAGCCGCGACCTCGCCTCCTATCTCATCACCACTCCCAAAGGCGACATCCTCATCAACTCCGACCTCGTCGTCTCTCCTCCACTCATCCGTCACAGCGTCGAGCAGCTAGGCTTCCACTTCTCCGACATCAAAATCCTCCTCATCAGCCACGCCCACTCCGACCACGCCGGAGGCAGCGCCGAAATCCTCAAAGAGACTCACGCTAAATATGAAGTCATGGACGCCGACGTCTCCAGCATCGAAACCGGCGGTCGCACCGACTTCGCCCACTTCAAACCCTTCCCTGCCGCCCATGTCGACCGTACCCTCCACGACGGCAGTACCGTCCAATTGGGAGGTACCACCCTTACGGCGCATAGAACCGGCGGCCACACCCCGGGCTGCACCACCTGGACCACGCAGGTCATCGAAAACGGTAAGCCCCTCAACGTAGTCATCGTCTGCAGCGTTACCGCGCTCAGCGAGTACCGCCTCGTCGCCACCCCGCACCACCCCGCCTCCTACCCCGGCATCGCGCAGGACTTCGCCCGCACCTTCAACATCCTCGCAGCCCTCCCCTGCGACATCTTCCTCAGCTCCCACGGCCAATACTTCGACCTGCTCCCCAAGTACGCCCGCATGAAAACCCAGGGCCCCAGCGTCTGGATCGATCCCCAAGGCTACCAACAAGCCATAGCCCAAAGCCGCGCCGACTTCGAAGCCGATCTGGCGAAGCAGAAAGGCAAGATGTAAGGTCTAAGGTTGTCCGTTGTAAGGAAAGACGCTCTTACTTACAACGTACAACCCTACAACGTACAACCCCATCACTTCTTACTTCCTCTTCAACCCCGCGAGATGATGCAAATCATGCCCGGCCATCGTCTCCACGATCGTCCAAAGCACCATCTCTCCACGCTCCGGATGCACGGTCGGCAACTTTTTATCCGCCTCCGTCAGCCCACCCACGAACGCCACATTCCACGCGCGTAGCGCAGCAAACGTAGTCATCGCCTGTTCCGTCGTGTACGCCCCATAGGCGCGCGCCCACGCATCCTGATCAAACGGCTGCAACTGACTCTGCCCCGCGTAAGCCTGCCTTAGCCGAAACCCAAACGCAATCTCACAATCCGCCAGATGCGCCACAACCTCGCGCACATTCCACTTCCCCGGAGACGGCCGCGTCTCAATCTCCGCCGTGCTCAGGCCATCCAGAACCATCGCCAACCGCTTCGGCGTCTCTGCAATCACCTTCTGCGCATCCCGCTCGCCCAAAGACCCCGCATACGGATTCAAACTCATCCTCACCTCACACTACTTCCAAGGATCATACTCACCCACGGACCAAACGTATCCCTCCGGGTCCCTCACCGTGAAGGCACCTCCACCGTAATCCATCGTGCGCAGCGTTTGCAAAATCTCCGCACCGGCCTCCTGCGCCCGCGTATACACCGGCGCACACTCCTCCACCGCAACATAAAACGGCCCCGACACACGCCCACCCATCTCATCCGGATGAGCCATCGCCTCCGGATACGGCGACGCATTACTCGCCGACCCCAGCATAAACATACCCTTCCCCAGCACCAGCTCCGCATGCGCAACCGTGCCGTTCGGCCCCTCGTACACTGCCTTCTTCTCGAACCCAATCACCTTACACAGCCACGCAATCGCCGCAGGCGCATCGCGATAACGCGCTGAAGGAATAACCGTAGATCCAACGATCGCGGAACCGACCGCTTCAGCACTCGAAAGATCCGGACGCTCAGGAGACTCATTCGTTTTCATGCCTACGATCCTCCCACCTCGGCCCCTCCACCGTCTTGCAAATTTCGGAAATCCTCCAACAAAATTCTCACTCCTTCACATGATTCGCCCACACCCGCGCCTCTCTCGCATACTGCGTCGGACTCATCCCCGAGAACGCGCGAAACTCATTCGACAGATGCGCCTGATCGCTAAACCCGCAATCCAGCGCCAGCTCATCCCACCGCACCTCGCACCCCCGATGCAGACATTGCACCGCCTGCTGAAACCGCACAATCCGCGCGAACAACTTCGGCCCCACACCTACTTCCTCTTCAAACAGTTGCTGCAACCGCCGAGCGCTGTACCCCGTCTCCACCGCAATCTCCCGCACTCTCGCCGCCGACGTCCCACACCCCAGCCGCCACAACGCATGTCCCACCGCCGCATGCTGCTCACTCCCCCGCATCCGTCGCAGCAGCTCCAACTCCAACACCCGAAACTTCTCCCGCACCCCAACCGCTCCCATCAACCGTTCGCGCAACTCCTCCGCACCACCTCCCCACACCGCCTCCAGCGGCGTCTCCGCAAACCGAAACTCCGCCGCCGGTACCGCCACAAATCGACGCAACCCACCCGGCGCAAACACCACGCCCATCATCTCCGCAAAGTCCGCCGCATCCACCACGCTGTATCGCCGCTGCACGCCCGCCAGCAGCGCGGCCGCCTGCTTAAAACTCCCCTCACCTTCACCACACCCCACGCAAAAATCTCGCGCCAGGTTGATCACAATCTGCGTATTCCCGGTAGGCAGCACGCGTTCGCGTCCCGGCGTCGCATCCGGCGCACGCACATACCAGAGCGACCTCACCCACGGCTGCAATCGCTTTGGCCTATATTGCAGATAGAGCACAAGCCCCTCCGCGCCGAAGCAGCCCTGATGCGCGCGGCAGCTCCCGCAATCGTTCTGCCTGATCATAAAATCTCCGCACCGCAACTGACCAGCCACCCCCATCCCCGGAGCCCCCATGAACGCCGCCGTAGTCACCTCCTTCGACACCCCTCCCACCTACACCACCTTCCCCGATCCAACCCCCGCGCCCGACGAAGCCCTCATCACCGTCACCGCTTGCGCGCTCCACCAGGTCGTGCGTTCCTCCGCAAGCGGCCAGCACTACACCAGCAAAGCCCAGTTCCCCTTCATCCCCGGCGTCGACGCCGCTGGCCATCTCGCCCGCGCCCTCCACGACATCCCTGCCAACACCCGCGTCTACTGCGGCGGCACGCGCTTCCCCTACGGCACCTTCGCAGAGCAGACCGTCGCACCCGCCCTCATCATCCCCCTCCCCGACAACGTCGAAGACGCCCTCGCCGCCGCCATCGCCAACCCCGCCATGTCCTCCTGGATGGCCCTCGACCGCGCCCGCTTCTCCCCTGGCGAATCGGTCCTCATCCTCGGCGCCACCGGCACCAGCGGCCAGCTCGCCATCCAGATCGCCAAGTCCCGCGGCGCCACCCACATCGTCGCCGCCGGCCGCAAC
>JBAULP010000110.1:0-1591 GCA_049578265.1 Acidobacteriaceae bacterium
TGGGCCTGTTGCCGGCGGCGCTTTCCACTGGGATTGGATCGGACACCCAGAAGCCCTTTGCCATCGTGATCGTCGCCGGCCTCGTCTCGCGCCTCTTCCTCGGATTCTTCGTCAATCCGGTGCTGTACGAGATGGTCGCGCGCGATGGCGATGTCCTGCAGGTCTAGCGCATCGTTTCATCGACAACGGGAGCAACGACCACCAGAACAATCCGCCAGTGAGTACAAGCGTTGTCATTCGCTTTTGAGCCAGAGTCTGGCTGGAAGAGGGGGTCTTCACGGTGCTCAATAAATTGGGTACCCGTGCCTAAGCTGATTCCGCCTCCACGTCCCCGCTGACTGCTTCAGTATCTGTTGGGTCAGTTTCTGCGACTCTCGGGTTACGCCCCGTGACCGTCAGATAGAAAAGCAATTCAATCCGGCTTCCCACACCCAGTTTCTCGAAAGCGCGGAAAAGATAGTTCTTAACGGTATGCTCGCTGAGACGAAGCTCCAGGGCGATCGCCCTGTTTGTTCTGCCCATCGCGGCACGCTCTACAACCTGGAGTTCGCGAACCGTGAGATTCGGCGAATGTAACGTCTTTTGGATATTTGGGGCCGGAATGTTCCTGAAGGCCTGGAGAAGGAAGCTGGCCTCCTGCCGACGCACCCAGAGATAACCCTGGTGAACACGTTTAACGCAGTCGACGAACTCGGCTAAGGGACGCTCTCTCGCAAGAACCCCGCGTGCGCCGGCCCGAAATGCGTTGATCACCGCTTCGCGGGAGGATACTGGGATGAGCAATACGGTGAAAACCCCGGGATGAGCCCGCCCGACCGCTTGCGCAAGCGAAAATCCATCGCCAGTTTCAGTTCGGAGGTCCGCACCAAGGACCACGAGGCTCGCCGTGGTCTGCGGAAGAGTCCGCAGCAGATCAGCAGATGGGACAGCCGTCGCCGCGCAAACCCGCTCATGCTCAAGCGCCCGAGCCAGCAAATCGCTGCTCATCGAATCCCGGTCAACAATCAGAGCACCGAAAGGGGCATCTCCTCGAAGATCAGTTCTCATCGCCGTCACCTAACGGTTAGATCTTGGTCTTACAAGCGAACCCCTGCGAAGAGCAAACGAAAGGCCGGAGGGGAAGGTATGGCCAGCATAAGATAACTAATTTTCGCTATATCTTAGGTCAGGAGAGACGTTACTCAGGGCAAACGGCTATGGATGGCACAAGATGTCGTTGTTAACACCTGTTGAATAGCGTTCCTGTCCCGGCCGAGATTGCCGCTGATTCTACGATAGTGCCCGACCGATGTTGCAAAATGTTCTCGGTAGTGTACCCAGCTGATGACTCTGGTCTGGAGGGAACGCCGTTCAGTCACCGCGACAATCATGCGCCGCGTTACAGATTTTGGATTGAGGCCCTCGTCGCGGCCTTTTCCCATCAATTCCAGAATGTCGGCTCGCGTGATCTGCGTGACAAGCTTGCGGCTCAGCTTCGGGCGGACCCAGTTCAGATCTCCACGATAGGCGCGCCAGGTCTCCAGTTCCTTGCTGGCTTTCACTTCGCGCAGAAAGCGATCGAAGGCCTCCTGAACCGTGAGCGATTCGGGAT
>JBAULP010000111.1:0-97654 GCA_049578265.1 Acidobacteriaceae bacterium
CCCCACCCGATTCTCCAACTTCAACTCATCCGCCATCAGACCCTCGCAAACCCGCCGAGCATAGCACGCCGCCAACGCCCCTCGCACCCGCCTCAAGACCCCATACCAACGTCACCAAACCCTCTAACTCGCCGATTAATCAACACCCGAACACCACCCACTCGCTCAAAAATATATATCTCCAAGATACTCATCGCTTTGCAACTACTTACGACAAACCTCGTCGAAATGAGCCGTCGAATTCAGCAAATCCAAATCCACAATCGCTCTCTCCAATCACAACCCACAACCAAAATCCCCCAAACACAACGCTTCAATCCAAATCAATCGACGCATTGAATCAACCCACCACGCCAAACCCTCGCCGTCCGCGCAGGACCAGGACTTATACTGATCCCTGCGACAATCTCTCCCACGAAAGCCCTCTCTCCCGGCCCCTATGAAAACCTTCTACATCGAAACCTTCGGCTGCCAGATGAACGCCCACGACTCCGAAAAAGTCGTCGGCACGCTCCTCCAGGAGGGTTACACCCAGACCGCCGACGAAGCCGAAGCCGGCCTCATCCTCTACAACACCTGTTCCATCCGCGACAAGGCCGAGCAGAAAGTCTTCCACCGCCTCAACGAGTACAAAAAGCTCCACGGTGAAGGCAAGCGCTTCGCCGTCATCGGCTGCGTAGCGCAACAGGAAGGTACAAAAATCTTTGAGCGCGCCCCCTACGTCTCCATCGTGGCCGGCTCCTCCAGCTACCGCAATCTCCCCGACATGCTCGCCCGCCTCGAGGCCGGCGAGACCCGCATCACCGGCCTCGACGACCGCCAGACCGACGAGACCTTCGACACCGAGTTCACCGCCCGCACCAACCCTCACCGCGGCTACATCACCATCATTGAAGGCTGCGACAAGTTCTGCGCCTACTGCGTCGTCCCGTACACCCGCGGCAAAGAGCGCAGCCGCACCAGCGCCTCCGTCCTCGCCGAAGCCCAGCGCATCGCCCAATCCGGATTCACCGAAATCCAACTCCTCGGCCAGAACGTAAATAGTTACAACGACCCAAGCGGCAAGCGAACCTTCGCCGAGCTTCTTGCCGCGGTCGGCCAAGTCAACGGCATCCAGCGCGTGCGTTTCACCACCTCGCACCCACGTGATTTCACGCGCGACATCGTCGATGTTCTCGACGCCGTCCCCACCCTCTGCGACCACGTCCATCTCCCCGTGCAATCCGGCAGCACCAGCGTCCTCCGCGCCATGCAGCGCGAGTACACCCGCGACTGGTACCTCGAGCGCATCGCCTGGACCAAAGCCGCCAAGCGCGACATCTCCCTAACCTCGGACATCATCGTAGGCTTCCCCGGCGAAACCGACCGCGACTTCGAAGACACCATCACCCTCCTCGACGAAGTAGGCTACGACGCCATCTACGGCTTCAAGTACTCTCCTCGTCCGAACACCCCCGCCATCCACATGGAAGACTCCATTCCCGAGGAAATAAAAGTCGAGCGCTTAGCCATCCTCAACCAGCGCCAACGCGAAATCCAGCGCCGCAACTACGCTCGCCACCTCGACCAGGTCATGCCCGTCATGGTCGAACACGGCCGCAACAACCGCGGCCAGATCACCGGCCGCTCCACCCAAAACAAAACTGTCAACTTCGAGTGCAACACCACGCCCCCCATCGGCAGCTACATCGACGTCCGCATCACGCAAATCTTCCCCAGCTCCCTGGCCGGCGAAGCCATCTCCACCCCCACCATCCCATCCGCCGCCGCGCAAGCCCAGCAAGCCCTGAACGCCCGCGTTCAACCACTAGCCACTAATCACTAATCACTATCCACTGGCTTCCGGCGTTACACTACCCCCATGCACCTGCCTGGCTTCAAACCCGAGTCGGAAGAACACCCATCGCCCGAGCCAGAGATCGAAGTCCGCATCCGCGGTCTCATGATCGACCCCTCCAACAAGATGCCCATCGTCGTGCTCAACGACCTGGCCGGAGAAGTCGTTCTCCCCATCTGGGTCGGCGTCTTCGAAGCCAACGCCATCGCGCTCGAGATCGAGAAGGCCACCATGGTCCGCCCCTGGACCCACGACCTGCTTCGCAACGCCATCGACAGCCTCAACGCCCGCGTCACCCGCGTCGTAGTCGGCGATCTCCGCGAAGATACCTTCCACGCCACCATCTGGATGGATCAGGGCGGCGAGCCCATCGCGCTAGACGCTCGCCCCTCCGACGCCATCGCTCTAGCCCTCCGCTCCGACTGCCCCATCTTCGTCTCCCACCAGGTCTACGAGCACGCTCGCCGCGCCTCCAACGGCAGCACCACCCTTAGTCCCGAAGACCTCCGCCGCTGGCTCGAAAGCCTCAACGACGACGAAATGGGCCGCTACAAAATGTAGTTTGGCTTACGTCCTTCTACGGAACCGATCGATCGCGAACCCGCTCAAATCCGCCGCCTTCGTGAACCTCGCCGTCTTCGAGCGCATGGTGCACACCAACCCCCCAGACCTGGCAGACATCCACAACTTCCTTCTCCTGCAACACCCTCAGGCCCTGGGCACGGCAATCCACGCCACCCCGCTCATCGCAGCCATCCACGCAGTCATCCCTAACGCAAGAGTCTCCGCCGCAGCCAGCGGTTTCGCCTTGGAAATTCTTCGCAACAATCCCGGCCTAGAAACCCTCATCCCCACGCCCAACCCCCTGCGGGAACTCCTCCCCGCAGCCAGCGCCCTGCGCCGCGCCAAGCCCTTCGGCCGCGAGCACCACATCACCCTCCTCACCACCGGTAACGAGCGCTCCCGCATCATGCTCTCCGCGCTCCTAGCCGGCAGCCCCCTCCGCGCCGGCTTCACCGTCCTCCCCGAGCTAGCCGCCGCACACCTAAGCTTCGACCCCCGCCTAAGCCAGATCGCCAACAACCTCCGCCTCCTCGAACTCCTCGGCCACGGCCCCGAACTCCTCCACCAACTGCAAGCCAACCCCAACCTCATCGAGCCGCAAGTCTTCCCCTCACCCGAAGACATCACCACCGCCCACCAACTCCTCCGCGAGAAGGGAATCGACGAGTCCCAACCCATCGCCGTCTTCATCACCCAGACCAGCCCCACGCAGCGCAAGTCCTGGCGCGAAGACCGCTTCCAAGCCGTAGCCGAAACCCTGCACCGCACGCACAACATGCAGATCGTCTTCGCCGGCACCGCGGCGGAAAGCCCCGCCATCGAAGCCCTCCGCGCGGGCCTAACCTTCCCCACCGCCTCGGTCGCCGGTCAAACAAAATTACTCGAACTCTCCGCACTCCTCTCCCTAGCCGATATCGCGCTAACCCTAGACACCGGCCCCATGCACCTGGCCCGCGCCGTCCGTCTCCCCATGGTCATCATCGCCCCCGCCTGGTCCCCAGCCGTAGAGTGGCTCCCCCTAAACAACCCCCGCGCCCGCATCCTAAAAAACCTGGACCTACCCAACGCCCCCGCGGACTACATCATCGACGAAGTAACCACCGACGAAGTCCAGCAAAACCTAAACGACCTCCTAACCCTATACCCGCCCCGCACCTTCACCGGAAGATGAGCATTCGCTTTGAAGGGGCACGGCTTCAGCCGTGCCATTAAGCATGCGAAGGGAAGTGGGCTTTAGCCCCTGAGGGAATCTTCCCACCACCCTTAACTCTCGCCGTCCGCGCAGGACCTACCGCAGCGCCAGCTCATCCAGCAACACAAAGAACTCCGGAAACGAGATACTAGCCGCCTCCGCCCCGCGAATCTCCGTCTCACCCTCAGCTCTCAGCGCAGCAATCGAAAACGCCATCGCAATCCGGTGGTCCATCCCCGAATCAATCACCCCGCCGCGCAACCGCTGCCCGCCCGGAATATCCATCCCATCCTCATGCTCCACCACCTCCGCGCCCATAGCGCGCAGGTTCTTGACGACCAGCGCAATCCGGTCACTCTCCTTCACTCTCAACTCCTTCGCATCCCGAATCCGCACCCCACCCTCGCTATAGGGAGCAATCGCCGCAATCACCGGCAGCTCGTCAATCAACTGCGCCGCGCGCTCCCCCGAAATATCAATCCCGCCCAGCGCCCGCCCGCGATTCACCTGGATCGTCCCCACCATCTCCCCATGCGTCTCCTGCACATCCAGCACCTTAATCACGCCCCCCATCGCCGAGATCACATCCAGCATCGCCGCCCGCGTAGGATTCATCCCCAACGAATCCAGCACCAGATTCGAATCCTCAAACAGCAGGGAAGCGCACAGAAAAAACGCCGCCGAAGACATATCCCCCGGCACCGTAGCCTCAATCGCCTTCAGCTTCTGTCCCCCCGCAATCGACAGCCGCCCATCCTTCCGCTCCAACTCCGCCCCAAACGCCTTCAGCGCATGCTCACTGTGATCCCGCGTCCGCACCTTCTCCGCTATCGAAGTCGCGCCGTCTGCCTGCAAGCCAGCAAACAACACCGCAGTCTTCACCTGCGCGCTCGCAATCGGAGCCTCAAAATCAATCCCCTTAAGCCGGCTCCCATGCACCACCATCGGCGCATGGCCGTCCGTCAAATCAATCCGAGCCCCCATCAACTCCAGCGGCTTCCGAATCCTCTCCATCGGTCTTACCGTCAGCGACTCATCCCCCACAAACCGAAACTCCCCCTTCTGCGCCGCCACCAACCCCGCCAGCATCCGCATCGTTGACCCAGAGTTCCCGCAATCCAAAACGCCGTGCTCTGGGCCGCCCTTCGGCTGGTGCAGCACGCCCCCCGTGCCCGTAACCTCGATGGTCTTCCCCAGCGTCTCCACCTTCGCGCCCATCGCGCGCATGCACACCAGCGAGCTATGCGGATCAGCCCCCGTAGAAAAATTCGTAAGCCGCGAAGTCCCCTCCGCAAACCCCGCCAGCATCGCATACCGATGCGAGATCGACTTATCCCCAGGCAACATCACCGACCCACGAAACCCCCGCGCCGGCCGCACAATCACGCTCGTACCCGATCCCTGCAAAACAGAACCCATCCCACCATCGTATCGCCTTTGTCTTCCCCTGGACCCTGGGCCCTAAACCCTGGCCCCTGGCCCTTAATGTCCCGGCGGAGGATTCTCCGGATAGATCCGAATATCCGGCACCCCGCGATACCGCTCCGCATAATCCATCCCATATCCAATCACAAACCGATTCGGAATCTTGAAGCAGGCATAGTCGGCCTCAATCGGCACCAGCCGCCGCTCCGGCTTATCCAGGCAAGTAGCAATCTTCAACGACGCCGGCTTATGCTGCAGCATCAACCCGCGCAGATAACTAAGCGTCAACCCGGTATCCAAAATATCCTCGACCAGGATCACGTGCCGCCCTTCAATCGGATTGTCGATATCCTTGATCAGCTTCACCGCGCCCGACGACACCCGCGCCCGCCCATAGCTCGACACCGCCACGAAATCGAACGTGTTGTCCACGCTGATCGACCGCGCCAGATCCGCCAGAAAGATAGCCGCACCCTTCAGCACGCCGATCAGCACAATCGACTGCCCCTTATACTCCGCGGAGATCTCATCTCCAATGACCTTCACGCGCTCAGCAATCTGCTCCTTCGAAAGCAGAACTTCCATTCCATCAGGAGAGATAAAGGGAGGAACAATTGTGGACATACGCCTAGACTACGCGAAACCCGCGCTCTCAAAATAGTGCCGATAGTACCCACCTGTTGAGGAAAACCCGTATCCAATCCCACGCCGCCCCCGCAAAGCAGACGGTAAAGAGTAGAGCGTAGACAAGAAGCGAGAGCGAGGGGTTCTCTCTACGCTCTATCCCCTACGCTCTATCCCCTATACTTAAACCTGAATGTATCCCTATATAAACCTCGGTTTTGCCCACGTTGGAACCTTTGGCCTGATGCTTTGGCTGGCCGCTGTCTGCGGCGTAATCATCCTGCATAAAAACTTTGTCCGCAATGGCTGCGATGCCGACGCCCTCAACATCGTCACCATGGTCGTCCTCGCCGGCATCGTCGGCGCCAAGCTCTGGCACGAACTCCAATCCGTCCCCGACCTCGTCGCCGCCTGGCGCGAAATCATCGCCCCCGGCATCCACCATCCCACCGAAGTCTTCTTCAACTTCCTCCACTGGTTCCAGGCCGGCTTCGCCTGGTACGGAGGCCTCCTGGCCTCCATCGCCACGCTCATGTACATGGGCATCGCCTCCAAACCCAACGGCCTCACCGGCGGCCGCGCCGCCCTCCGCATGCTCGACTTCGCCGCCCCCGCCGCGGCCGTCGGCTACGGCGTCGGCCGCATCGGCTGCCTCCTCTCCGGCGACGGCGACTACGGCATCAACACCACCCTCCCCTGGGGCGTTCACATGATGCACGGCCTCACCCAGTACACCCGCGCCCTCGTCCTCCCCAACCCGCCCACCGCGGCCGTCCAGCCCACCCCCATCTACGAGCTCCTCTTCTCCCTTGCCCTCGCCTGGTGGCTATGGAAGCGCGCCTCCAAGCCCATCCCCCTCGGCTTCCTCACCGGCGAGTACCTCGTCCTAAGCGGCATCGGCCGCTTCTTAGTAGAGTTCGTCCGCATCAACCCCCGCATCTACTTCCACCACACCATGTCCAACGCGCAGGTAGCCGCTCTAGGCAGCATCCTCTTCGGCGCCATCATGATGGTCCTCACCCGCAACAACGAAGCCATCGTCTCAAAACCTCTTCCCAAAGACCACGCCGCGGACACCCCCAAAACCGTCCGAGCCTAGAACAAACAACCTCCCAGCGATCATCTAAGGCCACCCAAAACTGGTAGCCCGGGGCTGGTAGCCCGAGGCTGGTAGCCCGAGGCTGGTAGCCCGAGGCTTTAGCCTCGGGTCTCATAGGCAAGCAGACAAAACGGGCTTTAGCCCTAAGGTTTGCCGTTGCAGTTGCCGTTGCTCGTTCTACGCCGTCATCCTGACCCTGGAGCGCAGCGAAAGGGAAGGACCCCCGCATTAGCTTTTTGCTGTCGCGTTTGCCTTTGCTTTTGTCTTTGTCGATCCTTGTTCCACGCTGTCATCCTGAGCGGAGCGCGCAGCGCGCAGTCGAAGGACCCCGACAGTGCCCGCGCCCACCAAGACCGCCCCCACCTTTTCAACCGAGAATCCCATTGCCCTTGCCGTTGCCTTTGCCGTTGCTTTTGCCTTAGGGCCAAAGGCCCGCCATATGCCACCCTAGGGCGAAGCCCCGGGTACAGGCCCATCGAGAACCCAAGGGCTGAAAGCCGGACATATCGTCAAGGGGGCATCGCCCCCCAAAATAATTCCCTCAAAAACACCCCAAAATTCGCATGTCAACCCCCCAAACCCTCCAACCCCAACAAACCAAACCACATCCCCGTGGCACACTTACCCCCTCCATCCGCTAAAGTTTAACTAGCCCCAAAACCAAACGCCGGCCCCACCCAAGGACCGTAACTCCAATAACTGCTTACAGATAGAAGGAAAATCAATAAGTTACAGGAAAAACCTAACACGCCCCCCGAATTTGCCACCTAACTCCAATGAATTGTCATTCTTACCCGTAACCAGTGGAGAATCTGACAGATACAAACATAATGCTCACAATCAATTGATTCGAAACGGCTTACCGAAAACAGTGAATAACCGGTACTCCGCCTTATAACCACCATACTTTCAGCACCTTACAAGCGCAGGTAACCTCAAAGCGAGAGGGGGGGAGGGGGGACCCACCACCGCCGTCCCACCGAACATTACAGCCGACGCAAAAAGGCCTTCGCCAGCTCCAACTCAGGAAAAAGCCTCTCTTCAGCCTGGAACTCCCGCGAGTGTACGCATCGCCGCCCCGCGCGCACCCGAACTGGATGCTTCAGGTGCAGCATCTCGTGGTACAGCAAGTACTCAATCGCATACCGCGGCGTTCCCGGCCGATCAAACACCCGGCTCACGACAATCGTGTTGTGCGCCGCGTCATAGTGCCCAAGCATTCGCTTGGCAACATGCGCGCTCCACGTCAACGTAGGCCTTCCCAGCAACCCATGAAAGAACCGCCGATTTACTGCCTCAAACACCTCATCCAGGTCATACAGATGACCCTGTGGTGAGGTAATTACCTTCCGCCCGCGCATCTGCCGCATTCGCTCGGCCTGCTTGGACACCGCCTCCGACTGCGTATACCGCCGATACCGGTCCGCATACAAGGGAGCCACAGGCTTCCGATAAAGTTTCGCCAGCAAAATATGAGCAATCGCCTGGTGAATCGTTTCGGGAGCATGCTCCAGCAGATCCGACAGCCGCACGATCAGCTTTCCATCGCGCAACCGGATCGTAGTATTCAGGCTCGTGAACCGCCGGAACTTAACTTCGAGCAGCGGCATCGGCGCCCGAGGACGCAGCACACGATACTCCTCTGCAAAAATTGCAAGGACTTCAGCAGGCACAGTTGGAAGAGCAATACGCGGCACGCTAGGTCAGCCTACCATGCAGCCCGCATAGGATTTCGCCAATCGGCCAGCATCGAATCCCCAAATCTCTATCGCTCATTCTGCAAGGCAATGATGCGGTGTTTGGCCTCGAACGTCTGGTCAGGAAACTTGTCGCCGGCAAGCACCATAAACGCCTTGTACGCAGCAATCGCAAGCTTGTTCTGGTGCAGCTTGTCGAGCGCCGTAGCCCGCAGAAACAGGGAAGTAGGCGAGTTTGGCAAAACCGTATCTCTGGAATCCAAAGCCGCGAGACAAGTTCGCGGATCGTTGTTCTTCGAAGCAGCAAACGCCAGGTGACCTTCAGACTCAGCCCAAGCCTGATCGTCATGAAACGCACTTCGCAGCGCAACGGCCTTCTCGAACGTCGCCTCTGCCTGCGCATCATGGCTCTGCTTCACCTGCGCACTTCCCAACGCATCCAGCAGCATTGGATCATTCGGCCGCGCAGCAACCAACTGCGTATAGAGTTTCTCAGCGTTCGCATTGTCGCCGTTCACATAATAAAGTTGCGCCAAAAGCCGGGTCGTATCCACATCAGCCGCAATCTTCGGATCAGAAGATCGCAACTGCTCCAGCAACGGAATCGCCGCTGCAGCCTTGCCTTCCGCCGCATACAGCGAAGCCGCCTGCGCAACCAGTCGCACATCGTCAGGATGCTGCTTCAGCGCCGGCGCAAGCACTGCATCGGCATCAGCCAGCTTGCCCTCATGCTGCAGCGCATGCGCCAATCCAGCCGTCGCGTCCAAGTCGCCAGGCATCAACTGCAACGCCTTTTGGTACGCGGTCACCGCGTCAGACCAGTCCTCCGCGCGATCGGCCAGCTCAGCGCTCATCAACACATCGTCCGGAGTCTCAGGCGTAAGCTTCAACGCGTCCAGCAGCGCCTGTCGCGCAATCTCCGGATTGCTCGTCTCATCCAGGTGCGCCAGCGCCCGCAGCGCACGCGCACGCAGCTCGGGTGATGCAGTCGCATCCTTCGCCGCCTCGCTCAACTGCTCGCGCGCAGCCTCAAGCTTGCCCGCTCGCGCATCCAGCAATCCCAGCGCAACCAGAGGCTCTGCGAATCCGGGAAGCGCGGAGATCGCAGCCTCATAGGCCTTCGCAGCATCAGCTTCCTCGCCATTGCGCTCCTCGGCAAATCCAAGGTCATACTGAACGCGCCCGTCCTTTGGATTCGAAGCCGCCAGCGCCTTCAGCTTGGCCTCAGCACCCTTGTAATCCTGCTTCTCCAGCGAACTCTCCGCATCGCGTATCTGCTCACTCGTAGCGTTCTGCGCCGAGTGGTCGTCGACACTGTGCGTTCCCGGCGGAAGCTGCTGCGCCACAGCCGAAGCCGTCAACGCACAGCCCAACACAACAGGGAGAATCAACCGGCGAACCATCAAGCCACCTCTCGACGGCGGTTCAACTCGCCCTTCAGCACCGGCCCAAGCCAATGTCCCGTGTGCGATGCCTTCACCTTCACAATGTCCTCAGGAGTTCCCGTAGCCACAATCTGTCCGCCTCCTGAACCACCTTCAGGCCCCATATCAATAACCCAATCCGCACACTTGATCACATCCAGGTTGTGCTCGATCACCAGCAGCGAACCTCCGCCATCGATCAGCTTGTGGAACGCCGCCAGCAGCTTCGCCACATCCTCAAAGTGCAGTCCAGTCGTGGGCTCATCGAGGATGTACAGGATCCGGCTAGCCGCACGCTTAGCCTCACCGCGAACTCCGCCAGCTCCACCAGAACTCCCCGAGCGCGCTGCGGCCAGATGCTGCGCCAGCTTCACCCTCTGCGCTTCACCACCGCTCAAGGTAGTTGCACTCTGACCCAATCGCACATAACCCAGTCCAACCTCGTCCAAGACCGCCAGCTTATCCACGATCTTCGGGTGTCCCGCGAAGTACACCAGCGCTTCGCGAACGGTCATCCCCAAGACTTCGTGGATGTTCTTGCCCTTGTACTTCACCTCAAGGACAGACGCCTTATACCGCGTTCCGTTGCACTCCTCGCAAGGCAACTCCACATCGGCCAGAAACTGCATCTCCACCGTAACCGTTCCATCGCCCTCGCACACATCACATCGCCCACCCGGAACATTGAAGGAGAACGCTCCAGCCGTAAGGTTCTTCCGCCGAGCATCCGGCTGCGCCGCGAACAACTCCCGAATTGCGTCGAAGGCCTTAATATAGGTCACCGGATTCGACCGCGGGGTCCGCCCAATCGGCGACTGGTCCACCAACACCACATCATTCAGGTATTGCGAGCCAGACAGTTCCCGATACAGGTTCGCCGTCTCACGATCTCCACCCTCATCCTGCCCAAGCGCCTGCATCAGCGCCCGATAGAGCACCTGGTGCACCAACGTAGACTTGCCCGAACCCGAAACTCCCGTAACGCAGCACAGCAGCCCCAGCGGAATCTCCACATCCACCCCGCGCAGGTTGTGCACTCGCGCTCCACGCAGCACCAGCTTCTCCCGCCCCGGCTCCAACCGATGCTTCGGCACCGCAATCGTCGCCCTCCCGCTCAAATACCGTCCAGTGATCGATGCAGGATTCTCCTTAACCTCTTCGATCGTTCCTGCAGCAAGCAACTGACCACCCAACTCCCCGGCCCCAGGTCCCAAGTCAATCAACCGGTCCGCTGCTTGAATCACGTCGGGATCGTGTTCGACGACCAGTATGGTGTTGCCGAGATCGCGCAACTCTTCCATGATGTTGATCAGCTTCGCGGTGTCGCGCGTGTGCAGACCGATGGATGGTTCGTCGAGCACGTAGAGAGTTCCTACCAGTCTCGACCCGAGACTCGCGGCCAACTGAATGCGCTGAGATTCGCCTCCACTCAGCGTGGAGCTCAACCGATCGAGCGTCAGATATTCCAAGCCAACCTGCTGAAGGAATCGAACCCGCTGGCGAACCTCCTCCAATACCTTCCCAGCGACCTCCTGCAGAGAAGGGCTCAAGGTCAAGGAGTCGAGAAATGATCGCGCTTCGGTAATGGTGAGAGCGCAGATGTCGCAGATGTTCTTGCCATTCAGAAGGACCGCACGCGCCTCGGCGCGCAGCCGTTGGCCACGGCAATCAGGACACGTTGCATATCCGCGATACTTCGAAAGGAATACGCGCACATGGAGTTTGTACTTCTTCCGCTCCAACTCAGCAAAGAAGCCGCGGACGCCGGGCCAGCTTCCTCGGCCTTCCTCGATAAAGCGCTGCTGAGCATCCGTCAGGTCAAACCATGGAACATTCGTCGGAACGCCTTCGATTTTTGCCGCACGCTTCATCTCCCCATGCCACGCGCGATACTTCGGCTTTGTCCAAGGATCGATGGCACCCTCGTCCAGCGTCCTGGAACGATTCGGGATAATCAAGTTTGGGTCGAAATCAATCGTGTTTCCGAACCCCTGGCAACGCGGACAAGCACCATAAGGGTTGTTGAAGCTAAACAGTCGCGGTTCTGGTTCGCGATACGCGCGGTGGCAGTCGGAACACTCGAACGCGGATGAGAAACGCAAGGATTGCCCCGGTTCAGACTCGTCCCGAGGAACTGTTCGAAAGATAATCTCTCCCGATTCGCGGTAGCCAGTTTCAATCGCATCCACGAGTCGAGAGCGCACGTCTGGCGATAGTGCAAGGCGGTCGATAAGAACGTAGATCGGTCGATCCGTCGAAGCGCTGAAGTCTAGCTCAAGCAGCGACTCTGGCGTTGAGAATTCGACAATTCTGCCTTGTCCTGTTCCAGTTGCCTCTGCCTGCCAGAGGCGGTTATAGCCCCGCTTGCGCAACTCTCCCAGCCGATCCTTCAAGGATTCGTTTGAGTCCAGACTCGTAGAGTCTGGGTTGGTTTTCTGCGACTTTGTAGGTTTCTTCGACTGTTTCTTCACAGGTGCAACGACTTCAGGCCCAACTCCGACAGATGAGCCTTGCATTGCCTCTAGCTTGATTTCCTTACGAAGAATCGGAAACAGGGCGTAAACCCTCGTTCCTTCCGGCAGCATGAGCGCGCGCGCAACAATGTCATCAACCGTGTCGCGACGAACAACGCCTCCGCAGTGCAGGCAAGTCACGGTTCCGCAGCGCGCGAACAACAGCCGAAGATAGTCGTAGATCTCCGTTGCCGTCGCGACGGTGGAACGTGGATTCCGCGTTTGGTTCTTCTGCTTGATGGCAATCGCGGGAGCTAACCCATCCATCGAAACCACATCTGGCTTCTCGATCCGTTCCAGGAATTGCCGCGCGTAAGCGGACAGACTTTCGACGTAACGGCGCTGACCTTCTGCATAGACGGTGTCGAATGCGAGAGAGGATTTTCCTGAACCGGACACTCCACTAACGACCGTAAGTGCATTGTGCGGTATGTCCACATCAATGCCTTTAAGGTTGTGTGTTCGCGCTCCGCGGATTGCGATCTTGTCGCTGTCTCCAGCTTTCATAAGGCTTACTCGCTCCTCTGCGGTCGCAACATCTCGAGAAGCACCAGGCAAGCGCCTACGACAATGGCGGAATCGGCCACGTTGAAGTCTGGCCAGTGATAGTGGACGATGTGTACTTCGAGAAAATCTACAACGTAGGCGAAACGAACGCGGTCGTAGAGATTGCCGATGGCGCCACCCAGGATCAGGGCAAGCGCCACAGACGTTAACGTCATCGCGCGTCCCATCTTCCATATGAGGGCGAGAACCACGGTCACGGCGATCACGGAGAAGGCGATCAGGAGATGCCGCACCAATGCCGGGGAGGTGCTCCCTTCAAACATGCTGAACGCTGCGCCTGTGTTGAGCACGTGAGTTAGACGGAATACTCTCGGGATGATCACAATTGCATGACCTGGTGGGATGTGCGAGGTAACCCATAGCTTCGTCAAACGATCAATGACGACGACGATCGCGGCGATCGCCAGGGCGAGCCAGCGCATATCTGGCTTCGAAGCATGCGTGGTCATCAAGCAGCCTCCCCAGCCAACGGAGGAAAGCCAATTGCGTCGAGGGCTTCGGCGCAGCGCGCACATACTGTGGGCCAGCGGCCGTCCGCGCCAACATCCGGCACAGTGCGCCAGCAACGCTCACACTTCGCGCCTGCGGCGACTTGAACCTCAAGCAGCAGAGTCTTCTGCTGCTGGGTTTCACCGACTATCTGAATGGTGGCCTCAGAGACATTGAAGAACTCTGCAAGAGCGCTCTCATATAGCTTGAGTACCGCAGATTCGGGAGATCCTTCGGTTGCAATCAAGCGAACGCTTGCATCGAGTGACTTACCGATCGCTTTCGTCAAGCGAAGAGACTCCAGCTCTAAGAGCACGAGCTGCCGAATTTCCAATAAGAGTTCCCAATCGGCTTCGAGGCCTGCGATGCTGCCTGGCACGATATCAACCACGTCTGGAAAGAGCGCGAGATGCACGCTCGATACACGACCCTCAACGGGGGGCAGATATTGCCAAACCTCATCTGCGGTGAACGAAAGGATGGGAGCGATCAGCCGCGTCATAGCTTCAGCGATTCGCCAAACAGCAGTTTGAGCGCTTCTCCGCGCGGGACTGTCCGGCGCAAACGTGTAAAGCCGATCTTTTACAACGTCTAGATACAACGCGCTTAGATCTGAGTTTGTAAACTCGTTGAGCGCCTGGTAGGCGCGATGGAATTCGAATTCCTCATAAGCCTTACGGATCGAAGCGTCGAGCTCTGCGGTCTGCGCCAGGATATAGCGATCCAGAGGCAACATATCCGTCCACGATATGGCGTTCTTCTGGGGGTCAAAATCGGTGAGGTTGCTCAACAGAAAACGTAAGGTGTTACGTAGCTTGCGGTAGTTCTCGCTTACGCGTTGCATCAGGTTTTCGCTGGCTGCGACATCTTCGCGAAAGTCAACGCTTGCGACCCACAGGCGGATGATCTCGCCGCCAAGGCGGTTCGCAACATCGACTGGATCAACTCCATTGCCCAACGACTTGGAGAAGGCTCGTCCCTGTTCGTCGAGGGTCCATCCACTTGTGGCCACCATTTTGTATGGAGCAGCATCACGGATCCCGACCGAACTCAAAAGGGAAGAGTGGAACCAGCCACGATGTTGATCCCCGCCTTCGGTGTAGAGATCGGCCGGCCAGTGGAGCTCAGGCTCCACGTCGAGTACCGCG
This sequence comes from Acidobacteriaceae bacterium, assembly GCA_049578265.1. GTDB lineage: Bacteria > Acidobacteriota > Terriglobia > Terriglobales > Acidobacteriaceae > Granulicella. The sequence goes on from JBAULP010000111.1 coordinate 14,580, forward strand.
TGCCAGCTTGCTCCACTCTCGAACCAGACATCGAGAATATCCATCTCCTTCCGAAACTGCATCACGGCGCCGCACGCCGGGCAAGTTGTTCCTGCAGGAAGGAGGAAATTCACGTCGTGCTTGTACCATGCGTCCGCGCCCTCCTTCGCGAACAGCTTAACGACGCTCTTGTTGATCGCTTCGTCATTGAGCGGCTCATGACACTTGTCGCAGAGGAAGACGGCAATCGGAACTCCCCAGATGCGTTGGCGCGAGATGCACCAGTCTGGCCGTGTCGCAATCATGTTCGAGATGCGTTCTTCGCCCCACGCAGGATCCCACGTTACGCGGGTGATCTCGTCCAGCGCACGTTCTCGGAAGGTGGTATTCGACTCCTGCGCTTTTGGTGAGAGGACCGGCGTTTCCATCGAAATGAACCACTGCTCCGTGGCGCGAAAGATAAGTGGTTTGTGACAGCGCCAACAGTGAGGATATTTGTGTTCGAGGTTGTGCCGTCCCATCAGCGCTTGCCTTGAGATAAGCAGTGCCTCTATAGGACCGTTAGCCTTCAATACATAAAGACCGTCGTACTCTGGAAGCCCATTCCGCAGCTTACCCTGTGCATCAACATCACAGGTAAGGGGCAGCTCGTAGCGGAGACCAGTCGCAAAATCGTCAGGGCCGTGCGCTGGAGCTGTGTGGACGGCGCCGGTGCCTTGCTCGATTGTCACATAGTCTGCATTGACGCCTAAGATCTCGCGATCCAGGAATGGGTGAGCGAAAGTTGTTCTGTCCAGTTGAGCACCGGGAAAGGAGGCAATCTGCTTCGCTGTCTTAAGGCTGCCCAGGAGGTCACACGCAGCGCGGACCTGTTCGACGAGCGCTTCCGCAACAATATAGACATCATCACCGTCTTCGAGCGCCGCGTACGATATCTCGGGATTGAATGCGACTGCCCTGGAAGCTGGAAGTGTCCATGGCGTAGTCGTCCAGATGATGGTCCAAACGTTCTTCCCCTGCAACTGTGGATCAATCTTTGCAGGCTGCGATGTGAGCCGGTAACGCACGTAGACGCTGGGCGAGGTGTGCATCTCATACTCGACCTCAGCCTCGGCTAATGCCGTGTGATCGTGGGAGCACCAATAGACCGGCTTCAGGCCTTTGTAAACGAAGCCTTTTTCGTAGAAGCCGTAAAACGTCTCAAGAATGCTGGCTTCGTAGGGGAAGTCCATGGTCGCGTACGGCTTGTCCCAGCGGCCAAAGACTCCCAGTCGCTTGAACTGCGAACGCTGCAGGTCGATGAACTTGGACGCGTACTCCCGGCAGGCTTTTCGTACTGCCACCGGATCCATCTCGAGCTTCTTTCCACCCAGCTTTTCATCCACCTTGATCTCAATGGGTAGACCGTGGCAATCCCAACCGGGAACGTACGGTGCGTTGAAGCCGGCCATTGTCTTCGTCTTCACAACGAAGTCCTTGATGCACTTGTTCAGCGCATGGCCCAAGTGGATTGCACCATTCGCGTAAGGAGGCCCGTCGTGGAGGATGTATTTCGGGCACCCTTCACGGGCTTCGCGAATTTTTCCGTAAAGGTCAGCCTTCTCCCACGCCGCCAGCCGAACAGGCTCATTCTGGGGCAGGTTCGCTTTCATGGCGAACTCGGTTTTTGGAAGGTTTAGCGTCCCTTTGAGGCTCTTCTTCTTGTCATCTCTGGACATCAACATCTCCATTTTTCATGCGGCTAAGAAAAGACAGCGCTTATAAGCGGACAAACTTCTATTGTAACGGCCTGAAAGGGAAGATCATCCGATCCACAGAGGGTGACCCGGGGTGCGAAATAGGTGATAGCTACTTTTCAGTCAGTTGCGTCTAATTAGGCAGAGCAAACCAGGATAAGAGTTTGTAGAATGATCCTGGGCTTGGCGACGCACCTTTCCGCACGTAGAAGGTCGCGTTCGCTGGAGAAGTTGACTATCTAGATGAGGAAGGCAGCGCCGAGACCCGTAATCCCGTATGGCAGATATTGATACCCTCCCGCCTCCCCCCTCCAACCAGGTCGATCGCGATCTCGCGGAGTCTGTTCCTCCAGTGCGGGGCGAAGAGGTGCATCTGAGTGGCGAGATCAAGGAAGAGGGTATTTTCGCCTCCTTGATTGCCAATGTACGAGACGCCTTCTTCTCCCCGAAACTTCCACCCCTGGTGCTCGAATCCAAGCCGGTCGCTGTTCCGGACCGTATGGCAACCAAGAGAAGTCCGACGTCAACGGCAGTGGCAATTGGCGCTCACGTCGTCGTGATTCTGCTTGTTGCGCTATTCATCGCGAACCAGGTCAAGGTGCTATCACCTCCGAAGCCAGAGATTGCGACGGTCACCGTTCCGCCTACCCCACCGCCCGTTGCGCCGAAGTTGGAGCAGATTGGCGGAGGCGGAGGCCAGCATGATATTGCGCAAGTGAGCAAAGGCAGGTTACCTGACTTGGCGCAGAAGCAGTTGATTCCGCCAAAGGCGCCCCCGACGCAGGCGCCGAGGCTGGCGGTAATCCCCACCGTGGTGGTGCAGAAAAACCTGAATCTGGCCAACAACAATATGCCGAACCTCGGAATGCCGAGTTCGTCTCTCAAGGGTATCTCCCTTGGAAACGGCACCGGAACCGGAATCGGTTCGGGTAATGGATCTGGTATCGGACCGGGTTCCGGCGGCAATATCGGTGGTGGCGCGATGCATATCGGAGGCGGTGTGAGCCGTCCTGAGGTGCTCTACCAGGTTGAGCCCGAGTTTTCAGAGGAAGCGCGGAAGGCGAAGTTCTCCGGGAACGTCGAGGTGTATCTGTGGGTGGATGCGGACGGTAAGCCATCCCATATTCGCGTGGTCCGCGGTGTTGGAATGGGACTTGATGAGAAGGCTGTTGAGGCTGTTCGTCAGTATCGATTCAAGCCGGCCATGAAAAACGGCAAACCGGTGACGGTCGACCTATATGTCGACGTGAACTTCCAGATTCTCTAGTTAGGATGTAACCGGTTCGAGTGTCAGGGTTGGTGAACCGGAGGGTATCTCATCGAAGGTCAGGTTCTCAGCAGCGCTTCTGGTGGTTTCCTTCCAGCGCAGAAATAGCTTTCCGTAGCTCTCTGTCGTTCGGATCTCTGGCGGAATATGGAGCCGGTCCAGGACCTGATCAATCCAGGATGGCGCACCTTCGAGCTCAGCCCAGACACCTATTGGGGTCTCATCGAGGACGAGGTGACCATGATCCATCTCCCATTCTGTGCGGAACTTCTCATAGCGAAAGACTGGACCGTAACCAAGCTGGGTGAAGATCTCGGCTAGCGCGTCTCCGTCTTCAACGACGCTCTCGGTTTCGATGCGGGTCTTGTAGCGCAGATCTTCGTCATTCGCGGCTTGGCGCTTGTGGGTTACTGTGCAACGTTCGCCGTAGTGGCGAAGGCGCAGGATCTGCCGGCGGGATCGGAGCTGGCGATCGGGAGAATCGTAGAGGACGTTGCTCTCGAAGGTGCGTTCGGTGACCAGTCTGAAACCGAGCGCGATTGCCGCCGATCGAAGCGCCTGAATATCTGCCACGGAAAACTTAAGCTCGATCTCTGCAGCCTGCATGGCGTCAGTATACGTCCGCATTGTGTGATCGTGCGGGTTGAGCGCGAGCCTGTGGAATATGTGGACCGTCGCTGGATTCGCTAGGATGAGTGAGGCCAGCTAAATGTCACGCACTCTTCATCTCGACGCCTCCAGACGAGGGGATCTCCGTATTGCGAGAGACTTGTTGCGCTCTGGTGGGCTGGTGGCGTTTGCTACGGAGACGGTGTATGGGTTGGGGGCGAATGCACTGTCGGCTGAGGCAGTTGCGCGGATCTTTGAGGCGAAGCAGAGGCCTTCGTGGGATCCGTTGATCGTACATTTGGCTTCGGCAGAGCAGGTCGGACAGGTTGCGCGGATTCCGTTCGAGCTGACAGAGCGGGTTGAGGTGTTGGCGAAGGCGTTCTGGCCTGGGCCGTTGACGTTGCTATTGCCGCGTACGGATGCGGTTCCGGATGCGGTGACTGCAGGGCGGGAGATGGTTGGAGTTCGGGTTCCGGCGCATCCTGCGGCGTGCGCGTTGCTGGCCGAAGTTGGGTTGCCGATTGCAGCGCCCAGCGCGAACCGGTTTGGGCACACGAGCCCTACGACCGCGGCGCATGTGCTGGATGATCTGGATGGGCGGATCGATGCGGTGTTGGACGCTGGACCGACGTCGATTGGGGTTGAGTCTACCGTTCTTGATCCTACGCAGACGCCGATGGTGTTGTATCGACCGGGCGCTGTGACGGCTGAGCAGTTGACGGCTGTTACGGGAGTTGAGGTGCTTGTGTTTGTACCGCGTGATGGCGTTATGCCGCAGTCGATGCCGTCTCCGGGAGTTGGGATTCGGCACTATGCGCCTCGAGCGAGGCTTGTGTTGATCGAGGGTTCGGTTGAGGCTGTTCGCGCGGGAGTGGATGTTGCGGGCGAGAAGGTTGGAGTGCTGCTTCCGCTGGATTGGCGGTTAGAGCGCGATGTGGAGGTGGAGCGTTGGGGTCGATGGAATGATCTGCGTTCGCTTGCAGCGGGGCTGTTTGCGGGGTTGCGAGCGTTGGATGATCGTGAGGTCGAGGTGATTGTTTGTCCGCTGCCTGCGGCGGGCGGACTTGGAGATGCGCTGCGGGACCGGTTGGAGAAGGCTGCGCGGAAGAGCTAAGCGCTACTTCATGACGGGCGACCCTGCGTGGGCTTCGCTGGACTTGAAGAGATATTTGACGGCTGCTTTGTAGACCAGCACTCGACTGCGACCTACGCGCAGCTTGATGGTGCACTTGTCGTACCACTGGATGAAGCCCTGGATCTGCTCACCGTCTTCGAGGACGAGAGTCATCTCGGTCTGCTGCTGCATCTGCTTCTGGAAGTAGAAGGCTTCGGCGTGGGAGCTTTCCAGCGTAGCGTGGGCATCGGTGATGGTTGCGTGCGTCAGCGGGTCTTCCGTGTGAATCGGTTCGCGACGATGATCCATGGGCGGAAGACGCGGACGCACGAGTTTGCGCGTTCCGTTGAAGGTGTTGTCATCCGTGCGCGGAGCGAGTTTGGTTTCCATCGAAGATCTCTTTGCTGTCAATGCCGCTTCTCCCTAAGCAGATGGAACGCGCGCTGAGAAGAAGCCGCTGGGAACACGGGCGAATGCCGTAGCCCGGAGTCGACAAGGTGCAACGATTGTCGGCGAACGTTCAGGTGTGGTGATGCAAGTATCTGATGATGAGACGAAGGAAAAGGGTTGTTCGTCTCAAAGCTAACGTCGGCTGCCTTCGAGCTCGACGCTGAAGGCGTCGAGGCTGAGGGAGCGGAGGAGGTTGCGGCGCATGCCGGATTGGACTGCATCCATCGCGCGGACGGCTTGTTCAATCCAGTCGAAGGTGAAGGTGTCGGCGAGACGTTGCAGGTCTGCGCGCTTGTCGATGTTGCGGACGCGATCGGGGGCGCCGGATTGAAGGAGCAAAATATCTTCTAGCAGGCTGGAGAGGGCGCGTAGGAGGGCGGTGGTCTTGGTGTGGCCCTCGGCGCCGGCGCGGTAGGTCTCGGTCATGCGGAAGAGGGTGCTGTGATCCTGCAGACCGCCGCTGTGTTCGGCGGTGTGGAGGATGGTGAGGGCGTCGGCGCGGGCTGCGGCGTATTCGGCCAGGTTGAAGCCGAGGGCTCGGCCTGCAGCGCCTTCGCTTAGGCGCGCGGTGAGGTCTCGCTCGGACTTGTTGAGCTCGGGACGGCGTTCGGCGAGGAGAGCGGCGATCTCCTCGGCTGGTAAGGCTCCGAGGTGCGCTACGGCGCAGCGGGAGCGGATGGTTGGGAGCAGCTCGCCGAGGTTCTCGGCCAGGAGCAGGATGTGAACGTATGCGGGAGGCTCCTCAAGGACCTTGAGGAGGGAGTTTGCAGCCTCCTTCATGAAGGCTGCGGAGGTGATGACGAAGATCTTGGCGCGGGCTTCGGTGGGAAACGTGTGCGAGCGGTTGATGAGGGTTCGGATCTGGCCGAGCTTGATGAGAAGCTGCGGCGGATCGGGTGGAAGAATGAGGACATCTGGATGCGTCTGGACCAGGATGCGCGTGTCTTTTTTATCGACCTCGCGCATGTCGTCGCGGGCGGCGACGGCTTCTTCGATTTTGGTTTCGAGATCGGCGCTCTCGGCGATGCGGGTGCAGTTGCGGCAGTGGCCACAGAAGGCGGCCAGGGGCTGGCCGGCGTGGGGGCCGTGGGTTGCGGTGTCCCGGGGCTGGAGTTCGCACTCGAGGGCCATGGTGAGGAGCAGGGAGAGGGTGAACTTGCCGGCTCCGCGGGGGCCGAGGAGGATGAGCGAGTGCGGGAGACGGCCCGCGGCGATGGCGGCGCGGAGGTTCTCTACCGTGTGCTGGTTGCCGATGAACTCGGAGAAGGAATTTGGGAGCGGCACGTGGTCAGGGTATCGTGTTCGGCTGTGGGAGGGAGGTTGGTGCGAGGGGGATTTGACTCGCTAGAAAGGTACCCCCCTCCCCCCCCCCACCCCCTCTCCTCGCTTTCCTGCTGTAAGCGACTCAAAACAGGACAGTTCGCTGGTGAGGTATTGATTTTCCACTGGTTAGCGTAACCGGCCTGGAATGAGTTGGATACGAGGTAAAGTGTTCGTATCTGTATGAGTGGCCACTGGTTACGGGTAAGAATGACAAAACAAAGCGGTTATGGGGCAAATTCGAGATGGGTGGTGATTTTACCCCTATCTGAAACGCCACGGTGGAGATTTTGGGGCTAGTTAAAGTTTAGCGGATGGAGGGGGGTGGGAGTGCCACGGGGATGTGGTTTGGAATGTTGGGATTGGGTGGTTTGGGGGGTTGACATGCGGATTCTGGGGTGTTTTTGAGGGAATTATTTTTGGGGCGGGGGTTATCGGTTGGAAAGGGGGTAGCGATCCTGGAGGGCGGGGCACCTTCGGGGTCCTTCGACTGCGCGCTGCGCGCTTCGCTCAGGATGACAGCCTAGAACGAACAACGACAACGGCAAGTGCGAGAGCAACGACGATGGCGAGAGCAACGACGAGGGCGAGAGCAACGGCGAGGGCATAGGCGGACGCACCGCATCCGCGGCCGCCTGGGTGGCGGCTGCGGATGTGGGGATGAAGGGGGCGTTGGTTAGGAGGTGCGGGAGAAGAGGTCGGCGATGCGATAGCGGCGGAGGGCACCGTAGCCGGCAAGGGCGAGCATGGCGGTGCCGAGAAGGATGAATGGGGAGGGTTCAGGGGTTACGCTGGTGATCGTGTCGGTGTCGAAGACCGAGGTACCGGAGACGGGGCCGGAGTAGGTGGCGCCGGGGACCGTGCCTACGTTGAACTGGGTGCAGGGCAGGCCACCAAGAGGCGTTCCACCGCAGGAGGGGGTGGCGCCGTCCAGGTTGTAATTGGAGGTCGAGATCTGGGTGCTGTCGACGATGATGGGGACGTCGGAGGTGGTTCCGCCGGTCTCGGTCAGGTCGAGATAGACCGAGGTGTCAGAGCCGAGAGAGGTGATTTCGAAGTAGTTTGGGTCGGAGGTTTCAGAGGTGGATTCGATCGGCGAGCCGTTGGCGTAGGTGGTGACGAGCGAATAGGTTCCGTCGGTGAATCCGGCGTAGGTTCCGGTATAGGTGCCGGAGAGGATGCAGGTGGTGAAGCTGGCTCCGGCGGTGCACGCGCCCTGATCGTTGATGTAGGTGGCGTTGCCTCCTACCAGGCCGGTGCCGATGAGCGTGTAATCCTGAGCGCTTACTCCCAGGTAGACTTCGACGGGGGTTGCTCGTGCGAGGGGGGTGCTGATGGCGAGGGCGGCGAGTAGGGCTGTGCCTGTCCCGATGTGCGCGAGTATTTTCATTGGGCCGAACTCCTGAGGGAATTGCGTGCTCCAGTACTAAGCGCATGCTGACAGCCAATCCACAGGCGCTGAAAACGGGTGGGTTAGCGCGCAAGAGGGCGGGCACGGACAGGGAATGTGCGGTGGCTTGCAGGGGGAATGGGAAATTTGTTTCCCTTTTTGGGGATGGTTTGGAGCGGAAGGCTGGCGGATCGGGCCAGCCCTCGCGCTCGTGAGGTTATTGCGCTCGTTAGGTTATTGTGGGACGAGTTCGGTCCAGCTCTGGCTTACGGGATAGACCACTCCGTTGGGGTCGAAGGAGGGGTCCTGATTCTGGATCAGGGTGCTGCCGTCGGAAGAGACCCATTGGTGGTTGTACTCGCTGCTAGCCTCGATCTTCTGGCCGGTGTTGGGGTTGATGAAGGTCTGGCGATCGAGGGAATGGAGCGCGGTTTGGTGGGCCGAATCATCGATCGCACCCTGCCTCTGTGCGTCCGCCTGCATGGACGCAGACGTGGTTGCCTTTAGCTGTCGGTCGAATTCTTGGGCGTGCTGGACCATTTGGGCAGTTTGACGCCTGGCAATCGCCATGTTCGCTTGGAATTGGCGGTCGCTGGCTGCTTGAGCTTGACGGAACGCGGTTCCCATATCCTGAACCACGCGATTATCCCACTCTGGGTTGATTGCGGGAGCCGCAAGCTGTTTCACGGCATCCAGATACCCCTTTGGAGCCCGTGTAACGAATGTTCCCGGCGAGCTGCAGGTGCGCACCGTGTGAAAGCCTCGCATTGGCCGCAGGACCGGGATTTCCGTGCAATGGATCGCTGCAGCCACGATTTCCTCCACCGGCTGCCCATTGCGCACATAGGTAATACGAACTCTTCCAAAATCATTGATCACCTTTCCCCGGAGCCCGTGGGATTGGAGTTGCGCCTCACCCTGCTCGTTACTCTTAGCGATCGCGTCTCGCATGGATTGCGGATTTGGCAATACGTTGACCACCGTGGCATCGGGGCGCAGATTCGGAATGGCGATGTTCAGCAGGAAGGCGTCCGCCGTATCGATGCTGATGTTTGATGGACATTTCGGCCCCAGGATATTGGTTCCATCGCTCGTCCACGACCAAGTTACACCAGGTAATTTCTCAATTGCCGTAATCCCGTCGGGACTAAGTATTGTGTCCGACAGTCCGGCAGCCGGCACCTGGGGTCCGTGGCATCCGCTGGGACGCAAGATTGTTCCCACAAACTTCCACCCGACCGGGACATCGAAGGTAAACGCCGTCATTCCATAGCCCGGATCCTTCACGTCAACCTTGGTGGTCTTGCTCCATGTGACATCGACCGCATGTTTCTGTGAGGCCGCATTCGGGTGGGTCGTTGTCCTGCTGCTCCGTTGTTGGCTGTTGCATGCGGCGACTCCTATGAGCAGGAAGATTGCTACGCCAGTAAAAAGCATTCCCTTGTGTTTCATCACGACCTCCGTCAGATCCATGCTGTGTCTCCAGAATTAAGGAGGCCGCCTGAAATCCTGGGCGATGCATCCTCTATCTGGTAGGCGCTATTTGGAGGGGAGGTGCGTCACGCGGGAATCGCGCGTGTCAATGGGTGGGGGTGGGGGTGGGTTCGGGGCGCATCATGAGGGGGTGTTTGGGGCGGAGGGTGATCTTGGCTTGCGGGATGATGGGGTATTGGGGGAGGAAGGTGAGGCGCCAGCGTTGGGCGATGGTGGCTAGCGAAAGGACGCCTTCCATCCAGGCGAAGCCTTCGCCGATGCATTGGCGGCGGCCTCCTCCGAAGGGGAAGTAGACGAAGCGGGGGCGGGTGGCGCGGGCTTCGGGGGTGTGGCGTTCGGGACGGAAGGTTAGGGGGTCGGGCCAGTACTCGGGGCTGCGGTGCATGATGTATTGGCTGAAGAAGAAGTAGGTGTTGGGGGGGAGGCGGTAGGGGCCTAGCTCGATGGGGCAGGTGGACTGGCGGCCCATGGCCCAGGCTGGGGGGTACAGGCGGAGGGATTCGGCGAAGACTTGCTCGGTATATTTGAGGTTGGGGAAGTCGGCTGCGGTGGCGGTGCGGGTGCCGAGGACTTCGTTTACTTCGGCGTACATTTTGTTGGTGGCTTCGGGGTTCTGGCTTAAGAGGTACCAGGTCCAGGTGAGGGCGTTGGCTACGGTTTCGTAGCCGGCGAGGAAGATGGTGAGGAGTTCGTCGCGGACCTGGGTGTCATTCATTCCTTTGCCGCTGCCGTCTTCATCGCGGGCGGCCATTAGCATCGAGAGCAGGTCGCCGCGCTGCTCTAGCTGGGTGCGTGAAAGGGTGCGGCGGGTGGAGATCATGGTGGCTATTACGGCGTCGAGCTTGGCGCGGCTGCGGCGGAATTTCATGATGCCGGGGATGGGCAGGTGGAGGACGCTTTCGAGGCGGGGGAAGGCTACGAGGAAGTTGTAGAGGCCCATGATGGTGTTGACTTCGTCGCGGACGGCGAGAACGTCGGCGGTGACCTCGGAGTCGAAGAGGGTGCGGGCTACGATGTGGAGCGAGAGTTGCATCATCTCGTCGTTGATGTCGATGGGTTGGGTGGCGGTCCAACGCGCGGCGGATTCTTGTGCGGAGGTTACGATCTGGTCGGCGTAACCGTTGATGCGATGGCGGTGGAATGCGGGGGCGATGATGCGGCGCTGCTGCTGGTGGATGGGGTCGTCGGAGGTGATGAGGCCTTCGCCGAGGAGGATCTTCATGCGCTTGAGGGTGCGCTCGCGGACGAAGGAGGCGGCCTGGGTGACGAGGATCTCGTTGATCCATTCGGGGTCGTTGACGAAGACGATGGTGGTGCCGAGGAAGCGGTAGTGGGCGATGCGGCCGAAGGTGTTGTGGAGGTGCTCGAAGAGGGGGATGGGTTCGCCGAAGCTGACCCACTTGCGGCGGAAGTAGTAGGGGAGAGCGCGGCGGAGGCCGGGGGGCAGGCGGTAGTCGCCCAGGGTGCGGGCCGGGGTGTAGTCGTATTCGCGATCGAAGTTGCGCATGGTGGTGAGGGGGCTGGGCGGTGCGCCGGCTATTTACGGGTTATCTGCTTACGGGTTATCTGCGACGCTAACGACAGAAGCTTTCACGCAAAGGGCGCTAAGTTTGGGAAGTTTCGCCACGTAGATCATGGCGCATGTGCCCGGGTTGTTGCAGGCGCTGGCGCACTACTTCAAGGATGCGCTGATGGATGGCCTGGATGGGGGCTTCTTCGGCGAAGACGGCTACGCGGGTTTGATCACGTCGAGCGATCTCGCAGTATTGTTCATAGACTCGGGTGTAGAAGGCGTCGCCTTCACGCTCGAAGCGATTTTCGTCGGCGCCGGCTTGCTGGATGTGGCGGTCGTTGCGGCGGCGGGCGCGGCGGAGCGAGGCGGCTAGCGGGGGGAGAAGGAGGAGGGTGAGGTCGGGCTGGACGTTGTTGCAGACGGCGCGGTGCATGGTGAGGATGCGTTCGGAGCCGAGGCCGCGGCCGGCGCCCTGGTAGGCCTCGGAGCTGTCGGTGTAGCGGTCGCAGAGGACGATGGAGCCGGCGGCCACGGCAGGGAGGATGATTTGGGCGAGGCTCTGGGCGCGGTCGGCGAACATCAGGGCCATCTCGGATTCGGGGGCGATGGCGCCCAGGTCGGATTCGCTGCGGGAGTCGAGGAGGATGGAGCGGATGCGGTCGCCGAGGGGCGTGCCGCCGGGTTGGCGGAGGGTGACGACGTGGTGGCCGTCGGCTTCGAGCGCGGCGGCGAGGAGTTTGAGTTGGGTGGTCTTGCCGGAGCCGTCGAGGCCTTCGAAGGTGATGAAATGGCCGGGGATTGAAGGGGTGCTCACGTTGCGAGTCTACTGTACTCGATGTTGTGGCGAGGGTGGTTGGTGCGATTACGGTGGTGGGGTGGAGGCATTCCCTCGGTGGCTGAAGCCGGTTCCCTGCAACGCAGGGACTAAGGCTGCGGTATGGGCGTCTGACGGGCTTCTGGGGTTTACGCGGTGGGATTGGGTTGCATCTTAAGAGATGGAGACGGAGAACGACGCGCCTTCAGAGAGGACGTCGCATGGTTATCTTTATTTTTATTGCGTTTGTGGCGATTCTGGGAGGGTTCCTGGTTGCGCTGGCGTGGGGTGCGAATGCGCGACGGAGGGCTGGACAGAGTGGGGCGTCGGTCAATACGAAGCCGCGTCCGACGAAGATTGGGCGGGCTCCGGGGCCGGATTAAGACGCTAGTTGGAGCGAAGGCTGGATTGCCAGGTGGCGGTGGGGCCGTTGATGGTGGCGGTGAGGGTGCCCTCCTGGCCCTGGGTGAGGGTGGGGCCGGTTGAGGTTCGGTTGTGCTGGGTGGGGTCCGTCCAGAGGATTTTTACAGGGCCGTCACCGAGGATTTTGAAGCGATAGTGGTAGTCGGCGCCGGCGGCCAGGGTGTCGACGCCGAAGCTGGCGCTGGGATAGTCGACTTCGATGAGGGAGATGGGCTGGGTGGAGGCGTTGTGGACGTCCATCGCGATGTAGTGAGAGTGGCAGCCGGTGAGGGTGATGAGGGCGAGGACGGTGAGGGCGGTGGTGGGGAATAGCCTCATGAGGTTAGGGTAGCAGCTTGCGGGGGTTGGGCTGGTTTCGCTGGCGGAATGCGGCGGTCCTTCACTGCGTTCAGGATGATGGCGGGAATATGCAACCGCAGGTGCATACCTTCGGGCTAAAGCCCATTTCTCTCTGTGGTTATGAGACCCGACGCTGAAGCGTCGGGGTACCTGTTCGTGGTGGCGCAGTGAGCGGAAGCAGGTTACTCGCTGCGTTCGGAATGACAGATAGAAAGGCAAGGGCAAGAACGACCGAGAGAGCAACCGCAACCGCAAAAGCAAGAGCAACCGCAAAAGCAAGAGCAACCGCAAAAGCAAATGCAAATGCAAGAACAAAAGCAAGAGCAAAAGCAAATGCGGGGGTCCTTCACTGCGTTCAGGATGACGGCGTGAAACGAGCAACTGCAAGAGCAACAGCAGGAGCAACGGCAACCGCAACGGCAACGGCAAGAGCAACCGCAAGGACAACTGCGGGTCTCTCCACTACGCTTCGCTCCGGTCGAGATGACAATTTCTGTGCGAGGGCCGGGACGGCTTCGGGGGAGTGGGCTTTGCTCTAGATGACAAGTTTTATGCGGGTGTTCGAGCGGCGCTATTTGGTTCTTGTTGGGTCTACTTTTAGGAGTTTTTCCAGGGTGGCTACTCGCTTTAGTAAGTCGGGGAGGCGGTTTACGGCGGCTACGGTGCGGAGCCAGAGGCGGTTGTCTGTGGCGGGGTAGCCGCTCACGACGGCTCCGGGAGCTACGTCGTGTGGGATGCCGGTCTGAGCGGTGGCAACGGCTCCGTCGCCGATGGTGAGATGACCGGCCGCGCCTACCTGGCCTGCGAGGATTACGTTTTTGCCTACGGTGGTGGAGCCGGCTAAGCCCGCTTGCGAACATAGCAATGTGTTTTCGCCGACAGAAGAGCCGTGGCCGACCTGGACGAGGTTATCGATCTTGGCGCCGGCGGCGATGCGGGTTTCGCCGATGGAGGCGCGGTCGACGCAAGCGTTGGCCTGGACCTCTACGGCGTCGTCAAGGACGGTGCGGCCAGATTGGATGATCTTGGTCCAACGGCCAGAGGCGTCTTTTGCGAAGCCGAAGCCGTCGGCACCGATGATGGCGCCGTTCTGGAGAACGACGTCGTCGCCGAGGCGGCAGTTTTCGCGGACGATGGAGTGGGCATGGGCGAGGAAGCGGTCGCCGACTTGAGCGCCGCTATAGAGCACGGCGTGGGGGAGGAGGACAGCGTCGTCGCCGATGCGGCAGTCGGCACCGATGACGACGTAGGCGCCGATGTGGGCGCGGGCTCCGATGCGGGCGGAGGGGTCGATAACGGCGGTGCGGTGGATGCCGGGAGCGTAGAAGGGTGCGGGGTGGAAGCACTCGATGGCACGGGACCAGGCGAGGTAGGGATTGGCGGTGCGGAGGGTGGGAATCTTGAGTGCGGGGAAGCCGGGGTCGACGATGACGGCGGCGGCGCGCGTGGTGTGGGCCTGCGAGGCGTACTTGGGATTGGCTACGAAGGTGACCGCAGTGGGGCCCGCGGTTTCGATGCCGGAGACGCCTGCGATGGGGCGGCTGGCGGCTGCTTCGGGGGTCTCGCCTTCGCCGGGAACCAATTCGGCTTCGAGATGTCGTGCTAACTCACCGAGGTTCATATAGCGGATTCTACTCGCCAAAGAGACGAGATTGCGTGTCAGGTATCACGCGGCGTGTGGGCTTGGGGATGGGGCGACGGGAGGGGGCGGTGACGTAGCCGAGGACTTCGATGGATTTGAGGGCGTGGCGGGGAGCGAAGACGCGGAGGGTGTTGGAGCGGGGGTCGGGCGGGGCGAGGGAGAGGCCGTGGTCGTCGAGGAGGGAGTCGGTGAAGGCGAGGTCGAGGGTGGTGAGGCCTTCGAGGGTTTCGTCGTCGCGGAAGGTGAGCTTGAGCCAGATGCCGTCGCCGCGGGGGCGGGCGGGAAAAGAGGTGCGGCCGATGCGTTCGGGATCGACTTTGTCGTCCAGATTGAAATCCCGTACGTAAGCTATGCGCTTGAGGTTTTTGAGGGGATAGGGGGTTAGGCGGCCGTCAGCGGCCATGAGCTGGACGGCGTTGTCGCGCAGAAAGCCGCAGGGCGTGAGGTAGCCCCAGGCTAGTTCGTTCGAGAAGGAGCGAAGAACGACTTTCTTTTGAGCAGGAGCCATAAGGGACGGATGCCTGTGTGCCTCCATGATAGTGCGGAGGCGATGCGTTTTGGGAGATGGGCTCGTAAAGTTGGCCGGCCGTGGGGATTATTGGCGGCTTGCTTTTCTGCGCGGGCGCGGTGAGATCGGCTGTCGCTCCGTGGGGAATGGTGGGGAGAGGCGGAGGCGGAAGACGAATCGGCCGGCGACGGTGCAGAGTGCAACGATGAGGCCTTCGCCGAGGAGTTCGGGAAACCCACTGAGCTGCGGCGCGGAGTGGCGATGGAGTTTCCAATGGGGAGCGTTGGATGGCGGCCGGATCAGAGTGGCGAAGAGGGCGGTCAAGACGATGAAGATTGCAGCGACTGCGGAGAGAAGCAGCAGGCGGTAGAAGAGCTGGAGAGTCTTCATCGGCGGGCTCCGATGAAGCGGTAAAAGATTTTTCGCGCGGCGGCCACTGTCCACTCCCAGTTGACCGCCAGATGAAGGCCTACGATGACCAGGGTCAGGTCGCCGAAGTAGGTGTGGAGGCGATCCCATGTCCAGTTCATGTAGGGAGCGGGTTTCGAGCCGGTGAGGGAGGGGATCGCCTTTTGCGAGATCAGGATGCCTGAGTAGGTGGCGGCGGTGACGGCGGCGAAGAGGCTGAGGTTGAGGAGGTAGTTGATGCGGGAGCGGGTTGGTTGGGAGGTGAAGAAGCGTCGGGATTCGGCGGCGATCCAAGGCCAGGCGAGCAGCAGGTGAAGGAAGATGAGGGGGACGAGGGCGAGCCCAAGCCACTCGTGGAGGACCAGGCCGGAGAAGTGGAGGGTCTGGAGGGTGCAGATGGAGAGCAGGAGGGTGGCGTCAAGCCAGAACATGAACTTGAGGCGTGCGCGCGCAGGTTTTGCTGACTGACCGGTCACTCCTCCGGGCGTTAAGCCGGTTTGGGCACCCATTCCCACCACCCTGCTTGCGGATTGCCGTGCGTCTGCTGGGCAACAGTATATGGGCGGCAGGAGATTTCAGGGGGCGGGGCCGAGCAGGGGTTGACTGGTGGGTAACAGTAGCCAATTGACCCAAAAGGGTGTAGACTTGGGTGTTGTGTCACCATGTAACAACGCTGTAAATGATTGATAAGCGGCAAGTTAGAACGGGTGCTTGAAGGATAGGCGCTCGCTCGGAGCAAAGTACACCTCTCATGGCTGATTACATTTACCTGCTGCAAACCCGCCTTACTCCAGCACAACAATCCGCTCTCGAACACGTTCGAGAGGTCGCTAAAGCGCGCTCCATGACCATCTTCCTGGTGGGGGGAGCGGTGCGCGACCTGACCAGCGGCGGACCGATCCGCGACCTGGACTTTGCGGTGCAGGGCAACGCGACGAAGCTGAAGAAGGAGTTACAGAAGGCTGGGGGCGTGCTGATCGGCGAAGACGAGCTGACGCAGACGCTGTATCTGACGTTTCCGGGCGGAGTGCGGCTGGAGGTGGGGTCGACGCTGAGCGCGACGTATCCGAAGCCGGGCAAGCCGGTGTACAAGGCGGCGCCGATTCTGGATGACCTGCATCGGCGGGACTTTACGGCGAACGCGATGGCGCTGTCGCTGAACGAGGGGTCGTTTGGGCTGCTGATGGATCCGCTGAATGGCGTGGCGGATATTGAGAATCGCGAGCTGCGGCTGGTTTCGAACTACGGGTTTATCGAGGACCCGGCGCGGATGATTCGCGCGACGCGGCTGGGGGCTCGGCTGGGATGGCAGATGGAGGAGAAGACCCGGCAGCGGTATGACAACGCGAAGACCGAGGGTATGATCTCGTCGGCGAACCCGACGCTGCTGCACTATGAGCTGGAAGAGGTCTTCCATGAGGAAGATCCGCTGCGGGTGTTGAAGCGGCTGGAGGCTGAGGGTTGGGCGAAGGTGTTGTCGCCGCTGTGGACTTCTGCGAAGGCCAATGAGGGCGAGCTTGAGAAGCTGCGGGATGTGGTGGGGCGGCTGGAGTCGATGGGGATCGTTCCGGATCCTTCGGCTGCGTACTTTCCGCTGCTGACGGCGAAGATGACGCCGAAGGATGTGGCGACGCTGAAGAAGAGCTTTGCGCGGCCTGGGTTTGCGGAACAGATTCCGCAACTGGAGACGGACACGAAGGCGTTTACGGCGCTGTTTACGAGCAAGGCTGCGGCTGCGCCGTCGGATGCGTGGAAGATGCTGTATGCGGCGAAGCCGGAGGCGGTGCTGTCGCTGATGTACTCGACTAAGAGCGCGCCGTTGAAGGCACGGTTTGAGGCGTTCTTTAATGACTGGTCACAGGCGCGGCAGAAGATTCCTTACCAGTTGATGCAGGAGATGCGGATTACGCCGGCGATTCCGGAGTACGAGAAGCTGGTGGAGACGCTGTTTTATGCGGTGATGGATGGGAAGCTGGATACGCCGGAGGCGGCGAAGGCGTTCCTGGAGCCGTATTCTCCTCCTGCTCCGCCACCGCCGGTGAATATGCGGCGGAGAGCGGTGAAGCGCGAGGCGAAGGTGCCGAAGGCTCGGGCGAAGAAGGCTGTGGCGGTGGCGGCTGAGGGGATGGATGTGGCGGCGTCGGCTGAGGCGGCCGCGCCGGCGGCGGAGGCTAAGGGCGCTAAAGTCGTTGCTGCGGCTCCCGTGGCGACTAAGGCTGTGGCTGTGGCGAAGCCTGCGGCGGCGGTGAAGAAGGCTGTGGTTGAGGCGAAGAAGCCGGTGGTTGCGGTGAAGAAGGCTGCTCCGGTGAAGGTTGTCGCGAAGAAAGCGGCGGCGAAGCCTGCCGCTAAGAAGGTTGTGGCGAAGGCTGCGGCTAAGGCTGCGCCGAAGAAGGCTGCGAAGCCGGTTGCGAAGAAGGTTGTGAAGGCTGTCGCGAAGAAGGTTGCGAAGCCGGCAGCGAAGAAGACTGCGGTGAAGAAGGCCGTGGTGAAGGCTGTCGCTAAGAAGGCTTCAAAGACGGTGGCTCCGGCGAAGAAGAAGCCGGTGGTGAAGGCGAAGGTTGTGGCGAAGAAGGCTGCGAAGCCGGTGGTTAAGGCAAAGCCGAAGGCTAAGGGCAAGCGGTAGCGGCGGCTTTGCGATGACGATCGCGGCGTCCTGGTGCGGTGCGGGCGCTTTTGGCAGAACTGCGGGTCTCTCCACTTCGCATCGCGAGAAGCCGCGATGCGCGTGCGGCTATTGTTGGGTGCGGGATGGGTGCGGGTGGGCTAGCGTCTTAAGTGCTTGGCCGAGGGGTGGGTGGGCGAGTTTCTGCTGACACCTTTTTGAGCGGAGGCGTGGGACAATCAGAGCATGATTTCTCCCACCGATTTACAAGAGATTCGGATCTTCGGGTGCCTGGATGAGGCGGAGCGGAAGCGCTTTGCGGAACGGGCTGCGGATGTGCGGCTGGAGCCGGAGGAGTGGCTGATTCGTGAAGGGGAGTTGCCGAGCTTCTTCGTGCTGCTGGAAGGGGAGGTCCTGGTGGCGAAGGATGTTCTGGGGCGGTCGCACGATGTCTTCGAGTACAAGGCGGGGGATTTTTTTGGGGAGGTGCCGATACTGCTGGGGACTCCGTCGTTTGCGGGAGTGCGGGCGAAGGCGAAGGCGCGGCTGGCGCGGTTCGATGCGCAGCAATTGCTGGAGCTGGTGCAGTCGTCGGCTGCATGCAGCGCGCTGATCCTGCAGACGATGACGGACCGGTTGATGAGGGTTCAACAGTATGCAAAGGAGTTGCCGAGTTCGCGGGTGCTGCTGGTGGGGACGCAGTATGACAGCGACTGTCGGGAGATTCGGCAGTTTTTGTCGGCGAACCGGATTCCGTATGAGTGGGTGGATGCGGAGAAGGATGCGGCGCGGTTGCCGGTGTGCATGGCGAATGGGTATGACGGGCCATCGGTAGTGGTGGATCGGCATTTTTGCGTGGAGACGCCGACGATACGGAATGTGGCCGAGGCATTGGGGATTCGGACGCAGCCGAGGTTTGACGAGTACGACGTGGTGATTGTGGGGGCGGGGCCGGCGGGTATGGCTGCGGGGGTGTATGGAGCGTCGGAAGGGCTGAAGGTGTTGATGGTGGAGAGGTCGGCGGCCGGCGGGCAGGCGGGGACTTCGTCGCGGATTGAGAACTACCTGGGGTTCCCGAATGGGATCTCAGGAGATGATTTGAGCGAGCGAGCGCTGCGGCAGGCGGGGAGGTTTGGTGCGGAGATTGTGATGACGCGGTGGGTGGAACACCTGGAGCCGCTGGCGGATGGGCGCTATTGCGTGGAGCTGGATGGAGGACAAAGGGTGTCGTCGTGCGTGGTGGTGCTGGCGACTGGGGTGGAGTGGAGGATGCTGGGAGCCGAGGGGGTCGCGCGGCTGCAGGGAAGGGGCGTGTTGTATGGGGCGTCGCGCAATGAGGCCAGCAATGTGGTGGGCAAGCGGGTGTTCCTGGTGGGTGGAGGGAACTCGGCGGGCCAGGCTGCGGTGTTCTTTGCGAACTATGCGGCGAGTGTGACGGTGCTGGTGCGGGGCAAGGACCTGGGGCTCACGATGTCACAGTATTTGATTGAGCAGATTGCGGCGAAGAAGAATGTGAAGGTGGAGGCGTTTACGCAGGTGGCGCGGGCTGAAGGGGAAGATCACCTGGAGCGCGTTGTGACGAAGACCAAGGGCGCTGATGGGAGCGAGACAGAGCAGACGAGGGCTGCGGATGCGCTGTTCATTATGATTGGCGCGAATGCGGTGACGGAGTGGATGCCGGAGAGTTTGGAGCGGGATGCGGGCGGCTACATTTGCACGGGACGGGATCTGACGACGTGGCCTCTGAAGGAGCGCGAGCCGTTTCCGCTGGAGACGAATCTGCCGGGTGTGTTCTGCGCGGGAGATGTGCGGCATGACTCGATCAAGAGGGTGTCGAGTGGCGTGGGCGAGGGGAGCATGGCGATTGCGTTCGTGCATCAGTATCTGGCGCTGAAGAATTTTTAGTCCTGCGCGGACGGTGAGAGTTTGTTTGGCTGTTGTGGCTTTCCGGTGGTGTGGAGGCGGCTCGGGCGGAGCTGCGGGTCTCTCCACTGCGTCGCGCAGATGCGGGCGACTCCGGTCGAGATGACAGTTCTTAGGAGAGATGAAGCCGTTTAGTGGGCGAAGAGGTTGGTTAGGTCGGCGAAGGATTTGAACTCGAGGGCGTTGCCGGCGGGGTCGAGAAAGAACATGGTGGACTGCTCGCCGATCTGGCCCTCGAAGCGGGTGTAGGGCTCGATGATGAAGGGGATGTTGGCGGAACGGACGCGGTCGGCTAGCTGCTTCCAGTCGGAGGGAGAGAGGACGACGCCGAAGTGGGGGATGGGAACGTCGTGGCTGTCGACGGAGTTGGTGTCGGCGGTGCTGCGCGCTGCGGTGGGCTTGAGGTGCGCGACGATCTGGTGGCCGTAGAGATTGAAGTCGATCCAATGGTCGGAGCTGCGGCCTTCGGGGCAGTTGAGGATGGTGCCGTAGAAGTGGCGGGCTGCGGTGAGGTCGTCGACGGGGAAGGCGATGTGGAAGGGTTGGAGCGACATGCTGAGATGATAGCGAGCGGAGAGGTTGGTGGCCAGCGCGATGGGCAAGGACGTCTGCTGTTTCGTTGCGGATTGATCAGGGGAGCATGAGATGAATTATTGACCGAAGGCCCACCGTACCATCAGCGGAAACTCTTGTTGCCAGAAGGCGCCACCATGAGAGCCGGCTCGCTCTTTCATTACGACGTCTGCGCCTGCATTGCGCAGGGCGTCTGCCCACTTTTGTGCGTTGGCGAGGAAAAACGGCTCCTGTGTTCCAGCTACCAGGTAGGTGCGCGGAAGCGGGTGTGATAGAGCGTGAGGCGGCTTGTAGCCACCACCGGGCGAGGCGCAGAAGATCGCGCCGAATACAGATGGGTGTCGAAGGCCGAGCGCAAGAGCCAGCTCTCCACCTGCCGATGCGCCGAGGACTGCGGTACGTTCCGCGGGTAGATTTAAGTGGAAGTGGGATTGTGTCCAGCGGCGAACGTGCTCCGTGAAGAACTTTTCGTGAGCTGCGAATCTCCTGGGGTCAAAGGCGGGCGAGTACTCATGGAGCCGCAGTGTCTCATCGGCGAGGGAGTGGACACCGACGATCATGGTGGGGGGCGCATTGGTCTGCTGCAAGAGCGGGCCCCAGTGGGCCATCGTCTGGCCATCACCGGCGAAGACGATGGCTTCGGGCGTGCGTGGTGGAATGTAGACGGTTACCAGACGCGGGCCATCGTGCTCCAGCGCTTGCGTGACGAAGCGTCCGACGAGCGCGGGGTTGGAGACGGAGGGCGATTCGCTGGACTCCGTTTGATTGTCCTTGACTCGTTGACCAGCCTGTTGCTCGTGCATGGCGTTCTCCTCCATTTCACAGAACGATGGAGGCTGGGTTCCGCAACTCCATCTGTAAGAAGCTTAGATGAAATGGCGGAGACTTCAGTAAGATGACTGCCTCTCTGAGGCGGTGTTAGCGGCGTTGGTTGATTCAGCTCGGAAGTTGGGGGAGTTGTTGGGGTGAGAGGGAGTTTGAGGGGTGGTGGGAATCCGGAGGGTGTCTCAAGAAAAAACATGGAGTGAAAACCGCAGATGTGCCGATAAGGACTACAGGCCTTGTGCGAAGGAGTGCACGGAGGCTGGAGGGAGTCGACTCGGTGCAGGTGATTTTGGCGGACAACCAGGAGATTTATCGAGCAGGAATGACGCGGGTGCTGACGGCGCAGGCTACGGTGCAGGTGGTTGCTGAGTGCTCGGATGAGGAGACGCTGTGGGCTGCGGTGCATCGTGCGCAGCGGGTCATCGTTATCTTTCCGTCGAGCCTTACGGCGGAGATCCATGAATTGCTGGACCGGACGCAGGGGGCCGGGAGCCGCGCGGTGATGGTGCTGGAGCCGGAGGCGGTGCTGGATGCGGGGATTGCGAAACGGCTGCATGGCGTGGTGACGCGGTCTGTGGAGGAGAAGCAACTGATGGACTGCCTGTATAGCGTGGCTGCGGGTGAGCGCTATCTGCAGAGGGCCGTGGTGACAGCGATGAGTGCGCCGGACCATTTGGGGATAAAGGCGGTGCAACGATTGACTGCGCGCGAGCTGCAGATTGTCGCGCTGATATGTGAGGGGAAGAAGAACAAGGAGATTGCCCGCGAACTGGGGACGAAAGAGCAGGTGGTGAAGAATTATCTGCGCAGTATATATGTGAAGACCGGGGTGAGCGACCGGTTGGAGCTGGCGTTGTTTACTGTGCATCACCAGGCGCTGGCGGATGTGGTGGAGAGGGCGAGGTTGGCGATGGTGAGGACGGCGTAAGGCGATTGTTGCGCTGAGGGGGATTCCCTCAGGCGCTAAAGCCCCTTTCGCTCCGGCGGTTTTATGGCACGGCTGAAGCCGTGCCCCTTCGAGGGGTTTGTGCGCTATCCGATGTTGCAACGTTGAAGGAGCTGTGCGGCGGGCACAACTGCAGGTCTCTTCACTACGCAGGACGATGGTGCCGTCCTGCTCTGGTCGAGATGACAATTCATTTTGCCTGCAAGAGGCGCTCGGTGGCCTGGTTTAGCTGAGCTTTTCGGCTATGGATTTGGCCTGGGTGAAGAGGGTTAGGTAGTCGGGGCCGCCGGCCTTGCTGTCGGTGCCGCTCATGTTGAAGCCGCCGAAGGGGTGGGCTCCTACCATGGCGCCGGTGCACTTGCGGTTGAGGTAGAGGTTGCCTACGTGGAAGTCTTCTCGGGCGTGGTCTAGCTTGTCGCGGGAGCTGGTGTAGATGGCGCCCGTTAGGCCGTACTCGGTGTTGTTTGCGATGGTTAGGGCTTCGTCGAAGCTCGAGGATTTGATGACGGCCAGGACGGGGCCGAAGATCTCTTCCTGGGCCAGGCGGGCGGTCGGGGCTACGTCGGCGAAGACGGTGGGGGCGATGGTGTAGCCGTTGGTGGGGGTGTCGGTGGCGACACCGCCGGTGATGAGGCGGCCTTCCTGCTTGCCGATTGCGATGTAGTCGAGGACGCGCTTTTTGGCTACTTCGTTGATGACGGGGCCGGTCTGGAGGTTGTCGGCGGGGGCGCCGTGGGTTAGGGCTTCTACGCGCTCCTTGAGGCGGTCGATGAAGGTGTCGTAGATGGGTGCGTCGACGATGACGCGGGAGCAGGCGGAGCACTTCTGGCCGTTGAAGCCGAAGGCCGAGGCGGTGACGCCGGCTACGGCGGAGTCGAGGTCGCAGTCGGCGTCGACCAGGATGGTGTCCTTGCCGCCTAGCTCCAGGATGGTGCGCTTGATGAAGTGCTGGCCGGGTTGGGTTTTGGCGGCGCGCTCGTGGATCTCGAGGCCTACTTTTTTGGAGCCGGTGAAGGCGATGAAGCGGACCTGGGGGTGCTCGACGAGGGTGCGGCCTACTTCGGGGCCGCCCTGGACCAGGTTGATGACGCCGTCGGGGAGGCCGGCTTCTTCCATGAGGGCGAGGAAACGGGCGGCGATGGTGGGGGCGTCGGGGCTGGGCTTGAGGACTACCGTGTTGCCGCAGACGATGGAGGCGGCGGTCATGCCGGCCATGATGGCGAGAGGGAAGTTCCAGGGGGGGATGACCGCGCCTACGCCTAGCGGGACGTAGCGGAGGAGGTTTTTTTCGCCGGGGTACTGGATGGGGGTGGTGGCGGCGTCGAGGCGGAGGGCTTCGCGGGCGTAGAACTCGAGGAAGTCGATGGTCTCGCCTACGTCGGCGTCGGCTTCGGCGTAGTTCTTGCCGACTTCGAGGGTGAGCCAGGCGCAGAAGTCGAAGTGGCGCTGGCGGATGAGGTCGGCGGCGCGGAGGAGGAGGGCTACGCGGTCGGCGGCGGGGACTTTGCGCCAGGTGGCGAAGGCGAACTGCGCGGCGACTACGGCTTCGTTCGCCTCCTTGGCGGAGGCCGCGTAGTGGGTGCCGATGACCTCGGAGGGGTTCGCGGGGTTTACGGAGGTGAAGGTGGTGGGGGTCTGGAGGTCGCTGCCATCGATGATGAGGTCGTAGGTGTGGCCGAGGTCGGCGCGGGCGCGGTCGAGGGCCTGGTGCATGGCGCGCTTGTTTTCCGCGGTGGTGAAGTCGGTGAAGGGCTCGTTGTGGAAGGCGGGCAGGGTGGTGGGGGTGGCTACTGACGAACTCATGGGGACCTCTGAAGATATTTTACGGGAAGCGTGTACAGGGATTGGATGGGTGGGGGTGGGGGGAGGACTCAGGGTGGGGTGGTGGTGCTCGGGAGCCTCGGATTTGTGTTGAGCTCACGCGCTTCCCAAGTGCGAGGGCATGAATGGGTAGCCGGCCACATGGGCGCCGATGTCTCTTCGTGCTAGAGAACGCGTATCAGCAGGAGGGTTCGGTCGTCGTCCTGAGGGCCTATCTTTGCGACGGTCGCGAAGATCTTCTGCGCGAGCGTGGCCAGTGGGATGTTGGTGTGAGCCGAGGCCAGCCTCTCGAGGCCCTCGGCGCCGAACTCGACATCGTCTTTGCCGCAGGTTTCAAGGATGCCGTCGGTGGCTGCGACAAGCAGATCCCCTGGGGCGACGTTGATGGATCGGGTCTGGTAGCCGGCGAATGGGAGAAGGCCAAGCGGAAACTGCTCGTCCGTGAGCCGGGGCTTGATCTCTCCGGATGCGGCGAGATGGAGTAGAGGCGGGTGTCCGGCAAGCGCGTAGGAGACATCGCAGCGTCCGTCCTGGTGTTGCTTCAACTGCAGGGCGGCACAGGTGGCGTACATGTGGGACTCCTTCACCCCTGGAAGGACTTGATTGAGAGTGTCAAAGATGAGTCCGGGAGTTGATTCGTAGGCCAGGCAGGTTCGAACGGCTGTCTTGACCATGCCCATCAGAATGCCGGCGTTCAAGCCGTGTCCGGCGACGTCGACGAGATAGGCAAATCCATCTCCTGCCGGGGAGGTTGCGACGTCGACAAGATCGCCACCGACTTTTGCGCTTGGAAGGGAGAGGCCGTAGACCTCGCATCCGGCGATGGTCATGTCTATGGCTGGAACAAGGGTCGTCTGGATGGTATGAGCCAGCGCCAGTTCCGTGCGCGCGCGAAACGCATGACGGCCTTCGGTCTGAATGAAACGAAAGAACAAGGCGTAGCTCAGGGAGGTGGCTACCAGCGCACTGACCGCGTAGACTCGCGTCGCTTCCACAAAGGACAGGGGTGTTTGATATTGCTGCATGTACGCCGTGAGCGACCGAAGGGCGTAGTTGGCGAAGATTTGGGCTGGAATCACGGCGAACGCCCATATTGGCTTACGAGCAAACAGCAGCGTATAGACCCCTGCGAAGATTCCTGAACAGATCGCCGCGGAAAATCCGGCAAACAGGTAGTTTTGCGGTAACTCACTTCGTATGGATGACAGGAAACCTACCCCTGTAAAGAGGGCGGCGGCGGCGAGATTCAGCAAGACAAGCCGCCGGAAAGGAATCGAGCGCATGTACGCGAATTGCTCTCTACGTGCCGGCGAGAGGATGGTTTTGTTCAGGAGATATTGAAGGAAGTTGGTCGACGCCATAGGCTCCCGGAAGGTTCAAAATACGACGAGTGTAGCAGCCTCCAAGCCGCGCAGGCTTGGGTGCGGTGATGCTGGCGGCGGAGGATGTGCCTGGCCCACTCATGCCCCAAATGCGAGGGCATGATGGGGCACCCGCCCTTTAGATTCCCTCGGGGGCTAAAGCCCCCTTTAAATAGTGGGCTTTTACGGCACGGCTGAAGCCGTGCCCCTTCAAAACTTCGACTCCTAGAGATCCCTTCGGCTGAAACTGCGTTAGTGGGATTCCTGGGTTAGGTGTTCGGTGGATTTGGACATTACTGCTGTGCGCTCTAGTTTGTCCCAGCTGAAGCTCTTGCCGTCGATGGCTCGCTTTACGGTGCGGATGAGGACCCAGGAGAAGAGCTGGCGGTAGGTGAAGCGCTGGATCCAGATGTGGACTAGCAGCCAGGCGTCGCCTTTGCTGGCGGGGTGTTTGCGTTCTAATGCGAAGGCTAGTGCGGAGGTTACGAAGTCGATGATCAGGAAGGCGGCGAAGAAGGCGATGAGCTTGTAGAGGTCCGAGGAGCTGGTGGTGTTGGGGTGGAAGTGCTTGTCGATGAAGTAGTGGATGACGCCGGCTACGAACATGAGGTCGATGAGCGGGGAGACGAGGGGGAGAAGGATTTGGAAGACGACGATGTTGGGGAGGGCGAAGAGGCCCATGGCGCGGCGGTGGACGATGGCTCCGCGATGCTTGAAGACGGCTTGGAGGATTCCGAAGGACCAGCGGAAGCGCTGGCGGGCGAGGCTGTTGGCGTTGGCGGGCGCTTCGGTGAAGGCGAGGGCCTGGTCTTCGTAGATGACGGCGTAGCCCTGCTCGAGGAGGTTCATGGTGAGGTCGGCGTCTTCGGCTACGGTGTCGGGGTGGTAGCCTCCGCCGGCTTTGACGGCTGAGGTGCGCCAGGCTCCGATGGCTCCGGGGACGACCATGACTACGTCGAAGAGGTCTAAGGCACGGCGTTCGAAGTTCTGGCTGGTGATGTATTCGAGGGCCTGCCAGCGGGTCCAGAGGTTGATGCGGTTGCCTACCTTGGCGTTGCCGGCTACGGCTCCGATGTGGGGGTTGGCGAAGTGGCAGACCAGTCGGGAGATGGCGTCGTGGGCGATGACGCCGTCGGCGTCGATGCCGATGTAGATCTCTTCGTTGGTTTGGTTGAGAGCGAAGTTGAGGGCGTCGGCTTTGCCGCCGTTGGGCTTGGTGAGGACGGTGACGCGGCCGGCGGCGATCTCTTTGGCGTAGGTTTCGGTGGCGATCTTGAAGGTGTCGTCCTTGGAGCCGTCGTCGATGACGATGATGCGGATGTTTTTGTAGTTGGACATCAGCACGGAGCGGATGGTGCGGGCGATGACCTTCTCTTCGTTGTAAGCGGGGATGAGGACGGCGACGCGGGGCTGGTAGTCGGGGGTGGCGTAGTCCTTGCGCTTGCGGAAGCGGTCGATGGTGGCGAAGAGGCCGATGATGAGGAGGCGGCCGCTCATGAGGATGTCGCCGATGAAGAAGACGCTGATGACGAAGTTGTTGAAGAAGGAGATGAGGCCGAAGGCGATGGAGTCGACGAAGGCGTAGTAGCGCTGACGGCCCTTGATGGGGGGCATGACTTCGGCGCGGGTCTTGTCGATGAGGGCGGAGACGGGGACGATGGTGTAGCCGTGGGCGCGGAGGGACTGGATGAGGACGGGGAGAGCGGCTACGGTTGCAGAGCGATCGCCGCCGCCGTCGTGCATGAGGATGATGGAGCCGCGAGTCCAGGGCTTGGTCTTGAACTGCGCGATCTGATCGTAGACTTCGTCGACGATCTCCTGAGGGGTTTTGCGGGGATGCTCGTCCCAGTCGTTGGTATCGATCTTGTCGCCAACGATGACATAGCCGAGGTTCTGGATGTTCGCGATGGGCGCGGCCTGGTCGTTGGTGTCGGGTTCCTGATCGATGGAGTAGGGCGGACGGAAGTAGACGGGCTGGACGCCCAGTTCGGCGGCGAAGAGGCGCTCGGTGAGGTTGAGCTGGAGGTCGACCTGGCGCTCGGAGATCTCGGAGATGTCGGGGTGAGTGAAGGTGTGGTTGCAGATCTCATTGCCGTCCCGGTAGACGGTCTTCATGAGACTGATGTTGTCCTGCGCGACCTCGCCGATCATGCAGAAGGTTCCTACGACGTGGTACTGCTTGAGGATGGCGAGGATCTTGGGGGTCCACTCGGGGTCGGGGCCGTCGTCAAAGCTGATGGCGACTTCTTTAGGGTGGTAGCCGTACTGGGAGAGGGTGTAAGGGAGTGGGTAGGAGTCCATGGACTCGGAGACGATGCTGAGGTAGGGCTTGGGGATGGTGGGGTCATCGTCCATGGTGAGGGTGCGATGGCCGTTTTGCGGAGGGCTGGTGACGCGGAGGATGTCGCCGTCACCTTCGGTGTCGACGTCCTGGCCGGGTGAGACTTCGGCGAGGTCTTTGACGGGGTCGGCTTTGAGCGGGGTGTCCCAGATATTCCAGAGGGAATCGTCTTCGAGGCCGAGGCGCTGGATGGCGAAGGTCTGGATGCCGAGGGCGCGGGCTACGCGCATCTGGTTGAGAGCGGTGACGGCGTCCAGGAACCAGACGGTGTGCTGTTGGTTCTCGTCTTCGTCGTCGTAGGCGAAGTGCGGGTTGAGGGAGTCGGGATCGAGTGTGATTTTTGCGTTGGCGTCGGATGCGGCCTGCCAGGCTTCCTGCGTGGAGAGCATGGTGGCGGTGTAGTTGGGATCGGCGGGCTTGGGAGCGTGCTTGCCCTTTTTAGCGGTGGGTTGGAGGGGTGTGGACCAGTCGTAACCGTAGCCGCCGATGGAGCAGATGATCTTCTGGCGGGGGACGACTTTCATGATCTGGAGGAGGTTGTTTTCGAACCAGTCCTGGCCTGCGATGGGGCCGGGGTCGGTGCCGAACTGATGCTCACCGTAGTTCATGAGAACGAGGCCGTCGGAGTGGGCGGCGAGGAACTTCAGGTTGAGGTTTTCGGGGTCGACGGGGACGTTGATGTAGAGGCGGAGGTTGCGGGAGTGGAAGTCGGCGTAGAGAGCGGCGACAAGTTGGCTGTAGGCGACCTGGGCGTCGGGAGGGAGGGCCTGGAAGTCGAGACTGAGACCGCGGTAGCGAGTGTTGGTGGCGAGGAAGAGATCGACCTGATGAACGAAGTTGGCGCGCGCGCTGGCGCTGGTCATGAATTGCTCGACGTTAGGTTCGAACTTGCCATCGTTGGGACTGTAGTTGTTGACCATCGGGAAGATCTCGGTGTCTTCACGAGCGGCCTGGATGGTGCGGAGGACTTTGTTCTGCTGATCGACGCCGTGGACGCCGGCGGAGTCTACGACGGCGAAGGGGGTGTTGTCGGAGGTGTAGGCGGTGAGGGAGCCGTTGGGAGTGATGACGTGCAGCCATTCGGGAAAGAGGATGTCGATCTGCTTGACGTGCTCCTTGAAGGAGGCGTAGCTGGCGGGATCGAGATCGGTGTAGAAGGCGGCGCGCAGGCCTTCACCCTGGTTGAGGGTGACGTCGGAGGGCTTGAGATCGGTCTTGCGATGGGAGGAACGGTTAAGTAACCCGTGCGAACGGAGCTCGGGCGCGGGTGGATTGTAGATGGCGCGGTAACGCTTAGTGGCGGAACGGAGATCGAGGCCGTGCATGGGTTTCATGCGCACAAGGCCTACGACAAAGAAGATACCGACGAGGGCGCCGAGGAGAGCGAGCACGTCGAATATTCGCCGCAGTCGCTTCCAGCGCTTGCGTTGCGGATCGTAGAAGACTTGTTTGCTCATCGATAAAAAGGCGTACTTCTCATGATACTACCCAGCGGCGTGGATACTGCGGCGGGAGCAGGATGCGGGCGCGTGCCGATGGCTCGTATGATGCAGAGAAATGGAGAGAAAGCGAGCAGGGTATGGGTGGGGCGCGGCGCTGGTGGCCGGGGCTCTGCTGCGCTTGCTGTTTTATTGGCTGCGACCGACTGTGGCGGGAGATGCGCTGATGTATGGCGACCTGGCACACAATTTGCTGGCGCGGCATGTTTACGGGTTTTCGGGGATGAGCTCGGGTGTTGCGGGAATGGTGGTGCAGCCTACGTTGATTCGGCTGCCGGGGTATCCGCTTTTTCTGGCGGGGTGCTTTGCGGTGTTTGGAGAGATGCGGTGGGTGGCGGTGATCTGGGTGCAGATTGTGCTGGACCTGGTGGGGTGCGGGCTGCTGGGGGTGCTGGCGGGGAGGTTGTGGGGGAGGCGCGCGGGGTTAGTGGCGGTTTGGCTGGCGGCGCTATGTCCGTTTACGGCGAACTATGCGGTGGTGGGGCTGGCGGAGTCGTTGAGCGTGTTTTGTGTGGTGGTGGTGTTGTTTGGGTTGGAACGCTGGGTGCGCGCTGGTGAGGCAGCCTGGGGGTGGGTGGTGGTGATTGGGTGTGCGCAGTCGTGGGCGGTGTTGCTGCGGCCAGACCAGGGATTGCTGGCGGCGGTGGTGGTGCCGGTGATGCTTTGGGTGGGATGGCGATCGCGTGGGGTGCGGGGAGCGGGGCCGGCAGTAGTGGCTTCGTTGATTGTGATGCTGCCGCTGATGGTTTGGGCGGTTAGGAACTGGAGAGTGTTTCATGTGGTGCAGCCGTTGGCTCCTCGGTATGCTACCGATCCGGATGAGGAGGTGCCTTATGGATTTCAGCGGTGGTTTCGGACGTGGGCGGTGGACTACAAGGACACGGTGGATATTTATTGGAGCTATGACGATACGCGGATGAGTGTGGGGGACCTGCCGGCGCGGGCGTTTGATGATGCCGAGCAGAGGGCGCAGACGGCGGCGGTGTTTGCGCAGTACAACAGTGTGATGTCAGAGACGCCGGAGTTTGATGCGGCGTTTGCGCGGATTGCGGCGGAGCGGGTGAGGGGGCATGCACTGCGGTATTACGTGGAGCTGCCGGTGGCTCGGGAGATGGATATGTGGCTGCGGCCGAGGCTGGCGCTGGCGGCTATGCCGGTGGATTGGTGGGCCTGGCGGAGGCATCCTTGGGCGTCGGCGGAGGAGATGGCTTATGCGCTGCTGAATGCGGTCTATTTAGGGCTGGCGGTGTGGGGCTTGGTGCTTTGGCGCAGGCGGGGGTGGAGTGGGTGCGGGGGCGTCGCGGTTGCGATGGTTGGGTTTGTGGTGTTGCGGTGTGTGTTGCTGCTGACGCTGGATAACTCGGAGCCGCGGTATACGTTGGAGTGCTTTCCGGTGGTGATTTTATTGGCGGCATTGGCGGTGGCGTCGCGGCGCGCCACGGTTAGTGATTGACGACGGTGGTGTTCTTGTCGTGCTTGATGGCGAACTTGTCTTTGTGGACGTTGCAGTTGAGCTTGATGTCGGAGTAGATTGCGGTGCGGTAGTCGCCGGAGGGGGTGTAGAAGATCTGCTTGAGCGAGACGTCGCGGACGGGATCGACCCAGATGGTGACGTGGGTGAAGTTCTTGCGGACGCTGGGATCCTTGCCCTGGAGATCGAGCTTCTCTACTTTTACGGGCAGGCCGTCATCGGTGAGGGTTTCAGGGCCGAGGTCGGTGATGTTCCAGGCCTTGGCGAGGTCGGTGCCGCTGCCGCCGAAGCCGAGGGTGAGGTAACCCTCGATCTGGGCCTGGTTCGCGCCTTCGTGCATCACCGTGATCTGGTCGACGCCGGGGTCGAACATCTGGAGGGTGCCTTTATCGTACTCAATGACCTTGACGATGTTTGATTTGGTTTGGGCTGACGGGTTCACGATGACCGCGCCCAGTTCGGTGGAGTCGCCCTGGCGCTCGAAGTAGATGTAGCCCTTCTGGGTGGTGGTGTCCTGCACGATTTTTTCGTAGTAGTCCCACTGGAAGTCGGCGGTGGCGCGGCGGAATTTGGCGCTGGCGGTGTCCATCTGCTTGAGGACGTAGGTGAGGCGGGGGGAGGGGGACTGGGCGCAGAGGGGCGCGGCGGTGAAGAGGGCCAGGACGGCGACTAGGATGCGGCGGTGAATCATTCGATCAAACTCCTGCGGGGACTACTGAAACTCAAACTTTTGATTAGATGGGGGATTCGGCGAGACGTGGCCTGGGAGGCGGTTGGTTTCAGCGAAGAATTGTGGCGTCGTAGGCTACGATGTGGCCCTTGGTGTCGACGACGGGGGTGTAGCTTTCCACTGTGACGTCGCCGGCGATGGGCTCGACTACGTTGAGGATGGCCTGGCGGAGGTCGGCGTCGGATTTGGCGCCGCGGAGGTCGTCGACGCGGATCTCATAGACGAAGGTGGCGTCATGGCCGGAGACGTGCGCAGATTTGACGAGGACTTCGCTGTGCTGGAGAGGGACCTCGCGGACGGGCTTGTCTTTGAAGTCGATAAAGCGGGGCGAGACGAAGAGGAAGAGAAGGATGAGGGTGACCATCACGTCGTAGTGAAAGCTGCCGCGCTCATAGGTCCAGAAGATGTAACCGCGAAGAGTGTTCATAGGGCACGTCCGAAGGATTGCTTGCGGATGACGGTTTCACCGTGCATGTAGGGTTGGAGTGCTTCGGGGATGCGGACGGAGCCGTCGGCCTGCTGATAATTTTCGAGGATGGCGAGGTAGGTGCGTCCGATGGCGAGGCCGCTGCCGTTGAGGGTGTGGACGAACTCGGCTTTTTTGGCGCCTTCGGGGCGATATTTAATGTTGGCGCGGCGGGCCTGGAAGCTGCCGAAGTTGGAGCAGGAGGAGATCTCGCGGTAGGTCTGCTGGCCGGGGAGCCAGACTTCGAGGTCGTAGGTCTTGGCCGAAGAGAAGCCCATGTCTCCGGTGCAAAGGAGCATGCGACGGTAGGGAAGACCGAGGCGCTCGAGGATGGTTTCGGCGTGGTGGGTGAGGGCTTCGTGCTCTGCGGTGGAGTCTTCGGGGCGGGTGAACTTTACCAACTCAACCTTCTGGAACTGGTGTTGGCGGATCATACCGCGGGTGTCCTTGCCGTGGGAGCCGGCCTCGGAGCGGAAGCAGGGGGTGTAGGCGGTGAAGGAGATGGAGCCGGAGCTGAGGTCGATGGTTTCGTCGCGGAAGATGTTGGTGACGGGGACTTCGGCGGTGGGGATGAGCCAGTGGTCGGAGTCGGCGAGTTCGCCCGGCTTCGGAAATCTAGATTTCAGGAGGTCAAGAATTTGGGTTGCAGCATCCAGATCTCTTGCTTCATCGGATGTGTAGTCTGCTTCTATATTGAAATCCTTGCGATTGACGCAGTAATACAAATCATCTTCGAACTTGGGGAGCTGGCCGGTGCCGAAGAGGGACTTGGAGTTGACGAGGCTGGGGGGAAGGACCTCGGTGTAGCCATGCCCGCTCGTATGGAGGTCGAGCATAAAGTTGGCGAGGGCTCGCTCGAGGCGGGCGCCGGAGCCTAGCTGGAGGACGAAGCGGGCGCCGGAGATTTTAGCGGCGCGTTCGAAGTCGAGGATGCCTAGCTGTTCGCCGATCTCCCAGTGGGGCTTGGCAGGGAAGTCGAAGGTGGGGATGGTGCCCCAGGTTTTTTGGACGACGTTGTCGTGCTCGGAAGTGCCGAAGGGGACGTCGTCATTGGGGAGGTTGGGGAGGGACTCTAGGAGCTCGCGGAGCTTGAGATCCTTTGCTGTTGCGATATTTTCGAAAGCTTGTTGTTTGCTTTTGATCTCACGAATTTGTTCTGCTAGCTGGACTAGCGTGATCGTCCCATTCGGCGTCAATTCGCCGAGCAATTCCGTCACCACTTCGGGATTTCCGGCTTTGGCAAGATCGTTACGAGCTTTTGACAAATCTACCGTCGAAAGACCGAGTCGTTTTGCGTTGCCGAATTCTTTTGCTAAGAAGTTCCCGACCTGTTGAACTAGCTCCGAAATTGTGATGGTGGAGCGGCGCTCGGCGTCGAGGGTGGTGAAGCCCTGGAGGAGGGCGGGATCTACGCCGCGCTGCGTGAGCTTCTCAGTGACCAGCGGGAGGTTTGCCCGCACAAAGGCTAAATCGTGCATACAAGGGTATTTTAGCTTGTTGGTTCTTTTGTTGGTTGGTGCTGCTGGAGTTGCCGGAGCGGGGGGAAGCTCCCTCAGGGGCTAAAGCCCCTTCCCATCTGCCGATGTAATGGCACGGCTGAAGCCGTGCCCCTTCGAAGTGAGGGCGCGGGCTTTCAAATGATGACGTAGAGAAGGTGCTTTGAGGGTCAGGTGTGCGAGGACCGCGCGGGTTCGGGGGTGGAGGGGGAGCGTCCACAGCGGGGACGCGTAAAATTTGAAGTTATGAGCGATTTGAAGGCTGTTCGACGTGCGCTGTTGTCGGTGACCGACAAGAGTGGTTTGGTGGAGTTTGCGGGTGTGCTGGCTGGGTTGGGTGTGGAGCTGGTTTCGACGGGCGGGACCGCGAAGGCGCTGCGCGATGCGGGGCTGACGGTGAAGGATGTGTCCGAGCTGACGGGTTTTCCGGAGATGCTGGACGGGCGCGTGAAGACGCTGCATCCGTTTGTGCACGGAGGGATTCTGCATCGGAGGGATGTGCCGGAGCATGTGGCGGCGGTGGAGGCGCATGGGATTCCGGCGATCGATATGGTGGTGGTGAATCTGTATGCGTTTGAGAAGACGGCGGCACGGGCCGGGGTTACGACGCCGGAGCTGATCGAGAACATTGATATTGGCGGGCCTTCGATGCTGCGGTCGGCGGCGAAGAACTATGCGGATGTGGCGGTGGTTTCGCGCGCGGAGGATTATGCGGCGCTTACGGAGGAGTTGAAGGCGAATGAGGGCAAGCTGAGTTTGGAGACTCGGTGGCGGCTGGCGCGGGCGGCGTTTGCTACTACGGCGGCGTATGACTCGGCGATTGCTACTACGCTGGAGGCGCTGCCGGCGGACCCTGCGGGGGCTGCGGTTGCGGAGAAGGGATTGCCGCCGGTGTTGCGGGTTTCGGTGAAGCTGAAGAATTCGCTGCGGTATGGAGAGAATCCGCACCAGGCGGCGGGGGTTTATACGGATGGGTCGGAGAAGGGGATTGCGAATGCCGTGCAGTTGCAGGGCAAGGAGCTGAGCTACAACAACCTGGTCGACCTGGACGCTTGCTGGTCGATGGCCAGCGAGTTTGAGCAGCCGGCGGTGATCATTGTGAAGCACACGAATCCTTGTGGGATTGCGATGGGGCCCACGGTGGAAGAGGCGTATGTGCGGGCGCTGGCGGCTGATCCGGTGTCGGCGTTTGGCGGCGTGATTGGCGTGAACCGCGTGGTGGATGGCGCTGCGGCTGCCGAGATGGCGAAGCTGTTTGTGGAGGCGATTGTTGCTCCTGACTTTACCGCGGAGGCGCTGGAGAAGTTTGCAGCAAAGAAGAATCTGCGGCTGCTGAAGATTGTGCCGGCGGCGGAGGGGCGCGTGGTGAAGCAGATTTCGGGAGGGTTCCTGCTGCAGGATGAGGATCGTGTGGTGGTGGCGGCGGAGACACTGACGTATCCCACGGCGCGGAAACCGACAGAGGACGAGATTGCGGCGATGCTGTTCTCGTGGAAGGTCTGCAAGCATGTGAAGTCGAACGCGATTGTGTATGCGCGACTGGATGGCGGATTTGGGCAGACGGTCGGAATTGGAGCCGGGCAGATGAGCCGGGTGGATGCGGCTCGGTTTGGTGCGATGAAAGCGGCGCTGCCTTTGGCTGGAACCGTGGCGGCTTCGGATGCGTTCTTTCCGTTCCCGGATGGGGTGGAAGCCATTGCGAATGCTGGCGCTACCGCGATTATTCAACCTGGAGGATCGGTACGCGACGCAGAGGTGATTGCGGCTGCTGACCGGCTAGGCGTTGCGATGGCATTTACGGGAATCCGGCATTTTCTGCACGGGTAGGCCGGTTGGGTTGCAAAGTGAGAGGCCGTTGCGAGCCTGGGGGCTGGTGCGATCGCATCCAAACCCTGTAATGTACCGTCTAAGGTGATAGATCGGGCGGTACCTTGCACGTCTATCCGAGGAAGCAAAGACCAGGTGTATCAGGACTCCCACATGACCCGAATTTTCCGCGCAACCCTTCTGCCTCTCGCCGCCGCAGCCTTGTGCGCGCCGACCCTTGGGTTTGCGCAGACGGCGGCGACAACGCCCGCGAGTTCTTCCGCACCTGCTTCGACGCAGCCTGCTGACCATGCCGAGTCGTACTACCACTATGGCCTGGCGAAGCTGTATGAGGACCAGGCGGTCGCGTCGGGGCGGCAGGATGATGCGACGCAGGCGATTGAGCAGTACAAGCTGGCGCTGGACGCTGATCCGAACTCGCGGATTTTGCAGGATGGCGTTGCGAATTTGTATTTCCGGCTGGGGCGAATCCGGGAGGCGGTGGCGGCGGCGCAGGATCAGATTGCGAAGCATCCGGATGATCTGGATGCGCATCTGCTTTTGGGACGGGTGTATCTGCGCGCGCTGGGAGATGGGCAGGCGCCGCAGTCAACGGAGATGCTGCAGGCGGCGATCAAAGAATACGAGACGATTGTGCAGTTGAAGCCGAATAATCTGGAGAACCGGTTGTTGCTGGGGCAGTTGTATGGGCTCAACCATGATTCGGTGAAGGCCGAGGATGAGTTCAAGGCGGCGCAGAAGATTGATCCCACGAATGAAGATGTTGTGTTGGATATTGCGCGGCAGTATTCCGAGCAGGGCGATTTAACGCGTGCGTCAAAGGTGATTGCGGCGGTGCCAGACAGCGATCGGACGGCGCGGATGGATTTTGCGCTGGCTGCGCTGTACGACGAGTTGAAGCGTCCCAAGGATGCTGCGGCTGCATACCAGGCAGCGCTGCAACAGGATCCGGGCAATACGGATGCAGAGCGCGGACTGGCTGCTGCGCTGACGGCTTCGGGACAGATGGAAGCGGCCGCCAAGGTGAACGCAGAGATTCTGCAGAGTGATCCTCAGGATGCGCAGGCGTTGATACGCGAGGGCGAAATTCAGCGGCAGAAGGGCGAGTTTGAGCAGGCTCTGACGACGTTCAAGAAAGCGGAGGCGCAGATCTCCAACGGGAAT
Organism: Acidobacteriaceae bacterium; assembly: GCA_049578265.1. Taxonomy (GTDB): domain Bacteria; phylum Acidobacteriota; class Terriglobia; order Terriglobales; family Acidobacteriaceae; genus Granulicella. The sequence continues at coordinate 50,631 of JBAULP010000111.1, forward strand.
GATCCGGAGCTGATGTATAACGAGGCGTTGGTGTATGACGGGCTCGGACAGTTTGATGATTCTTTGAAGGCGGTGAAACAGTTGCTCGCAATCACCGCTACTCCGGATGGGAAGTACGCGGGAGATGCGCGGCAGAATCGAGCGGCGCTTTTGCAGTTGCTGGGTAGCGTTGCTCGGCAGGCAGGAGACACGGACGAGGCGATCGGAGCGTATCAGCAGATGGATAGTCTCGGTGGAGATTATGCTGCGCGCGCGACGGATTCCGAAGTGGACACGTACAGGGAAGCACATGAGTGGGCGAAGGCCTTGCAGGCTTCGGCTGCGGCGGCCAAGGCGATGCCCACAGATCACGATGTTCAGCTTACGTATTCGCTGCAGCTTGCGGATGCTGGCAAGCTTGACGAGGCGCAAAAGCTGGCTCTCGCACAGTTGACGGGAACCGCGGATGACCGCGAGGTGTACTTCGATCTTGCTGAGATGGATGTGCGAGCGAAGAAGTGGAAGGATGCGTCGCACGCTTTCGACCAGGCTTCAACACTGGCTACCAAGCCCGATGACAAGGTGATTCTGTATTACTACCGCGGCGATGCCGCCTTGCGCGAGAAGCTTTACGACGAGGCGGAGTTGGACTTCCGCAAGGGACTTGCGATTGATCCTGATAATGCGTCGATCGAAAATGACTTGGGCTACATGTACGCGGATAGAGGCATCAAGCTCGATGAAGCGATTGCGATGTTGAAGAAGGCGGTTGATTCTGATCCGCAGAACTACGCGTTTCTCGACTCCTTGGCGTGGGCGTATTACAAGCAGGGGCAGTACGCCATGGCAGAGGACTACGAGCGCAAAGCGTCTCAGAGGATGCCTAACGATCCAACGCTGCTCGATCATCTTGGGGAGATTGAAGCGAAGAATGGAAAGCTGCAGCAGGCTGTTGATGACTGGCGAAAGTCGCTGCAGGATTATGCGAGCTCGCTTGGTCCGGATGCTGACCCTTCGGATGTGGAGCGCGTGCAGCATAAGTTGGAAAGTGCGCGAGTGAAGCTGGCGCACTTAGGAGCTGCGCCGGCGAAGTAGTCGCTTTCGTTATGGCGAGCGCTGATTGAGATTTGCGCGCGCGCTACACTGTAGAGAATGGTTCACAACTTACATGCTTGCGGGGTCTTCGGAGAAGACGAGCGCAGGCTTTCGGTGCGCGCTTACGCGGCGCCGGCCAGTGACGATCGAACGCCGTTTGAGCGGGACCGCGACCGCGTGGTTCAGGCGCGGGCGTTTCGACGGCTCGCTGGCAAGACGCAGGTGTTTACGAGCCGCGCGTCCGATCATTTTCGCAGCCGCCTGACGCACACGATGGAGGTTGCGCAGGTGGCGCGGCACGTGGCGGGGGCACTGAATCTCAATGTTGATCTCACCGAGACGCTGGCGCTGGTGCATGATATTGGGCATCCGCCGTTTGGGCATGCGGGCGAGCGCGCGCTGGATGATTGTCTCCGACACCATGGATTGCGGTTCGATCACAACCTGCATGCGTTGCGAATCGTAGAGCGATTTGAGCAACGCTATGCGGGACATCGCGGGCTAAACCTGACGCTGGGGACGCGCGAGGGGATCATCAAGCACTCACGCGATTATGCGGCGCAGGAACATCCGGAGCTGGCTGAATATTTTCTTGGGCAAAAACCTCCCATTGAGGCGCAGTTGATCGACCTGGCAGACGAGATTGCTTATCTCACCGCTGATCTTGATGATGGGGTGGAGTCGGGGCTGCTGGAGATTGGGCACATCCGCGAGCACGTCGAAATTTTGCGACAGAGTTATGTCGTGGTGGAGCGCGCGCACCCGAACGCGGAGGAGAAGTACATCTTTCACGATGCGCTGCAGGCTATGCAGAAGACGCTGATTATGGATCTGATTCACCAGACTGCTGCGAATGTTGAGCGGTCTGGTGCTGCTTCGCTGGCGGAGATTCGCGCGCTGGATTATCGCGTGGCGGTGTTCTCGGAGCAAGCGGAGACGCAGCGGTTGCAGGAAAAGCGGTATTTGTATGACACGCTGTACACTTGCTCGGCGCTGGAGTTGGAACATGCGAAGGCCGAAGAGGTGATCAAGGAACTGTTTGAGTTCTGGGTGAATGATCCGGAGGAGCTTCCTGAGTCGTATGTGGAAGATATAAAGAGCGAGGGGCTGGCGCGCGTGGTTGCGGATTATATTGCGGGGATGACGGACAACTTTATCCTGCTGCAGTACGCAGAGGTGCGGCGGCGCGTGCGGTTGGGTCGTGTGCCGTTTCCGGAGCATCATTAGGGAGAATCACGCGGAGGTCCGCAGGCTTTGACACCTGCCGTGCGTGTTGTTAGCCTTAAGGCTGAGTCTGTCCGCAGATAGGCTGTGCGTCCCCGTCGTCCAGTGGTTAGGACATCGCCCTTTCACGGCGGTAACACGGGTTCGAATCCCGTCGGGGACGCCAATGGAATCAATTACTTAACGGAATCCACGAAATCTCCCCGTCCGATACCGTCCAGTTGCCATGTTCTTGCTGGAGCTGCGTTCTACGCGACAAAGAGCAATTGTGCGCTGTTGCGTAGAAGCCAGCGCCCTCGTCTGGGCTCGGGATCCAGCCCTGAAAACTATCGAACATGCCCGCTATCGGTCTCAAACCTCTATGCATGGACGGAATATGGCCGGAGCGCGCAGTCTTTGGCGTGCTACCGGGATGAAAGATAGCGATCTTGGGAACCCATTATCGCTGTCGCCAATTCTTTCGCTCAATTCGTTCCGGGGCACATGCACCTGAAGGATCTCGGCCAACTGGTCGCGGAAGAGATTGCGAAGGCCGGCGGTGTGGCTAAAGAGTTTAATACGATTGCCATCGACGACGGAATTGCGATGGGGCATGACGGAATGCTCTATAGTCTGCCATCGCGTGAGCTGATTGCAGATTCGGTCGAGCATATGGTGAACGCACATTGCGCGGATGCGCTGGTGTGCATTTCCAACTGCGACAAGATTACGCCCGGGATGCTGATGGGCGCGATGCGCCTGAATATTCCAGCGGTCTTCGCGATCGAAATCGATATTCCAGAACGCGTGCTGCGCGCAAATGTTTCCGACAGGGAATTGGCCAGAAGGCGCGAGCGGATGGAAGAAAAGGGATATGCAGCGTGGAAGCTGGCTGCGCGCGATCGCAAGGTTTCGAAGGCGTTGCAAGCCTATGCAGCCATGGCTACGAACGCTGCGCGTGGCGCGGTCCGAGACGTGACTCAGATTCAAAGCCGGGCTGTGCCGGAACGAGTTGGAAGCTCCCGCTGAAGGCAAAGTGCGCCGGCCTGTAATTTCAGCTCTGATCGCAGTAATTTGATTATCCGAGATCACTCTTGCGATTCGCGGGACGAATATGTTCTGCTGAGGTTGGCGATGGAATCCGCCTCAACCTCCTTTCACTGAAAGGCTGATGACTCCTGGCTCATGCAGGAGCGTCTTTTTCGCTCCCGCTGGAGAGAAAAGGACTTCATGATCGATCATCTCTCGCTCCATCGCTGCGGCACTTCTTCGCTGGTGTTTGTGCCTGACGAAACATTGCGTGTGCTGGCTACCGGTCGTCCCTTCACAAGGGAGGGCCTATGAGCACTTCTTCTGACGGACAGGAGCCGGGACACACTCGGCAGGGCGGGGAAGCAACGGCCGCCGCACTCCTCAACGAGGGCCAACAGTTACATGTCCGCGTCAGTTGCGAATACATGGACAAGATGCTGCAGGCAATTGAAGCCGTTCTTCATGCGCAGGAGAGCCCAAGCCCGTTTTCTAAATACTTGATCGATATAAGCCCGGCGCAAGGACGGGTGATAGAGGATTACATACGCCGGTTTCGATCGCAGATTTTGAGGGTCCTGGCGTGGCAGCAGATCGAGCTTCTGCCGCCGACGATACCGGCAACGCGATCCATTATCACCCACCTCCACTTCATCGATATTGCGATCTCCGAGTTGCGGCCGTACTCTATGCGCGGCTCAGGGCCGATGTCAGAGTCCACTGCGTCGGAGTTGATGGGAGTTCTGCGCGAACTCGCGTCCATCAGTCAAAACATGATGGGTTATATGCACTGTGAGCTAAGTGAGAGCCTGCAGCAACGAATCGAGAAGCTGACTTCCGAGGGCAAGGCCTCCGAGTTATTGCAGCGCATCGAGCGGGTTGTGACGACACGAGGACTCGTGGAATATCGGCCGCGGCTGGAGATGCTTCTGGGTCGCCTGGAGGATCCGACCTTTGAAGTCGCGGTGTTTGGAAGGGTGAGTTCGGGCAAGAGCTCGTTTTTGAATGCACTGCTCGGAATGGATCTGCTTCCGGTCGGGGCGAATCCGATCACGGCCGTTCCTACTCGGATCCGATATGGGCATATGGTGGAAGCTCGGATTCGCTTGGGGAGTGCAAGCGCAATGACTCTCTCGCTGCAACGGTTTCAGGAGCTAGTGTCTGAAGCAGGCAATCCGGGAAATCAAGAGGGCGTGCGGTGGGCATCGGTTGAAGCGCCATGCCCAAGGCTATCGGAAGGCATCGTGCTTGTGGATACGCCGGGTTTCGGCTCATTGGCGTTGCGGGGTACGCGCGAGACGTTAGCCTATCTGCCTTCATGCGATTTAGCACTCCTGCTTGTAGACGCGGGAAATACATTGACGCCAGAAGATATTGGAACTCTCCGCCTGGTACTCGAAGCTGGCATTCCTGCACTCATCTTGCTGAGTAAGGCCGATCTGCTGCGCGAAGCGGATCGAGATGTATCCATGCAGTACATCCGGACACAGATCGAGCGCGAGCTCCGGACGCAGCTACCGATCTACGCAGTGAGTTCTCTCGAGGGATATCGAACGACGGTGGACGAGTTCTATGAACGAGAGTTGGAGCCACGGTTTTGTGAGAGCCACGGGTTGCGCAAGCAATCTGTCGATATAAAGCTTGCGCGGTTGCAGTATGACGTCGTCACGACCGTCGAGACCAAGATTAGAAGAGCGGAGTCGGCGACCTCTGCAGGGAAGCCTGAGTTCACGGCCATGGAGAGATCGCTTGCCGCGGTTTCAGCGCAGATCGGAGCTGCGGAGCGCATGATTATGGAGAAAATTCTTGCGCTCGAGTCTCAGGCAGCAGAGCTGATCAACTGCGTCGCTGACCAGTATCTTACTTCACTGGGAGGACGCGGCTCGTCTGTTGTCGCCGTTGCGGATCTTTGCAGAGCGATTGAAGACAGCGTGCAACGTCAGGTTGGCGAGATGGTTGGTGTGCTGCAACAGACGACGCATGCCGTTGTCGGGAAAGTTGCGGGGATCGGCTTCGCACTCAAGAGTAGTGGGATACCAGACGAGCGTGAGATTTTAGCGGTGATTCGAGATGCACCCCGATTTGAGCTGCCAAGCCAATCCGGCCAGATTGAACTTGGGATGTGGAGGCATCTTGGTCCACGCTTTGTTCGAAGGCGATTGGTTCAGGCGATGCAAACGGCTATGCAGCCACTGCTGCATAGCGAACTGATGGCGTACGGCCATGCTATGGAGGTTTGGACGAAGAGCGTGGAAGGCAACATTCAGGTCGCCATTAACTCGTTCGCAGATGTCTATCGAGCCTCTCTGCAAGAGGCGGCGGGATTGGGTGGCCCTATTGAAGACATTGATGCGCTTCGTGCTGATATTGCGGCGTTGAGTGTTTAGGGGAAGAGTTGCGCTATCGCCAACGCGCTGAAATTCCGCGGAGGAATTTGCCGTAGCCTCCGGAGAATGTCTGGTCCATCGCCATACGGGTTGCGAGGAATTGAATGCCAGAACAATAGGTTGGATAGGGGTGAATCGTCGCGGCTACATCGGCAAGCTTCAGGCGATTGCGAATCGCGACAGAGATCTCTGTGATTGCCTCGCCGGCGCGCTCGCCAACGATCACGGCACCCAGGATTCGCCCACTGCGGAGCGCTACGATCTTGAGCAAGCCCAGCCGATCATCTTCGTTCACGGCCCGATCGACTTTTGCGATGTCGAAGGTCATGATCTGGAGGGAAGCAGGCGGATGCTGCTGTCTCGCTGCGCGCTCGGTCAGGCCTACTTGCGCGACCTCCGGTGAGGTGAAGGTGATGCGCGAGAGCGAGTCGCTTGTGCCCTTGTTCTTGCCGGGCAGCAGAGCGTTCCGAACTGCTTGAAATCCCTGCCAGCCGGCCAGATGCGAGTACTGCGGACCACCGATTACATCTCCTGAAGCGAAGATGTGGCGGGCGGAAGTGCGCAGATATTTGTCCACTTCGATGCCGCGCGGGGAGTAGCGAACATTCGCAGCTTCAAGGTTCAGCCCATGCGTGAGAGGCGTGCGGCCGGTGGCGATGAGCAGCATGTCTCCTGAAGTCTCGCTGGAAGTGGAGCTGACCACGATCGATCTGGAGTCGTTGCGGACCGCCTCGGCTCGCTCCTTCACACGGTCAATTCCTTCACCGGCGAAGACGCGTTCGATGAGCGAGGAAACTTCGTCATCTTCGTGGGTGAGCAATCGAGTCGCCACGAGGGTCACGCGCGATCCGAGGCGCCGGTACGCTTGCGCGATCTCACAGCCAATTGGGCCGCCACCAATAATGATTAGATGTTCGGGCAGGCGGTCGTTCTCAAAGATCTGCTGGTACGTGAGGTATGGAACGGAAGCGAGGCCCGTGATGTTCGGGAGTGTGGGACCTGCGCCAGTGTTGACGAGAAACTTGCGCGCGTGGATCGTGCGATCCCCTACACGCAAGGTATGAGGGTCGACAAACGAGGCTGCGCCGACCAACACGTCCATGCCTTTCTTAGCGAGATTCTCCGGCGTGGTTGGCTCGTAAATCTGCTCGATGGTTTCACGAAGATAGGCACGCACCTTGGTTAAGTCAGCCTTCGGCTCGGAGGTATCGATTCCGAATCTCGGCGCGGTGCGGACATGGTGGGCCACGGTCGCTACCTTGATGAGAGATTTGCTGGGGACGCAGCCGCTCCAGGTGCAGTCGCCGCCAATGGGTCCCTTATCGATGAGAGCGATGCGCTCGCCGAGTTGCACGGCGAAGTCTGCCGCGATCAAGCCTGAGGCTCCAGCACCGATGATGGCGAGATCATAGCTCTGTGAATTCATGCGACTCCTCCGTTGTTTGCGAAAGGTTGGCGGCAACTCCGTGAAGCAAAATGAGGGAGAGGACCGCTAGAAGTGCAGTGCCAAGAAGTAGACCGTCGAAGCGCATGGCTTTGCCCAGCCAACCTGCGAGGAGCGAGCCGCAGATGGCGCCAACTCCGAGCAGAACGGAGTAGATGCCCATAGCGACACCTTTTCCATCACTGCGGATTAGCGTTTGCGCAAGCCACGCGAGTGCGGCAGGCGTGAAGCCGCTCTCGACCATAATGACGAGACTGGTAAGAACTAACACCACACCTCGCAAGGGGGGAGACCACGCGTCCGAGTGATTGATAGCGAAAAGGCAGGCACAGACGAAGGGCATCGCGATAAGCGAGATGCGCATGGCGTTGCGAAACTGCATGTGGGGAAGCACGAAGCTCCAAGCTAGAACGCCTGTGCCGAAGACTGCGGCGTAACCCAGCAGCATCCATCCGACATGTGCCGGGGCTGCGGCGAACAGGCCGTCGAGGTACTGCCGGGTTGCAGGCTTTTCGGTGAGGAGGAAGGTCGTTGTAGGGCCCAGCCAGAGGCCGACGATTGCGTTTACGCAGAGCCAGACGGGGGCAAGTGAGCGAATCTCCGGATTGCTGATAGCCTGCCGCAGACCATGCAAGGCCGCATGTGTGCCGTGCGATGCGCCTCTGCGTGCTCCAGCAAATAAGAGGAGGCCGCATGCGGCGTATACCAAGGCGAGCCAGGAGAACGAACGCAAGCCGAGATGCACCCAGAACTGGCTGCCTGCGACGCCTCCGAGCGCGAGGCCAGCGAGCAAAGAGAGTTCGAAGAAGCTCATGACGCGCGCGCGAAGGCTGGCGCTGTGGGTCGTTGACTGAGCGAGGTGCGCGAGGAGTGGAGGAGTGACGGCGGCGACACCGATACCCTCCAACGCGCGGCTGATGAAGAAGGTGCTGGCATGCGGCGCGAGAGCGAAGATGCGAACGGCCAGGGCGCCCGTGAGTGCGCCACTGAGCATCAGCCAGCGCGGAGCGACTGCGTCGGCAGCGAGGCCAAACGGAATGGAGGCGAGAAGCTCGGCAGCGAAGGAGACGGCGCCGAGAATACCGATGAAGCTTGCGTCGATGTTTATGTGCGTGCTGCTCAGGCTAGCCAGATACACGCCGATGAGGACGCCGCTTGCGCCGCTGGCGATGCGGAGAATTGCGTGACCCAAGATTACCGACACGAGTTCGGTCGGTTTGGCTTCCGGAGATCGATCGTGTGTGGATTGGGGTTGCAGAACGTATTTCCTCGGCCCGTTCCATGATACGAGTCGCGAGAAGCGAAAAGGTTATATTTGCTGCGAGTGGATATCGGTTAGTTGCGTTTGGAGAACCAGGCCCAATTGTCCGATACTGGTGGACCATTCAGAAAGCTACTGAATGATTGTTTTGCGAGCAAGGTTGGCATCAAAGACGGCAGGGGAGCAGCGATATGGCGGCAAAAAATTCTTCCGGAGATCACACAGCAGAACCGACCAGGTCGGCAAAGAAGGACGCGAACTACGTCTTCTACGAGTTAACGCGCAGCATCTGCCCGAATTGTCGCAAGGTAATCGATGCCAAGATTCTGCTACGCGACAACAAGGTGTACATGTCGAAACGCTGTCCGGAGTGCGGGCCGTTCGAGGCCCTGGTGTATGGCGATGCAGAGGCCTATACCAATTTCTCGAAATTCAACAAACCTGGAACCATACCGCATGCTTTTGGCACCGAGATCGAAGAGGGATGTCCCCACGATTGCGGACTTTGTCCTGACCATCAACAGCATGCCTGTTTAGGGATCATTGAGGTAAACAGCGCGTGCAACATGGATTGTCCGCTCTGCTTCGCCGACGCGCGACCCGGCTTCAGCCTGACGATGGAAGAAGTTGAGGCGATGCTCGATGATTACGTTCGGACCGAGGGCAATCCGGAGGTGATTCAGTTTTCCGGTGGCGAGCCAACGATTCATCCGCAGATTATTGACTTCGTGCGGGCCGCGCGTAGTCGGAATATTCCGTTCGTCATGGTTAACACTAATGGCAAGCGGATCGCGCAGGATGATCGTTTTCTCGAGCAGCTTGCGGAGGTTCGTCCATCGCTCTACTTTCAGTTTGATGGGTTTGATCGCGAGACCTATCGGATCATTCGCGGAGAGCCGGATTTACTGCGCGAAAAACTCAGGGCGCTTGATAGACTGGCCTCGATCGGGCTTAATGTAACGCTGGTTCCAGCGATTGAACGCGGTGTTAACGACCACGAGATTGGCAAGATCATTGAACTTGCTATTCAACATCCAGCGATTCGCGGCATCAACTTCCAGCCGGCCTTCCACGCAGGCCGCCACATGCAACATGATCCGATGAAGCGCATGACGATTCCGGACATTGTGCGGCTAATCGAAGATCAAACCGCAGGAAAGTTTGTCGCGAGCGACTTCATCCCGGTTCCTTGTTGCTTTCCGACTTGCAACTCTGTGACATATGCCTTCCTTGAGGGGGAAAAGGTCACGCCGCTCTCGCGGATCGTTAATGTGTATGACTACCTCGACTACATTACGAATCGGGTGATGCCGGACTTCAGCCTTGAGATTAAGAAGGCGCTTGAAGGGCTGTGGTCGTCTTCGTCTGTATCGGGAACTCAAAAATCAGCGGAGCAGTTTGCCATCTCCTGCCAGGCTTGCGGGCTGCCAGAGAGCCTGACGATTGGAGATATCGCGAACAGCATGTTGATGATCATGCTGCAGGATTTCATGGATCCGTGGACATTCAATCAGAAGAATTTGATGAAGTGCTGCAAGGAGTTTCTTCTGCCGGGCGGCAAGCAGATTCCGTTTTGCGCATACAACTCGGTTGGATATCGCGAGCAGGCACGATCTCAACTGGAGGCGATGGAGGTTGGCCGCAGGAGGGCTCGCCGGGAGGAGCGCGCTTACATTCCCGAGCCTGTGACCTTTGATTTTAAAGCGAAGAACCAGAAGATGAAGGAACCCTCTTTAGTTTCCTTCGGTGAACAGACCAAGGATGGGCGTCCATGACGGAAAATGCCACAGTTAAACAGTGCTGCGCCGCGTTCTATGGGAGTGATGTGGCGCGCAAGCTTCTTGGCGACAGCTTTCATCCCGGGGGCACGCGGCTTACGCAGATTCTAGGTGAGCGGTTGAATCTTAAGCCGAGCGCTCGGGTACTGGACGTTGCGTCCGGCCGCGGAACAAGCGCGTTTTATCTGGCCGAGAGCTTTCACTGCACAGTAATCGGTGTCGATTTCAGTGCGGAAAATGTCGCGGAAGCCACGAACGAGTCGGAGAGGCAAGGCTTGTCGCGACTCGTTCAATTTGTAACTGGCGATGCCGAGCGGCTGCTCTTTTCAGATGCATCCTTCGACGCTGTCATCTGTGAATGCGCTCTCTGTACCTTTCCGAATAAGCGCGCGGCGGCGGCGGAATTCTTTCGTGTGCTCAAGCAGGGCGGCAGTGTGGGAATTAGCGACTTGACCCGCGTCAATCAGCCACTCCCGGATTTGGAGGGCTTGCTGGCTTGGATTGCGTGCATCGGCGATGCTCTCCCCACGACAAAGTACGCAGAGATTCTTGAGAAATCGGGCTTTCGATCTGTTATTACGGAGCACCACACTGATGCCCTCACCGAGATGGTTCACGAGATTCAAGGGCGGCTTTTGAGCGCCGAGGTTTTGGCCGCTTTGCAGAAAATAGATCTGGCTGGTGTCGATTTTGCGGCTGCGAAACGGATGATTCAGTCCGCGCGCCAAGCTATCGCTGACTCACATGTTGGCTATGTGGCTATGACTGCGCAGAAGCTTTAGTCGAAGCAGCGGTCTGTGGGTTTCGTTAGAGAATACGTTGTGATACTCGGAGACCTCCAACGGCGTCAGTTTCCACGAATCAAGTCATTGGGAACGCATTGAGAGTGGGCGACGTCTGAGATCACCTGTTGGCGACTGAGGGGCAACTCGATTACGAATTTGACATTGATGCGGCGCAAGGATAAAAAGGGACTGCCACGGTGATGGAGTTCACCGATAACCGCTGCCTTCGGGAACGCCATTCGGCTTTCGGATTGGGCAGCTAATGACTCCTGAACAGGAAATCCTGTTGAGGAGTTCTGCCTCAGATTTCCTGTGCAACTTCTAGTTGACGACCGGCCGCCACTGGTGCGGGATTGCCGTGTTTTCTGGTCGTCGATGTAGGAGGCAATCGGGCTGGCGTGAGATCCAATTGACCGCACGACACGTTATGTGGGGTGTGAGAAAGCAGGACGACGAATTGCAGAAATATCTCCTCGTGGCACTCGGAGGCGCTCTTGGCTCTCTCCTCAGGTTTTGGGTGGGAACGTTCGTTGCGAGCAGGATGGGAGTCCGATTTCCTTATGGCACGCTCATTATCAACATCACTGCATGCGTCATCATCGGGTTTTCGCTGGAGTTTTTGGGGCGACATGTAGAACTGACTCCGGCATGGCGCTATTTGATTCCGATTGGATTCGTCGGAGCGTACAGTACCTTCTCGACGTTCGAGTGGGAGACGTTTACGAACCTGCAGTCCGGCGGTTTCTTAGTCGCGAGCCTATATGTATCGTCGAGCATTCTTCTCGGGCTTATCGCGATTTGGGGTGGTGTAGCTATTGCGAAGAGTTTGCCATGACCGGAGAAGGTCGAGAAGTCTTAGCCTATTTAAATGGTGCTGCGGTGGAGATCATACGAAAGGTGTGTAAGTGTGGTCATCGATCTGGACGGCCAGATGAGAGTTCTATGACAATCAAGATCACGATTCAGGAGAATGGGGAGCTACTCGATAGGCAGTGAAGCTTGTGTTTTTGCTAACCGTTCTGCGTACCGAAGGAGGATCATGCTAACTACTGGCAAAGCTGTGAAGGTGTCGATTTATACAAGCGACGGATCGTCGCACCGGGGGGCTTCGTCCTACTCGAGTATCCTTGATTTTTTATTTTTCAGAGGCGTTTCTGGAGCCACGGTCCTGAAAGGGGTTGCCGGATTTGGCGCAGACCATCATCTTCACACCACCGAAGTCATTGCCATTTCTGATCATCTGCCGATTAAGATTGAATTCATCGAGACGAGGGAAAAGGTCGAGGAACTCCTAGGCAAGCTCGAGGAGCTTGTGGGTACGGGGATGATTGAGATGCAAGAAACAACGGTCGCGAAGGCGGCAACGATATCCCGGGCCAAGGCTGTTGTTGCCACCGATCATGCCAAGATCGAGGGGAAGGCCAGGATGATGAGGATCTATGTGGGGGAAGCTGATAAATGGAAAGATAAGCCGCTCTATGAGGCGCTGCTCGCTGCGATGCGGGCTCATGACATCGCGGGTGCAACGGTTTATCGCGGTATTCTCGGTTACGGCGCTACCGGGAAAGTACATAAAGAGTTGCCCTTCGACATGGGACATGACGCTTCGATTATGATTTCGGTGATCGATTCAGGAGAGAAAATCGAGAGTGTACTTCCATTGCTTGATCAGATGATTCAGCAGGGTTCTGTGGTGCTCTCAGACGTAGATGTTATCAAGTACACGCACCGTGCTCCCGACGGGATTGCAAGCAAATAGGTGAGCTATGAAGGAATACTATCGCGCAAAGATGTTACGCATTCACTTCATTGAAGCAGACCGGTGGCATGGTGAGCCATTGCACGAGGCTATCGTGAAAAGGTGCAAGGAGCTTGGAATTGCTGGAGCGACTGTCTACCGCGGCATCGAAGGTTTCGGAGCGAGCGCCCGCATTTACCATACGCATACACTTTCGATTTCAAAGAATTCTCCAGTGATGGTCACGGTGATCGACAAGGAGGAGAAGATCGCGACTCTATTGCCTCACCTGGATGAAATGATTACCGGCGGCATGATTGCTATGTCTGAGGTAGAGGTGATCCGCTATTTCAGTAAGGAATCGCAAACATAGGATTTCTTCGTCTCGGCGGTCAGAGGCGAAACGATGGGAGCCGGCCGTTGCCAGGCATCGGATCAAAGAGGGGCTTCAAACTTAATCGATCAGCCGCGAAAGCGATAGCCTACGCAGGGAGCAGTCAGCAGATACTCTGGGTGTGCGGGGTCGTCCTCGATGCGCTTGCGGAGCTCTCTCACATAGGTCCGCAGATACTCGAGGTGATCTCTGAACTCTGCTCCCCAGATTGTGGTCAGAATCTTTTTGTGTGTAACAGGGCGACCTTGGTTGGATATGAGCAAATGAAGGATGTCGAATTGCGTGCGGGTAAGTGGAACCGGGTTGCCACGCTTGAGGAAGACCCGCTCCTTGCTGCAGAGGGAGACATCTCCAACAGAAATTGGGGCGATGGGCAGCGCGGGAGACTGCCCACGGCGAATTGCGGCGTTTACGCGCGCTACTAGTTCTCGAATCGCAAATGGTTTGGTGACATAGTCGTCCGCGCCAGCTTCCAGGGCCTCGACTTTGTCGTCCACCGAGTTGCGAGCCGTCAATATAAGAACCGGGAGCGCAGGAGCTATGCGGCGTATTGCCCGGCAAGTGGCGATGCCGCTCATACCTGGCATGTTGATGTCCAGGAGCACGGTGTCGAAGTGGGCGGTGCGGATCGCAGAGAGGGCCTCTTCGCCGTGTGAAGCGCCGACGACATCAAAGCCGAGCGGCCCAAGTGTGCTGGCAATTACCTTATGGATTCCGATCTCATCATCTACGACAAGGAGCTTCGCTTTCATCTCACAGTCCTCCGGTGTTGGCGACGCTTGCTCGTTGAGTAGGGAGGGAGATGAAAAAGATCGTGCCTTCGTCCTCGTTGCTTGTGACCCAGATACGGCCGCCGTGTGCCTCAGTGACTTTTCGAGCGACGGAGAGCCCGATGCCAGTGCCTTGCGCGGCGTGGCGATGATCTCGGCCACGATAGAATCTCTCGAAGATCCGATCATGGTCTTCTACGCCGATGAGCGGCCCTCTATTTTGCACGGAGAGAGTCAATTCCGACGCGGTGCCTGCTAACGAGAGATTGATGGGGGAGCCAATCGTGGAGTACTTGACCGCGTTGTTGAGGAGCTCCTTCAACGTCGAAGCCATCATCTCGTAATCGGCGGCGATTGGCTGCGTGCCTTCTGCGATGTGGGTTGTTATGGTTGGGGAGACGTTGAGGTTGTCGGAAGGAATAGGATCTTCCGAACCGAACTCCTGTACGACCTCGTGGATGAGCGAAGGGAAGTCGATGGTCTCGAGTTGCAGGTGTATCTTGTCGCCGTCGAGGCGGGCCGTTCCCAGGAGGCGGTTCGTCATCTCGTCAATCTGCTCGGCGTGTTCATCAATCATTTGCGTTAGCTGTTGCTGGCGGTCGTCCAGATGCCCTGTGATTAATAGCCCTGAACTGGCTGCTCGGATGATTGTCAGAGGAGTTTTGATAGCGTGCGCAAGTCCGTCCAGGACTGTAGTTCGTAGCTCTTCGGTCAACCGAGCCGCATCGGCGGCTTCTTCATTGAGGCAGGCCCGATGACGCTCCAGAGCTAGAGATGATAGTGAGGCAAGGGAATCGAGCACGATCAAGGGAACATCGCCAAGGATGAACAAAGTACCTAGTGGGCCCGTCGAACTGAGTAAGGGGCGTCTTGAGATTCCGGCTGATTGCGACGGTTCGTCGCTTACAGACCGAAGCCACTCCTCCGATTCAGCTAGCGCCCATAGGCCCGCTGTGCCTGTAGGGGCGGGGGAGTTCGAAACAATCGCTACGGCGTCGAGTTCGAACTCCTGTTGAATGAACTCCGCGATCTGTTTTTCGGCTGATTCGTGAGAATTGAGGAGAAGGACGTTATGACTGACTGCGTGAAGGCGTTGGGTACGATGGCGCTGGATACGAATCTCAGCCGCGCTCTTCTTTTCGCGCGTCGAGACGTGACTCACGACGAGTAGGGTGAGCGCAAAGGCTGCCATTGCAATAACGCTATGCGGGGTGGCGACGTCTCGAATGGTTGCGGGAAGACCATAGAAGCTGGCGAAAGATGCGACAGCGGATAGAGCGAAGACCGATGCTTGCCATGGGCCACAGTAGGCAGCGAATGAGGCCGCAATCAATAGGTCGATAACGCTCAATGTCGAGAGGTCTAGCCTGAGGGCTAGACCGGCACTCGCGATCAAAACAGCCAACAGCACTCCTGAGATGCACTGTATCAGTAGTGCGTTGCGGCGGTAGATGGCTGCGGCACGAGTTGGAAATAACGGGCTGCGGAAACTTTGCACAATCGATGACCCTAATTCTCAGTGAGGCGAACATCAGATGTATTGGGCAGGGGCCGATTGGTGGCAGGGTGATTCGATCGAGTCGGGGGTCGAATCCTACGTACTCCGAGTAGCCTGCGAAGACGCGCGAACTGCTGCGAGCCATGTGAAACGAGATCAAACTGCAATCCTCAAGGCATCAGCGGGGAGTTACTGGTGCGGTGTGGCGGGAGGGTAGTTCTCTTCTCTTCTTTATGCCTTCTTTATGGGGCTTTGATCTAGAGTAGCTTATCTGTCCCATGGCATCAAGAAATGCTCATCCTCTCCCGATGGGCTATCTACATCTTGCACCGCTTGGTCCGTGCAGGGATGGGAGCAGTGTATGCCAGACCTGCCTGGCTGTGACCCAGGCACTGAGTTCCAAATAGGCGGCTTATCTAAAGAGGGAGAAAGGAAACAAATGTTTTGCCATTTACGAGCACGTGCAGGAGGTTTCTTGCTACAGCAACAGTCCTTGGGGTTTTCCTTATTGTCCATCGCGCAAGCGCCCAAGCGTCAGGGCCAACGGCAGTAGTCGCTTCTGGAGCACTACGGATGTTGTTCCGGCAGCACCGCCGGCTTCCATTGTTATATCAGCGCCGGCTGCAGCACCCGAGCCCAAGAAGCTGTCTAAGAGCCCTATCAGCGTAAGCGGAGTCTTTGATGGTTATGGTCGAAGGGCAGGCAACGGTAGAAGTGGCGCTGATGGCGTTCTTCGGGCCGAAGACATAGAGAGGGTCAACAACTCAGTTGAGAAGATGCAGAACGTGGACGTCGATGCAGCAGATTCTATTTCGTGGAGGAATACATGGCAGAAACACCCGCAGTTGAGATGAAAAAAACGCTAGGACTAACTGGACTTACGAGTAACGCAATGGCGCTGATCGCACCGGGTGCGTTTCTGTGGCTGACATTTTTCATCCAGGCTGGTACAGGCGTTACAGCTCCCTCGATGTGGATGGGTGTGATCGGTGCGCTGCTGCTGTGTCTCTCTACCGCTGTTTGCTATGCAGAGATGGCGAAGCTTTATCCCGGGACGGGCAGCTCGTATTATTTCGCTGAACAGGCCTTTCTGAACCGAGATCGCGCGTGGAAATATGCGCGGATCTCGAAGTTCGTTGTGGGATGGGCTTCGCATCTCTACTATTGGATTTATCCCGGCGTGATGGTTGGAACAATGGGAATCGTCTGCGGGTATGTGGTGGGAACGCTTTACCCGAACTTCATGAGCGCGTCGAATCCGGGAATGCTCTTCATGATGGGCATAGCGGTTGTTTTTGCGTTCGCCGTGGCCTATATCGCATATCGCGGGGCAAACGCGTCGACGGCGATCAATCTGGGAATCAATGTCATCCAGATAACGGCGCTGATGATCTTCAGCGTTCTTGCACTCGGCTACCGGATGAATCACCCGCCAGGATCGGTCGCATACCAGTTTGATTCGGCGAGCGGCGAAGCGTACACATACGAATTCAAGACGACTACGGCATTGGTTGGTGGTGTGGCCACTGACACGATCTTGAGAGACGCCAATGGCGTGCCTCTGCCGAAGTTAGACGCGAACGGGAAACCGGTCGCATTCCGCGTTAGCTATCCAGAGCGTGATGCGGCGGGAAATTTTCTCTCACATCCGACCGCGAAGTCGGTGATCAGCCCACACCACTGGAGCTGGGTGTTTATTCAAGCGACCGTCGCGATTTTGATTTTGGTTGGATTTGAGTCGGTCACTTCGATGGGCGGAGAGGCCAAGAATGCGAAACGCGACGTACCGATCGCCGTGATCACCTCACTGCTGGTCCAGGGAGTCATCTTCTACTGCTTCGAATATTTCGCTGCAAATTACTTTCTCAGTAGTGGATACAGTATGCAAAGCGCCTCCGGCTCAGCGGCGCCCATTGGCGACATGATGGTTATGGTCGGGGACGCGCTCTTCGGGCCTGGACATGGACGTATCTTTATGCTCGCTGAGGCATCGACTGTAGTGCTGGCGCTGATCGGGACAACGCTCTCCTGCATGAATACTGGAGCGCGGGTTACCTACGCGATGGGTAAGGACAACGAGGTGTCCGGTCATTTCGGCCGACTTCACACGAAGAACCTGACACCACATCGTGCTGTTTGGACACTTGCAGCGATCTCGGCCGTAATTGGATGTATTGCGGTGGTGTTAGTGTTTGGCGACAGCGGGGCGCCCGCGGCTTCGGCAATTGCATCGATTCCGCATGGCATCTTCTCAAGCTTTGGATATACAACGCACGATAAGATGGCCGCTCTGCCCAATAGCCTGCTGACGGTCACACTCGCGTCCAACTTTGGCACCTTCCTGTTGTATGCGCTGAGCTGCACGATGTGTATGGTTGCTTATCATAAGCACCCGAAGTTTAGCTTCGTTCGGCATCTTGCAATCCCACTTTTCGGTTTATGCGCAAATTTAGCTTGTATGGGTTTTTACTTGGTAGGCCCATTTATGGGTTATGGCACCAAGATGGAACCACTTCTGGCGCTGGGTATTGCTGGCGTGTGGGCCGTTGTCGGAGCACTCCACTTTCTTAGGAGCGGAAAGGCGGCAGGGAAGACAGCGCTTATCGAGTCACGACCGGAAACGGCATAGGCGGGATGTGCGGGCGGCCTGTGCAGGCCGCCCGCCTTAACACAGCATGTCGCGATTGGATGAATTCAGGCAATCGATCAGCCGCGAGCAGGAGGCGGCAACTTCAGTTTAAGAGGGACGTACTTTCATCAAATACGTTCCTGTTCGGGGGGAACCAACCGCGAGCGACAATCTTATTGCGTGCTTTTTTCCGGAGAATCAAGGTACATTGATGAGACGCCTACTTGCCATCAAGTGCGAGAATGACGACGAGCGTTCGCTGTTTTGTAATCCTTGGTTGTAGCGACGCCGTCCAAAATGCACTGGGCGGCGTACTCTTGTTAGGATTGCGCTGGTAGAGGGACACTGTGGACGGCTTCTGAAATCGGGCAACGATGGTGAAGTGACGCACAGCGAGAAAACGAATGACAAAGAAGAGCAAACATCCCACGCTGAGTGAGGTGGCCAAACGGGCCGGCGTTGGTACGACGACGGTTTCGCGGGTGATCAACGGCGTTGAGCATGTTGAACCTCAAACGCTTGCGCGTGTCGAGCGAGCCATCAAAGAGCTGGGATACTCGCCGAACCAGGCGGCGCGGGTTCTCAAGGGACACAGGACACGAACGATTGGCTTTGTCGTTCCCAGTATTGCGGATCCATTCTTTTCCAGCTGTGCAGAGGTTTTGCAGGCAATTGCTCGCAAGAATGATTTTCTGCTGATCGTATTGACGACGCAAAACGAAGTCGGAACTGAGCGGGATGCCGTGAATATCTTGATGCAGCATCGCGTTGATGGATTCGTGATCGCGCCAGCGGATTCGGAGAGCGAAGAATTGAGAGTTCACCTCGCGCGAGTTCCGGTACCGATTGTTGCTCTCGATCGTCCGGTCGTGGGTTCGCCGGTTCCTTCAGTGGTAGCGGATAACTTTGTTGGCGCAAGGCATGCGACTCAACACCTGATTGAACACGGTTATAAGCGAATCGTGTGCTTAACGGGCGAGGTGAATCTCTACACCATTCGCGAGCGTGTTCGCGGCTACTGCAGCGCCATGGAGTCTGCGAACTTGAAGACAGAGATTGATACTTCGTTGCATGATTACGAGTCGGCCGAGCGCATGTTGATCAAGATGTTCCGCGAACGCAATCCACCTGATGCGATTTTCACGCTGAAAAACAGCACCACCATCGATGTGTTTGAAGCTTTGCAACGAATGGGAATTTCAGTTCCGAAGACGGTCGCGCTCCTTGGCTATGATGATTTCCAATTAGCCGATACAGTACGGCCTGCTATCACGGTCGTTCAACAGCCGATTGAAGAGCTTGGACACGTCGCAGCAGAACTTCTTTTTAGCAAGTTGCTCGGCGCTAGCAACAGTGGCGAAGGCGGGGAGAAGAACGTAGAGCATCAGGTTCAACTGAAGACGATTCTGATACTGCGTAACTCTTGTGGTTGCACGCCGAGCGCGTCCTGATCGAATTCGTTGGTTGGTGAGCGTTGAAGCGGCAGGAGAAGACTGCCGGTGTGGTTCGCGGCGAGGATTGGGTCGCCGGCGTGGGTGGTGCGGGACGTTCGGGGGAGAGAGTTTTAGGGCGTAGATTCGGCCCGGCGGAGACGCCCTAGAAGGCAAAGAACGAGGACCCCGAAAAAACATCTTGACAAGACTAAGTTTGCAGTAGAAGAATCTCGTTCATCCATGGAAACGCTACCATGCGTTTATGGGAACGTTTCCACGGCCTATCGCGATAAAGAGCGGCGATTGGATAAAGCGGTAACTATGACGGTAAGAGACCACGGGGAGGGCTAGGTATGCGACGGATTGTGAAATTCTGGACGAAAGGTTTGTTAGCGTTCGCGATCGTTTTTGGTGTCATGCGCAGCAGCGCACAGGAGTTTCGCGCGACGCTTACTGGACAGGTCACCGATCCGACTGGAGCCGTGGTCAAGGGCGCTAAGGTCGCGGCAGTGAACAACGACACAAAGACGACCTACACTGCGACGACGACAGCCAAGGGCGATTACTACATTCCGTACGTGCTACCTGGAACCTACACGGTTACGGCTAAGGCTCCGAACTTCAAGGCGGCCGTGCAGGAAAAGGTTTTGCTGCTCGCCTCACAGGTGTTCAATCAGAACTTTGCCTTGCAGTTGGGTGCTGTTGATCAACAGGTGGTGGTGAGCTCAGCGCCGCCGCAGCTCGAGACGGAGGACGCCTCTGGCAACAATACGATCGGATCTCGCGAGATTGAGAATGTTCCTTTGAACGGCGGCCAGATCTACTCACTGATTGGCACAACGCCTGGAAGTCAACCGACGTATGGAGCGAACACGCAGTTGAATGGATACAACGCGCAGAACTCGTATACGATCGGCGGCGGAATTGTGGGTAACAACCAGTTCACGCTCAACGGATCGAATATTACGAGCCAATATACTTACGACAATCAAGGCGCAGGCGAGTGGACGATCGCTCCGAACCTGGACAGCATTGAGGAAATGAACGTGATGACGACCACCTACGATGCGCGTTACGGCCGCACCAGTGGCGGAACGGTGAATTCGGTGAGCAAGAGCGGCACCAATCAGTACCACGCCACGGCGCGTTATGCCTTCGAAGGCACCACGATGAACGCGAACTCATACCAGAACAACCTCGCAGGAAGTCCAAGAAATGGTGAGGTGCAGAATCAGTTCTGGATTACAGCGGGCGGTCCGATCATCAAAAACAGGCTCTTCTTCTTCTTCGGTTTCGAAGGGTTCCATCAATCGCTTCAATCATCCTTGTTTGAGAATGTGGCGCCTGCGTTTCTTCGGCCGGGGTTCAACGGTAATCCGGGAGTAGATTTCGGGCTAGCTCAGACCATGGATCCCACCGACTTTCCGAACGGTCTGCCTGTTTACCAGCCGGGGTCGGGTGTATGTCTTGCGGGCGGTTCTGTCGATTCTTGCAATAGTAATGAGATCGCTCAGCAGCTCTTTCCGAATGACACCATTCCGGGGTCGATGATCAACCCTACGGCTACCGCGATATTGGCGTATCTGCCGCTGCCAAATGTTGCCAACGAAGAAAACCTAGTAAACGGGAACAATTACTTCGCGCAGAATCCTGGCTTGCTGCATTACAACCAGCCTCAGGTTCGCTTGGACTACAATCTCACGGACCGGACGAAGCTTTACAGCTACTTTATCTATTCCAACGGCGCAAGCTTCCAGAACAATAATGGGTTTCCAGGGCTCGCCGAGAATGGCAGCATCAATGCTGTGCACCAGACATGGGTGGCGACGCAAGATGTGACGCATGTCTTTTCACCGACATTGACTGGCGATTTCAAGGTGTCATTCGACCGCTTCTATGAAACTTCGCCGGATGGCAATCTCGCTCAGCAGACGAATCCGTCCACTATCGGCCTGACGATGCCTCTCCCCGGTTCCACCAGCGCCAGCTACCTTCCGCAATTCAACATATTAGACAACTGGAGCACTGGATTCACCGGCCACAGCAGTACTGGTGACAACACGGTATTTGGCAACTCTTTTAACCCGAGCATTACGAATAACTACACGCTCAATGTGGACTTCACGAAGACGCACGGGTCGCAAACGCTGGAGTTCGGTGGGGAGATCGATGAGTTCCAATTCGGGGGGTATCCCGATGGTGGTGGCAATCCAAATGGCCGCTTCAACTTCAATTCCGGTTTCACACAATACGATCCGCAAAATGCAAATTGCTACAGCCCCGCCGGAGCGCCGAATCCGAATTGCGACACGCTGGCGAACAACCAGAATGGATCGGCTCTCGCTTCGTTCTACCTGGGCTATCCATCGAGTGGCGGCATCGACTGGATCGGATCGATCATGGAAGGTTACCCAGTCTATGCGGCCTACTTCCAAGACGACTGGCGGGTCTCGCGGCGTATGACCCTGAATCTTGGAATGCGCTATGACGTGCAGAGAGGGCTGCGGGAGCGGCATAACAATTTGAATCGCGGTATTTGCCTCACATGTGTTAACCCAATCGGAAACGAGGCGTCGTACCAAGCGAACGTTGCGAACGCAGCCAACAATGCTGCCTGGACTGCGGCAGGTATCGATACGTCTTCACTGGCAACGGTCATGGGCGGCATTGAATTCCCAGGTGTGAATGGCCAGTCGCGAGATGCCTACAACACAGATTGGTCGGATGTGGGTCCACGCTTCGGCTTCGCCTATACGATCGATCCGAAAACCGTGATCCGAGGCGGTTACGGGATTATGTACTCTTACGGTCTGGAGGGCGGCTCCAGCGTGGGTGAGACGCAAACGACAAACTACACTTCATCGACCAACGGCGGTAACACGCCAACGAACAATTATCAGAGCGGGAGTCCTTTTGCTAGCGGCCTGCTGGCTCCAACTGGAAATAGCCTGGGGCTTGAGACCGACCTGGGTAACGGTGGCGTACAAGTTGACTTTCCGCAACGCAAGATCCCTATCGAACAGATTATGTCCCTGGGCTTTCAACGCGAACTGACGTCTGGTCTGGTTCTCGACGTTCGGTACGCCGGCAATTTCACGAAGCGCCTTCGCACATTTCTATGGACGAACGGGACGGCGAGCCTAGCACAGGAGCAAGAGGCGATTGCCAATCCTGCCTACTTCAATGAGCAAGTACCAAACCCGTATTACGGCGTTCCGGGCATCTCAGGACCAGGACAGTGCGGCACATCCACGACGATTCCTGCGATTGATTTGCGCACGATTCTGCCGCAGTATTGCAACCCTGGCGGCACCGGCCTGGTGGGAGAATACAACGCTCCAATCGGCGGTAACTTCTACAACGCTTTGGAGGTGAAGCTCAATAAGCAAGTGAGCGCAGGCTGGGGCCGCGGCTTGAGCTTTCAGATCGCCTATACCTATTCGAAGACAATCAACGAAGACGGGTATCTGAATGGCTGGCCTTACCAGGACATGCAGCGCATTCACCAACTTGCTAACTCGGATCGGACGCATGTGTTGGCGGTCACGTCGGTTTACAACCTACCTTTCGGACGGGGCGGCGTGGTGTGGACACATCCCTCTAAGCCTGTCGATGCGCTGGTGGGCGGTTGGATCCTGGGGGCTGTGCTCACCGCCGAAAGTGGAACGCCCGTGGGCGTAAACACTGGCTGGTACTATACCTGCAACCACAGCTATCGTCCGACTGGGGGATCAGCGCTTGGACACTGGTTCTCAACCGCAAGTGATCCAAGTGCGTGTTGGCAGGGCATTCCTCCTTATGGACTGATGAACCTTACCGGCACAACGGAGCAGGTACGCAACCCCACAATTCCTGATCTCGATCTGTCGCTCGAGAAAACGCTACCGATCTGGAACCGTGTGAACTTTACGCTGCGGTTGGATGCATTCAATGCAACGAATTCGGTATTGTTCGGCGGACCTGACACGAACCCTGGAGACGGAGCGGCAACTTATAACGCGGGTTCTGGTTGGAGCGGCTTTGGAACAGTTGGGCCCGACCAGCAGAACACGCCGAGAGTGCTACAAGTCCAAGGCAAGATCACATTCTGACAAATCGTCCGTGGCGAAACCGTGCCCGTCGCAAAACGTCGTACGGTTTCGCTTTTGCGATCACGTTTACCTTCAAAGAAGAACCTGGAGATGCAATGCAACGCTTGGGCACTCGTGTCGTTTCTGTGATGCTGGCTTCGGTGAGCTTGGTCGCGCTGTCAGTGGCACAATCGGCGCAGAAGCCGAACCTTGAGAAAGATCCCACGCTCTACGTTGTGGGATATGCGCATCTGGACACCGAGTGGAGATGGGAGTATCCGCAGGTCATCGATGAGTATTTGCGGAAGACGATGGAGGATAACTTCAAACTCTTCGACAAGTATCCACACTATATTTTCAATTTTAGCGGCGCCAATCGGTATCGCCTGATGAAGGAGTACTATCCTTCGGACTTTGCAGAGGTGCAGAGGGATGTTGCAGCGGGGCGCTGGTTTCCGGCGGGATCCTCGATGGAGGAAGGCGACGTCAATGCACCTAGCGCGGAAGGAATCCTGCGGCAGATTCTCTATGGCAACGAGTGGTTTCATCGAGAATTCGGGAAGACCAGCAAGGAGTTCATGCTGCCGGATTGCTTTGGCTTTCCGGCTTCGTTGCCAACGATTCTTGCGCACGCAGGTGTGCGGGGATTCTCGACGCAGAAGTTGACATGGGGTTCATCGGCGAATGCGGGTGGTCCGGACTCGCTGGAGAGGACGCCGGAGGGAACGCCGTTCAACGTGGGAGTGTGGGTGGGGCCGGATGGTGAGAGCGTTCTTGCGGCGTTGAATCCGGGGGCGTATAGCGGCGGAATTACAACCGATCTCAGTAGCCCACTGCCTCCACTGCCTCCGAATCCGGCGTTAACGGACGTGGAGAAGAAGCTGGCGGAGGTGCAGCAGAGGCTACAGGGCGCGAAAGAAGGCAGCCCGGACAGGGAGAAAAACCTGCAAGAGTTCTTCGCGTTGCGCACGGAGCAGGAGGGGATTGAGTTAGGTGAGCGAGAAAGCGCAACGCAGCGCTACCAGGGCGATTGGGCGGCGCGCGTGCTCAACAATGGCAAAGTGACGGGGCTATTTACGGATTATCACTACTACGGGACGGGTGATATCGGTGGGGCGCCGGACGAAGAGTCCGTAAAGAGGTTGGAAGCCATCGTTACGAAGGGAACTGTTTCGCTGCCGCCTCAAAACGGTGGTTATTGGGGGCAGAATCATCCAGAGGGGCCGGCGGTCAGGGTGGGCGAGGGACCGGTGCATGTGATCTCCGCGACCGCAGATCAGATGTTTCGCGATATCAATTCCTCGGAAGCGGCAAACCTTCCGCGCTATACGGGCGAATTGGAGCTGACCAATCACTCTGCAGGATCGTTGACTTCTCAGGCGTATCAGAAGAGATGGATCAGGAAAGAAGAGTTGCTTGCGGATGCTGCGGAGAAGTCGTCGGTGGCGGCTGCGTGGCTTGGAGGCCGAACGTATCCGATGGCTCGGCTGAATGGAGCATGGACGTTGGCCATGGGCGCTCACTTCCACGATTTAGCCGCGGGCACGGCTACTCCGAAGGCCTATGAGTTTGCGTGGAACGACGATGTGATTGCGCTGAATCAGTTTGCGGATGTGCTGAAGAGCGGTGCAGAGGCGGTATCGGCGGCAATGGACACTGCGGGCGCTGGAGTGCCCGTGATTGTCTTCAATCCGCTCAGTATCGAAAGGGAAGATGTCGTCGAGGCATCACTTAAGTTTCCGGGCGGTCTGCCAGCAGCAGTTCACGTCGTTGCGCCGGATGGTGGCGTGTTGCCGGCGCAGATCTCGGATGGCAAGGTGTTGTTTGAAGCCAACGTGCCGTCGGTGGGTTATGCCGTTTTTCATGTGGTACGTGGCGGCGTTGCGGGGGGCCACACCTCTCCGCTACGTGTAACACAGGATGAGATGGAGAATGCGTATTACAGGGTGAAGCTGAATTCAGATGGAGATGTCGCGAGCATCTTCGACAAGCAGGTAAATCGCGAACTTTTGGCTGCTCCCGCGCGACTTGCGCTTTCATACGACAATCCATCGCAGTGGCCCGCTTGGAATATGGATTGGGATCAGGAACAGGCTGCTCCCAGAGCGTATGTGTCGGGGCCGGCGAAGATCCGGATTGTGGAGAAAGGACCTGTGCGCGTTGCCATTGAGGTCAGTCGTGAGACTGACGGCTCGCGGTTCGTGCAGACGATTAGCCTGGCGGCTGGCGATGCCGGGAAGCGTGTGGAGTTTGGGAATGTCATCGACTGGAATACGCGCGAAACAAATCTGAAGGCAACCTTTCCGTTGACGGCGTCGAATCAGATGGCAACGTATAACTGGGATATCGGAACGATTGAGCGTCCTACTGCACAGCCTAAGAAGTTTGAAGTGCCCTCTCATCAGTGGATCGATCTGACGGATATGAGCGGAAAGTTCGGGGCGACGATTCTGACGGACTGTAAGAACGGTTCTGACAAGCCGAATGATCATACGATCCGGCTTACGCTGATCCGGACGCCAGGAACTGCGGGCGGATATGCAGATCAGGGCACTCAGGATATCGGCCATCACGAGTTCACTTACGGAATTGCGGGCCATGTCGATGGGTGGCGCAAGGCGCAAACCGACTGGCAGGCTGAAAGGCTCAACAATCCGCTGATTGCGTTTGAGTCTACAGAGCATCGCGGCGAGCTGGGAAAGATATTTTCGCTGGTGAAGGTGAGTAATCCGCGCATCCGAATGATGGCTTTGAAGAAGGCGGAGCAGAGCGACGAATATATTGTCCGCCTGGTGGAGCTGGACGGAAAACCAGAGCCCGATGTGCGCATTTCTTTTGCGACTCCGATCACGAGTGCTCGCGAGGTGAACGGGCAGGAACAGCCTGTGGGCGCGGCGAATATTGTGGATGGTGGACTGGTGACATCGTTTGGCGCTTACCAACCAAGGACATTTGCGATCAGGCTGGGATCGCCGCACGCGACGGTTGCCGACGTGCACTCTGCTCCTGTGGCCCTGGATTACGATCTTGCTACAGCGAGCAACACTGGCGACGCGGACAAAGTGGGATTCGATGGAAAGGGGGATGCGTTGCCAGCGGAGATGCTGCCTGGTCAGATCGCATTCAATGGGATGATCTTTCATCTAGCTCCTGCAAAGACGGGAACACCAAATGCGGTCATTGCGAGTGGGCAGAAGATCAAGTTGCCGGAAGGTCCATATAACCGCGTTTACATTCTCGCGGCGTCGGCTAACGGAGATCAGAATGCTGAATTTGAAGTGGGTAACGACAAAAAGGAGCTTGATGTCGAAGATTGGGGCGGCTTCATTGGGCAGTGGGACGACCGTCAGTGGAGTTCGGCAGGTGGCGGCGACAACTACGGAGAGATGATCGGGCTGAAGCCGGGCTTCATCAAGCGGGCTGACCTGGCCTGGTATTGCACACACCATCATGATGCCGCGGGGAAGAACGTCGCTTACAGTTACTCTTATCTGTTTGGATATGGCATGGACCTGCCGGCAGGTGCGCGAACGTTGACCCTGCCAAACGATCAGAACATACGGATTCTGGCCATCTCAGTTGCGCAAGAGAATCCGCGCGTCCAGCCGGCGCAACCGCTGTACGATGTGCTTCCTTCACCGCATGCGGGGCCACCTGATTTCTCGATGTCCACTTCGTCGGGTATTTCTGTTGCCCAAGGGATGACGACTGAGAGCAACATTTTGATGATGCCGATGGGTGGGTTTCATGGAGACGTACAACTTAGGGTGTCGGGCCTTCCAGACGATGTTCGTGGTACGTTCCACCCAGCCATCGCAACGGGAAGAAGCGTTCTTACCCTTACGGCAACGAAGTCGGCCGCTTCTTCGGCAATTCCAATCACGATCACGGGAACGTCAGGAAAGCTTTCACATAGCATTACGGTGAAGATGATGGTGACACCTGTGTTGAAGGACGCTGTGCCAGTTGATCTATCGGCTGACTACAACGTCCGAGGCATTTATAAGAAGGGTTCTCGGTTTGATTCGGCGGCGAGCCTGGATGACGGAGGTTTTTCGTTATCCGAAGAGACTCTCGGAGCAGAGCAGGTCGGGGATGAGGTGACTTTCAACATTGGGCCAGCCGACGCAGAAGATGCGGTGACCAGCAAGACGGTTGCACTTCCGAAAGGCAGTTACAGCAGCCTCCGGATTCTTGCCACAGCAGTCGAAGGGAATCAACGAAGACAAGTTTTTACAGTGAGTTACACAGACGGCACGTCGAGTTCGTTTACGCAGAGCCTGAGCGACTGGTCTGGGTCCGTTGACATTCACGGAGAGTCGGAAGCGGTGCATGTGCCATATCGGCTCGCCGGGGATGGCTCGACGGATGCAAACCCGTTTTACCTGTATGCGTATTCGTTGCCTCTTGATCCCACAAAGCAAGTTCGTAGCGTCACGTTGCCGCAGAACCGAAACGTTGTGGTCTTCGCTCTCACCCTAGTGCCGCAGGGCGAGTAGCGCGCGTGAGTCTGCGGCTTTGGAGTGACACAACGTTTGGGCCTACGATCAAGAGCCTTGGATTCAAGCCTAGCAATTCTTTCGAGCTCTTATGCAATCATGCCGTGTTGATAACCAGAAACAGCTAAGGAGTGATCTATGATCTCCGCTCATCCCTCCAGACAATACACGGGCCTGCTCTTATTCTGCGGGATCCTTCTGCTGCCAAACGTCCGCGCGCAACAAGCTGATACAGCGAATGGAACCCCGAGCAGTTATGTAAACGGGCTGGTGGGTACAGCGCCGCTTGATCAGAAGATACTAATAGGAAACGCACCGCCTCCCGGCGAGCAGTTGTATTCGGGGTTCACCTCTCCTGCTGCGTTGTTGCCGCACAGTTCGACTGAAATAGGTCCAATCAATGCCAATTTAGATTTGAACTATCCCGCCGGCGTGCGAGCACCGTACTTTTATCCAAACCGCATGATCTATGGTTTTAGCGGCGGCGCAGATGGAAATCTAACGGTCATGCCGATGGTCGGGAACTGGACGGTCCCGCCTGAGCGCAGCGCGTCTGTCTATGACAAGGCACGAGAGAAATCTTCGCCTGGATATTACAGTGTCTACCTGAATGACTTTCAGACGCTCGCTGAGATGACCGCGACTACATGGACCGGCCTGTTTCGATTTACTTTTCCAACGTCAGAGAAGTCGCACGTCTTGATGGACCTTGGTCGGGATGGCGGTGATGTTGAAGTCGTAGACGATCACACTGTTCGGGGAAAGACGCGGGACGGACATTCCTATTTTGTTGCGGAGTTTTCTCGCCCGTTCATCAGCTACGGAACCTTTAAGGAAGATCCGCCGATGCATCCGGAATATTCGCTTTTGGGAGGCGATGAGGTTGATCCGGATGGGCGAACAATTTCCGGGAGCTTTGCGGGCGTCTACCTTCGATTCGCCACCACGCAGGGGCAACAGGTGCTGGTGAAGATCGGCTCCGGGCTTAGTTATGCGATGGCGGCAGAACGATTGAAGGATGAGCAGCCGGGCTGGGACTTCGAAGGTATCAGGCGACAGGCGGAACAGGCATGGGCCAAGAAGTTGGACCTGATCCAGGTGCAAGGCGGCACGCGAGAACAGAAGATGTTGTTCTATTCGTGTCTCTACCATTCGTTCTACAGCCCGCATTTGCTGGCGAGAAAGGGCGAGGAATTCGTAGGGCACGATGGAGTTCTGGAGAAGGCTTCCTACGATCGCTATGGTCCGGTCCCTTTGTGGGATACAGGACGGAACCAGATCGTTTTGTTGACGCTCTTGGAGCCAGATGTGAAGGTTAACATTCTGCGATCAGAGTTGGACGCGGCAAAAGAGTCGGGCTACATGGAGACGTCGTTTCATGGAGACAACGCTGTGTTCATGTACCTGGGTGATTGGGAGCGCGGACTGCATTTCGACTGGGCCGGAACATACGAATATCTTCGCAAGAACGCCATGGATCCCAATGGGCCGCGGGGTTATCTCGCTGAATATATGAAGAACGGGTGGATCTCGGACTTCATTCCGAAGGGTAATCCTGACCCACCCTATGCCGGAGGGAAAGCAGGCGTTGCTACGACGCTGGAGTATAGCTGGGACGATTATGCTTTGGCTCTCTACGCGAAACGACTAGGCAAAGAAGATGACTATAAGATGTTCTTGAAGCGAGCGCATAACTACGAGAATGTCTTCGATCCGAGCATTGGATTTATGCGCGGGAGGACCGCAGACGGGAAGTGGATCTCTCCGTTTTATCCCCGGGAGCCTTACTACAACTTCATGATGAAGGAGGCTTCTGGTTGGTCGACTTTGTGGCTGGTGCCACACGACGTGCAGGGACTTATGAACCTGTTAGGTGGGCGCGCGCGGTTCGCGGCAAAGCTCGACCAGTTCTTCAGCACTCCATATACAGCGAAGGGTATTTGTCGCGACTGTACTGGCGTGATCGGGCAATACGTTCAAGGCAACCAACCTGACCAGCAAGCTGCTTATCTTTACGACTGGGCTGGCGAACCGTGGAAGACGCAGGCGCTCACGCGGAAGATACTTGCCCTGATGTATGGCAGCGATCGTTATGGGCTGGCGTTCCCAGGGATGGATGACCAAGGTTCCACCTCTTCGTGGTATGTGATGAGCGCGCTCGGGTTTTACACGGTAGATCCCTCTTCGCCAGATTACATTCTCGGAAGCCCGATTTTCGATAAAGCCACCATCCATTTGGGCGATGGTCACGATTTCACAATCATTGCTCGCAATAACTCGTCGAAAAATATGTACATTCAAACGGCAGCGCTCAACGGTAAACCGTGGAACAAGCCGTGGTTCAGTCACTCCGATATTGCAAATGGTGGGATTCTTTTGCTGAACATGGGACCTTCACCGAATAAGAGCTGGGGGAGTGCTCCGGATATGGCACCCCCTTCAATGAGTTCGGATAAAGATATTCCGGTTTCTGTGGCTATACCGGCTTCTCACTAAGAATAGGCGGTATCACCTTGAATCGCGATCATCCAGCTCACATGGACTGGCAAAGGGATCTAACAACACGCGGTACAGCGGAGACGTATTGCATAGGCGTTGATCTTGGGGGGACGAACCTTCGCATTGCATCGTATGCAGAAGACCCTGGATTGATGGATATCATTTCGCTTCCTACGCGGCTTGTCGAGGGGCGCGAACGTGTGATTCGTGATCTTTGCGAGTCTGTGGGCACTTTGATGAGGAGAAGTTATAGTGGGCGAACCTTCGCCGGTGTAGGAATTGGGGCCCCCGGACCACTGGAGTTGCCTGACGGAGTTCTGCGGAATCCTCCCAACCTGCATGGTTGGGACGGCTACGAACTTCGCAGGGTGTTGGAGGCGAATCTGGGATGTTCTGTCTATCTGGAGAGCGACGCCAATGCTGCCGCGCTTGCGGAAGCCCGGTTGGGCGTTGGGCGTGCATATGACGTGGACTCTTTGTGCATGCTTACGTTGGGGACTGGAGTTGGTAATGGGCTCATCCTCGGCGGCCGAATATGGCATGGATCGACAGGCATGGGAGGAGAGGCCGGGCACTGCATCGTAAAGGATGAGGGTGGCGCTGCTTGTGGCTGTGGCGGGTTCGGTTGCCTTGAACAATACGCCTCTGCTACCGCGATCCAAAGGATGGCGAAAGAGCGCATGGGGCCGGCCGCTCCCGCAAGCTCACACGACGTTTTCCTGATGGCAAAGAAGGCCGATCGGCATGCGCACTCTGTATTCGAAACGGTGGGTCACGCCCTGGCAGTCGGACTTACGGGGCTTGTGAACACGCTCAACCTTCCTCTCTATCTATTGGGCGGCGGCGTTTGCGAGGCGTGGGAGATGTTTGCTCCGGAGATGTTTCGCGAACTCCATCTGCGTAGCTATGTGTATCGGCTGACTGAACCGGCTGAGCTCTACCCCACTGTATTGGAGCGACACAGGACTTACATCCTGCAAGCTCGGCTGGGGTCCAAAGCTGGCCTTTTGGGCGCCTGCCTATTGCCTTACGAGTCAATCGGTCGGCACGAATAACTTCGGAATTGAAAAAAGGCTCGATGGTCGCCTCGCGATTGCAACCGGAATCTGGCGCTTTCGAGAAGCGATATCTAAGTATCACTTGGCATCCAAAACTTCCTGGGTATCTTGCAAATGGCTGAATTAGCATCATTTAGGGAGATGTTCGTGGGGAAGAGGCGGTCAGACGGCAACCAACGGCGGGATACGGGTGTGGACTCCGGATGCGATTCGAGGTGGTTGAGTTATTGGGAAGCCGCGAATCCTTCAGATGGGAGGAGCAATTCTCGAAGATTTCCCCCTCAGAAGCCGCGATCCTGACGTAGAATTGCACGGTTGCTCGAATGCATTCGCTGTCGAAGGCTATCCGCAGAGTGGATTCCGCCTTTTCGATAAATTGTTGCGAAAGTTTGAATGCGTGATTGACGTCACTCCGGGCCTCCAGATTCTTCGCTAGGATTGCCGCATGATTCACATTCTTCTGAGAGCGATTGTCGGGGTGTTGGTAGCGTCCCCCCTTGTGATTCTGATCGCTTTCTTGATGGCTGCGTTTGATTGCGCGTACTGGGATCTCCGCCGCAAGCACTATAGGCCATGATTGCTCAAGCCACCGGGGTGGAATGCGGTGGAAGCTGCATTAGAGTGATGAGACTGGATTTTCCAGTGCAGTGCACACGATGTGGCAGTTACACCTTACGAACCGGACATGTGACGGCGGAAAGCGAATCGAATCCAAGATCGAACGTAGATGACTTCTCAGGTCTCCCAAGAAGGGCCCGTTGTGCCAGAAGGAAGTAAGTCTCCACTCGCGAAAACCCGGGCAGCGTGGGCATTCGGAACCGCTGTGATTTTGATCGGCACGGTCTATCTATTTCGAACAAACGATCAACATGTGATGTGGGAGCAGCGGTATAACCCTACAGGGCACTGGTGGTTCTCTACGCTGTTCGCTGCATTACCGGTTGCGGTGCTGCTCGGTGGAATGGCCCTTCTTCATCTAAAAGCTCATATTGCAGCAACACTCGGACTGATGACGGCTCTGTTGGTAGCGACAGGCGTCTTCCATATGCCGATTCGCATGGCGTTGACCACGGCTGCATATGGAGGCGGGTATGGATTGTTTCCTATTTGTTGGATTATCTTGCCGGTCATCTTTCTCTACCAACTGACCGTTCGAACCGGACAATTTGAGTCGCTACAGAAGAGTCTGACGAATATTACTCCTGACAGCCGCCTTCAATTACTTCTCATCGCATTTGCATTCGGCGCATTCATCGAAGGAGCGGCAGGGTTTGGCACGCCTGTTGCCGTGTGTGGGGCGATTCTTATCAGTCTAGGTTTCCGTCCTTTGCAAGCGGCAGGCCTGTCGTTGATTGCGAATACGGCCCCTGTAGCCTTTGGCGCTCTGGGCATTCCGATCGTTGCACTCCATGGAGTTACAGGCTTGGATTCACTGATACTGGCCAAAACGGTGTCTCGTATTCTGGCACCTTTTTGCGTTCTAGTGCCTTTCTGGGTGGTCTGGGCGTTTTCAGGATTTCGCTCGATGATAGAGGTCTGGCCGGCAATTCTTGTTGCTGGCATGACATTTTCCATTGCGCAACTGGTAATTGCGGCATTTCTCGGACCGATGTTGGTGGCGATTTTATCGTCGATGATGACGATCATCGTGCTGATCGCTTTCCTTAAGATTTGGAAACCAAAGCGCATTCTGGACTCACACTGCATAGACATCACCGGACTTGTTCCGAAGAAGTACCCACATACCGTTGGAACGGCTTTCAAGGCATGGCTTCCGTGGATCACACTCAGCGTGCTGATCTTTGTATGGGGGCTTCCCCAATTCTCCGAGTTTTTGAACGTCCACTCGACGATCAAAATAACAGTGGCAGGCCTGCATAACCTCGTGTGGCGGGTGCAGCCGGTTGTGCCCGCGCCAGTTGCAGAGGCGGCCATCTACACCGTGAATTGGCTCGCAGCAACGGGAACCGCGATATTACTGGCGTCGATAGTGGCGGGATTGACGATGGGAGTTCGGCCCATGGCCATGCTGAAGGAATTTTTGAAGACGATTGTGAGCATCCGGTTCACCATCATTACGATTGTTGCCATGCTTGCTATTGGCTTTATCACGCGCTATTGCGGTTTGGACGCCACCCTGGGACTCGCGTTCGCTCGAACTGGCGTCATGTATCCGTTCTTCGGCACGCTCATCGGATGGGTGGGGACTGCTACGACGGGTTCGGATACCTCCTCTAATGTCCTGTTCGGTAGCTTGCAAACTATTACTGCGCACCAGATTGGTGTGCCAGCCCATCTGATGGCTTCTGCTAATTCGGCGGGTGGTGTGATGGGAAAGATGATCGACGCACAGAGTATCGTAGTTGCGAGCACTGCGACTCAGAACTACGGACAGGAAGGAAGCATACTCAGGTTTGTGTTCTTTCACAGTCTTGCACTGGCCTGTCTCGTCGGAGTCTTGGTGCTTCTCATGGCGTATGTGCATCCGTTTATGAGTATGGTCGCGAAATGAGAAGGGAACAGCCGGGTTCGGACAAGGACAACATTGCCGGTGCGGGGTTTATGAGTGATCGGACTCAAACCGAAGAGTCGGTTCCATTCCGGCTATGATGCCTACTAGAGGGCGGGTGTGATGTTCAGCGCTGGCCTTTCTTCATTTGCGCAGGCGTGGCAGGGAGATTGTTTTGGCGGCAACCTTAGTAAAGATTAGAACCGAGGTATTGTTCGAGGCCCCCGGGCGTGCGCCTGGTGTGGATGACCTCGAACGCGAACTGTGTTCACTGCTGAGCCCATCGCGCGTGCTCGCTCGCCCCATCGACCGAATCGCGTTTGCTTCAGACGCGAGCTTTTATCGACTCATTCCCAGGGTCGTCGTTCAACCAACGACTGTGGACGAGGTACGCAAGCTCTTCCGGCTGAGCGAGGATCGAGGCATTCCTCTAACATTTCGCGCTGGAGGAACCAGCCTTTGCGGTCAGGCAATTACAGACGGCATCCTGGTAGATGTTGGACGTTACTGGCGCCTGGGCAGAGCGGAGAGCGATGGCAAGGTGATTCGCGTCCAGCCTGGGTTGATTGGGCAACAAGCAAATCAAACCCTGAAGCAATATGGAATGAAGATAGGGCCTGATCCAGCGTCAATAAGCGCCGCACGGATGGGAGGAATTCTTTCGAATAACTCGAGCGGCATGTGTTGCGGCGTATCTCAAAATGCTTATCACACGCTGCGATCGATGACATTTCTTTTGCCGTCGGGCACTGAGATTGACACGTCCTCCCCGGATGCAGATGTTCAATTCAGAGAGAGGGAACCGCGGCTGGCATCGGAACTGTTGGCGATAAAAAAGCAGCTTGAGTCCGATCCAAAACTGAGCGAGCGTATCCGCGCGAAGTATCGGTCGAAAAATACTACAGGCTACTCGTTAAACGCGTTCTTGGATTATTCAACGCCAGTCGAGATATTCAGCCACCTCTTGATTGGCGCAGAGGGCACTTTAGCGTTTATCTCAGAAGCCGTTCTGGAGACAGTTCCAGACCTTCCTGTGAAGTGCACGGCGCTTCTGTTGTTTCCGGACCTACACGCTGCATGCGAGGCCATAGGACCACTTCGTCTGGCCGGCGCTGCTGCGCTAGAACTTATGGACCGCGCCTCGTTGCGCTCCGTGGAAGACAAGGCAGGAGTCCCTCAAGAGATACGGCAGCTTCCGAAAACTGCCGCCGGGTTGTTAGTGGAGTTTCAAACAGCGGCGGTGAGTGCGGCCAGCGAAACCGCAATCAGAGCGCAAAATTCGATCAGAGGGTTGAATCTCCTCAATGAGCCCATTTTTTCGACAAATGCCGCCGTCCAAGACCAATTGTGGAGTATTAGGAAAGGCTTGTTTCCTTCGGTCGGTGCTGTGCGCGCCAGTGGGACAACGGTCATCATCGAGGATGTAGCGTTTCCGGTTGAGCGACTGGCGGACGCCGCAATCGATCTTACGAAGCTCTTCGAGAAACATTCCTATTCGAATGCGATCATCTTCGGACATGCCAAGGATGGCAATCTTCACTTTGTGATCACCCAGGGGTTTAATACTGAGAGGGAAATTGAACAGTATCGCGACTTCATGGCGGACGTGGTTGATCTTGTGGTGCAGAAGTATGATGGCGCATTGAAGGCTGAACATGGAACAGGTCGCAACATGGCGCCGTTTGTGGAGACGGAGTGGGGAGCCGATCTCTATGCAGTGATGCAACGGGTGAAGGCCCTTGCGGATCCGCGGAATTTACTCAATCCGGGCGTGATCATCAATCCGAATTCGCGTGCGCATTTGGAGGACCTCAAACGTATGCCGGTTGTTGAAGACGAGATCGACAAATGCATCGAGTGTGGTTATTGCGAGCCCAAATGCCCTAGTCGTGATTTGACCTTGACTCCTCGACAGAGGATTGTGGTGCGACGCGAGATGGAACGGCTGAAGGAATTTCCCAGGGATGAGAGCGCTTTTCGTGCTCTTGAACAAGACTTTCCGTACATGGCGCTTGATACTTGCGCAGTAGATGGTCTTTGCGCTACGAGTTGCCCGGTGAGTATTGATACTGGAAAGCTGACGAAGAGATTTCGACAACTACGTCACACCTCCATTGCGAATCGTATTGCCGTTACTGTAGCGCGAAATATGACCTTGGTGGAGTTTGGGGCCAGGATCGCGCTGAAAGCGGGCCATGCGACGCAGCGCTTGTTCGGCCTGGGCTTCATGCAAATGGTAACCCGCGCTCTGAATGCGGCTTCGCGGACAGTGCTCGATGAGCCGTTTTGGCAGTGGTGTGCTGAGATGCCGAGGGCGAGCTCTGGAGTGCTTCCCGTGCGACCGAAAGATGGGGCTGCCGGCGTTTATGTTCCGGCGTGCATCTCTCGAATGATGGGGGCGTTGCCAGAAGAGCAGCAGCAGACAAGTGTAATGGAAGCTTTGCTGCGAATTGCAGATCGAGCCGGTGTTGTGTTGCATGTGCCAGAGGACGTTGCAGGGAATTGCTGTGGGGTGCCGTTTTCTTCTAAGGGTTTCGAGGCCGCTCATAAAACAGCTTTGAATCAGATGATCGCAAACTGTTTTCGCTGGTCCGATGGCGGTCGTTTGCCTGTTGTAATGGATACGAGTCCGTGTACGTTTGGGCTGAAAACCGGACGAGCATATCTTTCGGAGGAGAACCAGCAGCGGTTCGACAAGCTCACCATTCTGGATTCGGTAGAGTTTACGCACGACTATCTATTGCAGAAGCTGCCCATCCATCACAAGGTAGATTCGGTGGCGTTGCATCCTGTGTGTTCGTCCGTCAAAATGTCTATTGTCCCGAAGCTGATCGCTCTTGCGAGCGCATGCTCCGAACAGGTGAGTGTGCCTAAGGATGCAGGATGTTGCGCCTTTGCTGGAGACCGCGGGTTTCTCTTTCCCGAGTTGACGGCTTCCGCAACGGCGGACGAGGCTAAGCAGGCTCTAAACGATCCGCACGACGGCTACTATTCCAGTAGCCGCACATGCGAGATCGGGATGACGAGAGCTACGGGCAAGGTTTACCAATCCTATTTGCATCTGCTGGAGTATGCCTCAAGACCCATTTCCTAGATGAAATTCTGTCCGGAGATTCCTCGTATCGAAACGCCTCGTATGTCGCAACGTCGAGGAACGGGCGACTGATATAGTGACTTCGTGTTCCTATTTCCGGCGCGAGCTTAGGCGCGTGAATTGGGCCATGCGTATTTGGGAGGAATAATTCTTGCTGGTCTCGCTGTTCATCACCTGCTACAACGACACCTTATTTCCAGAGACGGGAAAGTCTGTGGTGCGTGTTCTAGAACGGCTTGGGCATCAGGTAGAGTTTCGGTCTGAACAAACGTGCTGCGGACAGATGCACTGGAATACAGGGTATCTAAAGGAAGCTGTTCCCATCCTTCGACACTTTGTCGACGTGTACCGCGATGCGGAGACAATTGTGGTACCGTCAAGCTCCTGCGTTTCCATGATGCGAGATCACTATGAAAAAGCAGCAAGGAGTGTGGGGGATGCTCGACTGCTCGCTGATGTTCAGGCATTACTGCCCCGCATTTACGAGTTCACGGAGTTTCTAGTTAAGAAGTTAGGAATAGAGGATGTGGGGGCAACTTATCCTCACACGGTCACGCTTCATACCAGTTGTCATTCGGAGCGGAGTTTGCATCTAGGGGATATACCGGTTCGCCTGCTCAAGCAAGTACGCGGTTTGCAGTTGTTAAGCATCGAGAATCCGCAGGAGTGTTGCGGGTTTGGAGGTACCTTCTCGATCAAGAATGCGGACGTGTCGTCCGCCATGTTGGCGGATAAGGTGAGGACGGTCTTGAACACTGGCGCTGAGGTATGCACCGCGGTCGACAACTCTTGTTTGATGCACATCTATGGGTCGTTGCATCGGCAACGCACGTACGTTCGTACGGCGCATATTGCAGAGATACTGGCTTCTACTTCTGGGGAAAAAGCATGACGACGAATGCGCAGTCTCATTGGTCGGGACGTGAGTTTCCGGAAGCGGCTAAAGAGCTATTGCAGGATTCGCAGACGCGCAGCAACGTGCGACACGCGACAAATGTAATCCAGGCGAAGAGAAATGCCGTGGTAGGGGAGCTCGACGACTGGCGGCAACTGCGGGATGCGGGCGCGGCAATTCGGGCGCACTCGCTGGCGTATCTGGACCATTATCTGGAACAGTTCGAGGAAGCTTGCACGCTTGCCGGAGGGCAGGTTCATTGGGCGCGTGATGGGTCGGAAGCTAATGACATCATTCTCGCACTGATTCAGAAGCACAGTGCTACCGAAGTGCTGAAGATCAAGACGATGACCTCGGAAGAAATTGGATTGAATGAGCACCTGGAGGCGAACGGGGTTCGCGCGCATGAGACGGATCTGGCAGAACTAATCATTCAATTGGGCCACGATAAGCCGTCGCATTTTGTGGTGCCGGCGTTGCATAAGAATCGACTGCAGGTACGGGAGATCTTTCAACGCGAGATGCATCTTCCTGAGTTGGGTGAACGGCCTGAAGACCTTGCGACCGCCGCTCGCAGTTATCTTCGTGAGAAGTATTTGCGGATAAAGGTTGCGGTCTCCGGCGCAAACTTTCTGATCGCGGAGAATGGCGCGGTTTGCATTGTGGAGTCGGAGGGGAATGGTCGAATGTGCCTGACGCTCCCGGACGTTCTTATCTCCGTCGTGGGAATAGAGAAAGTACTACCTCGATATCAGGACCTTGAAGTCTTTCTCCAGACGCTTCCGCGGTCGGCGACTGGGGAACGGATGAACCCCTACAACTCGATATGGACGGGAGTTCGCGAAGGGGATGGCCCCAAAGAGTTCCACGTCGTGTTGCTGGATAATCGGCGCAGCCCGATCCTCGCGGATATTGAGTCGCGTCAAACGCTTCAGTGCATTCGGTGCGCCGCGTGCCTCAATGTTTGCCCGGTGTACCACCAGACGGGAGGCCATGCTTATGAGTCTGTCTATGCAGGCCCGATCGGCGCGATTCTTACACCGCAGCTCCACTCCATGACGGAAGGAAGATCGCTTCCTTATGCCTCATCGCTATGCGGGGCGTGTTACGAAGTTTGTCCCGTCAAGATTAATATCCCTGAGGTGCTCATCCACTTGCGCGGCAAGATCGTGGAAGAGGATCAGAAGACGCTTGGCGGAAGACTTGGAGCATGGAACCTGGGGATGCAAGCTGCCGCCTTCTTGTTTGCGAGTGCGAGCCGTCTATCGCTGGCTCAGCACCTGGGGAAGATCGCTCAAAAGTTAGTGGTGTCTTCCGATGGAGCGATAGAGCATCTTCCATTCATGCTCTCTGGATGGACGCAGACACGGGATTTGATGCCCATCCCGACAGAGAGCTTTCGTGAGTGGTGGGCCAAACGGCCGTCGCCCGATCGTACGCACATTGCTGATGAGGGCCACGATGCCAGATAGCTTGAATCACGCACGCAAGGATGTGTTAGCGAGCATTCGGGCTTCATTGGGCAGATCTGCCAGCCCCACTGAAGTTGAGTGCGATTATGAGGCGATTGACCGACGATATAAACGGACGGGCATGTTATCGCCGGACGAGCTTCTGGATCTGTTTGCGCGTCGACTTCGAGAGTATGACGCCGGAGTGTTTCATGCATCAATCGACAAGATTAGCCTGGAAATCGCGAAAATTCTGAACTCGCGACGATACAAGAGGATGGTCGTCCCCAATGGATTGGAGAGCCGCTGGCTGCCAGAAGGATTTGATTTTTTGAGTGGCACTTCCTTTGACAATTACGAGCTCGACCGTGTGGATGGGGTTATCACCGGCTGCAGCGTCGCCATTGCAGAGACTGGCTCCGCGGTCCTGCAATTTGCACCCGGACAAGGTCCGCGCATTCTCTCGTTGATTC
This sequence comes from Acidobacteriaceae bacterium, assembly GCA_049578265.1. Taxonomy (GTDB): domain Bacteria; phylum Acidobacteriota; class Terriglobia; order Terriglobales; family Acidobacteriaceae; genus Granulicella. Next base: position 90,602 of record JBAULP010000111.1, read on the forward strand.
CTGACTATCATCTTTGCGTGGTGCTTGCCGAGCAGATCGTTGAAACGGTTCCTGAGGCGTTTGCAAAGCTGGAGGCCACTCGCTCGTTGCCGACAACCTTTTTCTCCGGGCCATCAGCGACCGCGGATATTGAGATGACCAGGATCAAGGGTGTTCATGGCCCTCGTTTTCTTGATGTGTTGCTCGTTATATAGGCGGACGGGTCCTTCGTATACCGGAAGGACTTCTCACCTGGTGTTTTCAGAAGATGCCATCTTCTCCGATAGGCATGCCCGGAGGCGCGATCAGCGGTTTGAGCGGCACGAACTTTGCCGGGTTGTTTGTGAACTCCTCGATGCGACGGATCATGGCAGCGCGGTGAATCGCTTCAGCTGTATCTGTGAGCGGAGCTGCAGACGTCCATTGCTTGCGCAGATCGAGTATGTGCGACACAGCGATGGCTCGCGCCTGCGTGGATGCGGCGGGATTGACGGCGAGGGATAGCATTGCGTCGAGAGCCCGGAATTCAACTGCCCGCTCCACTTCCGAAGACATCGAATGGCCAGCTTCTGGACGTTCAGCCACTGTGGCTGAAACGGCTTCGAGCACGGAACGGAGCGAGGGGCTCGCTGGCACGCGCATGTGGTACTGGACGAGACGGGACGCGCGAGCCGGATCCAATAAAACGTGAAGCGTGAGATCTGCCGCCGATTCCGCAGCAGCAATTGGATCGAAGGTTAGACCTGTCTCTGAGGGGAACGACTCCTGAGTACGTGGATAACCGGGCGGCACTGGGGGAAGGATCTTCAGTAGGGATTCGGGGAGTGTGAGGGTTTCCGGTGTGAGCGTCTGCAAGACAGCGTCTAAAGCCTTGCGTTGATCCGCAGGCGCTACGATCTCCGGTGAAGGAAGATCATCGCCTCTCTCGTTGTAGCGATAGTCAAGGCCGCCGATCTCTTTGATGGCTGCCTCTGTTTGGTATCGGTGGAAGAGATAAATGGGCACCAATGCCTGCTCAAGTTGGGACATCGGAGTTCCAGGCTTGATGACGTCAGGGCCAAAGTTTTTGAGTGCAGCGGCACGCACGGCCAGCACACGCGTTAGCTCCGCGGCAGGATCGGGTCCGTTATCCCAAAGATGCGCGTGGGGTTGAGCTGAACCCAGTGGACGAGCGTCCTCATCGGTGATGTAAATCTGTCCCGCTTGATCGGATTGGCTCAGAATGCTTGAGAGAGCGGCAGAGACGTTCGTACCAGGAGCAAACTGGCGGTACCCGTAGTTGATTGCAACTTTGTCCCAATCGCCGATGTGGTCTGCGTAAGCGTGAGAGATGTCAATGGCGCCGTTCTTATCCAAAACGACATAGGGGTGGGGATAGTCCATGACGCTGTCTGATTGAGAAACGCTGGATGCAGCGAAGTTATGTGCAAGTCCTAGCGTATGTCCAGTTTCATGCGCGGCGAGCTGACGGATTCGGGCAAGAACCATCCTCAACATCGGGTTGTCCTCTGGGTTAGGCGTGCTCCCAGGCTTATAGGGAGCGAGAAGTCCTTCTGCAATGAGGAAATCCTGGCGCGCGCGGAGTGAGCCGAGGGTGACATTGCCTTTAATGATTTCGCCAGTGCGTGGATCAGCGATTGCGTCGCCATAGCTCCATCCACGCGTGTATCGATGAACCCACTGGATGATGTTGTAACGGATGTCCATCGAGTCTGCACCCTCCGGTAGTAGATCAACGCGGAAGGTGCCCGGTGCCCACCCTGCAGCCTGAAATGCCTGATCCCACCATCTGGCTCCTTCCAGAAGTACGGTACGAATTGGTTCGGGCGCGCCGCGATCGACGTAATACTGGATTGGAGCGACTGCTTCGCAGGCCGCGACGCAGTGTGGATCTTTTTTGATGAGTCGATGGCGAAGAATAAAGCGCTGCGTCACGTCGTCGCCAAGCGGTGCAGTCTCATCGCGGAAGGAAGAAGGGAAGTAACCTGCTCGTGGATTGAATAAGCGAGGAGTAAAGCCAGGCGGCGGCAGTTCGATGAAAGAGTGGCGCTCTCGAAGTGTCATGGCATGAGGGTCGGGGGTAACATCGGCAACGTAATGTCCCTTCAGCGGACCCTCTGCGGTAAACGTGAGGATCGCCTCCACCTCTGTGTTCTTTGGAAATGCTTTGGTATCGTCCATGGCAATCGCGGAGCGGCTCGGATCGACGTGGTAAGCGCCTTGGTTGAGCGCCGCCAATGTTTGGCTTACGCCATGCATGTCATGCAGAAAGAAGTCGGTGGCATCCACAAGAACGCCGCCGGAGGGATCCTGCGCTACAACACTGAATCCCCAAAGAATGGACGCTGGAAATGACTGCGTCACAGCGAGCGTTTCGGCAGGATCCTGTGAGGAACTGCGGAATTCCTCGTTCGGTTGGACAAGGAGGATCTTGGGTCCAGACCGTTCGAAGCGGATGATCCGACCTTCAGAAAGCTGTCCACGGTCGAGCCCAAGATCGTTGGAGCCTGTGCCGTACGGTAGGGAATTCGTATAGAGAAGGGGAGTATCGAGATGAGGTATCTCGAGATAGATTCTGCCAGTGTTTGCGTCCCAGTCGAGGGGGAGAAAGCCGTCAAGATGGTGCATCCCCTGTGTTTTCTTCTCGATCGAAGCCGGAGCGGTTTGGGCATACGTGGAGATAGAACCAATGAGCAAGATGAGAAAAAGGCTGGCGCGCATGCGTATTTTTATCACGCGGATCACCGAGGCGATAGGTTCTTCGCGCAAATTGTGACAGCCAGGACATGAATGGCCTCATGCCTGAGGTGCCAGATTCGAAACTTCGCTTCTTTTAAAGGAGTGATGATCAACGCAAGGAGCTGAATAGTACGCTCAGGCGCGCTGGCGCTAATCGTTCTTCCTCCAGGGGATGACCGGCGGTGGTACGACCCAACTTTCGAGAGTAGGGCGATAAACAGTTAGACTGAGCGATAAACGCCATACTATGAATCAACGATCTTCACCCTCATTCTTTTATTTTTCAGCCACTTAGATGGATTTGGGCCTGGATCTAACAGCTCCGTCAGGTAGGTATCTGACACCCCTGTGATGAAGGTCACAGGAGGTCTGGTAGCTGGGCGATTACTGTTGCAACTGTTGCAGGCAGGCGGACCTTGAGCAGCAGGAAATGAAACCAACTCCGCCGCAATCGAGGTAAACGGTATGAGGCAGACGCCCCGCAGAATTTCGATGTTGTACTCACTGTTTGCGATGGTCGGATTATTGACCTTCGGAGGGCTTCGAACCTCCGTCGCGCAGACACAAACCCTGCAGCACGCTTCCGCGGCGCAGGCGCAGGCAAGCGACCAGTACGTAGGCAATGACACGTGCGCGATGTGTCACCAGGACAAGGTGGATGGGTTAGCCAACAACCCGCACCACAAGATAACGCTGACACACAGCAGCGTAGGGCCTTGCGAGAGCTGTCACGGGCCTGGCAAAGCGCACGTCGATGGCGGTGGCGATGTCACAAAGATCGTTCGCTTCGAAAAATTGACACCCAAGCAGATTGACGCGACCTGCCTCGGTTGCCATGCGAATACCCATCCCAATTTTCTGCGCTCTCCCCACGCCAAGGCCGGCGTGAATTGCCTGAGCTGCCACAGTGTCCACAAATCGGTGCCGGAGACAAAGCTGCTTGTCGCAACGCAGCCCAACCTCTGCTACAAGTGCCACACGAATATCAAGCCGGCGTTCGCGATGCCTTTCCATCACCGCGTCAACGAGGGGCTGATCAGCTGCAGTGATTGCCACAATGTTCACGGAACCTTCGGCAACAACAACCTCAAGTCTACCGCTGATCAAAGTGCAATCTGCACCAAGTGCCACATGGAGACTCGCGGACCTTTCGTGTACGAACACGCAGTGGTCAAGGGTGAGGGTTGCATGGCTTGCCATACACCGCACGGCTCGCAAAACCCGCGGCTGCTGAATGTCCCCAATATCAATACGCTATGCCAGCAGTGCCACAGCGAAGTGGCTGCAGATTCGGTTCATGGTTTGAACTCGGGCTCGCAGGATATTCCTCCCTGCATCGCCTGCCACACGTTCATCCACGGATCGAACCTCAACGAGGCGTTCCTGAAGTAGCGAAGTCGAGCCGCGTCGCTCTGCTTTGTGCAGACGACGCGGCCCAGGTCCAACACGAACTGCCATATGCCCAATCGTTTGGGCCAGTGCAAGCAATGTTTTCTTCAAGTGAGGCTTGAGATGAAAAAGATAAACCTTTCTCGGCTACCCAATGAACACCCCACACGGACCAGGACCCATCGGGTCGCCGGGGGATTGGGAGTCGCTCTTCTGCTGCTGATGACGGGTATTGCATCCGCCCAAAGCGCAACACCCGCCGCGGACACCGCCAGCATGCCCCAGGCTCCGCAGGCAACCGCAACGGTTCAGAATGGATTCGTGCTCCACGAGAGTGCTGACCTAGGCGGCCACTACGCTAAAGTTGTCGGCAGCGGCTCGATGTACGACACCCTGGTGAACATCCAGTCCGGGCCCCGCGTCTTTGGCGAGACCTTCACGCTGCATGCCGTACCCGGCAGCAAGCACTCGCTCCTCGACTCTCTCTCAGCCTTCAGCTCTGGCTTTGGTGGAGACCCCAACAACTTTGCCAAGCTCGACGTCTCCAAGGGTAAGCTTTACGAGTTCACCGGCACGTTCCGCCGCGATCGTCAGTACTTCGACTACGATCTGCTCGGCAACCCGATGATCTCGAGCGGTCTATACCTGCCGTATGGGGAGACCAACGGGGTACTCTCTACCAGCGGAGTTCCTTACAAGCAGCTTGAAGATTCCCCGGTGATGTTCAATACCGTACGCCGGATGACAGACACAAATCTCACCCTGCTTCCGCTCTCCAAGGTGACCTTCCGCATCGGGTACTCGCAGAACATCTTCCAGGGTCCAAGCATGACCCCCGGTGAGTCTGTTGGTAAGTACAACGCACTGCTTGAGGAGTATCAGCGTAACAGCTCGGATGACTTCCGGGGTGGAGTTGATTGGAAGCCTCTCCGGCAGACGAAGTTTACCTTCGAGGAAGAGATCGAGCACTACAAGATCAACTCCTACTTCACACTTGCTCCGCAGGACTTCATCGCGCAGGAAGCGAACGGGGAGCCGGTGGCCCTCGGTGACTGGGATGTGGCGCAACAACTTACTCTGGCCGCTGCTGGCACGAACACCGCCGTTACGGGGACAAACACCGCCCCCGCGGGTATCGCGGAATGCAACACTGCCAGCATGGGCAGCGGTTACACGAACGCGACCAACTTCACCATCTTCACGCCTGCACAGACGCCTGGTGGCCTGCCGATCATCAACGCGGCATGTGATGTCACGACGAGCTACGTGCGCAACCAATCGACGAGGGAGATCTTTCCCACCGAAATGTTCCGCTTCCAGAGCTCGAGCATCAAGAATATCGCTATGAACGGCGATTTTAGCTACACGGGCGCAAGCGTCAATCTGCCGAACTACTATGAGAACTGGCAGGGTCTTGACGGTGCGCTTCGCAGCCAGGTATGGGCAGGGAGCGCAACCGTGAAGCGGCGCGTGGTTGGTGCTCACTTCGGAATCACCTACGAGGCGACCAAGAAGATCAGCGTCTCTGACCAGGTCTCCTTCTCCAGCTCTCACCAGCCCGGCACGTCCGTCATGGGCACGCCCACTCTGCCGAATGGCCAGAGCCTGAGCGTTCCGACAACTGGCGGCAACGAGAACATCAACTACACCGGGGCATTGACTCCAGGAACTACCGGCGGTGCGGAAGGCAGCAGCTCGGGTTATCCCATCCTGGGATACTTCGGCCAGCTTTACCTGACGAACAACGCCACGATCAGCTGGGATGCGACGGAGCGCTCAACGTTCTCTCTCACTTGGCGCTACCGTACGCACGATATCAACGACTGGCACTGCAGCCTCTCTGCCACCGTCACCAACTGCTCCATGGCTGGTTCCAGCTACTATGACGGTTCGATCGTGAACCCCTATCCGACGTCGGTGGAAGCAACAGCTAATGCCGCCTCCTCAGCAGACACGGGCACGATCAATATCGTTGAGAACGGGGCGATCTTCAACGCCGCCCTTCGTCCCACCGATCACCTGACCCTCAACGGCACCGTTGAAGTGGCCTACGACAACCAGGCCTTCACACCGGTCGCGCCACGGCAAACGAAGATCTACCGCGTGCATTCCATCTACCGGCCGAAGACCTGGGCGACCGTATCGGCTTCCTACATCGACACGGAGCACCACAACAATACATACGACAACAACTTCGTCACCACGACCGGCGCCCCCAGCCCCAGCCTGGATGGCACCATCGACCACGTCGACTACAGCCGGAAGGGAAGTATGACGCTTGACCTCGCACCGAGCCAGCACTTCGCGTTCGACTTCACGTATGGCTACTCGGATGTGTATACCTCGACCAACATCTGCTTCGACGCACTGGCCGCAACCAGCACGCTGCCAAGCGCAGTAGCGGTCACCAGCTCGGGTGGACCTAGCCCCTGCCCATCTACATCCACCGACTGGGGCGTAGTCAAGGACTTCGCCGATGCTCCAACGCAATACGCTTCCGGAAGCATCACGCTGATCCCCGTAAAGGCAATCGAAGCTAATATCGGGTACAACATCAGCGCGGTCAGCGGTAACCAGCTTTTTGAGAATGCCCAGATGGTCAACGGCTCGATGCAGTCTGCCTATCAGTCGCCCTTCGTACACCTCGCCTACACGATTCACCCAGGCTGGGTTTGGAAGGCGGATTACAACTACTACGGATACGGTGAAGGCGGTCCTTCGGGCGCGCCCTACTGCACCAACACTCAATCAACTGCTGCTGCTACGGCAGTCGTGGCACCCTGCAACTCGTCCTCGATCACCGGCCCAACTGGTCTGACCGAGCCGTCTTCAGGGCTGACGGCACCAAGGAACTTCCACGCCAACCTTCTAACCCTATCGATGCACTACGAGTTCTAACCCTAGATCCATCGATGGAAACGGCAACCGCGCCCTAAGTTAGGGCGC
>JBAULP010000112.1:0-7071 GCA_049578265.1 Acidobacteriaceae bacterium
GCCGGTGGCTGTGCCGCAGCCGCTGCTGGGCCAGCTTGCGTCGGAGCCATTGTTTCCCGTTGTGCCGCTTCCTCCGTTGCCGCCGATCTGACCATCGCCTCCATCTCCGCCGTTCTGGCCTGCCCAATCGACGACGAGGTTTCCGCCGTTTACCACTTCAACTTCAATTGCTACGATGACCAACTTGGCTGGTCCCCCTTTGCGCGATGTGACCGGAGACAAACCAGCAACACCTGAATTCCCGGGTAATCCTGGAAGACCCGCGAGACCGGTGCCTGCGGATTGAGCTGGTTGCGGCGGGATGGAAGGGCCGTTCGGTGCGGCTGTGAGACGGCCATCCCAGGAGATGAGATTGGTGTTTCCATAACGCGAGCCGGGCTCGCCTGGGTTGCAGGGGTTTGAGTCCGTTGGCGCCTTCCCGCCAATCACGACCAACTTTCTGCAGATGATTGCGAACTCCGTCTGATCTGCCGATTGATCGTTGGAATGGAAGAGTAACTGGCTCGGGGCCTGGAAGGTGATCTGATCCTGCACGTAACACGCGGTCGGAACAAGCGTCGGAGTATTTCCGGTGATCGTAACCTGCGAACGTGCCGGGTTACTCGTGCCAAACTGTGTGGTCATGTCTGTTTGGCAAAGCTGACAACATACAACGCTAAGATCGCTCATGGGACACTCCTTTCGTTTGCTACGCGGCCTCTGGTCGATAGGGTTTCCAGTCTTGCAACTCCGGTGTGGGCGCTCCGCGCGCGCGCAACCAACTCAAGCTGTCGTCGCGGAACGACAGGAGCATCTCCAAGCTCTTGGTGATCTCATCGGAATCCAGGGAGATCGTCCCTCCCAGAATGGATTCCAAGTCGTCGACAATTTCGGGAGCTAAATTTTGCAACTGCGGCAAGACAGCGCACTCAGGGCGCAAGAACGACACATTCTGTTTTGCTCGCGCACAGGCGTGCACCATGGGGATGCGTGCGACTGCATAAGCGCAAAAACGAAGATAGAAGACGGCCGAAGCGGAGTCGCCACGGCGCGCCATCTCGGCGGCTACGCTGATTCGCCAAGCAATCTCTTCGGGCGACGACCAGTATCGGTACTCGAATCTGGTTCCAGTTCGCATGTTCTCCGGCCAGACAGGTTCGGGAAATTTTGCGGAGATTTGCGCATGGATTCGTTTCAACGATAAGGCCATAGGTTCAGGATTGGCCTGGAGGCTCAGCGCTTCGATCCACTGATGACGAAGTCCGGGAATTTTTTTCCTGTCGATTGCGTCGATGTAGTCGAATGGCCGAGTATAGACGTTCGGGCAAAGCTGTCTAAGTCCATCCAGAAGAGTCGCGAGGACCGCGGCGAATCCCATGTGAAGCCAGAATAGGGCCAGCGCTGGGAAGTCCCAGGTGATGCCTATCTCGCGCACGGTTTCGAAGGCAGTGTCGAGAAAGACGGCGAGACGCTGCTTCTGGATGTTGGGGCGATACATATGAAGCCCGATCTGTCGGCGATACTCGATCATGTTCCCTTCAAGATCGTGGAGGATGGTTGAACTCAGCAACCGGTGAGGTAACCATCCGCGCGTCGCTGCAATCTGTGGATCGGAGACCCAGTCCCAGGGGAGCCATGTAAGGTCTGCCATGGCGCGCGTGCCGTTGAGTGCTGTAAGGATCATGCGCTGCGAGCGCATGTCATCGATGTGTGCGAGAACTACGAAATCTAAGTCCGAGGTATCTGGAAATCGCGGGTCTGTGGTGGGATTTCGTAGTAGGACGCTGATGGCGCGCGAGGTTACTCGCTCGCAGACCTGCTGCGAAAATTCACGAACTAAAGGGGCAGGGAACATAGAGCCCTTCCTGGCGCCGGCTTTGAATCAATTTTCTGTTGCGAGTTCGTGCTGATGGATCCCATGTGGTTGCGTCGTGAACTATCACGACAGATCAAGTCAGCATGGAACGACCATCAAATTGATCCGGCAAACTATCAAACGAGGCAGGGGCGAGGGAGAACTGAGGCTGGATCATAGCTCACGACTTACGCTGCTGTCCAAACAATTTTCCTGTTTTTGGTTAAGGAAGTTAGTCGTTATCAGAGGTTTTCCCTTAATTAGCGCAAGGTACAAATCGAATTCCGGCTAGATTAAATGCCGCATCTCCCGGCATGGTTATGATTCGAACAGACGCTTCATTGTGGCCTTCCTCCAGATAGATAGTTCCGAGTCGTTGCCAACTCGAGAATGTAGTCCAGTCGCCCGTGGAGAATACTTTTCCTGTTATTTTTTCCCCATCTTCAAGTCCTACTTGAATTGTGGTTCCGGCGCATTCGGCTGGACAGGCATAACGGATCTCCACCATGCAGAGCTGCCTGCAGTCGGTTGAGAAGTTCCATGTTATGTATTCGCTGACGTCCGTCCAGTAACCGATGTTATCGAGCAGCCTGGATTTTTCGTAGCGCGCTTTGATTCCATGAATTATGGCTTCACGGGCTTGCAGTAGGACTGTTCCTGGGGGTGTGGCGTGGGTGTGGGAGCTATCGAGGCCAGAGTGGAACGCTTCTGGCCATTCTCGAAACCACGAATGAACTCCCGGTTGAACGGGGTATAACGTCCTATTCCACGAATAGGGCCCATCTTCCACAGGTAAGAATTCGCAACGCTTAAATGGCACAAATTGAGGATTCCAGTCGCTGTAGCAGTAGAAGAAACTAGATTGCTTTCCGCTCAATCCACGGCTGCGCTGGATAAGCGCTGTAAAGGTGCTGAACGGAGTTCCCACAAATAACTTCGCTTCTTCCGCTACTAGTTGAGTGATTAGAGCTAGCACGGTGTCGTCATGGAATGGCAGGGAACTGAACTCCGATGCCCATTCGTGCAGTAGAAGCTGGTCGAGGAAGATGAGATCACGAAATTGGTTGTGAAGGGGAGCGAACCAGTTTTGGTCGGATGAGCTGTCGGTGCAGACGACAAGACGCTCGCCGGGTGAGAGCCGTCGCGCGACGTTCCTGGCAATCTCAGCTCCGTTGACTCGGTGAGCGCGTGGGCTTAGCCGCGACGTGCGGAAATCACCTCGACGAATATGCAGGGCATTGAATGAGCCAAAGCTGTCAGCGATCCGCTTCGCGAGCTTTCTATAGGGGCGTTTCGGACGTATGCGGTGAAGCTCAGACCGCAGCTCATCCAACGCGGTGTGACCGCCATAGAAAAAGTAAGAATACATACCGAGGGTATGGGTGTCGATGAGCAGATCTTCTTCGCAATGCAAGGCCTGTTCCAGCCTCCATATGTATTCGCGTCCATTGTGGAACGAATGGAAGTCTTCGCTTTCAATCGATGACTCGGAGTCAATGACGAGCGCGGCATCGTAGACTGCCCCGTGCCAAGGGCTAATGAGTCGCGGCTGCTTGATTCTACGTTTGCACTCGTACCCGTATTCAACGGGAACAGGCAGATCGAAGAGGTCCAGTACGGTCGCGCGTGCGGTGTAGTCGACCTGCTCCTGAAGCAGCGGGTCACTTGTCCAGGGTGCGTTCACTCGAAATGGGGTGAGGGTGCGGCCGGTAAGAAATGCCAAGCCGACGCCGATGTCCAGGGACATACGGCAATTGCTCAATCCCGCGTCATAGAGTTTAAAGAAGAGACGATCCATTTCGGCGCCCTGTTGAGGTCAGATGGGAAACCGCCTAAAAAACCAATTGTCGGAGTACTGCCTTTGCCCATGGGCATGTTTGCGACGCGCACGTGCATCCGACTCCATTACCCGCGCGGATATGGTTGGAAAGAGGGAATCGCGGGCGAGGCTCTCTGCAAATTCGCTTCTGCGCGCCGCATTGAAATGAATTGTGCTGAGACGCAGCAAGTTATACATGACATCGCTCCAGTATTCGTCGCCGGGAGAAGCGCCGGCAGCGAAACGATTCATCCACAGGACCTCGACGTCCGGCGCGACGACGCAACGGAAGCCTCGTGTCCAGAGGCGGAAGCAGAGTTCCATGTCATCGCATTTGTCTCCGAGCATTCCTGCGTCGAGGCCGCCGACACAATTAAAGGCAGAGCGGCGCACAGCCAGAAAGACGCCGGGCAACAAGGGCACGGCATAGGGCTTGTTGGTGCGAAGGGGCAGCCAACTGGTGCTCAATTCCGCGTTGCACCACTTCATGCCATAACTCTTCGATTCGCGCTGATACATGTCTACGATCGCGGGTCCAACTGCGGCAACCGACTCATCGTTGAACACGGAAAGAACGCGATCAACCCAGAGGCGCGAAGCTGCGATATTCGCGTCGGTGAAGACGAGAATGTCTTTTCGGGAGTGTGCCGCGATGCGGTTGCGAGCTGCGATATAGCTTTCTGAACGTGCGGGCTCGACGTAACGGACAAGCTTAAGGTGACTTAGCCATTGAGCCAAATTGTTTGAGTGCGGACGGCAACCGAGTACGACCAGGTCGTCGGCGGGAAGAAGGTCGTCCCAAAGACTGCGAAGGGTTTCAGCGACTTCGTCGCCTGTGGCGTTTTCTTGAGAGACAATCACGCCGACGCTCAAGGTACGGTCAGTGCGAGAACGTGGAACAACCGTTGAATGCGAGAAGAGCAGCGGTCGCAACTCCTTATTCCACGCCTGCGAGAAGTTGCCGTTCCATGTGGTCACGTCTGGAAGACGAACGGTGTCGCAATTAACGATTACGGTGGCGCTGGAACGCAGATTTTTCTCTATCTCTGGCGAGGATGCGGCGCGAACATCGGCCGAGTCCGGCGAGATGAGGCGGCAGGATAGCGACGTACGAGTGTTGACAAGCTGCGCGAGGGTGCGCAGATTATTACTGGGTGGTGAGGTGGAGACAAGGCAGAGTTTTCTAGCCGGCCGAGACCACGAACGGGTAACCGTACTCCGCTGCAGAGCCGAAAATTGATCTGCGCTGAGATGTGGAAATGCGATGATACGGCTCTCTGCGCTGAGATTGAATACTTTCACGCCGCGTTCGAGTAGGGCATTACCCAGTTGATGAAACCGCCAATTAATTCCTTTAAGGCCTCTGGATAATTTGTGGTCGCCGTCGTCTGCGAAAAAATGGCCGGAAGTGAAATCTACACCGATTATTCCTATTGCTTTGGCACCCATATGGGCGGCCAGACACACGGCGAGAAAGGGAGAGGTAGGTGGCCGGCCAATGTGATAGAGGGCGTCGGGGTCGTCGAGTTGGGGAGAGGCGCACTCCTTGATCGGAAATCTAATGACCTTGTGCCCTTCGAGGTCGAGATTGTGGTCAGTGAATATGCAGGACGCTTTGGTGTTCTGGATGAACTGGAAGCGCTCCGGAGCGAAGCTCTTAACCGCATCCATCACAAATAAATAATCCGGATGAAAGGCGCGACCGATGTCGTTGACGCCGATGGTGCGAAACCGGTTTGGATACGCGAAGGATTTTATGGAAGCGCCGAGGCCACACACGACCATCGCTTCCCCGTAGTGAGCGCCTTTGAAATCGCGCAACTGCTCGCTCATCATCAACACCTGGCCTAACGCCTGATTTCGGGATGACGCCACTCGTAGTCATTCGGAAATTCAAAGTTAGTGAACGATACGGAAATGCTTGTCTCCAGCGATCTCACGTGATGCCACCAGCCTACCGGGATAAAAAGAACCTCTCCCGGGTTTACCACGACTTCGATTTGATCGACATGCTGGAAGAGAGGATAGGATTCGAGGTCGGGATTTTCGAAATCGACTTCGCTATACACCGAGATTTCGTTGTAGAGCCATGGAGTTTCGTCGGGGGAGATGAGAGTGATCTGCTTGCTTCCGTAGATCTGGCAGAACAGAATATTCATCGTGTCATGGTGAAGCGGAGTTACAGTACCACCAGGACCGAACCAGAGGTAGGTGTGGGGGATCCTCTTCTTGCGCGTTAGAATGCCTGGCAGCGGACCAATATCCGACATGAGGCTCTTCATACCAGGCTGTTGAAAGAATTTATTATTCGCCACGAGATAAGAGTCATTGCCAAAGGTGGAGACCACCTGATCGATGAAGCTCTTGAATTGTACCGTTCTGCGATGATCTTCAAGGTTAATTTCATACTTAGCATCCCCATTGCGGGCGGCTGTGATCTCGACCATTTCGTCGCCGTAGACGTCGCGAAAATACTCGGGTGTCCACTTTTGCATGGCGGGCCAATCCTCGAGCATATCGAGGAGTTTCACGGGGCGGTTGTGGGCATAATATTTTTCCCGGAAGGTTTCGGCTGACAATCTTCGACGCGAAGGCACGGACAGCCGCGGTTTATTTTGTCGCGCGACTTCGACACGAACCCGCAACATTGACTCCAGCTTGTTCATTCGCTGTGCGAGCCATCGGCCGCCCTCGATGTAGGGGCTGTGCTGTGCGCGTTTGAGCTCTTCGCGTATCAGCGAGCGTTTCATTCCGGCGGACACCGCGTGTTGTTCAATCTGTTCCGGCGTCATGTCGAGCAGAACGTTCTCCGCGACCCAACTGCGCCAGATATTCGGGAGCATTTTTTGACTAGCCATATGGATTGTTCTCCTTCAGAGAACATTGGGAGCCGTCAGAATTTCTATTTTTGTACGGCGCACCCGCGACCAGTGTGGGCGGGTGCGCCGTAGTTATTTCACCGTGGCTTGCGCGACTTACGTGGCTTGCTCGCCTTAGTTGGGTTGCTTGCCTTGTGTGGTCTGCTTACCTTGATCGACTTGATCGGTGTACGCGCCTTATTTGGTTTAATCGACTTAGCCGCTGACTTAGTAGCTATTGCCGGTCTGCGGGCGGTGACTCGCGGAATTAGCGTTCTGCTTCCTGCGCGAATGGTCCTCGATCGAACGAAGGCATCCGGTCCGGGACCATCAGGGCCATCAGGACCATCAGGACCGTCGGGACCATCAGGGCCGTCAGGACCGTCGGGGCCGTCAGGACCGTCGGGGCCAGTGTCGGGACCGCTGTCCGGACCTGTGTCTGGGCCGCTGTCGGGACCGCTGTCTGGGCCGCTATCTGGGCCAGACGATCCGCCGCTGGAACCGCCGCTGGAACCGCCGCTAGATCCGCCGCTGGAACCGCCGCTAGATCCGCTGCCTGA
>JBAULP010000113.1:0-49512 GCA_049578265.1 Acidobacteriaceae bacterium
TACGGAGACCGCCAGCATCGCCCCTTCGCGCGCCGCGCGCATCGCCGCGGACAACCGCCTGCTCCGTTCCATCAGCGCTGACTTCGATCCCTCGTCGGATTCACCCGCAGCCCTCGGCCTTGTATCCGAGGCCACTCCGAGCACCCGGCCCCCGACTTCGATTCAAGATTAATCAAGAGTAGAGGAAGCGTGAACCTCAACCGCACATCTCGACGCTTCGTCGCCGGGCGCTCTCGCCTGCTGACAGCCGCCGTCGTGTGCCTCGCCCTGTTCACCCCCTGCGTCGTGGCACATGCCCAGCACCCCGGCGGCGGTGGTGGTGGTGGTGGCCACTCCATGGGAGGCTCGCCCATGGGTGCTCCGCCCATGGCCATGTCCGGCTCCTCTCGCGAAAGAATGGAATCCCGCAACGACCTGGGCGCCCGCGGCTTCTCCGAATCCCACGCTCGCCCCCGCATGGGCCTTCAGCTCGGTCTCGGTGGCCGCTGGTGGGACGACCACCACACCGCCCACCAACTCAAACTCTCCTCCGATCAGCAGCACCGCATGGATAGCATCTTCGAGTCCAGCGAGCCAACCCTTACAAACCTCCTGTCCAACTACCAGCGCCAGGAGATCGACCTGGCCTCCCTCTCACCCTCCGACCTGAAGGATGAGAGCAAGGTCTTCGCGGCCATCGATCGCGTCTCCCACGCGCGCAACGATCTGGAAAAGGGATACGCCCACGTCTTCCTCCAGGTCCGCCAGCAGCTCACCCCCGAGCAACTCGAAGCCCTGGACCGCCAGATCGCCAACACCCACTAGCAGCAATCCCTCAGCTCTACTCCTTGCTTCTTGCCTTTGCCTCTGCCTCTGCCTCTGCCTTTGCCTTTGCCTTTGCCTTTGCCTTTGCTAGAAGCTAAAAGCTAGAAGCTAGAAGCCTCCTACCGAACCCCAAACTCCCACCTAGTCTCACTCGAATACTCCACCCCAACCTTCAACTCCGCACTAGGAAACGCCGCATGATTCGGCGCATCCGGAAACGCCTGCGTCTCCAAACAAAACCCACTCCGCTGCACATACGCCACGCCCGACTTCCCCACCAGCGTCCCATCCAGAAAATTCCCCGAATAAAACTGAACTCCCGGCTCCGTCGTCTCCACCGTCAGCACGCGTCCCGTCGTCGGCGCATACACCGTCGCCGCCAGCCGCAACGCACCTGCCCGCCCGCGCACCACCCAGTTGTGGTCATACCCCCGCCCATACTTCAACTGGTCGTTCTCCTCGCCAATCCGCTCTCCAATCGCCGTAGCCTTCCGAAAATCAAACGGCGTTCCCTCCACCGTCGCAATCTCTCCTGTAGGAATCGCCTCCGCGCTCCCCACCGGCGTAAACGCATCCGCCTCCAGCGTCAGCACCTCATCCAGAATCGTTCCACTCGCCTCACCCGCCAGGTTGAAGTACGTATGGTTTGTCAGGTTCACCACCGTATCTTTATCCGTCGTTGCCGAGTAAGCAATCTTCACCACACTCCCCGTCAGCGTATACCGCACCCGCACCTTCAGCGTCCCCGGAAACCCCTGGTCCCCATCCGGACTCAGCATCGAAAACTCCACCCCATCCGGCACCTCGTTCCCCACCCAGTTGTATCGGTCGAACCCCACCACGCCGCCATGCAGCATGTTCACCCCATCATTGATCGTCGTCTGCACCAACTGTCCGTCCAGCTCAAACCGCCCCTTCGCAATGCGGTTCGCGTACCTTCCCGCAATCGTGCCGAAATACGCATTCTTGTTCTCGACATACGGCCGCAGCGCGTCGTAACCCAGCGCCACATCCGTCATCTCACCTTCGCGATCCTTCGTCTTCAGCGCCACCACGCGCGCGCCATACGTGATCAGCCGCAGTTCCACCTCGGCACTGGTCAGCGTATACCTCTCCACAACGCCGCCATCCGCCAGCGTCCCAAACTGCTCAACCTTCACCTGCGTGCGCAATCCCTCGGTTCCCATAACTCCCAGCATAAACCCAAGGAATTACTTGGTCGACAACACAAACTGATTCCCATCCGGGTCTTCAAACTTGGCAAAATGACCCCACGGCTGCTTCGTCGGTGGCGCCGTAAACACCACCCCGCGCGCCGTAAGTTCCTCGTGCGTGCGATCAATGTCATCGGTCATAAACGTCACATTAGAAAACATCCCAATTCGATCCTCATGTCCCGGCGGAGTGAACAACACCACCTTCGTATCACTTCCCGGAATCCGCAGCTCAATCCATCGCTGTCCGCCGCCAAACGGCTGGTCCGTTAGCACCTGGAACCCCAGCTTCTCCGTGTAAAAAACCAACGCCGCATCCTGGTCCCGCACTGGAATGCTCACGAACTTCACAGCTTTAATCATCGCCATCCCCTCCTGTGCTTGAGTGTAAGAGGAAACGCGCGCCGCATCGAAAAGAAAAATCCTCCTATACCTTTAACCACTATAGTACTAATCACTACAGGTAATAGAATCTCCAGAAGGACGCCCAAACACCCATGCAGATCGCCATCGACGCCTACCTCCTCGACGTACTCATGCGCGACCTCACCGAACACGACCGGCGTCCATCCGCCTTCCTCGTCTATCTCCATGTCTGGAGATGCACCCGAGGCGCTGGCCAGAAAACTGCGCCGCTAAGCTATCAGCAAATCTCCGAAGCAACCGGCCTGTCCAAGTCCGCCGTCCAGGCAGCCGTCACCCTCCTCAAGCGCCGCAAACTATTGTCTGCCGCCCGTCAATCCCCAACGTCCACCCCGCTCTACCGAGTCGAGCGCCCATGGGCCCGCCGCAGACCCTCCTGAAGGGCGTCCCTTCCAGCAAGAAACCCTTCAGGCGGCCTGCAAAAACAAACACGCCTCGCAACGCGGGAGCAACATCCCCCGGTTGTGACCCACACCACACATCCACCCGTCCTTACATCAAGTTCCTGACTGCATCATGGATATACATCCCCAGGATGATCACCGTCAGCGCGCCAATGGCCCACATCGTGACCATCAGGTACGGCCGCACCTTCAGCAGCTTCCGCTGAATGTCGCCCTGTTCCCGCGCCTCCATGCTGGTAGCCTCATCCAGAAAGATCTGGTCCTCTTCATACCGTGTCAACGTTCCCCGATAGCCAAGAAGGATGAGCAGTACAGCAGCTACAACTCCCCACACAATCCAAAGTAAGGGCATTACAGTCATACAACACCTCTAGACTCGATTTAGAGCCGTCCAGATACCGAGCAAGTCAGGTCTTCCCGGGCTCGGAAGGTAGGTGAGGCGGTTCGCCAGCATCATAGTCCAGTCCTTCATCGATTGGCAGTGTCTTTCTACGACATCTTCATCTTTTTTTCAGGCCCTCAAACTGTAGCCGCCGGACCCATCCCCGCCGCACCCTGTCCCACCCCATCCACCGGCGGTCGCGCGCTGCCGCACCACGAGCAGAACCTCTGCTCCGGCCCCATCGGCTGCCCGCACCCACCGCACCGCGGCGTCAGCGACTGCCGCAGCGCAAAGTACAGCAGGAACCCAAACAGGTGCGGAAACAGCGCCGCAATCAGCGTCCAAAGCACCGGCCGCATTCCCCGCCGCCGCGCATCCGCATACACATACCCCAGGCAAAGCACCCACGCCGCAACAAACGCTCCCCACACCAGCCCGCCCACCAAACAGAGGGCCGCGCAACCAATCGGTCCCAGGTGACCAAAGCCCCGGTCATCGCCCCAGAGGACAAAATAGCCCCCCAATGCCCCTGCCGCCGCCATCGCACCCATCAGAAGCCACGCAGTCACCTGCGCTCCCTTCGGCACCACATCCATGAACTTCTGCTTCATAACGCCCTCCTTCTCCCGCTCGCATCGCCCGTCAGCCAAGGCAGCAACGGAAACAGCAACAACAAACCAAACGACGGCAAGATCCACAACGCCATCAAGCTCTCCCGCACCGCATGCGGCCGCAGATCCAGCATCCTCGCCGCCACATGCCCCACCCACAAATCCAGCACCGACCCCACCACCGTCAGCACCACCGCCATCAACCCAAACCGCACCCAGCGCTCAGCCGTCTTCCGGCGTCCCTCCACCTCCCGCGCCCGTTGCCGAACGGCCATCATCACCTTCGCATTCAGCTCCGGCCCCGCCTCAAACGAAAACCCCTTCAGCCCTCCCACCACCGCGCCATTCGCCTCCTGATACGCACCACACTCCGCGCAGCCCGCCACATGCTCCGCCAGCGCGCGCTCTTCGTCCGGATCCAACCCCGCCACCAAGCCGCGCTCCATCAACTCTCTGAACCGCACATGCACTTCACTGCTCATGCTTCTCCTCCATCCGCCGCCGCAAGGCCGCCAATCCCCTGTAGATCCTCGCCGCCACCGTAGCCACCGGCGCTCCCATCACCGCCCCAATCTCCTGCAACGACATCTCCTCCACAAACCGCAGCACCAGCGCCTCGCGATACATCGGCTGCAATCCCTGCAGCGCCCCCGCCAGCCGCGCCGCATCTTCCGTCCTCGCCGCCATCACAAACGGAGAAGCCTCCGCCGACACGGCCATCACCCCACCCCCTACCTCACCCTCCTCCGCGTCCAAACTCACCTCACGCCGCCGCCGTAGAAAATCCACCGCCCGATTCCGCGCCACCGTAAACAGCCACGGCTCAAACCGCGACCGCCCATCGTAGCTGCGCCCCCTCTCCATCACCCGCAGCCACGTCTCCTGCACCAGGTCGTCGACGCCATCCCGCCGCCCCAGCACATACGTCAGATACCGCACCAACCGGTCCTGATACGCCTCCACCAGCGTCTGCAGGAGCTCGACATCCCTGTCGCGAAGGCCGCGCGCGATCTCTTCCATATCGCTGTTCACCCTCCCCGCCAATGCCACATCGTATCCCTGCATACGCGCTGTATACGGCCCAGCCCCTCCAAATTACGCATCCCCCGCAAAAAACCTCACGTCTTCCGTATGGCAATCGATTCTCCCTCCCACCGCGCAACCCACAAACGCACCCGCACACCAGCCCGGTACCCCGAGGCTCCAGCTTGGTACCCCGAGGCTCCAGCTTGGTACCCCGAGGCTCCAGCTTGGTACCCCGAGGCTTCAGCTTGGTACCCCGAGGCTTCAGCCTCGGGTCTCATAGGCCCTCCACGGACCACGGGCTTTAGCCCCAGGGATGCTGTTGTCGTTGCTGTTGCCCTCGACCCTGAAGCCGTCGCTCCGCACAAGTCGTATGCTGGATAGCGACGCTGAACCCGGGCCTGTACCGTCCGCCGCATCCCGTCCATCCCATCCAGGAGTTCCTGCCGTGCGCCTGTTCCACCCCTCCTCGCGCCTAGCCACCCTAGCCTCCACGCTCATCCTCGCCGCCACTCCCGCTCTCGCCCAAACCCACTGGGTCGCCACCTGGGGCACCGCCCCGGTCGCCAAGGTAAACACGGCCAACGCCTTCACCATGCCCACCACCCTTCGCGAGATCGTCCACGTCTCCATCGGCGGCTCCAATCTCCGCGTCATCCTCACCAACGAGCAGGGCGCCAGCCCCCTCATCATCGACGACGCAGCCGTAGCCCTCCCCGCCGCCTCACCCGATACCGCTGGGGCCGCCGCCATCCCTGCCGGCGCCATTCAGCCCCAATCCTCCGTCGATCTCACCTTCAACGGCCACCCCGCCGTCACCATCCCTCCCGGCACCATCGCCGTCTCCGACCCCATCCCCTTCGCCCTCGCTCCCCTCTCCAATCTCGCCATCTCCCTCTCCGTGGCCGGCCAGAAGGTCGCCACCATCACCCAGCATGAGCTCGCCCTCCAGACCAGCTACTCTGCCCCCGGAGACCAGGCCAGCGCCACCACCCTCGCCAACTCCTCCACCAACACCGTCTGCGACTTCCTCAAGGGCGTCGAAGTCGAATCTCCCCACGGCGCCGCCATCGTAGCCTTCGGCGACAGCATCACCGACGGCTGGCGCAGCACCTCTGGAGCCAACACCACCTGGCCCGACATCCTCGCCGACCGCCTCCACGCCGACCCCGCCACCCGCGACCTCGGTGTCCTCAACATGGGCATCGGCGGCAACCGCATCCTCCACGAAGGCTGGGGCCCCAACGCCCTCTCCCGCTTCGATAACGAGGTCCTCCAACCCGCCGGCGTCAAGTACGTCATCATCCTCGAAGGCATCAACGACATCGGCCACGCCTACGACCTCAAGCGCCCCTACGACATCGTCTCCGCCGACGACCTCATTACCGGCATCTCCCAGCTAGCTCTCCGCGCCCACGCTCACGGCATCAAGGTCTTCGGAGCCACCCTCACCCCCTACCTCGGCGCCGGCTACGCCTCTCCCGCCGGCGAAGCCGTTCGCCAGGCCGTCAATAAGTGGATCCGCACCACCCACCAGCTCGACGGCTTCATCGACTTCGACGCCGCCACCAGTAACCCCACCAACCCCACCGTCTACGCCCCCGCCGACGACTCCGGCGACCACCTCCACCCCAACGACACCGGCTACAAAGCCATGGGCGACGCCATCAACCTCAAGCTCTTCACGAAACAGCCCTAAAGCTCCGCCCCATCCAACCGATAAACACTCTGTTGGTCCCCAGAAACAGTAGGGGCAGACCGAAACTAAGCCTCGGTCTGCCCCTGATTTTTTTTGCCAACGTCGAAACCGCTTCGCACAAAGCCCCGCTTTGAAGGGGCGGGGCCGCGTTTTGAAGGGGCGGGGGCCACGCTTTGAAGGGGCGGGGGCCACGCTTTGAAGGGCGGGGCCACGTTTTGAAGGGGCGGGACTTCAGTCCCGCCGAACGTCCGGTTTCGAGATTGCGGCTTTAGCCGCTGAGGGAATGCTGACGGGACCCATCACGGCGTCCCTCCGCAACTACTTCAGCTCCATCCCCGCAAAGAAGTACCCAATCTCAAACGCCGCGGTATCCTCAGCGTCCGATCCATGGATCGCATTCTCTCCAATCGACGCCGCAAACATCTTGCGAATCGTTCCCTCCTCCGCCTTCGCCGGATCGGTCGCGCCCATCAGCTTGCGCAGATCGGCAATCGCGTTCTCCTTCTCCAACACCATCGGAAATATCGGCCCCGAGCTCATAAACTCCGTTAGCTCTCCAAAAAACGGCCGCGCCGAGTGCACATGATAGAACCCCTCAGCCTGCGCCTTCGAGATCGAAATCTTCTTGATCGAAACAATCTTGAATCCCGCCTTCTCAATCTCGGCAAGGATAGCTCCGGCATCGCCCTTCTTTACGGCGTCCGGCTTGATAATGCTGAAAGTACGCTGTGACACTTGAATCTCCTGGGCTGCAGTTCCCATGCAATGTACTTGCAATGAAGCAGCTCTATCAGTGTAACTGGCCAACGGCAGTCGCCGCATTCCCACCGGTCCCGTCCCCTACCGCGACGCATCCACGCAAGCAAAGCTAGCCGCATCCTTCCCATCGCCTTTCACATACCGTTCGGTCGCCGGATACACGCACACCGGCCGCGTCATCACCACACCCTTCGTCTTGTCATCGTCCACAAACTTCGTAGCCGTCATCGTTCCCGGAGCCTTCCCCTTCTCCACCCACTGCTCCAACGCCGTGAACACATCATGCTGCGCATCCCCGCGCGCCTCCGCTTCATCCTGCCCAAAGTCCGTAGCCCCCGGCCCACCCTCGCAGTGCAGCATTCCCGGCACCATGTACAGCCGCACCGCCGACTCCGTCGCACGCCTCCCCATCGACGCCACCACTCCGTCGTAATACTCCACCGTACTCAGCGCCGGAATCGCCGGATCATTCCACCCGTGATACATCAGCAGCTTCCCACCCCGCTCCACAAACGGCTTCAAATTCGTGTCCGTAGCATTCAGCTCCTGCCCCGTCTTCGCCAGCGCCACCTTCGAATCCCGATCGAAATCAAACGTCGCCAAACTCCAATCCTCGCGCCCATACACAAAGTTCCTGAAGTACCCCAGCCCGAAGTACATCATCAGCGTCGGATCGCCCTGCGCCTTACCTACAATCCATCGACCCCAGCTCAACCGCGCGCTCTCAGACCCCGGCTCATACCCCGGAAACATCTCCTTCCCCTGCGCATCCACCTTCGCCGCATAGATCGACTTCAGCGTCGTCACCTGCTCCGTCGTCAGGCACGCATCGCTCTCCGCCCCCTTGCACGCCAGCACCGCCGGATCGAACCCGCACGTCGCCGGATCGCTCACCACGCCATCCTTCAACCCATCGTTCGCATCGCAAGCCGCCAGCACCGCCGCCGTAATTGCAGGCAGCTTGCTCGCTGGCAGATACGCCGCCGCACTCGACATCAACCGCTGATCATCCGCAGTCCCCGCCGACACCAGTTCCGTCCAGTTATAGGCCGGAGCCCCCGCCAGTATCCCGTCGAAATCCCCCGGAAACCGCTGCGCCTCCATCAGCGCCTCTCGCCCGCCATCCGAGCACGACATGAAGTACGCATGCTCTGCGTCCTTCCCATAAAACGCCTTCACCAACACCTTCGTCTGCACCGTCATGTCATGCACCGCGCGCCACCCAAAGTCCTTCACCTTCTCCGGATGCCCCAGCGCAAACGTCCCACCATCGCTGGCATGCCCCGTGTCCGTGCCCGACGTCGCATACCCCTGCATCACTGCCGCCGCCAGCGCCTCAAAATAAATGTTCCCCGCAAACCCGCCATTGCCCTGCGCGCGATACCGCCCATTCCACCCCGCCGCCGGCAGCCAAACCTCCGTCTTAATATCCGAGTCATCCGAAGGCGTGCCCGTCACCCTCACCCGGCAGAACGCCGGCAACTTTCCCGTCTGCGCCGCCTGCAACGTCACATCCGGAAGCACCGTACCCGCAGGCTCCAGCACCGCCGACGTCACCTTCGCCCCATCCAGCGCGACCGCCGTCAGCGCCTCGCAACGCGCCGCCGCCGTCCCGCCGCCATCCGGCGTAACCTGCTGCCCCATCGCAGCCATTCCGAACATCATCCACAAACCCACTGCGAAAATCACATGCTGGCGCATAAAATGCACTATACGCTCCGCCGGTTGCGTCCTCGCACCGCCTCATGCGTCCAACGAGTTCAAGGAGAGATGATGCGTAGAATGGCATGGATATGGGCAGTCGGCTCCGCAGCCTGGACCTTCGACGCCATCGTCAACCTCTACTACCACAACCGCCCCCACGCCGAACTAGCCTTCATGGTAGCCGTCATGTTTGCCATCGCCTGGGCCTTCTACTCCCGCCAACCCACCCGCCGCCCTTAAGCAGGAAAGGCTCCAGACATCGTCTGGAGCCGAGCCTTCTCTACGCTCTACACTCTATCCCCTATCCCCTGCCTTACTTCCCCATCACCCGCTGCATGGTCTCGCCAATCTCCGCCGGCGACACGACCACATGAATCCCCGCAGCCCGCATAGCCTCCATCTTGCTTTCGGCCGTTCCTTCGCCGCCAGAGATGATCGCGCCCGCATGTCCCATCCGCCGTCCCGGAGGCGCCGTCTGCCCGGCAATAAATCCCACCACCGGCTTCTTCACATTCTCCTTGATGAACTGCGCCGCAGCCTCTTCAGCCGTTCCGCCAATCTCACCAATCATCACGATCGCCTCGGTATCGGGATCGTCATTCAGCAGCCGCAGCGCATCAATGTGCGAAGTCCCGACAATCGGATCGCCGCCAATTCCAATCGCAGTCGACTGCCCAATCCCCAACTGCGTCAACTGGTGAACCGCCTCATACGTCAGCGTTCCCGACCGCGACACAATACCCACCGAGCCCTCTTTATGAATCAGCCCCGGCATAATCCCAATCTTCGCCTTCCCCGGCGAGATCACGCCCGGGCAGTTCGGCCCAATCAGCCGCGATCCGCCTCCATTGGAGCCAGACCTCTTCACGACCTCCCACACCCGCACCATGTCCAGCACCGGAATGCCTTCGGTAATGCACACGATCAGCGGAATCCCCGCCGCCGTCGCCTCCAGAATTCCATCCGCAGCAGCCGGCGGCGGCACAAAGATCACGGTTGCATTCGCACCGGTCTCACGCACGGCATCTTCCACGGTATTGAACACCGGCCAACCCTCATGGATCGTCCCGCCCTTACCCGGCGTCACGCCACCCACCACCTTCGTCCCATAATCCGCGCAGCCCTTGGCATGAAACGACCCCTCACGCCCCGTAATCCCCTGCACAATAAGCCGCGTTCCCTTACCTACCAATACTGACATTCAGTTCTCCGTTCTCAGCTCTTCGACCGAGCTTCGCTTAAGTACTTGGATAATCCACTCAGCATTTGACCGATCTGATGTGACGCCATCTCGATCCCTTCGATCCTCTGCTCTTCTGCGAAGCCCAAACGAGTTGCAATCACTAACTGAGTCTGGAGTTCGCAATTGCTGCCGCGAGCAATCGATACAAATTGCTTGAAATCTTTCTTTGTTCCGCGTGCCGATCCCTCAGCGATATTGCTCGCCACAGAAACAGCCGCACGTCTCATCTGCGACGTTAAACCGTACATCTCCGACTTCGGAAAATCTGCTGTGACCGCATAAACCAACGTCGTCATCTCGATAGCAAGATTCCAAACCTTAAGATCGCGAAACGACTGTGCCACGAAACCTCACAACAACACCAACACCGAAAACAAACAACCGAGAACTGAGAACTGAGAACCGAGAACTGAGAACCGAGAACCGAGAACTGAGAACTGAGAACTGAGAACTGCTAGAAGCTAATCCTCTCTCCTCATCGTGCTCTTAGCAGCCGCAACCACAAGATCCGCGGCTTCCTTCATCGTCGACCCAACCTCAAACTTCAAGCCCGACTCCGCAATAATCTTTCGCCCTTCCTGCACATTCGTGCCCTCCAGCCGCAGCACGATCGGCAGCGTCACATTCAACTTCTTCGCGGCGGCCACCACTGCGGTAGCCAGCACATCTACGCGTAAAATCCCGCCAAAGATATTGATGAAGATCGCCTTCACATTCGGATCACTCAACAAAATCCCAAACGCATTCTCAATCTGTTCCTGCGTAGCTCCGCCGCCCACATCCAAAAAGTTCGCCGGCGCTCCGCCCGCATACTTGATGATGTCCATCGTCGCCATCGCCAGCCCCGCGCCATTCACCATGCACGCAATCGACCCATCCAGCTTGATGTAGTTCAGCGCGAACTTACTCGCTTCCACCTCCAGCGGGTCTTCTTCCGAGATGTCCCTCAGCTCCTTCAAATCTCTGTGCCGGAACATCGCGTTATCGTCGAAGTTCATCTTGCAATCCAGCGCCAGCAGCTTCCCATCCTTCGTTGTGATGAACGGGTTAATCTCCATCAGCGTCGAGCTCGTATCCATGAATGCCCGATACATCCCCATCATGAACTTCGTCGCTTCCGTAATCTGCGTCGACGCCAACCCCAGCTTGAACGCCAGCTTCCGCGCCTGGTACGGCTGGAACCCAATCGCCGGATCCACATACTCCTTGTAGATCTTCTCCGGCGTCTCATGCGCCACGTCCTCAATCTCCATGCCGCCCGCCTGCGACGCCATAAACACCACCTGCGCCGTCGCACGGTCCAGCACCAATCCCAGATAAAGCTCGCGATCGATCGCCGACCCCGCCTCGATCAGCAGCCGCCTCACCTTCTGTCCATGCGGCCCCGTCTGGTGCGTCACCAACTGCATTCCCAGAATCGCCTTTGATGCCGCGGCCGCCTCCGCCAGAGACTTCGCCAACTTCACACCGCCGCCCTTGCCACGCCCACCCGCGTGAATCTGGGCCTTCACCACCACCACCTGGTTGCCATCGGAGAAGAGCTGCTTGGCAGCCGTATCTGCCTCTTCCAGCGTGGTCGCCATCTCACCGTTCGGAACCGCCACTCCGTACTTCCGCAGAATCTCTTTCCCTTGGTACTCGTGGATCTTCATTCCGGCTCCAGCGTCTCAGTTTTTTGGTCAGGACAATGCGTCATCCCACCATCGGTTTTGATCGTAATGACTCACGTTCATCCCTAGCAAATACATTCGCCGATAATCGGCTTTTCGGTGCGATCTTTCGGCGCCCAAACCGCGTGTGCCGAAAACCCTGTTGAGTGCGCCGATTTGCAACACGAAACCCAGCTCAGAGCGCACTCAAACACACACGTTTGATACCCTCAGAGGGCCAATGCCCATCCAGGACCAGCTCCGGCGCATCCTCGAACAGCGCGAAACCCTCTCGCTCGAAGACGCCTCCGCGCTCATGCAGAGCATCCTCCAGGGCCAGGCCAGCGACGTTGAATTAGCAGGACTTCTGGGCGCTTTAGCCGGCCGTGGTGAGACCGCTGAGGAGATTGCCGGCTTCGCCCTCACCCTCCGCAGCGCCGCGAACATGCTTCCCCTCAGCAAGATAGCGCAGGAAACCCTGGTCGACACCTGCGGCACCGGCGGCGACGCCAGCGGCAGCTTCAACATCTCCACCGCCGCCGCCCTGGTCGCCGCCGCCGCCGGAGCGCATGTAGCCAAGCACGGCAACCGCGCCGTAACCTCCATCTGCGGCTCCGCCGACGTCCTCGAGGCCCTCGGTATCCCCATCCAGCTCAACGGCTTACAGGCGGCCGACAAACTCCGCACCCACCACTTCGCCTTCCTCCTGGCTCCCGCGCATCACCCCCAGCTCAAAGCCGTCATGCCCGTCCGCAAGGCCCTCGGAGTGCGCTCTATCCTGCACATTCTAGGCCCCTTACTGAACCCCGCCGGCGCGCGGCGTCAGGTTATGGGCGTCTACCAGTCGCGCCTCGTCCCGCTAGTCGCTAACGCCATGATCCTATTGGACATCCACCACGCGATGGTGGTCCACGGCGACGGTGGCCTGGACGAACTGGCCCTCTCCGGCCCCAGCGAGATCGCCGAGCTCCGCAACGGAGTCGTCACCCAATACACCATCACGCCGGAATCCTTTAGCCTTCAACGGGCTCCGCTCAGCGCATTGGCAGGCGGCGACGCTTCGGCTAACGCACTGATCCTACAGGCCATATTCGCCGGTAAACCGGGCCCAGCTCGCGATGTGGTTCTCCTCAACGCAGCGGCCGTTCTGGCCGTCAGCGGCCTCGCGAACGACATCCACGCAGGCATTCTCCTCGCCGCTCAGACGATCGACAGCGGCGCTGTCACCAGGTTGGTCCAGGCTCTCCAGCAAGACTAGAGGTGTTGCAATGGCACGAGTTACAGGCATTGGCGGAGTCTTCCTCCGCTCCAACGATCCCAAGGCGCTAGCCAAGTGGTACTCCGAAAACCTCGGCATCAAGCTCGCCGACTTCAACGGAACCGCCTTCCAGTGGTCCGACGAAGTTCCTGAAGACACGGGAATGACCGCTTGGTCGACCTTCCCCAGCGATACGAGCTACTTCGGCGAAGGCCAGCAGGCGGTCATGATCAACTACCGCGTCGACGACATAGATGCCCTGCTTGCCACACTTAGCGCTGCTGGCGTGTGGATCGACCCCAAGCGAGACGATCAGCCTTATGGCCGGTTCGCGTGGATCAAGGACTGCGATGGCAACCGCCTCGAGCTCTGGCAACCGCTTGAGTAGTGGGAAGATCGGCGTCTTTTGTGGCTTACACTGAGGCGATGCAGCCAACCCAACGTCGACGCGCGCCCGTCTGGCTGATGGGTCTATCCAACGCAACCATTGGACTTGCGGGCGGGTTTATCGTGCTGCCGCTGCCGCAGATGCTGGCAGCGCAAGGCATTCCGGAGTGGAAGATCGCGGCGGTGAGCGCGGCGTGTCTTTCACCCGGTTTCTGGGTGTTTCTGCTGGGCCCGATGCTGGATATCCGCTTCACGCGGCGCTTCTATGCCACTGTATTCGCGGCACTTGCAGGCTTGTCGCTGATGATGGCCGTCTTCATGCGGGCTCATCTGCGGACGCTGGAAGTGATGGTGATGATTGCCTACGCTGCGTCGGTGCTGAGCTCCAATGCACTTGGAGGATGGCTCGCGGGCGTGATCCCGGATGTGGCTGATTCTGAGGGGGATTCGCGCAATCATGAGGGCGCGAAGCTGAGCGCCTGGACGCAGGTTGGGCTCTTCCTGGGCAACGGATTGATGGCGAGCCTTGCTGCGGAGGGAATGCGGCGCTTGCCGCTGGCGGTGATTGCACCGGTTTTGGGGTTGCTGGTGATGCTTCCTGCGGCGGTTTTTCCGTGGATTCCGGTTCCGGAGATTGGTTCGCCGGACCGATCGCGGTCGTCGCTGAATTTGGCTCGAGACGGATTTCGGCAACTCTTTGTGGAGCTTCGCGCGCTGCTTCGTCGGCGCGAAGTACTCCTTACGCTGCTATTGTTTACGGCTCCAACGGGGTCGTTTGCGCTGACCAATCAATTAGGCGGAATTGCTCAGGATTTTCATGCTTCGCCGGCGTTTGTGGGGAGGATGGGTGGGGCGGTTTTGTCGTTGGCGGGGGCGGCTTCGTGCTTGCTGCTGCCGTTCTTTGCACGCTGGGTGAAGTCGTTGCCGCTTTATCTGCTGATTGGGACGGTTGGGAGTGTGTTTACGCTTGCGCTGCTGGCGCTGCCGCGGACGCCCGCGGTGTTTGCGATTGCGTTTATGGGGGAAAATGTCGTTCAGGCTCTTAGCTTTACGGCTGCCGTTGCGATTTGTTTTGCTACGATTGGCCGGAATAATCCGCTGGCCGCAACCCAGTTCAGTTTGCTGACCTCGGCGACCGTCATTCCCATCCTGTACATGGGGGTGTTGGATGGGCGGGTGTATGGGGGGCATGGGTTGGGGAGGATGTACCTGGTGGACGGCGGGCTTAGCCTGGTGGCCTGCGCGTTGATGGCTGTCGTTCTCTTATGGCTGGGGCGCGCTGCGAATCTTTCGTCCGCAACCTAGCTTTTGGGGTACCCCCTCCCCCCCTCCCCCCCTCCCCCTCTTTTGCCCCTGTGCGCTGGAAGATGTTCATAATAAGGAGGTTATTGGCAAAAGGTCTTTAGGTATAGGTGAAATTGTTTAACTGGCTTGTTATCAGCTTGTTACGCACTAAAGTGTCCGTAAGTGGAAGCAGGCGCACTGGTTACGGGTATCAATAAGATTTCATTGGGGTTAGGTGTCGTTTTTCGGGGTGTGAGTGAAATGCCTGCAAGCGGCTCATAACACGCAGTTTAGGGGTATGAATAAGATTCCATTGGAGTTAGATATGCCCGGTTGGAGGTGGGGATAGTTAAATTGTACGGGATGAGTGGGGGTAGGAGTGCCACGCGGATGTGGTTTGGTTTGTTGGGGTTGGGCGGTTTGGGGGGTTGACATGCGGATTTTGGGCGGTTTTTGAGGGGATTTATTTTTGGGTGGGGTGCCGGCAGTATGGGCCGCCCACTCATGCCCCAAGTGTCTGGGCATGAATGGGGCACCCGGCACCTTCCTCCGCATCCTAGAGCGAGTGTCTTCATTGCCTTGCGCCGTGCGTGCTTTCGACGCTTTGCGCCATACTTGCTGGAGCGTGATGCCTGTCTTCCTCGCCCATAGTTTGTTGCCTTTGATTGTTGCGTTGAGCATCTTGCTGATGCTGCTGCGGCCCTGGGGGGTGTCGGAGGTTTGGTGGGTTTCGGGTGGGGCGGTGTTGCTGGTAGGGCTGGGGCTGGTGCCGTTGGGGTTGGCGGGACGGGCCGTTGCGGAGGGGTCGGATGTATACCTTTTTCTGGTTGGGATGATGCTGCTGGCGGAGTTGGCGCGGGAGCAGGGGGTGTTTGATTGGGTGGCGTCAGTCGTGGTGCGCGGGGCGGGAGGGTCTTGCTCGCGGCTGTTTTTTCTGGTGTATGCGGTGGGGACGGTCGTGACGGTGTTTCTGTCGAATGACGCGACCGCCGTGGTGCTTACGCCGGCGATTTTGGTGGTGGTGCGGAAGGCGAGGATTTCGCCGCTGCCGTATTTGTTTGTCTGTGCGTTGGTGGCGAATGCAGCTAGCTTTGTGCTGCCGATTTCGAATCCGGCGAACCTGGTGGTGTTTCATGCGGGGATGCCTCCGCTGGGGGCCTGGCTGCGGGCGTTTGGGGTACCTTCAGTGCTGGCTGTGGCGGCTACGTACTGGGTGATGTGGGTGTTCTTTCGTGGGGAGCTTTGCACTCGGATTGAGGGGGAGCCGGAGCCGGTGTCGCTGAGCCGGACGGGGAGGTTGGTGCTGTGGGGGTTGGGGTTGGTGGTTTGTACGTTGCTGGTGGCGTCGGCGATGCGGATGAATTTGGGGCTGCCTACTTGTTTGGCTGCGCTGGTGGTTGTAGGGGTGGTTTCCTTGCTTGCGAAGAGGAGCCCGGTGGGGCTGTTTCGGGGGGTGAGCTGGGGGACGATTTTGTTGGTGGCGGGGCTGTTTGTGATGGTGGATGCGGTGGAGAGCCAGGGGGCGTTGCGGCTGACCGAGGGGTGGTTGGCGGCGGCGCAGCGGCTCGCTCCCGCCGCTGGGGTGATGGTGGTGGGGTTTGCGGTGGGGGTGGCGAATAATGTGGTGAATAATCTGCCGCTGGGGTTGATTGCGGGGGCTACGCTGCATGCTGCGCATGTTCGCGGGATGATGGCGGATGTCGTGATGGTGGGGGTGGATCTGGGGCCGAATCTGTCGGTGACCGGGTCGTTGGCTACGATTCTTTGGTTGTTGGCGTTGCGGAAGGAGGGGGTGGAGGTGGGGTTTTGGAGGTTTTTTAAGTTGGGGGTGGTGGCGATGCCTGTCGCGTTGGCGGTGGCGTTGGGTGGGGTTTGGGTGATGGGGAGGGTTTAGGGGCAGGGGATCGGGGATCGGGGATCGGGGATCGGGGGGAAAGGCGCTTTTAGCTTCTAGCTTTTAGCTTTTAGGGCAAGGGCAAGGGCAAATGCAAACCTTAGGGCTATAGCCCTTTCTTTTTTTTGCCCTATGAGACCCGAGGCTGAAGCCTCGGGCTACCGTGTGGTGGATTTCGTTGAGGGCTGAGGCTGAACCATCGGCCTCGGGCTACCGGGTGGTGGATTTCATTGAGGGCTGAGGCTGAACCATCGGCCTCGGGCTACCGGGTGGTGGATTTCGTTGAGGGCTGAGGCTGAACCATCGGCCTTGGGCTACCGGTTGGTGGCGGGTTCCAGGACGGCGGTTAGTTCTAGTTGTTCGGAGGCTTGCTCGTCTTGATAGGGGCGGAAGTGGGCTCGGCAGCGGGCTTCGTAGAGGCCGGCGGCGCCTACTACCACTAGCTCCTGGCTTTGGCCTAAGCGCTGGGTGTGGATGGCCGCCTGGCCGCAGATCATGCAGACGGCGGAGAGCTTGGTGACCGTGTCGGCGATGGCCATGAGGTTGGGGACGGGGCCGAAGGGTTCGTTGGCGAAGGTGGTGTCGAGGCCGGCGAGCAGGACGCGCTTGCCGAGGGCTACGAGCTCGAGCGAGAGGGGGATGACGCTGGGGTCGAGGAATTGGACTTCGTCGATGCCGATGACGTCGGTGAGGCTGAGCTTGGTGTAGAGGTCGGCGCGGAGGGCCTCTACGGTGGGGATGGTGATGGCCTCGTGGGTTTGGGAGCTGTGGCTGGCGATGGCGGAGCGGTGGTAGCGGAGGTCGATGTCGGGCTTATAGCAGGCGACGCGCTGGCGGGCGATGCGGGCGCGCTTGAGGCGGCGGATCAGCTCTTCGCTCTTGCCGGAGAACATGGGGCCGGTGATGACTTCGAGGACGCCGGGGGTGATCGGGGAAGACATTGGGCTATGTTAACGCGGGGTTGGCGGTGGATAAAAGCAGAGGATAGGGGATAGGGGATAGGGGAGAAAGGCAAAGGCTGGGGCGCGATGCCATTGAGGCGCCGCCGTGGAGTTTTTCTCCCCTATCCCCTGCTCTCCTGTCCCCTGCTCTTCTCGCGTATTCTGGCGGTGGTTTTTGTGGAGGTTTGGGATGGGTTGGAGATGGGTGTCGGGGTTGATCGCGGTGGGGTTGGTGGGGACGGCTTTGGGGCAGGTGGGGACTCGGGAGATTCCTAAGGAGGTCAAGGTGCGGCTGGTGAATTCGGCTGGGCAGCCGGCGGGGACGGCTACGTTCAAGACGGTGAAGAAGGGGGTCAAGGTGAAGGTGGAGCTTGAGAATGTGCGGTTTGGGGAGCATGCGTTGATCATCCATGAGAACCCGGTGTGCGATGCGCCGGACTTTGAGGGGGCTGGGGGGCACTTCAATCCTAGTGGGAAGGAGCATGGGTTTTTGAATCCGAAGGGGCACCATAATGGGGATTTTCCGGCGGGGATCTCGGTGGGGGAGGAGCATACGGGCGAGGCTACGTTTGTGCTGACTGCGGTGTCGCTGGATCCGGCGGCGGCGGACTCGCTGTTTTTGCATGGGGGGACGTCGATCGTGGTGCATACGCGGGCGGATGATCAGAAGAGTGATCCGTATGGGGATACGGGGAACCGGATTGCGTGCGGGGTGATCCGGCTGCCGGTGGAGTGATGGGGCGTAAGGCTTTGAAAATACGTGCGGGGGAGGGCGGGAAACGGGGTAGGATGGGCTCGAGTCCTGCGTAGGCACGTTGCGGGCCCTCCCGGGAACTGCGCAGCCGGTTTTTGCGTATGAGATTCTATGGCGACTGCGACCATTCCGGCACTATTTGGGCGACCTGCGAAGTTGCCGGTGCCGGTATCGAACCTGCCGCGCCGAGTAGCCCCGCTGACAAGGGACAAGACGCCGCGTCCGACGCAACCGCTGGCCAAACCGCAGGTTAAGGAGAACCGCCTCGTAGAGGCGCACATGTCGCCCGAAGAGCCAAAGTCGCAGCCGCAGATTCAGGGCGACCGGATGGCGGTACTCGCTGAACAGAAGGCGCTGGCTGATCTGGCCGCACGATGCCTGGCGGGGGATGGCCAGGCCTGGGAGCAGTTAGCGCGGTCACAACATCGTAGGATCTATGGGATCTGCTACAGGTTTACCGGGTCGCAGAGCGATGCGGAGGATTTGGCGCAGGAAGCGTTTTTGAAGATGTATCGGAATTTGGGGAGCTTTGATCCGGAGAAGGGCGGGTTTACGACGTGGCTGACGACGTTGACCCGGAACCTGCTGGTGGACAATTACAGGCGGTCGCGGCTGGAGCGGTCGAGCGATTCTCTGGATGATAGCTTTGACGGCGAGGACGATGGGCCGACGAAGGCTGAGCGGTTGGCGGATACTGGGAAGAGCCAGGAACAGCATGTCGCCGGGTTGGAGTTGAGAGCGCAGATTCAGGAGGCGCTGAAGCAGGTGTCCCCGGATTTGCGGGAGGCAGTGATTTTGCGTGATCTGGAAGATATGGATTACAAAGAGATTGCCGAGATATTAGGAGTTCCCCAAGGCACCGTGAAGAGCCGGATCAGCCGTGGGCGTAGTGAGCTGGCAAGGCTTTTGAAGCGTATAGAAGGGCAGGTGATGTGAGTGGCACACATGAGCCAATTCGGAGAGTTTGGCGATCGGAAAGAAGCCTGCGCGGTCTGCGAGGCGATGCTTCCGGAAGCGGTCGATGGAATGTTGAGCGAGGCGGAGCAGGTTGCGTTTGATAAGCATGTGGCGGGCTGCGTGGAGTGCGCTCGCGAACTGGCGGAGGCGAGGCGAGGTGCAGCGTGGTTGAGCATGCTGAAAAGCCAGGCGCCCGAGCCGCCGGTAGGATTTCTGGCGAAGATTCTGGCCGAGACGACTGGAGCCGCTGAGGCTGGGAGTGTCGCGGTTGCCGCTCCTGTTGTTGCTACGCCTGTGTGGCAGCCGGAGATTCGTCCGGAGAGGTATTCGCCGAAGGGTTCTGGTGTGGGCTGGGCTGCGGTGCGCAAGCTTTGGAACGGGGCATTTCCTGCGGGCAGCATGACGGCTACGTTTCAGCCTCGGCTGGCGATGACGGCGGCGATGGCGTTCTTCTCGATCGCGCTGACGTTGAATCTTACGGGCGTGCGGTTGCGTGATTTGAGGGCGTCGAACTTTACTCCGTCGGCGCTGAAGCGGACGGTGGCGGATATGGATGCGTCGGCGACGCGGATGTTCCAGAACAATCGCGCGGTATACCAGGTGGAGTCGCGGTTGAGGGAGTTGCGCAATGATGATTCGATGAACGATACGTCCCCGGTCGGGCATCGGTAAGGAAGGATGCGCCAAGCATGAGCGATGACACAACCAATTCGGGCGGGTGGGAGCCGACGGGGACGACGGACACACGCGGCAACGAGACGAACCAGCAGGGGGCTCCGAACGCGCCACGCGTGGGGTTTTGCCAGGACTGCGGAAAACCGCTGACGCAAGAGACGCTGCGCGCGGTGGGTACGGGAGTGTTTTGCGAGCCTTGCCTGACGACGCGCGTTGGGAGCACAACCGCTGCTGGGTATACGACGGTTCCCCATGCGACGATGCCGCCGCAGGGCGTGCCCATGGGGGCAGCTCCGGGAGAGCCGAGCCCCATGCTGGCGGCCGTGCTTGGATTTATCCCCGGCGTAGGTGCGATGTATAACGGGCAGTTTGCCAAGGGGATTGTGCACCTGATTATCTTCGGCCTCCTGGTCTCGCTCTCGGAAAACGTGAATAGCATCTTTGGGCTGTTTGTGGCGGGATGGATGTTTTACATGGCATTTGAGGCCTACCATACCGCCGTCGCGCGGCGGGATGGGCTGCCGCTGCCGAATGCGTTCGGCTTCAATGACATTGGCGAGCGGATGGGGTTTGGAAAGACGTGGGGCGCGGCGGGACCGATACGTCCGGATGTGTATTCGACGACGTCTGCCGTGCCGAATGCGCCGCCGCCGCCGGCGCCGCCAAACCCGCAGCCTTTCTATACGAATGTGAATCAAGGGCCGGCGGGAACGACGCGGGATTGGGTGGGGTACGTTCCTCCAACGCAGTTTGGAGCCAACGTGGGTGCTGCGCCCTCGATCTACGCTGCGACGCAAGCGGCGACTGGAGCGGCTGCAGCTTCCATACCGGGACAGGTTCAGGCGCAGGCAACGAGAGATGCCGGGCCTGGGAGCGCTGCGTACACGGAGACGTATACGGGAGCGACGAATCCTTATAGCGGGCCGGTGGCCGCCACTGCGGTTCCCGAGGTTCACGCAAGCCGCATACCGACCGCGGCCTTCTGGCTAATCGGGCTGGGCGTATTGATTCTGATTGCGAATCTGCTGCCGGATTGGAAGGTAACCGAGCAGTGGTGGCCTCCTCTGTTCTTCGCAGGACTCTCGGTGTGGATGTTCATGCGGCGCATCCATTCCGGAACTCGGCTGGTGTGCATCCTGCGCGGGCCGGTGATTTTGATGGTGCTCGCGGTAATGCTTGCACTGCATGCCGTCAACGTCGCCGTAACGGTAGCGCTGACTGTCTCGGTGCTGCTGATTGTGTTTGGCGCGCTGCTGCTGCTGGAGCGGACTGCAGGAGCCATCCCCGTCTACACGCCACCGATGAACGCGTATCCCGGTGCGGCGGCCACGGTCATTCCGCCTGTGGAGAGTTCTCCGAACCGTGCGGCGTGGGCTGAGCCAGGCGTAGACGTTCCGCGCAACGATCCTGATCCTCCGAAGGCTGGAGAATGAGATGAGCTCCTATCCGCCTCCACCACCTCCGGGACAGTATCCCCCTGTATTCGATCCACGGACAGCGAAGGCGCAGAGACGGCTGCTGCGCGCACAGGCAAAAGCGCAGCAGGCACAACAGCGCGCGGTTCGCCAGCAGATGCGGGCACAAAGACGGAGTATGCGGCGTGGATCGATTGTTGGGCCGCTGATCATTCTGCTGATAGGAATCGTGTTCCTGCTAGCGGAGACGGGCAGGCTCTCGTGGGCACACTCGTTCGAGTGGTATGGCCGGTGGTGGCCTGCGGTCCTCATCGCGGCCGGTCTGCTTCTTCTGCTGGAGTGGTCGGTCGATCAGAGATTCGGGAGAAATCCCGGTGGCACTCGCGTGGTCGGCGGTGGTGTTGTCTTTCTTCTGGTCGTGCTGACGATCGTGGGTCTAAGCTCACGCCCGGTTGAATATGGGATGGCCTGGGGAGACAACACCTTCGGACATGGATATGGCCGGCTGGATCACCTTTTTGGCGATCGACATGACGGCGACAGCTCGATGAATTCGGCCATGGCTGGCGCTTCGTCGCTAGTGATTCGCAATCCTCATGGAGATGTCACGGTCTCAGGTGAGAGCGACGATGGGCAAGTCCATGTGAGCATCCACACGCAGACGTACGGGTGGAAAGAGTCTGATGTTGATCGCAAGGCGAAGGAGCTTCAACCTACCTTTTCCAGCGAGCAGGGCGTGCTGACGCTGAATGTGAAGTCGGTGGACGGCGGAGAGGCGGATCTCACCATCGAGATGCCCCACACGGCTCCTGTGACCATCCAGGCGGATCGGGGAGACGTTACGGTCAGCGAGATGGCCGCTCCGGTTACGGTGTCGGCCAACCACGGAGATGTCGACATCAGTGGCGTGGCAGGACCGGTTACGATGCACACCAACGATGACGATTCGAGCATCACGCTGCATAGCGTTCAGGGGCCGGTGTCTCTCGAAGGACATAGCGGAGACATCGACATTTCGGATGTAGCGGGCGATCTTACGCTGCAAGGCGACTTCTTCGGGTCGACGGATCTCGAGCATATCCAAGGAGCGATTCACTTCACGACCAGCCGCACGCAGTTCAGCGCGGCGCGACTGGATGACGAGTTCAGCGTGGACCGCGACAGCCTCGACGCAAATGAGTTGCTGGGCCCTGTCGTGCTGAAGAGCCAGGACAAGAATGTCACGCTGGATCGTGTGCAGGGCAGTGTGGATGTGACCAATCAAAATGGTTCGGTCGAACTTACGAGCGCAGCGCCGTTGGCCGGGATCTCGATCGAGAACCGGCATGGATCGGTAGACGTGGGGTTGCCGGGAGGCGTGGGATTTGCGCTGGATGCCCAGACGCAAAATGGCGATA
Organism: Acidobacteriaceae bacterium; assembly: GCA_049578265.1. GTDB lineage: Bacteria > Acidobacteriota > Terriglobia > Terriglobales > Acidobacteriaceae > Granulicella. Next base: position 22,878 of record JBAULP010000113.1, read on the forward strand.
TCGAGAATGATTTTAATTTGTCGCCACAAGAGGCAAACGAGGTCCATACGTTGAAGGGAAGCGTAGCGGGCGGAGGTCCTACGGTAACGATTGAGACGACCGATGGAGACGTGACCGTGAGACGGAGCATTGTGGCGCCGCTGCCGCCGGCTCCTCCTGCGTCTCCGAAGTTTACGCGGGTGCCGAGCTCGAGGATTCCGCGGGTGCCGAAAGTGCCGAAGACGCTTAGTGCGCCTCCGCCTCCTGTTTCGCCGACGATTTAATTCACCGACAATCTCATTCACCGATGATCTAAATTATTGATGATCTAAGTGATTGATTGTGTGTGTTGATGTTTGGATGGGTAGGAAAACTTTTGCGGTGGGTGGGTAAGAGATTTCCTTTTGGGTGCGGATGGTTGGGATTTTCACAGGTTGGGGGCTGGGACGGGCGCGTCTTTGTGTTGATTTGAGTGTTCACACAACTGGGTTTTGTGTAGCGCAAAGGCACTTTCAACACGATTTTGAGTTGCGCTGTCCCGTTTCGATGCATCGGACAAGAAGCGGACGAATTTTGTGATCGGTCGGAGCAGTTTGAAGGGGGACGGACACACCCTTTGAGCGCAAAATCGTTACTCAAATCTAACGCTTTTTGTATCTGTAGGATTGGCTGTCAGATTGCAGTTCTCCACAGCATGCCGCTTGGTAAAAAAAGACCAAAACGTTGTCGCCAACGTATTCCAATTAGCGGTAAGCTAACGACAAACCGTTGGTGCGATTCACAGACAGCGAACCCGGCGCCAACAGAGGCCGGTGCGTTGATGCGCATCTCAACTGCAGCACTTGAATGTAGATTTCTCCCAGTGCCCGGATTGGGCGTGAGCACGAGGCCCGATCTGACGTTTGTATGCGGATGTCGTCCATCGCATGGCTAACTGCCACTCAATTTGTCGCAATGTACGTTTGAGGTATCAGTAATGCGATCTGATGTGCCGCAAGAACGTGATGAACTCACCCCGGAGACTCCCATCTCTGAAGTGAGTATCCTGTTCAACGGAAATCCCCTGGCGATCTGGATCTACGACGCCAGCACCTTCCAGTTTCTGGACGCAAACGAGAGTGCGCTCTCGCAGTATGGGTATTCGCGCGAGGAGTTCCTGCAGCTCACGCTGAGCGACCTGGCGCTTGCGAATGCGCAGCCGCGCGAGGCGGAAGACGCGCAGGGCGGAGCGACCGGAGTGGTGGTGCACCGGCACCTGCGCAGCGATGGAACACAGATTGACGTGACGGTGCGATCGAACGATGTAGTGCACCGCGGGCGGGCGTGCAAGCTGGTGATTGCCGAAGATGTGACGGAACGGCGGAGCGTGAATGCCGAGCTGATCCAGATGGCGCACCATGATGCGCTGACGGGGCTGCCGAACCGCGCGCTACTGACGGACCGGATGGCGCAGGCGCAGTCGACCGCACAGCGGCTGAAGCACAAGTCCGCGATTGTCTCGATTGATCTGGACCACTTCAAGAAGGTGAATGACTGGTACGGTCATGCGATTGGTGACCTTTATCTGAAGCATGTGGCGGGGCTGCTTACGAGCCGGCTGCGCGGCATGGACACCGTGGCTCGGATGGGCGGCGATGAGTTTGCGATTGTGCTGGGGGAGATCAACACTGCGGAGTCGGCTGGGCTGGTGGGCAAGATGCTGCTGCAGGCTCTGAATAAGCCGACGGTGATTGGCGGATATACGATCCAGCCACGCGGCAGCCTGGGGATCGCGATCTATCCAGACCATGGCTCGGACATGGAAGAGGTTTGGCGCTGCGCGGATGCGGCGATGTACCGCGCCAAGCGGGCAGGTGGAAACCGCTATGTGGTGGCGGGGCCGGATGCGTCGAGCACGGCGGACGACAGCGCGGCGCTGGATAAGCAACTGCGCGAGATGCTGGAGAAAGACCGGATCATGCTGCACTATCAACTGCAGTATGGGGCGAATGACCGGCTGCGCGGCATGGAAGCGTTTCTGCGGCTGCCGGACTCCGAAGAGGGATACCTTGGGCCGGACCGGATCATTGCGCGGGCTGAGGACAATGGGATGATTTATCCGGTGGGGCGCTGCGTGGTGGAAGAGGTATGCCGCCAGCTCGACCACTGGAAGAAGCACACAGCCGCTCCGTTGCGCGTGGCGGTGAATGTGTCGCCGTCGCAGTTGATGCGCAAAGAGTTTGCTTCTGAGGTCGCGGCATCGCTGGCGAAGTGGAAGATCAACCCCTCGTGCATGGAGATGGAGATTACCGAGCGGGCGATTTTGAATATCGACGAGATCAGCACGGAGATGCAGGAGCTGGCGCACATCGGCGTGCGGTTCGCGGTGGACGACTTTGGCACGGGCTACTCGTCGCTACAGCATCTGCACCGGCTGCCGATTTCGACGGTGAAGATCGACCGGTCGTTTGTGCAGCGGCTGTGTGATTCCAGCAGCAGCTATCCCATTGTGAAGGCGATTATTGCGGTGGGACACAGCATGAAGATGGAAGTGATTGCCGAGGGCGTGGAGCACGATGAGCAGAAGCAGATTCTTGACCGGCTGGGATGCGACGGGATGCAGGGCTACCTGTTCGCAAAGCCCGTTTCGCCGGAAGAGATCAGCAAGCTGCTGTTGACGTCTCCCAAGGATGCGGAGGGCGGGCATAAGATCGCGCCGCTTACGATCCGGCAGGCTCCTGCGCGGAACGTCCGCACCATGACGGCGTAGATACAATCCCACTCAAGGTTAGAAGAGATCCAGGCGAAGCGCCGGCGCGAGCGTGCGTGCGCGGGTCCTTGGTTTTGGCTGCGCGTGCGAAGACGGTGCGCCGCGCTGCTCTGCCCCGGAGCGACGGCACACCGCTATGCGCGGCTGGTGATCCATGGAAGGGAATGGGAAGCTGTGAGCAGCTTCGCCCGATGGGGCAAGGAACGCCCGTCGGCTCCCTTCCAGCGATTAGATATGCAGGTAGGCTGCGGTGTAGAGAAGCAGGCTGGCGGCGATGCACAGAACCAGGCCACAGATTAAGAGGAAAGGACCATTGTCAGAGACGAAGTTCAAGAAGGGTTTCATACGTTACCTTTCGCAAGTGAATCCCGGAACTCCGACCCACTGGATGCGGCCCCTGATCGAGCGGTTCGATTCGCTACAGGGAAGGCACCCAGCGTGCCAGAATCGGGCTTACTCTCTATAAGGCAACTGCATAGCCAACTCTATGCCTTTTGTAATCAGCTACTTGCGTAAGCTGTTAACCAACTATGTGCAGAAAGTTGCAGACCCATTTGCGATGGGAATACCACTTTGATCGGAGCACGATTTTGAGGGTTTGAGGCAAGAAAATGCCAGCCACCGGCGGGCGTTTCCGACGAGCGCATGAGGCTCGGAGAAGCGCTGCAACGGCGGCTGGCAAGACGGGTGGCGCGGCGAACTTGGGTCCGCCGTAGTCTACCCGAGGGTACGAAGGGCCTGGGTGGCATCCTTTCCTGTCTGGGTGTTGGGCGCGAGGGTGGCGGCCTTCTTCAGGTGAGTGATGGCGTCTGTCTTATCACCCAATTTGCTGTAGATCATGCCGAGGTGATACTCGATGGAGGGATCGTTGGAGTCGGACTTCTCGACGCCCTCGAGGAGATCTCGCGCTGATCCGTAGGTGCCTTTGTTGTAGTAGGCCCAGGCGAGCGTGTCGGCAGTGTTGGGGGAGTTGGGCATGCCACGATGCGCGGCCTCGGCAAGCGAGAGCGCGACGTCGATATCCTGGCCGCGAGACATCATGAGATAGGCCAGGTTGTTGGCCGCTTCCGGCTGATCGGGCTGGATGGCGAGGGCCTTCTTGTAGTAGTCCTCTGCAGCGTTGGGATCGGCCTGGGTCTCTTCCAGCGTGCCGAGCATGACGAAGGCGTGAGCGTCGTTGGGATGAGCCGCGGACCAGGTCTTCCAGGTAGCGATGGCGGCCTGGGCGTTGCCTTGCATGGTTTCGGCGCGAGTGTAGTCGTTGACCGCTACGCCGTCTGAGGGGTTGAGTTGCATGGCCTTTTGCGCAGCGGCGACAGCGTCGGGTGCGTGATTGGACAGCATCTGCAGCTCCGAGAGCATGTCGTACATCTGGGGATTGCTGGGCGCCTTGGTGATCTGTTGCTGCACGAGGGCGAGGGCCGCGGGAGCCTGCTTCTCGTGGAGATCGTAATCGACGAGAATGCGCAGAGCGCGCGCGTCATTGGGGTTCGCGGTGAGGGCCTGATCGAGGAGCTTCTTGCCTTCCGGAATCTTGTTCTGGGTGAGCCGCAGAGCGCCCAGCTCTTCCATGGCGGCGGGATTGGTGGGCGCCTTTTGCAGAGCGGTCTGGAAGTCCGCGGAGGCCTGGTCGGTTTGATTCTGGTGAAGCTCGGCGATGCCCTTCCAAAGGTAGGCGTCAGAGCTGTCGGGGTAGTGAGTGAGGGTGTTGGTAGCAACCTGCATGAGGAGGTTGAAGTCGCCCAACTGGTTGGCAACGCTGGCGAGGCCGCGGGCCGCGTCGATATTGGTGGGCTGGAGGCGGGCTGCGGTTTGGAAGTTCTGCTCGGCGTCGTTGAGATCACCCTTGGCCTGCGCTGCTTGCGCGAGCCAGAGCAAGATGGGGACGTTGTCGGGCGCGTTCTTCTGAGCCTTCTGGAGAGCGATGAACGCGTCGTTGAACTTACCAGAGTGCATGAGCAACATGCCGTTGAGCACTGCAACCTCAGGGTCGTTGCTGTTGGTCTTCATGAGCTGGTCAGAGATGTTGGTGGCCTGAGGGAAGTTCTTCTGCTGGATGAGGATGTGCGCGTAGGTCACCTTGAGGGGAACGCTGTTGGGGTGCTTGGCGACGAGGTTCGCGTAGGCGGACGCAGCCTGATCCACCTGACCAGTGCGAGCGTAGTAGTCCCAGAGGAGGCTGGCACCTTGCGGGGTGTCGGCGCCGAGCTCGGTGCCCTGAAGGAGGGCGGCTTCGGCACCGGCTTTGTTGTTGGCTTTGAGATCGAGGCCGACGAGCGCCAAGCGCGCACGCGTGTTCTTGGGATCGATTTGGACCGCGGTGGAAGCCTGCTGCAGCGCGCCCTGGAGGTCACCCTTGCGCTCGAGCAACGAGGCGAGGATGAGGTGCGCCATGGAGTTCTTGGGGTCGAGCGAGATGGCTTTTTGAAGCTCGGTTTCGGCGGCTGCCTCCTGCGCGGGGTCCGAGCTTTCGATGAGGCCGAGCGCGGTGTGGTAGGAGGCGTGGTTGGGATCGATGGCGATGGCGCGCTGAATCTGCGTGAGAGCCGTGGCGTGGTCGCCCTGCGCGAACGCGATGCTGGAGAGCAGAGCGATGGCGTCAGCGTTGTTGGGCTGCATGGCGAGTACGGCGTTGGCCTGGTCGGTGCTCTTGGGATACTGGTGAGCTGCGAGCAGGAGAGAGCCGAGATCGAGATGCGCCTGGATATTTTTGGGGTCGAGTTGGACGGTGCGCATGAGCTCGGAGTAGGCGCCGGCGAAGGCTCCAAGCTTGAGGTACGCCTTGGCGAGATCGTAGTGCGCCGGAGCGAAGTTGTGGTCGACCTTGATGGCGTTGGAGAACTGAATGATGGCCTCCTGCTGCTTGCCCTCGGAGGCGTAATGCTCACCACTCTTGAGGTACTTGGCCTTCCTGACGTTGGGGTCACGCGTGCATCCCAGCAGCAGGCCGGAGCTGATCGATACGACCAGGAGCGTTGAACAGCCAATCATTCCCTGTCTCTGTAGCATTTTCATCGTACTTCCCTTCCATTCTTGGTAATGAACTTTTCGCGCGGGTGCGGTGCTGATCTCTTGTGTTGGTTACCGAATTTGATGATGCCGTTCGATGGAGCAATCTGGCCGCCACTCTGCGGAGGAGCGGGTTAGTTAGGGATAAAACGCGGCAGCATGGGGACGAGTTGATCAGCGAATTTGATGACGCGGGCTTGAGCGGAGGCGACGGACTCGGTGGGCTGGAGCGGGGTGACGACGCGAATGAGAGCGCCGTCGGTGCGGTTCGAGCGGATTGCGTCGAGCATCATGTAGGCCTTGGCGAGGTAGTCGTTGGCAATGCTGCGGCCGTGGGCAAGATACCAGTAGAGGACGACCTGCTTGGTGTTGCCGTTGGTGATGAGGTACTCGCCGACCTTATAGTTTTTGAGCTCGGGGCGATCGAGAAAGATGGTTTTGGAGGAGGCGAAGGTCCAGCCGGCGCCGGGCAGGCAGTTTTGCGGAGAGTGGATGGATTGGCCGGTGCGCTGGGTGGGAAAGTAGCCGATGAAGAGGGAGACGGGAGGCGTGAGCGATTGGCTGTTGGCCGCCGAGCTCGAGTAAAGACGGTTGAGGAAGCGACCATCGCCGAGGATGTCGAGCGTGTCCTGCGAGATGGGTATCTCCTGGCTGGTCATGCTGTCGAGGTTCTGCGGGATGAGGTCGAGCGGTTCACTGGGCGGCACGCGGTCCACGCTTTCGCGGAGATGAAGGGTGGTGAACGCGGCCAGCAGCAAGAGACAAACAACCCAGAAACGAGGTGATTTCATTGTGCCCTCCGAGTCGAGGGAAGCTTGAGACGCATGAGAGAGTGCACGACATAGAGACAGGTGAGAGAGACGATGAACATTAGCCAACCGGAGAACTCGTGAAAGAAGCCGACGGCTTTGTCGGGGTTCCAATACTGGACGCAGAGGCCGGTGCCGACGATGCGAGCGGCGTTGGCGAAGACAGCGATGGGCAGCGCGGCGAGAGCGAGCACGACGCGACGCCAGGTGCTCTTTTCAAGGAAGTATCCGTAGAAGATGGCCACCGCAAAGAGGCTCATGAGGGAGCGGATACCGCTACAGGCTTCCGCAACCTCCAACTGCATGGCGGGAAGCTGAATGATGTTGCCATCTCGAAGTACGGGGACTCCGAAGATGGGGAGAATGTTGCTGGCCATGCGCGAGGCGAAGAGCTGCAGCGGGAAGGTGATCTGGTTAAAGATGACCGCGGGGATTGGAATGGCGAGGAGCAAAACCAGGATGGCGAAGCGCACTTCGCGAAGGAATTGGCGGCCGAGGAGCGTCCAGACGATTCCGCCCAGGAGCATGACGAGCGAGACGCGGGAGAGGAAGATCTCCGCCCCGTAGGCTCCGAGGAAGAGGACGAAGATGGCGGCAACGACCAGCCAGATGCCAGACCAGGTTGGCCGAATTGGGGTGTCGCGGAGGACTTTGCGCTTTTCCCAGACGAGGAAGATTGCGAAGGGAGCAACGAGGAAGCCGTGGGAGAAGTCGGGATCGGTGTACCAATCCATGACTAGCTTGCCAACAACTTTGTAGTAAATAGCCGTGACCAGAAGGCCTATGAGTAGACAGGGCAGCCAAGAGATCCAAGGATCGGATGCTTCACGAGCCCGTGGAGGCTGCTCTAACTCCACGACCGGGGCGGTATAGGTTGCGGATTGGGCTTCCGGCATGCTGAACGATATCCTTCAAAGAAAAGCTGAAGCAATTCCGCTGCCACAATGGGTGGCGTGTGGGTGGCTATCTATAGAAGGAGCCTGGGCGGGGTGGGGCTGGATTGTAAGGGGCGCCGTCTTCGGGCGCGTTTGGATCGGATCATTCGTTGTGGGGGCGGGGGCGGGGTGAGACGGGGGATTGGGTCGTTGGGCGGTAGGCGAATTCGTGGTTGCTGTGCCTGCCTTCAGAAAATAAAGGACTTTGCGAATACTGGGAGGCCATTAGCCGGTTGAGTTTGGGTGCGAGACGGCGGTTGTACGGATCGGGGGGCCGGGTTCGATGATCGGCACGGGAGGACAAGGGCGGCGTTAATTCCCAGCTTCGATGGATGGCTTGAGGTGAGATTTTGGGTGCGATGACGCTGGCTAGAGCCGTTTTGCCGGAGCGAAATCGGGTGCGGGTGTTGTCGACCGGCTGGTGGGAGGGCGATGACAGGGAAATCCAGGAGGAAGTCTGCTAGCCAAAGTGGAACTGATTTTCCACTTTTCACGTCTTCGTGCATCACTTTGCATGGGGTTGATGAAGAAGTTTCCTGTCGAGGGGCGGGATGGGTTTTCTCTAACGAGCGCAACTACAACAAAAATAAGGGTTTAAATATTTATCTCTCGGATAGCGGCGAGAGTGCATGCAACTTTTTGCGTTTGGCCCCCGCAATGCTATGGGTAGTATCCGAAGGAGTTCTCATGAGTGTCGTAGGACAAAAAGGGAGAGGGAATCTCTCGGCCGTTGCCCTGGTCTGGGGGATGGTTCTGATGTTGGCCCCAGCGGGATGGGCACAGACCCAGGCGCGGCCGATATTGACGGGGCAAGCTCCGGCGACGGCAGCGAGAGCGCCGCAGCCGGCAGCCGCCGGGGAGCCGACGGACGAGTCCAGCTATGTGATTGGGCCGGACGATGCTCTGCAGGTGACGGTTTGGCAACAGCCGAACATCTCCGGGACGTTTCCGGTACGGCCTGACGGAAAGATCTCCCTGGTACTGGTGGGCGATATTCAAGCGGCGGGATTGACGCCGATGCATTTGGCGCATGACATTACGCTGCGGCTTAAGAAGTACATTCAGGATCCGATCGTTTCGGTGGTGGTTTCCGCCGTGCGGAGCCAGAGGATCTACCTGGTGGGCGAGGTTGCGCACGCCGGACCGATCACCATGACGGCGGGGATGACACCGCTGCAGGCCATAGCATCAGCGGGAGGGCTCACCCCGTTCACCAGCGGAAAGCACATCTACATTCTGCGCGGCCCTCAAGGCAAGCAGATCAAGATTCCGTTCAACTATAAGCGCGCCCTGAGGGGCGATAACCGTCAGGACGTTCCCCTTCTGCCAGGGGATACGATCGTGGTCCCATGAGGAGACCCATGAAGGCCTACGTAGTGGCACCGATTATGTTGTTCGCGCTTGGAGCGATGGCGCAGGCGCAGGCACCGCCTATGTCGAGCTCACCGAGCTTTGGTTTCTCTCTACCGACAGTAGAGGGAACGATGACCTATTCCTTGAGTGGGTCGGAGTCATTTTTAACCGGGTATGGAGCCAGCGGCGTTAATGAAATGACGGCGATAAGCGGAAGCCTGGGCTATTTGTCTTCGAGCCCAAACAAGCCGTTCAGCCTGGTGTATTCGGGCGGGTATCTTTACTCGTCGGTGCCGGGATATCCGCCAAACTCGACGTTTCAAAACCTGGCCGCCTCGCAGGTGTGGACGACGAAGAACTGGAACTTTGTGGCGGATGATGCGGTGAGCTATATGCCGGAGGCGCCGACGACCGGACTCTCAGGAATTCCTGGAGTAGGCGATATCGGCGTAACGCCGGTGCTGATTGGTGATGAGCCAACAGAGAGCATTCTGACCAACTACGCTACGCGTCTGGGTAACGGACTGAACGGGAGCGCCACGCGCAAGATTAATGCGAGCTGGTCGATGGGCGCAACGGGTTCGTGGCAGATTCTGCACTTCTCTGGAAACAATGGCATCGATTCGGATGAAGGGGCAGGAAGTGTTGGACCGACGTACCGGATCGACGCACGCAGCTCTGCGAGCGCGCAGGTGGTGTACACGTACACCAAGAACACGTTCCAGGGATTGGTCTTCCCGTTCACGACGGAAGGCGTGACGTTCCAGTACCAACGCCAACTGTCGCGCTTCCTGACGGTGAACTTAACCGGCGGACCGCAGAGGACGTATGGGACGGGAGCGACGGAGGCTGTGATGCCGTCGCAGATTACAGCGGTTGGATCTGCGGGTATGACCTATGCGCGCAGGACGACCACTGCGAATATCTCGTTTGCGCGAACGACCAACGCCGGTTCAGGCGTGGTGTACGGCGCTCTGACGGATACGGTGGCGGGGTCGCTGCAGAAGCAGTTCAGCCGCAACTGGCAGGGCGCGCTGACAGCGTCGTACTCGAAGAACACGGCGCTGGCACAGGTTCCGGGATTTGATGACAACTATGACGCGATTTATGGCGGCGGTCAGATCTCGCGGCGACTGGGACGAGCGTGGTCAGCCTACTTCAGCTATACCGCGGTGACACAGAACGCGACGAATCCTAATACCTCACAGGCAGCATTCGGTGGTCTCACTCAGGTGTTTGCTGTTGGCGTTACTTACTCTCCGGGTGCTATGCACCTCGGGCACTTCTAAGGAAATCGCATGCTTGGTCATCGTCCTCTTGTGTTTGAAGACTATATCGCTATCCTGAAGCGCCGCGGCTGGATGCTCGCCATCCCGGCGCTGCTGATGCCGATCATCGCTGTCGCGATCACGTATCATCTGACGCCGGTTTACACGTCGCAGACGCTGGTGCTGATTGAGCCGCAGACGGTTCCGGATACGTACGTGAAGCCGATTATTGCGGAAGATCTGGACAGCCGTCTGTCGTCGATGAAGGAACAGATTCTGAGCCGGTCACGGCTGGAGCCGATCATTGAGCGATTCAACCTGGGCGCCCCTGGCATGGACATGGACGACCGGGTCGCCAAGACGAGGAAGGACATCGACATCAAGCCGATTCACTCAGAGATTGAGGGAGCAGGCGGGTTGCCGGGATTCTTCATCTCATTCACGGCGTCGGACCCGCACACGGCGCAGTTGGTGTGCCGCGAGATTACGTCCTTGTTTGTGAGCGAGAACTTGCAGGCGCGCGAGCAGTCGGCTGAGGGAACGACCGCGTTTTTGAAGGGGCAACTTGACCAGGCGAAGGCGAACCTGGATCAGCAGGACCAGAAGCTGGCAGAGTTTCAGCGGCAATACATGGGCACGCTGCCGGAACAGCAGCAGCCGAATATGGAGATGCTGAACACCCTGAATTCGCAGTTGGATGCGGCGACGCAACAGTTGTCGCGGATGGATCAGGACAAGTCGCTGGAAGAGGCGTACCTGGCGCAGGAGAGCCGGCAGGCACAGGTGTTGCCGGGACAGAAGACAACGCCGCAGGTACAGGAGCTCGAACTGCAGAAGCTTGAGGCGCAGGAGGCGGACCTTCGAACGAAGTACACAGCGGACTATCCGGATGTGATCTCGGTGCAACGTCAGATTGCGGATCTGCGCAAGGAGATGGCGGCAGCGCCACCACCGACGCCAGTGGCTACGGTTGCGACGCCGCGTGTGGATTCGCCTGGCATGATGCAACTACGCGCGCAGCTCACAGCGATTGATGGAGCGATCAAACAGAAGAAGCAACAGCAGGCCGAGATCCAGCAGCAGATTGGTTTGTATCAGGGCCGCATTCAATCGACACCACTGATTGAAGCGAAGATGAAGGACCTGACGAGAGACCATCAAACAGCGCAGGATTTTTATGACAGCCTGCTGGCGAAGATGAACCAGTCGCAGATGGCGACTGATCTGGAGCGTCGCCAGGAAGGCGAACAGTTCCGCGTGATGGATGACGCGAACCTTCCGGACGCGCCGACGTTCCCGAAGAGAGGGATGTTCGCGGCTGGCGGATTTGTGCTTGGTCTTGGACTTGGCGTGCTGGTGATTGCGTTCCTGGAATATAAGGACAAGTCGCTGCGGACGGAGCGCGATGTGTGGACCTTCACAAAGTTGCCGACGCTGGCTTCGATCGCGCTCATTCAAGAGACGAAGGGCGCGGCGAAACGCTCGATGAGCAACCTATTGAAGAAGGACGCGAAGCAAGCAGCGAAACCTCTCGCGAATGTGGGTGGCTAAACCATGTATCAAAAGTTCTTCCATCTACAAACCAGTCCGTTCGGCACGAGCCCTGATCCGCGGTTTCTTTACATGATGCCGCATACACGAGAGGCGCTCGCCGGATTGGAGTATGGGATCTCGGAGCGCAAGGGCTTCACGGTGCTGACCGGCGAGGTAGGCACGGGGAAGACAACGCTGCTACGCTGCGCGCTTGGAGCGTTGGGACAGCGGCGTGTGTCGACTTCCTTTGTGTTCAATCCCCTGCTGGATCCGCTGGATTTTCTGGAGTTCGTTCTGACGGACTTTGGTCTGACACCGACTTCGCGTACGAAGTCAGGCATGCTGTTGCAGTTGAATCGCTGGCTGATTGAGCGGTTCCGAATGCAGGAGACGTGCGTGGTGGTGGTGGACGAGGCGCAGAATCTTTCGTGGGAGCTGCTGGAAGAGATACGGCTACTGACCAACCTGGAGTCGTCGTCGGAGAAGCTGCTGCAGATTGTGCTGTCGGGGCAACCGGAGCTGGAAGAGAAGCTGCGGCACCCGAGCGTTCGGCAGTTGCGGCAGAGGATTTTTCTGTGGTGCCGCACGCAGCCGCTTAGCGAAGATCAGACAGGTGAGTATATTGTGGAGCGGCTGCGGATCGCTGGCACGACGAACACGATTTTTTCGCCCGAGGCCACGCGGGCTATCCATCGGTACAGCCGAGGCATTCCTCGTACGATCAACTTGATCTGCGAGCACTCGCTGATCCTGGGATACGTGGAGCAGATCGAAGTGATTCCAGAGGCGCTGATTGAACACGTAGCGGCGGATTTGGAGTTGGACATGCAGTCGTTCTTGATGACTCCTTCGCAAGGGGGAGTCGGGGGAATGCACAATTCTCTTCACCCAGCAGAAGCAGGAGCAGGAAAACTTATGAACTCCTTTAATAGAGAGCCGGGGGGAAGCGGTCGATGAGCCACATTTACGAAGCCCTACAACGAGCAGAAGCAGAGCGCAAAGCGGGCGGCCCTGGCGTCGCCACGACGATGGAGCCCGAGCACCAGAGCATGGCGTTCGCGCCGGCCGCTCCGGTGGTGGAAGAGGCCCGCGTAACGGAACAGGTGCGGGCGGCGGCAGTTCCCTCTCCTTTGCATGAGGCGAGTGTTCCAGCGAGTTCGCCTGTGCTGGATCCTTCGTTCCTTAGCCATGTGCAGCGGAGGCCTTGGAATCCGTCGCTGGAGAGATTGCCGGCGTTGCATCGCGGTGGCGTGGAAGTGGAACAGTTCCGCAGTCTTCGCTCGCGCGTGCAGGAGTTTCGCGATTTGAAGAAGTTGAAGTCGGTGCTGGTAAGCAGCGGATTGCCGCAAGAGGGCAAGAGTTTTATTGCGGCAAACCTGGCGATCAACCTGGCGCGCCATAAGAGCAGCAAGGTGCTGTTGATTGATGGCGACATGCGTTGCTCGAGCCTGCATCACTACTTGGGAAGCGATTTCTATCCGGGGCTTCCAGATTATTTGTCGGGTAAGGCGAGCCTGCTTGAGGTGATGCAGTATCCGGAGGAGTCTGCGGATCGCGAACCCGCGATGAACGCGGTGCTGAATAACATCGCATTCATTCCTGGCGGCGACGGCGGCGATATGGCGGCGGATTTATCCGTGAGCAAACGCTTTGATGAGTTGCTGAAGACGGTGGAGCCGTACTTCGACTGGATCATTATCGATTCGCCGCCAGTATTGCTGGTATCGGATGCGGTGAATCTGGCGCGGTCGAGTGATGCGGTGTTGCTGGTGGCGCGGTCCGGCGTGACGACATTCCCAGTGGCGCAACGCGCGCAGCAGGAGTTGAAGGCTGCCAATGTCATTGGGTTTGTACTGAACGCGGTAGAGAAGCCCCCGATGAGCGGAAGCTACTATTACCGCTACGAAAACAAGATCAACTAGGCCAGAGTACGGTGCACTCATGATCAAGCTGTTGAATGTTTACTATCCGACTCGAACGATAGTATTGGTGCTGTGCGAAGCCCTGATTGTCGGGGGTTCCTTCGTACTGGCATCGGTGCTGGTTCTTGGATCGGAAACATTCTCCGTGCTTGGTCATCATCACGGGATCCTCAAGATCGCGGTGCTGACGGTGTGCACGATTCTGTGCGCGTACTACTTCGATCTGTATGAGCCGCAGCATGTGTCGGAGCGCTGGGAGATCTACTTCCGGCTGCTGTTGATTATCGGGGGCCTGGCACTTGTGCTGTCTGCGATTGTTTACGTGTTTCCGCAGGCGGCGATCGCACGGTTTGTTTTCCTGGTGGGATTGATTCTGGTGGTTGCATCGCTGATTGTGTGGCGCAGCGCATTTGAATGGATCAGCGGGCACGCAGTGTTTCAGGAACGCGTGTACGTGCTCGGCGAAGGGGAACGGGCAAGCTCGATCATTGAGACCATCCGCGACCATAGAGAAGCGGGCATGGTGGTGGTGGGGTGGGACACTCCTGCGACGGATAAGGAAGAGCGCAAGAAGAAATTTGCAGCGACTGTGCAGAGATTGAGTGCGGACACCTCCATCGACCGCATTGTGATTGCGCTGGATGAGCGGCGAGGAGAATTGCCCGTCGACGGTCTGCTTTCCATGCGTTTTCAGGGCGTGACGATTGAAGAAGTCGGAAGCGTGCTTGAGAGGCTTACGGGAAAGCTCCAGCTCGATGGGTTGCGGCCCAGCGATCTGTTGTTCTGCGAAGGGTTCCGGATGAAGCCGTCGCAGCAGTTCTTATTGCGCGTTGCTTCGACTTTGGTGGCGGCGATTGGTCTGATCCTCTTCCTGCCGCTGCTCCCGTTTGTGCTGCTGCTGGTTCGGTTGTCCTCGCCCGGACCTGTCTTGTTTCGACAGCAGCGTGTTGGCCTGAATGGCAAGGTGTTCCAGGTATATAAGTTTCGGACGATGGTGGTGGACGCCGAGGCGGCGGGCGCGCAGTGGGCGCAGAAGAACGATCCGCGCGTGACTCGGGTTGGACAGTTCATGAGGAAGACCCGGCTGGATGAGGTGCCTCAGTTGTGGAATGTGCTGCGCGGCGACATGAGTTTTGTGGGGCCGCGGCCGGAGCGCCCGGAGTTCGTGTCGTGGCTTCAGCAAGAGCTTCCGTTCTACGAGGTTCGCAATATGATTCGGCCGGGGCTGACGGGTTGGGCGCAGATCCGCTACGGTTACGGAGCTACGCTGGCCGAGAGTCGCGAGAAGCTGGCCTTTGACCTCTATTATGTGAAACACCAGACGCTAGGACTGGATCTGCTGATCATGTTCGAGACGATCAAGACGATTCTGCGCCGGCGCGGAGCTCAGTAAAACCATCCAGTATGGTGGCGGCCTTTCTGCTTGCTATACCTTCAACACCCATCGTGCCGCGTCTCTGCACGCCGAAGCTTTGCCAGCGAGGTCTTGGCGGGCGATGTTGCTGTTGCGCGCGGGCTTGTGCGAAGGGCATGCATGCTTGCGTACAGGTTAGCGTTGCGGCGGTTGAGTGCGGCTTCGTTGGCTGGATCAAGCAGATGGATGACACGTCGTGGGGTGGGCGCCTGGGCCAGGTGCGATCGTATTGCCGCGCGGCGAACGACGAGGCTTGAAGGGCTTGGGAAGCGAAGGGTGGTGGGACGGGGTGGGTGGGTGCGGATGTCTGCTGCTGCGATGTGTGGGGCGGCGCGCCTCGGTGGAGTGCAGTGGGGGATCGCGGACGAGGTCGGCGCGGCGGTTCAACACGGGTGCTGAGGCACAGGGGCGGAGCGAGATCGTTGCACTTAAACTGAGGAGAGCCGCCTCGGTAGAGGCGGCTCTCATTTGATGTGACCTACAGCATTCAAAAGCTGCAACGTACATCTCTCTCATGGTGCAACAGCCGCATGAACCCGACCGACGATCTTCCTCAGAGGCCTGTGGAGAACAAGATCGCTTGAGCCTACGCACTTGTAGGCTGATGCAGGAGGCCTCTGGTTGAGGCAACCTGCACGAACCCAGGAGAGACGATCAGTTATACAAACTTCGAAATGATCTTGCGACGTGCGATACCAGCCGCGCCGAGGAGACCGGTTCCGAGAAGCAGGAGGCTGCTTGGCTCGGGGGTTACGCCCGTAGCAGATGCATCTGCCGAGAACGAAATCGAAGTGTTCGATTGCGATCCAGTGATGTTCACATCGTCAGAACCACTTGCGTCCTGGTAGGCGACGACGTTGTTGATGAGCTCCTCAAAGTAGCCCGTGCCATCGAAGTTACCGGAGGCGGTGCCTGCAGTGAGCGTGTTGAGGTAGTAGTCCAGGGTGTCGGCGCCGACGGTCATGCTGAAGAGCAACTCAGAACCTGAGTAGCCAGCATTGAGGGTTGTGGTGTCGATCGTAACTGGGGTGTTTTCGATGAAAGCGCTAAGGCTGCCAACGCCACCCGGTGCGATGACCTCTGCTCCAGTCGAAATAAGCGTGATCGAGGTGGTGCTGTAGGTGCCGGCGGCCCCTGCAATTCCAACCGAACCGGCGCTAAGACTGTCGGCATAGGCGAACGAGGTTGATACTGCGATGGATGCTGCTAAAACACATAACTTCGTGAGAGTCCTCATACTTCCTCCTGAAAAAATACCGCTTTCGCGGGTCGAGCGGAATGCAATGCGGCATGCTGCAAAGAGACCAGGCTGTCGAAGACACCGGGCCCAGCGGTGTCACCCAAACTGATAGCTAGGATCCTTTACAGCAGTGATGAATGCACCTGAAAGACCAAACATTGGACCTTTATAATCTTATGTTTAGCCAATCATTTAGTTCACGGGCTGCAAGTATTTGCACAGTCTTGACCGATAAGTTCCCTTCGTAAAACGACACATTCCGGAGCGGCGAGATGGTTCTTTTCGAGCCGGGGCATTTGTTTCAGGGAGCGGACGAGGGAGTTCTGACTGCTTTGTGGAGGCGGGCGGCAAGATGGGGCTGAGGAGGAGCTGGGTATGGAGGACGCGTGGGCGTTGTTGGTACTCCGGCTTAAAAAGTTTCAGGGTGCCTCTTTTGCAGAGGCACCCTGGAGAATGACGATGCGAGGTCAGGCCATGAAGCGTGTGGCGATTTTTCTGCGTGCGATTCCGGCTGCTCCGAGGAGGCCTGTGCCTAGCAGGAGGATGGATCCCGGTTCAGGTGTTGTCGCTGGGTCGAGGGAGGCGTTGAAGTCGACGCCCGAGGGGTCGGTACCGGCAGACCCTGCGGGGTTTCCTGCTTGTTCGACGATGAAGTCCAGCGTGTTGGTGGCATCGAGTGTGATGTCGCTGAGGATGAGCGAAGTTTCGGTTGACGCCAAACAGCCAGTGGCAAATTGGGCGCAGGTTGAGTCGTTCCCGAGATCACCGAAGGGAACGATCACGGTTCCGTTGAGGAGGACCTCGACGGTATCGTCGGCAAGAACGTTGAGGGTGCCATCGTAGGTGCCGGCGGTCACATCGAAGGTGGTCTGAAACTCGTAGTAACCGTAGGCGGGATTCGCTGTGCCCCCGGGGCCCGCGGTGGAGGCCACACCAACCCACGTTGAGTCGGAGAGTGCGGAGGTCCACACGCCATTGGGATTAAGCGCGTAGGTAGAGCCCGAAGCAGGAGCGGTGAGAGTGCCGAGACCGGTAGGTGTGCCGTTGGTCAAGTCGACTCCGGTAACGCTCATGGAGGAGTTGGCATTTCCCTGGCTGGAGGCATTGCTTGCGTAGCTTCCGAGCTGGATGGGAGTAGCCGAGGCTATGGACGTAGACGCGGCGAGAACCGCGCCAAGGATTGTGAGCGAACCGAGAAACTTCATTTATATCTCCCGAGAGACTGATGCTGGAGAAAGGGGCTCCCACGGGCGGCTGCAGACGATGCCTGGCGCGCATTCAAAGAAGGCGCGGGCAACGTGCAGACGTCCGGGAAACCGCATAACGCTCAGCGGGCAGAATCTCCGTGATGATGCCTTAGATAGAGCACGTCGCAGGCCAAACCATGCCCCTTCCAATCAACAAATTGGGCAATGTTGGGAGCGAACAATCGCCAAATTTAGGGGGTACAGAGGAGATTTCCTGCGGTGGGGGTGAGCGTCGGAGTACGAGTGGACGTGGCGAATGACCAGCGAATACGGAGGGGGGGTGCGCGGTCGGATGTTAAATGGCGGGTGAAGATCTCGGGTTCATAGTTAGTAATGCGAGGCGAGTTGAATAGCGCAATTACGGCTGCGTGCGAGATGCAATAATTCTTCTTATGATGAACAACGAAAAACTCGCTATGCCCGACACCGCTCGGGAGCGACTGGGACGCATTCAAGCACACACAGCCAAAATTGGAGTGATCGGGCTCGGATATGTTGGTTTACCGCTGTCGCTTCTGCTATGCGATGCAGGCTTCAAAGTGACCGGCTTCGATATCGACGAGAAGAAAGTTGCGGACCTTCAGGCCGGTCGATCGTACATCTTCAGGATTGAGCAGCATGAGATTCAGACGGCGAAGAAACAGGGGCTGGAGGCGACGACGGATTTTTCGCATCTTGCTGAGCAGGACGTGGTGATTATGTGCGTGCCGACTCCGCTGACGGAGCATCGGGAGCCGGACCTAAGCTTTATCGAGAAGACAGCGAAGTCCGCGGCGCCATGGGTACGCGAAGGGCAGCTCATTGTGCTGGAGAGCAGCACGTATCCGGGCACCACAGAGGACCTGCTGATTCCCATTCTAGAAGCGGAGAATACGAAGGGCCTGGAGGTGCAGGGGAAGGGACCTGTGTTCGACCAGGGCGTGTTTTATGTTGCGTTTTCTCCGGAGCGCGAAGACCCGGGCAATACGCAGGTAGCGCGCAAAGATATTCCGAAGGTGGTTGGCGGACATGACCCGATTGCGACGGAGCTCGCGGCGGTTCTGTACGAAGGAATCTTTACGAAGTCGGTTCGCGTGACGTCGACGCGTGCGGCGGAGATGACCAAGCTACTCGAAAACATCTATCGCTGCGTGAATATTGCGTTGGTGAATGAGCTGAAGGTGTTGTCGATGCGCATGGGCGTGGATATCTGGGAGGTGATTGACGCGGCGGCGACGAAGCCATTTGGCTTTCATCCGTTCTATCCAGGGCCTGGCCTCGGTGGACACTGCATTCCGATTGATCCGTTCTATCTGAGCTGGAAGGCGAAAGAGTACGACTTCAATACGCGGTTCATTGAACTTGCCGGCGAAGTGAATGGAGCGATGCCGGAGTTCGTGGCTCAGACGGTTGGGAAGGCGCTGAATCAGCATAAGAAGGCAGTGAACGGCGCGAAGATCCTGATGCTGGGTATGGCTTACAAGAAAGATATCGACGATCTGCGCGAATCTCCTTCGCTCACCATCATCGAGTTATTGCGGAGTGAGGGAGCGGATGTTCTGTACAACGATCCTTACTTCCCGACTGTTGGCAGAGGGCGGCATTACAACCTGAACATGACGTGCACGCCGCTTGAGCATCTTGAGCAATACGACTGCGTGTTGATTGTGACGGACCACTCGGACTATGACTACGCGGAGATCGTGCGGACGTCGCAGTTGGTGGTGGATTCGCGCAATGCTACCAAGGGAATTGTCTCGGATAAGATTGTGCGCTGCTAGACGACAGAAAGTTAGGGCAATAAGAAAGGACTGCTTTACGCAGTCCTTTCTTTTTTAAGAGTGAATCGATGGGCTCCGCCGATTCGCTCTAAACGCGGGAGTGAACGTGATTATTGATGGTCCGGTGCGCCGATCTGACGTTTCTTCCAGAACATCAATCCGGCCATCATGGCGAGCGCTGTCGACAACAGGACCAGGCTGTCGGGCTCGGGGGTGGGAGAGATGGACGAGACTGGCCCCGGCTGGCTGCTGAAAACAGTTGGCGGTCCTGGGTAGTAGACCGGCTGGTAGACCGGATCTCCTACGGGGGGCTGCTCGGGATTGTCGGGCGGAACCAGGTTGGCGACTTGAATGTTCGGCTGGCTCGGAGCTGCAAAGGTATCTGAGATCGAGGGCAGAACCGGAGGCAGGCCGATCGGCGGGAGGCTGTCCGAGAGAGCATCGACATCCGTCGGAACGTCACATACGAAGTCGACCTTCGCCAGCGATTCCTTCTTGGTGGGGCGATAGTGAGGATGAGCCTTATTCCAGGCTGCCCAGCGAACAAGCGTCTCCGGACTCACCTTATGGTGCATGCGCTTGGCGATTTGCTGTTTGTATGCCTTGAAGAGATGTTGGCAGTCCGTTGAAGCATGGACGCCCATCGTACCGATACCGACACTGGCGATGATCAGTGTGATGAAGAGCGGTAATCGCAGTTTGAGTTTCATCGGGGGGGTCCCTTGTGGATACTTTCTTGCCGATCCTAGAAATTTAATTCCAATGCCTGTGTTGCTTTGCTCTCAAATGTGCGTGGGTACGCCAAGTTTGCGTCTCAACGGATCGTCCATTGTCGCTTTGGCAGGGCCATGCTTTTGTGACGACGGCATAAGAAGGACAGGCGTGCTTTCTTCACTGAGCTTGTACAGCAGAGAGCGGTAGCTGATGTGAAGCCATTTCGCGGTTTTTTGGCGATTCCAGCTATTAGCCTGGAGCGCCTTGAGAATGATGTGGCGCTCAAGATCGAGCGTCGCTTTCTTGGTGATGTGTCGCAGCGAAACGGGCTCGCTGAGATCGATGTCCGCCATGATCCTGTCGCTGGTGTGCTGCTGGGGTAAGAGCTCGTCGGCAAGGAGATCTTCGTTCCCAATAAGTACATAGCTGCGGATAATGTTTTCCAATTGGCGGACATTGCCCGGCCACTCATATCGCTGCATGAGCTCCAAGGCGTTGCGGGAGAGTGGTTTGGGAGAAAGGCTGAAGGTCCTGGCGTGCTGCTCGAGGAAGTAGTCCACGAGATGGGGGATGTCTTCTTTCCGGGCGCGCAGTGGGGGCAGATTGATGGTGACCGCGTTGATGCGATAGAGGAAGTCGAGACGGAACGAGCCGTCCTCTACCTGGCCGCGAAGATCGCGGTTGGCCACCGAGATGAGCCGGGTTTCAATGTTGAGCGTGGTGTGCCCGCCTACGCGAACAAAGGTTCCATCCTGCAGAATCTGAAGGAGTTTTGACTGCACCATGAGATCCAGGCTGCCCACCTCATCGAGGAAAAGCGTGCCCAGATGGGCTTGCTCGATGCGTCCGCGCTTGGTGGAATGAGCGCCGGTGAAGGCACCCTTTTCATAACCAAAGAGCTCAGTTTCGAGGAGGGTCTGGGGAATGGAGGGACAGCTCACTTTAACGAGTGAGTCCTTGGAGCGGCGCGAAAATGCATGCAGGAGGCGCGCGCAGATCTCTTTACCAGTGCCAGTCTCTCCCTGGAGCAACACCGGAACGTCTGTGGTCGCGACGCGTTCGAGCTTCTGACGAATCGCTTGCATGGCGGGGGTGCGCCCAAAGACAATGTCCAAAGGAGGGAGATCCAGAAAGGCGGCCGAATTTACGAAATGGTCCAAGGGATGTCCTACCAACGCAGCTTGATTTAGCAAAACCTAACCAAAGGATTAGCACGTTAGAGGCCATACAGAATGGGTGAGGAATAAGGTGGATATTCGTTGGATTTGAAGGCACATAGTCCAATCGTTGCAATCGGGGACTGTGCAAATCGCCTTTATTTACTAGGTGATTAACACTACCAATGTGGAACTTTTTTTCTCTTTTTGACTGCAAAGTTCTTCCTTTTGCAGCCAGGTTCGGCTAGACTGAATCCACCTTGAAGGCGTCTGAAGCGAGCAGGGAATGCGCTCGCAGCCGCATGTTTGGCGGGCGGACGCAACAGCTGATGCCATTTTGACGCAGGCAGCCGTGGTTAAGTGCTGGAGTCTGTTGATGTCTATTGCATTGCCTTTTGGTGTTCCCAAACTCGCGCAGCCTCCGAAGCCCCGGCTCTTTGTGCTGGACTCGAATCTTGCGGTTCTGGAGTATCTCCGCACGGTATTGAGCGGCCAGTACAGCTTGAGCCTGTTCTCGGATGAGAATTCCCTGCTGCACCAGTGCGCGAACGGGCCTGAGCCTCACCTTGTTTTGCTGGCGTGGGAGAGTATTGAGCAGTCTCTGCCAATTCTTTCGCATGTGAGGGCCTCAATACCCGATGTACCCATCATCATCCTCTCGTGTTCGGCTGAGGTGAAAAATCTTGAAATTGTGACGCGAATCGGGTCCCGGGGCGTGGTTTTGAAGCCCTTTGTGGATGGAAACCTGGAGATCGCGATCGAGGAGCATCTGGCGTGCGTGGACCGCGCCACCTCGGCTGAGCCGCAGGAGATTCGACTGGATGACAGCCACTCGTTTGTATGGTCGAACAAGCGGATGCGCGAGCTGCAGGCCCAGGCGGCGCTGGTGGCCAAGTCCGATATTCCCGTACTGATTATGGGCGAGAGTGGGACGGGTAAAGAGATCCTGGCAATGTATACCCACAAGATGTCGCTGCGCAGCGAACGCATGTTCCTGAAGGTGAATTGCGCGGCCATGCCAGCAGACTTGCTGGAAAGTGAACTGTTTGGGTATGAGCAGGGAGCATTTACCGGCGCCATCAAGTCAAAGCCGGGCAAGTTTGAGATTTGCAGCGGTGGAACTATTTTTCTCGACGAGATTGGAGAGATGCCGGCGATCCTGCAAGCGAAGCTGCTGCAGGTGTTGCAAGATGGCACGTTCTCCCGGCTGGGAAGCCGGGCGCCCATGAAGGTGGATGTCCGGGTAATTGCGGCTACTAACATTAATATGAAGGCGGCGATCGCGCAGAAGAGCTTCCGCGAGGACCTTTATTACCGCCTCAACGGCTTCTCCCTGGTTATTCCTCCACTGCGGGAGCGTCGCGACGAGATTCCGATCCTTGCACAGCACTTCGTGCGCAAGGGATCAAGTAAGTATGGAAGTAAGCCTCTGGTTCTATCGCATAACCTGCTGGATGCGTTGACCCGTTATTCGTGGCCTGGTAACAGCCGCGAACTGGAACACGTGATCAATCGTTTCCTGATCCTGGGAGATGAGATGGCGATCCTTGCTGACTTAAGCCCGTTCTCGAACCTTCACACTGAGACGAATGCGTCGCAGGATCAGGTAAAAGGCGCTGGGCTTAAGCAACTGGTCCGCAGCCTTAAGGGCGATGCGGAGGCGACCGCAATCGAACGGATTCTGGAGGCAAATGGATGGAATCGGAAAGCAGCAGCAAACGAACTGCAGATCAGCTACAAGGCGTTGCTGTACAAGATCAAGCAGTACGACCTCGCTCCAAGACGGAGAGCTTGAACCACTTTCCACCGCAGGAGCCTTCCGGCGATCCTTACATGATTGTGGTTCGCGGGGAAGATTACACGATCAAGGGCTATGCTGATCGGAGCCAGTGGCCGTCTGATATGGACGCTGTCCATGCGCAGGGTCTGCAATCGATCCGGCTGAAGCATATGCAATCGGGGTTGGTGGAAGATGTTGCCCTGAATAATGTGAAGGCGGTTTTTTTTGTAAAGGACTTCTCGGGGCAGACAAGCCACGTGGATTTGCTGTTCCACGACCAAGTGCCTCCGATGGAGTGTCTCTGGATTCGAATCCGCTTCGACGACGGAGAGACCATCGAGGGCATCATTCACAATACGCTGGAGTACATCAACGGGCCTGGATTCTTTATGGCTCCAGCGGATCCGATTGGGAATAACTGGCTCATCTATGTGTCGAAGAGTAAGCTGACAGGTTTTGAGATTCTAGGATTGCGGCCGAGAGTGAAGAGCCTGCATCGCTCGAAGAATTCTGAAGCTCTCGCCTAGACGCCTGATTGGGGCGGTCCGCGTTTGGGGAAGCGGGCCGAACCACGGCGATACGTCTGGCTCGCGTGCAGGAATAGATGGGGGAGAGCTATTTACGCGGAAGACGATTGCCTACTTGGAGGTGTACCAGGCTACCGTCTTCTTCAAACCTTCGTGGAAGTCAGCCTTCGGCTCGTACCCAAGCTCTTTGCGTGCGTGATCTATGCTGGCGAGCGAGTGCTGAATGTCTCCAGCGCGGCGTGGACCGTAGATGGGGGCTTCCTTAAATCCGAGGATGTTGGCGATGCCCGCATAGACTTCATTCAAGGTGTGGCTGTGGCCAGTGCCTATATTGAAGGGACGGCCGGTCGCGACCTCAGCCGGCGCAAGGCATGCGAGCAGGTTGGCGTTTACAGCGTTGTCGATGAAGGTGAAGTCCCGGCTCGTAGTTCCGTCGCCGAAGATGGTGGGGGTTTCGCCGGCCATCATTTTGTAGACGAACTGCGCGATAACGCCAGAATAGGGTGAGTCAGCCGCCTGGCGAGGGCCAAAGATATTGAAGTAGCGCAGGCAAACACCTTGAAGACCGTAGCAACGAAAGAATGCCTGGATGTAGTACTCGCATGTGAGCTTCTGCACCGCATAAGGCGAGAGCGGCATGGGCAACATCTCCTCATGCTTTGGCTGCGTTGGCTGATCGCCGTAAGCAGAAGATGAGGCGGCATACACAATGCGACGGACTCCAGCTTCTTTGGCTGCGAGCAGGAGGTTGAGCGTCCCGTTGATGTTGGATTCGTGCGAGGCGAGGGGATCTTTGACGGACCGCGGGACAGAGGCGAGAGCGCCCTGGTGCAGGATGAAGTCGACGCCTTTGCAAGCTGCGCGTACGCCATCCTTATTCTGGAGATCCATCTGCTGAAAGTCGACGGAGGAACGGATGTCGGTGAGATTTTCTACGTTGCCAGTGGAGAGATTATCGAATCCACTTACTTCGTGACCCTGCGCGACGAGCGCATGTGCCAGGGATGAGCCGATAAAGCCGGCGATTCCGGTGATGAGATAACGTGACATGAATTCCTCGCCCGACTATTATAGGGCCGCGCGTCCGGGGAGTTAGGGGAAGCTCAAGGTGGGGCGTACAGAATAACAATGATTGGGGTGGAAAAAGAAAAAGCCCACCGCGAGGGTGGGCTATTTCGTGAATTATGCCGGCGATCACCTAATCTCCCACACACTTACGCGTGCAGTACCATCGGCCCAACGAGGCTTAACTTCCGTGT
The DNA here is from genome assembly GCA_049578265.1 of Acidobacteriaceae bacterium. GTDB lineage: Bacteria > Acidobacteriota > Terriglobia > Terriglobales > Acidobacteriaceae > Granulicella. Next base: position 47,533 of record JBAULP010000113.1, read on the forward strand.
TCGGGATGGGAACGGGTGGGACCCTCGTAGTAAACTCACCGGCAAAGTTTTGAAGATGCGCCGCAGCGCGATCGTTCACAACTGAATAGATTGAGCAGACTATATACCTATAATTTTTAGCGTATTTAGTTATATTTCTATAACTACAAAGCTTGTATTGAATGACTCTAGAACAATGACAAAACATTGCGCAGAGTAAATTCTATGGACAAGCCGAACGGGCGATTAGTACTGGTAAGCTACACGCATTACTGCGCTTCAACCTCCAGCCTATCAACCAGGTGGTCTTCCTGGGCCCTTCATTTCCCTTACGGGTTGGGAGATCTCATCTTAGAGCGTGCTTCCCGCTTATATGCATTCAGCGGTTATCACAACCGAACTTCGCTACCCAGCCGTGCCATTGGCATGACAACTGGAACACAAGAGGTTCGTCCATCCCGGTCCTCTCGTACTAAGGACAGCCCTCTTCAAATCTCCTACGCCCACAGCAGATAGAGACCGAACTGTCTCGCGACGTTCTGAACCCAGCTCACGTACCGCTTTAATAGGCGAACAGCCTAACCCTTGGAACCTTCTACAGCTCCAGGATGCGATGAGCCGACATCGAGGTGCCAAACCATTGCGTCGATATGAACTCTTGGCAATGATCAGCCTGTTATCCCCGGCGTACCTTTTATCCGTTGAGCGATGGCCCTTCCACGCAGAACCACCGGATCACTAGATCCCACTTTCGTGCCTGCTCGACCTGTGTGTCTCGCAGTCAACCCGGCTTATGCTCTTGCACTCCACGGCGGGTTTCCAATCCGCCTGAGCCGAGCTTTGAGCGCCTCCGTTACCATTTAGGAGGCGACCGCCCCAGTCAAACTACCCGTCTGGCCGTGTCCTCCGCCCCGTCGAGGGGCGTAAGTTAGAGCGACAGAATCATCAGGGTGGTATTTCACCGTTGCCTCCCCCTCAGCCGAAACCGAGGGTTCCCAGGCTCCCACCTATCCTACGCAGACAATCCCGTTACTCATGACCAGAGTGCAGTAAAGGTGCACGGGGTCTTTCCGTCTAGATGCGGGCATCCGGCGTCTTCACCGGAACCACAAATTCGCCGAGCCGTTCGCCAAGACAGTCGTTCGATCGGTACGCCATTCGTGCAGGTCGGAACTTACCCGACAAGGAATTTCGCTACCTTAGGACCGTTATAGTTACGGCCGCCGTTCACCGGGGCTTCAGATCAAGCCTTCGAACCTTGCGGCTCTAAGCCATCCCTTTAACCTTCCGGCACCGGGCAGGCGTCACCCCCTATACGTCGTATTCGACTTAGCAGAGAGCTGTGTTTTTGTTAAACAGTCGCCGAACGCATTTCACTGCGGCCCCCTCGGGCTATAAACCCTAGCGGGGCACCCCTTCTCCCGAAGTTACGGGGCTAATGTGCCTAGTTCCTGAGCGAGCGTTCTCTCGAGCGCCTGTGGATATTCACCTTGTCTACCTGTGTCGGTTTGAGGTACGGGCGCCAAACGAACTCCTTAGAGGTTTTTCCCGGCAGCGTGAAATCAGGAACTTTGCGACCGTGTGGTCTCGCGTACAGTCTCACCGTTAACGACCCCGTGGATTTTCCTGCGGGATCCGGCTTTCACTGTCCGATCGGGATATCCATCACCCGACTCCCTTATCCTACTGCGTCACCCCATCGTCAAACGTTCGTTTGGCGGGGCAGGAATGTTGACCTGCTGTCCATCAGTTACGCCTCTCGGCCTCACCTTAGGACCCGCCTAACCCTGAGCGGATTAACCTTCCTCAGGAAACCTTAGACTTTCGGCGACACGAGTTCTCATCGTGTTTATCGCTACTTATGCCGGCAGAGTCTCTTCCGTGGCGTCAAGTAGTCCTCTCGGTCTACCGTCGGACTCCACAGAATGCTCCCCTACCAAATGACCGCTTCCGTAGAAACGGCCAATTTCGCAATTTCGGTCGCAGACTTGAGCCCCGTTG
>JBAULP010000114.1:0-14200 GCA_049578265.1 Acidobacteriaceae bacterium
ACTCACCACTGGCGGCACCGGCCTCGCGTCCCGCGACATCACTCCAGAGGCCACCCTGGCCGTCGCCACGCGCCTGGTTCCCGGCCTCGCGGAACTCATTCGCCAGGATGGAGCGCGCCACACTCGCTTCGCCGCTCTGAGCCGCGGAGTCAGTGTAATCGCCGGTAACTCCCTTATCCTCAACCTCCCAGGCAACCCGCGCGGCGCGGAGAGCTCTCTGCGCGCGGTGCTTGACCTGCTGCCACACGCGCTGGATCTCCTCGCTGGCCATACCGAGCATCCAATGGAACGGTAGAATGTAGATTCAGTGAAACTTGGACCCATCGCACTTCTGCATAAATTCTCCGCCGTCCTGCTGGCGGTGTTGAAGCCTCTCGGCATCTGGGGCGTCGGCAGCCTCGCCCTCATCGACTCCGCGCTCTTCCCCATTCCTGTCTCCATGGACGGCGTGGTGATCGGCTACGTGGCCGCCAACCACCATCGCTTCCTCGCCTATAGCCTGATGGCCGCCGCAGCCTCCACGCTTGGCTCGCTGGTGCCCTTCTTCATCGGCCGCGCGGGCGGAGAGTTCTTCCTGCTCAAGCGCATCAACCGCGAGCGCTATGAGAACATTCGCGACCGCTTTGAGCGCCAGGAGTTCCTCGCCATCATGATCCCGGCCATGCTCCCGCCGCCCACGCCACTCAAGCTCTTCGAGTTCTCCGCCGGCGTCTTTGAGATGAAGCCCGTACTCTTCCTGCTGGCCATCTTCTGCGGCAAGTTTGCGCAGTTCATCGCCTGCTCCCTGCTCACCATATGGTTTGGACCTAAGCTGGTTCACTCCATCCGGGACCTCGTACACCATCATCACGGAGTCGTTCTCGGCGTTGCGATTGCCGGCTGCATCGCGCTGGCCTTCTACATCGTGCGCAAGGTCTTCGACGGCCGCAAGGGCGTGACCCTTCCCAGCGAAGAGCATCAGTAGGGCAAACCAACATTAGAAACACGAAGGCCGCGCACCCAGCGCGGCCTTTGTTGTTTCTCGAACGATGTGCACTCGCGATGCTTACGAACCTACGCGATGGGCTGCTGCGCCGAACGCATCGACTCCACCACGCGCGTCGCCAGCACCGGCAGCCCGAAGAACGCGGCCGCGAAGATGCCCGTGGACAGCAGGTCGTTGCCATAGAACGGCAGCGCGGAGTAGTAGCATGCGGCCAATCCGCTTGCCGTATGCGGATACAGCGCCAGGCTGCCGCTGCCCATCCACACCATGAAGTTGCTTAGCAGGAAGAAGCTTGTCGCCGACGCCAGCACACCGCCAACCACGCGCAACACCGTCACCTTGCGCAGCAGCGCTCTGCCCAGCAGGCAGACCGCCGCATACCAGGCCCACGTCGTCAGATACGCGCTCACGTGGAACGCATAGCCGTAGACCTTCGTGGTCAGAAACACGTCCATTAGCGCCATCACGGCTACAGCCAGCACCGTCTGCCAGCGCGGCCGGCGCGATCCGAAGAACAACAAGCCAGCACCCACGGCGGTAAAATTGAACGCAATGTTATGGAAGAGGTGCGGCAGAAGGCGGCTCAACGCAGCGAGCACGAGAATGAGGATGGCAAGCATGATAGTCAGGCCTTCGTTGTAGGGTTTACGGCATCTTTGCCGCGTTCCTCGATTGTAGCCTGTGCGCCGGGTTCCCTCAGCAAAAAGAGTTTCACGCTATCAACAAAATGCCTTCGCCGCACGGTTTGCCTCTAGTGCTCGACCCTGCCGTCCATGCTCTGCTGCAGCACCTGGTTCTGCGCGTCGAGCTTGACGACGCCGACCAGCGGCTGGCGCCCCCCCTCCTCCAGCGGCCCTCCCATAAAGCGCGGATCGCGGAACGTCACCACATGCGCCACAGGATCACCTGCGACCATCGCCAGCGCGCTGTCCGGTTTGATCACCTGCACAAACGGCATCGGCGACCAATCCATGTACACGCGCCCTAGCTTGCTCTCTTCCGCCGCGAGCACCACCGGACCGCGGCCAGGCTTCGGATAGGTCGTCTCCCCCATCACCAGCGTGTTCGTCCTCGTGTTGATCTCCGCAAGTTGATAGACCGGCCCGAAGTCCATCACTGCGGACCAGCGAAAGGGGCTCAGGATATCGGGGCTCGCCAACGCCTTGCGGACCGGCAGATAGATGGGGATGGGCTGCGTTGTGTCCCCAGGCTGCGCTGCGGCCCCAGGCTGCGCTGCGTCCCCAGTTGCTGCAGCAGTGTTCGGGCTGGTGTCCGTTGTGCCGGGCGGCGTTGGCGCGGCGATGCTCTGCGTTGTGGCCATCTGGATCGCGTGTTGATGCTCAACGGTGCGCAGACTCCACCACGCCACCACGCCCACCAGCGCCGCAATCGCCCAGCCGCGGCCGCGGAATGGCTGCTTCTTTGCGCCTACCTCCGCGTTCACCAGGCCGAAGAGCCACGGCGCAATCAGCGCCCCTATCAGCAGCACAAACATGACGGGATCGAAGATGAAGACGATCGATGCGGCATACCAGTGGTCGTTGAAGGGGAAGAAAGGCCGCAGCCCATAGTTGTTCGTGTAATCCAGCAGCAGATGGCTTAGCAACGCTACCAGCGCTAACAGATACAACATGCCCCAGCGCACCGGAGCAACGTTCAGAGGCTTCGCGCGCGTGGATGCAGCGACAAGGTGCGTGCCGCGTGCCGCACTTCGCTTGGCTCGTGCGATGCGCCAGCGATGCCACGCGTAGACGCCCGCAACAATCAGTGCCGCCTCAAAGGGCAGCCCGAGAAAGGTATGCGTGATGCCGCGATGATGTTGGAAGCCCTCGATCGGTCCGCGCAGACTCCACAGCGTGTCGATGTCCGGGAACTCCGCCGCGATCACCATCGTCAGCGTGGCGTATGCCGCTTTGCGATTAAGGCCAGTGCGAGAGAGGCATGCTCCGGTAAGAAGATGCGTCACCGGTTCCATCGGCGAAGACTACCGCTGCATGGCGATCGAGTGGATGTTCATGGACTGCTGCGCAGCCTGTGCGATCTCAGACTCTCGCTCAGCACGCGCCGCACGCTCCGCTTCGATCTCGCGATCGCGCGCGCGCTTCGATCCAGCCGTGAACGCCGCCAGCTCCGCGGGTGCCAGCATCTCCGGCTTGAAGCCGGCGATCGCGACGAAACCAGGCTCGTCACCAAGCGCCTCGGAGATACGGTTCCAGAGGAAGAACGGCGAGGTCGTGGGCAGCAGAATCATCTTCCGCTCCGGCTCCGGCATCGCGAAGTAGGCTCCCCATACCAGCATGCCTGCGCAGGCTCCAAAGGCCGCAAAGGCATAGATCGGAGAGTAGATCGCCGGTCCTGTCGCACTGGCAATCCACGCGGATTCGACCAAGGCCACCGTAGCGAAGACTCCTAACCCCAGGCTCACGCCAAAGATGTGACTCCGATAGGTCAAGCCGAGATAGCGAGTGCAGAAGCAGACGAACAGCAACAGGCAAAGAATCAGTACGCTGGTGCCCTGCTGCATCTGGCCTTCTACCATCGCCAACATATTCGGGCCGGCCGCGTGGGGCCCAAGAGCAAGTGCAAGTGCAAGCGCTACGGAGACTCCCCCCACCCAACGGAAGACAATTTTGCCGGCGCGGTGCAATCCCTCCAGCGGCTTCATGGCGTGCCGGAAGACGCTGTAGATCACGAGAAGCAGCAACGCGTTTTCAGCAAAGAACAGAATCAGGTGCGAATAAAAGTAGACGTCGTACGCTACAACTTTGGAGATACCCACATCCTTGCGAAAAAAGAGGATAGGGATTGAGATCGCATCTTCGAGACTGTTTACTGCAAGGAACGCTGCGAGAAAACCGAAGTCGCGGAACAGGTGCTTCCGGCTCATCAACACCAATGCGCCAACCCCGATGATGAGATTAGCGAAGATGGAATATTCCATGAGTAGCTTCGTATCCATGGCAAACGCCTCCGGTGCGCGATAAGAGTATCGTACACAGGAGGCGCAGCGATTGCACCATTTAATTTGCTAATTTTCGGCGCTTTCGTAGCGGATTAGTCAAGACCACAAGAGGTTTTGCCGGGCCAGCAGGTGGGAGCCGGAGTGCTCACCATGCCGGGGGCCGTCACCGCGATCTTGGCCTGGTTTGCACGAGCGGTCGATGCCGAGTAAACGGAGGAAGCGCTGAACCCAGCGACTGCGAGGGCGACGACGAAGGTGCGGATGGCGATGGTTTTCATGATGCGTAGTTCTCCTTGGGCAGTAGTTGAAATATTTCTAAGATTTCTCTGGACAAACCAGATGAGAAGAACATAGAGTGATACAAACAGTAAGTCCATCCATATCAACAACATAACTATATACTCTTTGGTTAACATTACTGAGGTAATTAGAGCATATTAACGTCTGCGCTCTTATTTGTCTTGGTTCCACCCTCCCCGCGCGACCCGGATTTGTGCATGGATTGCCTCGTATTTCGAGGTTTTTCCGGGTTTTGTACGCGCCACCGCGGGCCCGCGTATGCTCGTCCTAGACCATGGCTCGGACCCCGAAACACCGTTCTTACCCCTCGTCGCACGACAGAAGTGACAAGGATTTGCTCGCCCGAATCGCACGCTCGGCCGGGCGGAAGGCGGGTTATAAACAACTCGTTCGCGAGCTCGGTTTGGGCGGTGGGCGCGAACGCCGGCTGCTGGTGGAACAGCTTACCCGCCTGGCGGCCAGGGGGGAGCTGACCCGGATCGAGGACGGCCTGTGGTCCATTCCTGTGCGAGAAGTGTCGACAAATCAGGAAGATGCAGGGCCCGAGCGGAGGCAAACACAGGGCCTTTGGGATGGGATGGAGGCCGCGGTTCGAGGGGGTCGGGAACGGCTGGTGAGTGGGCGGTTGGATCTTCATCGGGATGGATTCGGGTTTGTGCGGCCGGAAGCGCGGAGTCCGTCTCAAAACCGTGTTGAAGGTGCCGGATTGCAACCTGAAACCGGGCTAAGACCCGCACCAAAACAGCAAAAACAGGACGATATTTTCATCCCACCGAACGAGATCCACGGAGCGATGCAAGGGGACTTAGTCCTTGTAGATGAAGCACTTCCGGGTAGAGACGGACGCCGCTCCGGGCGCATTGCGCGCATACTCACCCGGCGCAACCCCACCATCGTAGGAATCTTCCATTACGCGAATCGTCACCAACGTAATGATTTTGAAACACTTAAGGGTAACTTCGTTACACCGTGGGACGACCGATTAGGGGGGCCGATCGCCATTGCCGACGGCGATGAGGTCATCGGAAGTGTGGCGGATTCGCCACATAGGATGCTTGGGGCTGAGGCTCGGAAGACGCTGCAAGCGCATGAATCCAAAGATCCTAAGCGGCCCCTGGAAGGGCTGGCGGTGGACGTGGAGATCCTCAGTTTTCCGGGCCCAGGACGGCCGGCGAGGGGCCGGGTCGTAGAGGTGTTGGGGCCTCCGGATGGGTTTGGGGTGGATGTGGAGATTGTGATCCGTAAACATCACATTCCACATGCTTTCCCTGCTCCCGTGCTGGCCGAGGCGGAGGAGCGGGCGCTGGAGACGGTTGCTACGCTGGCTCCGGAAGTGATTGAAAACAGAGAAGATTTCCGGGGGCTGCCGATCGTTACGATTGACGGCGAGACGGCAAGGGACTTCGATGACGCGGTGCTGGTGCGCCGTATGTCCAATGGAAACAGCGAGTTACAGGTTCATATTGCAGACGTGAGCTGGTATGTGCGGCCGGGGTCGGCGGTGGATACGGAGGCTCGATTGCGGGGAACGAGCGTCTATTTTCCGGATCGGGCGGTGCCGATGCTGCCCCATGCGCTCTCCAGCGGCATGTGCAGCCTGCTCCCAAATGAAGACAGGCTTGTACTTAGCTGCATCATGGAGATTGATTCTGAAGGTGAGATTGTCCGTTATCGGCTGGCGGAGAGCATCATTCGCAGTGTGCGGCGGATGACGTATACGAGCGTGCAACAGTGCTTGAATGCGGGAAAAGCTGCTGATTTGAATGCGCACCGAACCGGGTTATCGGTTGCAAATCGAGGGTCTGAACCGGGTTTTCGTGCACCGACTGCGGAAGACCTGGCGGAGAGGGAGAGGATCGACGCCGAGCACCCGGATCTGCCGCGGGCGTTCGACGCGATGCTCGACCTGGCGCTGAGGCTGAACAAGAAACGGGTGCGGCGGGGGTCGATTGATTTTGACCTGCCGGAGCCTATTGTCGAGTTTGATCCGGATGGGAATATGAAGGCGATTGTGCGGTCGGAGCGGGGGTGGGCGCACCGGCTGATTGAGGAGTTCATGCTGTCGGCCAATGAGTGCGTGGCGCACTGGTTAGAAGGGCGGGGTCTGGAGGGCGAGTTGGATCGGAAGGGGGTGGCGTCGATTTATCGGATCCATGAGATGCCGGACCCGAAGCGGATTGTGGAGTTTGAGGAGACGGCGGCGGGGTTTGGGCATTCGCTGGGGTTGGGGACGCTGGCGGTGCGGAAGGTGACGATGAAGGCGGATCGGCGGGAGTCGCGGCAGCGCGCGGCGAGAGGAAGAGACTCGCGCGGGGCGCAGCAGCATGAGATTCCGGAGAGCATACCGGTGACGCCTCAGATGTATCAGCGGCTGGTGCGACGGATTAGTGGGACGCCGGAGGAGAGGATCCTGGCGTACCTGATGCTTCGGTCGTTGAAGCAGGCGAGGTATGCGGAGAAGAATGAGGGGCATTTTGCGCTGGCGTCGCCTTCGTATACGCACTTCACGTCGCCGATACGGCGGTATCCGGATTTGATTGTGCATCGGCTGGTGCGGGCGCTGTTGCGGGATGGGGTGGATCCACGGGGTGGGGAGATTCGGTCGGATGATTGGCAGCCCTGGGCTGCGGAGTTGGCGCGGGGGAAGCATGGTGCGGGCCCACTCATGCGCCAAAAGCGAGCGCATGAATGGGGCACCCAGGGTGTTGCTGGTGCGGAAGAGGGCAAATACAGGGGCGTCTCCACGGCGGCGCAGAAACGCGCCTCCGGTCGAGAGGACAATGCTCGTGGCGATTCGAACGAGCTACAGGGGTCCTTCACTCCGCTCCGGACGACGAGCGAGATCGCTGATCCGATTGCTGCGGAGGAGTTGAGTGATATTGCGGTGGAGAGTTCGCAGGCCGAGCGGCGGGCTGCGGATGCTGAGCGGGAGTTGATTGAGTGGAAGAAGATCCGGTTCATGGCCGATAAGATTGGCGATGACTTCCCTGCTGTGATTCTTTCGTGCACGAAGTATGGATTTTTTGTGGAGCTCGATGACATGTTTATCGAGGGGTTGGTGCCGATGGGGTCGCTGGTGGGGGACTACTACTCGTATCGGGATACCGACAGGACGATTGTGGGGGCGCGGACGGGGCATGTGTTTGCGCTGGGGCAGCGGGTGCATGTGCTTCTGGACCGGATCGATCGGCAGCAGCGGCGGCTGCAGTTTGCGTTGCTGCCGGGGACGGAGCCGAAGGTGGTCGCCGGCGCGCAGGGGCGCGGGGGGAAGAGTGAGGCGAAGAAGGCTAAAGGGAAAGAGAAGAAGGTTGGTGGGAAGGCGAAGGGGCGGGGGCGGAGGAAGTGGTGAGTCAGGCGGCCTTTACGCGCTCCACCGCGAGGCGGAGGCCCATCGCCTTGAGGATGGCCGCGAGGCTGGCGAGCTCTGGATTTCCTTCTTCGGACAACGTGCGATAGAGCTGGGTAGCGTTGAGGTTGGCCTTTTCAGCGATGCTCCGCACGCCACCGAAGGCTTTGGCCATCTGGCGGAGAGCCACCAGAAGCTCTCCCTGCTCGCCGTCTTCGAGGATGCTATTGAGCACCTGCACGGCGTAGGCGGGATCCTGCTGGTAGAGCTCCGCCATGGCTTCATCGTGTGATTTATCTTTCGTCGACGTCTTTGACATGCTCAATCTCTCCTTTGCCAATCTTGCCAGTACGCACAGGCGCGAGATATGTCTGCATCCTGCGTCCGCTTGTCGCCTCCGCAGAGCAACAAGATGATCTGAGAACCTGCGAGCGCATACTACACACGGTATCCGGGCCCTCCATCGATGCGCAGCTCTCAAACTCCATCCGTCAGGAACTTGTGATCTCCAAGGTTGCCAAGCTCTATACGGTTGATCCGACGATCGATTGCGATTCTCGCCCTGGTGTCGCGCAGCTTACGTTGCCAATCGAGATAAACGTCTTTTCCATCCGGGGTAAGGTAATGACGTATCTCGTACACTGCTACATTTTCGTTTATAAACGATACGCATTGCAAGCGTTTAAATTCTGGGTCCTGCGCGGACGGCTAGAGTTTGGTGTTGGTGAGTTGAGGGTGGGCGTTGTGGGTGTCGGGTTTGTGCGAGCCCACTCATGCCCCAAGTGCTTGGGCATGAATGGGGCACCCGGCAGGCGTTGTGGTCGGAGGCGTTGGTCGGGATCAAGGGCTGGGATGAGTGTTTGGACACCGGCGGTTTGTTGTGCCACTGCTACAGGATCTTGAAGTTGACGTCGATGTAGAGATCGACGGGAACGGGTCTTCCGTCCAGAGTGGCAGGCTTGAAACGGTATTGGCGGACGGCTTCGACTGCCTTCTCGTCAAGGCCCATGCCCACGCCTTTCACCACCCGAACGTTCGCGGGGTGGCCCTCCTTATCGACCACCAAATAGACTTCGACATCGCCGGAAAACTTAGCGGCCTTGGCTTGCTTGCTGTACTCCGGCTCGACCTGGTTCAACACCACGGGGCGCGTGACTTCACCGCCTATGTGCATAGGGGAGTCCGAAGACGCCGTGGCGTGCGCGGAGGATGGGTCTGGCGACGGTTCGGGTTTCGGTTCCGGGTTGAGGGCGAAGTTGACGGTGATGTGGGTGTCGACCTCGACGGGCTTTCCGTTGAGGAGGTAGGGCTTGTAGGTCCATCTGCGTACGGCTTTGAGGGCTGCGCTATCGAAGATGGGTGAGGTGCTGGAGAAGACGTGAAGGGATTTAATCGTTCCGTCTTTGCCGATGACGGCGGCGAGGACTACGGTGCCGTTCAGTTTGGCTTTCTTAGCGGATGCAGGATAGACGGGCTCGACGAAGGTGATGCGCTGGCCGTTGATGACTCTCGCTTGAACGGGGAGGGCCTTGCTGTGCTCTGGAGTTTGGGCGGGTGCGGACGTTGCGGATGCGGTTACGTTCAGGCGCAAAGCTAGCGCTGAGGCGCAGGTGGCGATGCCTAGCGTTAGGACGGCGATGGTGAGGGCGATGCGCTGGAGGGTGCGGAGGTGGGTGGGTTTTTGGGTGAGGTTCATAAGTCTCCTTTCGAAGATGGTGGTGTCGAAGATGCCGATGGCGTGGAGGTTGCGGTGGGGTGTGTCGATGAAGAGCGCGGCGAGGCGGAGGAGCGAGCGGGCGTAAGGTTCGGCGCCGGTGAGGGCCTGGGCGGCTAGGGTGTCGCAGAGGATCTCGCGGGTCTCTTCGATGCGCGTGCGCGTGAGCCAGAGGATGGGATGGAAGGCGATGGGGATGGAGAGGGCGGCGTAGGCGAGATTCTTTGCGAAGTCGCGACGATGGATGTGCGCGAACTCGTGGGCTAGCGCGGCGGCCAGGTCGTCCGGTGAGATAGTGGCGGCGAGGTTTTTTGGAAGAAGGATGCGCGGGCTGCGCAGGCCGATCGTGAGGGGGTAAGGCGCTGCGGTGGATTCGGCTAACTGCGCGTTGGGGACGTGGAAGTGTTGGGCGCAGCGTGACCAGGTTGCTGCAGCCTCTGGTGTGAGCGCGATGGGTTGCGTGTTGCGGCTGAGGGCCGCGGTGTTGCGGAGTCCGTGGAGGAGGCGCGCGGCGAAGTAGAGGAGTGTGAGTGCGTACGCGGCGAGGATGAGGGCGACGATGGCGGCGGGGAGTTCGAGACCGGTGTGGGCTTGCGCGGGGCCGGTGGTGATGGTGATGAGCGCGGTGGTAGTGGTGTGGGCGGTGTGCCAGGGGATGAGTTGCTCGAGGGCGTTGAGGAGCTGGCGCGGAGAGAGGGTGATGGCGGGGAGGGTGAGTTGGAGGAAGAGGGTTGCGACCCAGATGCGGTGCTCGGCGGCGGGGCTGCGGCGGCGGAGGGGGCGGGTGGCGAGCCAGGCGGCGGCGAAGAGGAGTGGGGCCTGCCAGAGGCAGTTGAGGAGGTAGTTGAGGAGCCAGGTTTGGATGCGCGGGAGGGCTTCGAGTAGATGCATTTATGCCTCCTCGTTCTTGAGGCGCTCGGCTTCGAGGCGGCGGGTGAGTTCGGCGATTTTTTCGGCGTCGATCTGGCGGCTCTTGAGGAGGGTCATCACTAATTCTTCGCTGCTGCCGCCGAACATGCGGTCGATGAGGTCGCGGAGGGCGTGGGTGGTGGCCTTGGCTTCGGTGACGGTGGCGGCGTACTCGAATGCGCGGCCGTGGAGCTCGCGCTTGAGCTTGCCTTTGCGGGTGAGGATGTTGAGCATGGTCTGGACGGTGGTGTAGGCGAGGTCCTGTGGAAGCTCCTGCTGGACTTCGGCTACGGTGCAGGCGCCGAGACGCCAGATGACTTGCATGAGCTGGAGTTCGAGCTTGGTGAGGGTGGGTTTTTCGCGCTTGGCCATGGCGACTCCTATTGAGTTAGGAGGTTAGGACGGGAGGGGATGGATTGTCAACTAAATTTTTAGGAGATGGAGGAATGTTAAGGGATGGTGACATTGGGCGTCGGTGAATTGTTTGGAGAAATATTTCGGGGGAGCACAATATTCTTGTGGGTCCATCGTTAACTGCTTAGACCGTAGAGAGAAGCGCGTTGCAGGGCATTCGGAAAGGAGCACGATGCCGAGCCCGGAGATGAGCGTAAGCGAGCAGGACCGATTCATCGCAGAGGCGTTTGAACGCGATGAGCCGCGGCTGCGCGGGTTTATACGCAAGCGCGTGCTGGATACGGCCGATGCGGAAGATGTGCTGCAGGATGTTTTTTACGAGCTGATTGAGGCGTATCGGCTGATGAAGCCGGCTGAGCATACGACGGCGTGGATGTTTCGCGTGGCGCGAAATCGGATTGTGGATTTGTTTCGGCGGAAGAAGACTGCGTCGTTGAATGACGCGGTGAGCGCGGAGGAAGAGGCTCCGATGCTGGAGGAGCTGTTGCCTTCGCCGGATGCGGGGCCGGATGCGATCTATGCGCGGAATGTGCTGCTGGACACGATCGATGAGGCGCTGGAGGAGTTGCCGGCGAATCAGCGGGAGGTGTTTGTGGCGCATGAGTTGATGGGGAAGAGTTTTAAGGAGTTGAGCGAGGAGACGGGGGTGAGCGTGAATACGCTGCTCTCGCGGAAAAGGTACGCGGTGCTGACGCTGCGGGAGCGGCTGCAGGAGCTGGATGAAGATTTTGGGAAGTGAGTTTTGGAAGTAGGTTTTGGAAGTGAGGATGCGATGAGACGGTTTCGAATGTGGAAGGTATTGAAGATTGTGGTGATCGTGGCGCTGGCGCTTACGGTGTTTGGGTTTGTGACCGAGCACCTGTGGAACTGGCTGATGCCGGTGATCTTTGGGTTGAAGACGATTTCGTTTGTGCAGGCGCTGGGGCTGGTGATCTTGAGCAAGATTCTGCTGGGCGGGATCCACAAGCATGGGCCGGGAGTGGGACGGCGAGGATGGAAGCAGCAGATGGAGATGCGCTGGGCTCAGATGACGCCGGAGGAGCGCGAGCGGTTCAAAGCCGGGATGCGCGAACGGCGGAAGTGCGGATGGGGTCCGAGAGATGAGTGGGGGCCGCGCGGGCCTTGGGGTTCGCAAGAGGAGAAGCCTGCGGCTGGTAGTGGTGAGGGATCGGTTTAGGAGAGAGCGAATGAGGAGCGAGATGACGATGGACGGAATGACGATGCGAGTAACGTTGCGGAACCTTGCGGCCGATGGGGGAATTACGGATATTTTGTCGAAACCACTGAACCTGAGAGACCGCGGCAGCGTACTAGAGAGCATGCCGGCGAATGGGAATGGACGGGCGTACGAGAGGCTTGCGGTGCAGGAGAGGCTTTCTGCGCGGTTGGAGAGGATGTCGCTGAGCGAGCTGCTGTATTTCGTATTGGCGGGAGAAGGGATGGTTGCGGATGAACCTATTTGATTCCATACGCGGAGCTGCCCAAGCGGACCTGGGGTTGTGGGTGGTGATTTCGTTGATTGGGCTGGCGTATTTGTTGACGTAAGCGCGGGGGGCGGCGGGTGGGGTTGGGGTGGTGGCGGCGGCGGTCGTGACACGAACGAAATAATTTTTGTGAAGCTGCGACTCTTCTGTCGGGTCGCGCGTATTTTGGGTGGGTTCCGTGTTTGAGGAATCAGCACGGCGCGCGTCAGGTTGGAGCAGGGTTGCCGGGGATGGAGCTTCTACTGCTTGCGGGGCGCATGCCGGTGGAGGCTGCCATGAACGTCGCGCGCACTTTGAGATTTAGCTTTCTGATGACGATTGCTGTACTTTCCGCAGGTGCCTGGGTTGCGCTGGCGGGGGCGCAGGTGCAGATGCATGTGCAGGATCCGAGCTCGGTGCATCCGAAGGAGTTGTATCCGCAGATTGTGCGACTGAGCCTGGTGGAGGGCGATGTACGGGTGGCGGTGGGCAAGGCGAAGGGGCTGAAAGATATGGCACCGTGGGTGGATGGGACCGTGAATATGCCGTTGCAGACGGGGTTCACGGTGGTGACGGGAAAAGGGCAGGTGGAGATCGAGTTTGAAGATGCGTCGACGATGTACCTGGGGAATGACTCGGCGCTGGCGTTTGATACTTTGACGACGAAGGATGGGGTTCCGAACACGGAGATGACGCTGCTGACGGGAGTGGCGGTGTTGAATCTGCATCCGAATGTCCTTCGGGAGTCGTACTACCTGGCGACGCCGAACGACTTTATACGCGTACTGCCCGGGCATACTGCAAGCCTCCGAATCAACGCCTACACAGACACAACGACAATTACGCCGCTCTCGTTCGGGAAGGAACATCCGGGTGGGTCGCTTTCTCCGCTGCTAGGGCACACGTATACCTTCGGCGATGGTTTTCTGGAGGCCACGGCTGCGGGACCAGAGCATGCGAGCAATGCGGTGTTTCAGGCCTGGGCGATTAAGCGCGTAGAGGAGCGGTCGGCTGCTTTGCATCAGGTGATGAAGGACGCGGGGTTGAAAGAGCCGCTGCCGGGGTTGGCGGATATGGAGGCGAAGGGCGTCTTCTTTAATTGCAAGCCTTATGGAACTTGCTGGGAGCCCACGAATGGGTGGGGTGGAGAGCACGCTACGGCCAAGGGTGGGCTGTTGCGGGTGAGCGCGAAGATTGCTGGAGCGGATAAGCAGGGCGCGGCTGCGGAGATGCCGGGACAGTCGATGCAGGAACAGGCGATACAGGGACAGTCTGCGCAGGCGGAGTCGCCGCAGACTCCGGCGCCGACGGCTGAGCAGATGAAGGATGCGACGTTGGCTCGGGAGGCGGTGAGCGATGAGTTGATGGCGGAACAGGAGACTAGCGGAGGGGCCGCGCCGGTGCCGGTGTGGGGGGAAGACTACGACTTTTTCCCCTGCTCGCCGTATGGTTTCGACGACATGATGGACCCGATGGCCGGGCCGATCGCTATGGACCTGGGGTGGGAGGATGGGTTTGATGATGCGGGCTACGACTGGGCGGTTTGCCATGCGGGAGACTGGATATGGTGGGGCGGACGGTATGCGTGGGTTGCGGGGCGGAACCATCATCACCGCTGCCCGTTGCGCTGGGTGAAGGTGGGTAAGAGGCTGGGGTATGTGCCGCTGCATCCGCGGGATAAGGAAGGCGAGGAGCCGCGGAATTTGAGGCATGGGGTCTTTATGCGGACCGACCGCAAGGGCGGCGGTGCGGTGCGAAGAGGTGGGGGGATTGAGCGCGTGGCGTACCACTCCGGGACCGAGGTGAAGTTGCTGGGGGAGACGCCGAGGGAGTTTCGGGAGCCGGCGCTACAGAGGATGCATGCGGCGAGCGCGCCGACGCTGGAGGCCCATCGGCTGATGGGCGTAACAGAGGGCGGCAAGGTGATTGCGCGGTCCAGCGTGATGGCGTTCGACAGCAGGGCGAAGGGCTTTACCGTGTCGACGCGGATGGGAGAGGGCGGACAGAGCCGTATGGTGGTGGATCACTTTACGGGAGGCGCGGGGCGTGGGTTTAGCGGAGGTGGAAGCGGGAGCGGGCACTTCGGCGGCGGCGGAGGGCACTTCAG